>NZ_JACVAD010000005.1:0-404427 GCF_014851665.1 Achromobacter sp. ACM03 | reverse complement strand
CGGCGGCGGCCTGCTGGGCGGGCTGGTCGGAGGCGTAAACGTCGCGGCCGGCGCCGGGGCCGGCGCGGGCGCTGCCGCAGGCGCACCCGCCGGTTCGGGAGGATCGGGCGGCACGAGCGGCGGCGCGGCCAACGGCGGACTGCTCGGTGGTTTGCTGGGCGGGGTGACGGGCAGCCTGACGGGCGGCACGGCGGCGGGCGGATCTTCCGGCGGGACCGCCAACGGCGGCCTGCTGGGCGGACTGCTCGGTGGCCTGGCCGGCAAGAAGTAATCCATCGCAACCGCCAGGAACCCACATCATGCTGCAACAACAGACCTACTTTCACCACGAGCATGTGACCGGCATGGCTGAATCAGCAGTAAGCAACCGGCGGTCCGGCATGCTGGACGAAATCGTCCTGCTGCTGGGCCGGCAGTTCGCCGCCTACAACGCGGCATGCCAGTCGGCCCTGGCGGAGAAGCTGGGCATTCCCCTGGCGGATCTGAAGGCGCTGGAGCTGGTCATGGAGTTCGATGCCCTTCCAACCGGCCATCTGGCTCAGTTGATGGGCATCAGCTCCGGCGGCGCGACCGCCTTGATCAACCGGCTGGAGGCGGCCGGTTATGTCCAGCGCGGCCGCCACCCGCTGGACCGCCGGATGATTGTGATCCGGCCGGTCGAGGAATCGTGCCAGGCGTTGGCGCAGGAACGGCAGTGGATCGCCGAGGCCATCGCCACGACGGCGCGCGGGTATGACACCGCGGAACTGGAGGCAGTGCATGCGTTCCTGACGCGTTGCGGCCGCAACCTGAAGCGCGACACCCTGGCCTGGCTGGAGACAGGCAGCGCGCATCAGGCCGGGTAGCAAGACGGCGGAGGCCTCTGCCCCCGCTGCTTCGAACGCCGGATCAGGCCGCTTCGCGCGGCCCGAAGTGCAGGCGCGGCACCGCGGCCAGCAACCTGCGCGTCATGTCCTGGCGCGGTTCGTGCAGAACCGCATCGGCCTGTCCCAATTCGATGATGCGCCCGCCGTCCATGACGGCGATGCGGTCCGCCAGATATTCGACCACGCCGAAGTTGTGCGTGATGAACAGGTAGGCGATGCCCAACTCTGCCTGCAGCTCGCGCAGCAGGTCCAGGATCTGGGCCTGCACGGAAACGTCCAGCGCCGATGTGGGCTCATCGCAGATCAACACTTTGGGCTCGACCGCCAGCGCCCGCGCAATGGCGATCCGTTGACGCTGGCCGCCCGAGAATTCATGCGGATAGCGCGCCAGGGTATTGGACGGCAGGCCCACACGCTCTATCAGCCTTGCGGCGTGCGTGCGGCGCGATTCCTTGTCCATGCCGCTGCGCAGGGACGCCAGCCCCTCATCCAGGATGTCGCCCACCCGCATGCGCGGGTCGAGCGAGGCATAGGGATCCTGGAACACGATCTGGATGTCCTGCCTCAGGCGCTGCAGCGTGCGCCGGTCCGCGGACAGCACGTCCTGCCCTTGCAGCATGGCCCGGCCTGAAACGCGCGCGCCGTCGATCAGGCGCAGCAGCGCCTTGCCCGTGGTGGTCTTGCCGCAGCCGGACTCGCCCAGCAAGGCCAGCGTCTCGCCCGCCTTCAGGGTGAAGGTCACGCCATCCACGGCCTTGACCCAGCTTGCGATGCGCCGCAGCGGCCCCTTGCGCACGGGGTAATGGACCTTCAGGTCCTGCACGTCCAGCACCACTGCCGCTTCGCCCGCCTGCGCGCTGGCGGCCAGCCGGGCCTCGTCGCGCGCCATGGCCTCGCGGCCGCTTGCCGTGAGCGGCGTGCCGCGCTTTTCAAACGTGGGGATCGCTTCGAACAACTGCCGCGCATAGGGATGTTTGGGTGCGCGGAAGAATTCCTCGGCGTCGGCGCTTTCAACGATCTCGCCGCCGCGCATCAGCGCCACATGATGGGCGACGTTCTTCACCACCGCGAGGTCGTGGGTGATCAGCAGCACCGCCATGCCCATTTCCCGCTGGATGTCGGCCAGCAGGTCCAGCACCTGCGCCTGCACCGTCACATCCAGCGCGGTGGTGGGCTCGTCGGCGATGAGCAGCACAGGCTCGGCCGCCAGCGCGATGGCGATCATGACGCGCTGCTTCTGGCCGCCCGAGAACTGGAAGGGATAGTCGTCGATGCGCCGCTCGGGCTCCGGGATGCCTACCCGCCGCAGCCAGTCCACGGCTCGGGCGCGCGCCGCCGCGCCACGCAAGGGAGTATGGGCGATCAGCGTTTCGATGATCTGGTCGCCCACCCGCATGACCGGGTTCAGGCTGGTGGACGGCTCCTGGAAGATGATGCCGATGCGCCCGCCGCGCACGCCGCGCATGGCGCTTTCCGGCAGGCGGTTGAGGTCTTCTCCGTCCAGGTCGATCTGTCCGCCCACGATGCGGCCGGCGTCGGGCAGCAGGCGCAGGAGCGCCAGCGCCGTCATGCTCTTGCCGCACCCCGATTCGCCGACCAGCGCAAAGGTCTGGCGCCTGGAGATCGCCAACTGCAGGCGCTTGACCGCATGCGTCATGCCGCTTTCGCCGGCGATATCGACGTCCAGGCCGTGCACTTCAAGCAAGGGAGCCTGGCTCATGGCGCATCTCCCGGACGGGACTGGCGCGTATCGGTCGCCAGGGCCGTACGCGGTGCGCGGCCGAACAGGCCGAACCGCGCCATGCGGCCAGGCTTGTAGCGGCGCGTACGCGGATCGAAGGCATCGCGCACCGCGTCGGCGAACAGGTTGGCGGCCAGCACCAGCGCCAGCATGAACAGGAATGCGGTCAAGAGGTTCCACCAGATCATCGGGTCTCGGGACATTTCCAGACGGGCGCCATCGATCATGGAGCCGAAGGAGTTCATGCTGGGATCCACGCCTATGCCCAGATAGGACAGCACCGCCTCGTACAGGACCAGGCCGGAAAATTCCAGCACCACGGTAATCAGGACCAGATGCGCCACATTGGGCAGCAGATGGCGGGTCATGATGCGCCAGTGCGAGACACCGAAGGCCCGCGCCGCCTGCACGTATTCCAGCTCGCGCAGCTTGAGGGTTTCGGCGCGCAGCAGGCGGCACAGCCCGGCCCAGCCCGTGAAACCCAGGATCATGCAGAGCAGGAACAGCCGCAGGTCGGCGCGCGCGGCCGAGGTGTCGAACAGGTCGGCGTGATTGTCGATGTACACCTGCATCATCAACGCGCAGGCGGCCACGAGCAGCACGCCTGGAATCGAGGTGATGGTGGTGTAGAGATACTGGATGCCGTCGTCGACCTTGCCCTTGAAATAACCGGCGGCGATGCCGAAGACGATGGCCGGCGGCAGCATGGCTATGGTGGTGAGGCTGCCGATGACCAGCGCGGTGCGGATGCTCTTGAGCGCCTGCCACAACACGTCGTTGCCGATGCGGTCGGTGCCCAGCGCGTGATAGCCGCTGGACAGGCCGGCCAAGGCGCCTGCCGTCAGACACAGCAGCGTGAAGGTGACGGCCATGGCGCGCCAGGGCACGTCCGAAGCCGCCTCGTCGGCGGCCCTTGCGGCGCGCCGCCTGGCCAAGCCCGCATACATCAGCCCGATCACGACGGCGGACACCGCAAGCCCTGCGGCCAGGCCCAGCCCTAGCCGCTTGGCGACATCGCCCAGGTGGTCGCGATCGGCGTCTTCCAGATGCACGCCCGCCCCTCGCAGCCGGGGAAAGTCGCGCACCGGCTTGTCGTTGACGAGCATGGTTTCCTTGGTGAACTGCCGTATCGCCAAGGGCTCGGAATAGGTCTTTTCCGGCGTCGTCAGCACCGAGCCGGTGAGCAGCCCGTCCAGCGCCGAGCGCACCGCGGGCGCATAGGCCGGCGGTGCGTCGGCGGCCGCGCCGGGGGCCGGCGGCAGCAGCGGCCGGTAATGCACCGAGTCCAGCAGACCCACCACCACGAACGCGGCCAGAATCACCGCCGAGCACATGGCGGGCGTGTCGCGCGCCACGCGCGCCCAGGTCGCGCGCAGGTTCGGGCTGCGCCGCACATGCCAGACATAGGCCAGCGCGCCCAGCACCATGAGCCACAGCGCGATATCGGTCCAGAGGAAGACGAACTTGGGCATGGCGGCTACTCGAATCGGACGCGGGGGTCGGCCAGCGTGTAGGAAATGTCGGCCAGGATCAGCCCCACGATATAGAGGGCGGCGCCCAGGAACACCATGGCGCGCACGATGGAGAAGTCCTGCGCGTTGATGGCGTCGATGGTGTAGCTGCCCAGGCCGGGAATGCCGAAGAAGGACTCCGCGATCAGGCTGCCCATGAAGAGCAGCGGCAGCGCGGCCACCGTGCTGGTCAGGATGGGCAGCATGGCGTTGCGCAGCACGTGCCGGAACAGCACGATGCGTTCAGCCAGGCCCTTGGAGCGCGCGGTGCGCACATAGTCCTTGCCGATCTCCTCCAGGAACAGGGTGCGGTAGAAGCGCGCCTCCGGACCCAGCCGCGACACGATCGCGACCAGCACCGGCAACGCCAGGAACTTGACCACGTCCAGCCCGCCCGAAAAGCCCGAGAACGGCACCAGCCGCAGCAGCTTCGCAAAGACCCATTGGCCGGCGATGATGTAGAACAGGCTGGAGATGGACAGCAGCAGCACGCAGACCACCACGCCCCAGAAATCGAGCCGCGTGGCGCGGAAATACACCAGCGTCAGGGAAAAGACAATGCTGACGAAGAGCCCCAGGAAAAACGTAGGCACCGCCAGCGCCAGGCTGGGCCCCATGCGCGTCTTGATCTCGCGGCCGATGTCGCGTCCGCCGTCGGACGCGCCGAAGTCCATGACCAGCAGAGGCACCGAACGCTGGTAGAACACCGTGTCGGTCAGCTGCGCCGCGCCTTGCGCCTTGGCGTTGAAGAACAGCGGTTTGTCGTAGCCGCGCTCGACCTTCCATTTCTCCACGGCTTCCTGGTTGGCGCGCTGCCCGCCGATGGCCAGCCGCGCCATGTCGTCGGGCGTATTCACGGCGAAGAACAGGATGAAGGTGAAAAGATTCACGCCGATCAGGATCAGCACGCCGTACAGCAACCGGCGGATCACGTAGCCGATCATGATTGATGCTCCTTGCCCAGGGCCGGCGCGAATGCCGTCTGCCGTTCACGCCGCTTCAGCGCCACATACGACGGCCATATCGCCAGCGCCAGCAACAGCGCGAACAGGCCTATGGGCCACCACCTCGGATAGTTCCACTCGTCGATCTTCTGCTGCCGCAGGACCGGGTCTATCTTCATGTACTGCAGCGTATTGCGTACCATCTGGGTCGGCTTGGCATTGCCGACCCATTGCTGGTAGGCGCCGCCCGACATCGGAAAATAGCCGAACATCCAGGGCGCGTCGCGCTGCACGATGGCGGTCATCTTGGCGATGAGCTGTTCCTTTTCAGGGCCATCGTCCAGGAACTTCATCTGCTCGAAGAGGCGGTCGTATTCGGGGCTGGCGTAGTTGGCCGCGTTCTCGCCGCCGCCCTTGGCCTTGGCGTTGGGACCGTACAGCAGGAACAGGAAGTTCTCGGCGTCGGGATAGTCGGCGTTCCAGCCCCACAGGAAGATCTGCGCGGACCCGCGCATCATCTTGTCCTGGAAGCGGTTGTAGTCGGTGGCGCGCACGTCCAGCTGCACGCCGATCTTGGCCATCTGACGCCGCATCCAGTCGAACTGCGGATTGGAGCCGCCGCCCTGCATCGAGTCGTAATAGAGCACCAGCGGCGCACCGGTCTTGGCGTTGCGGCCGTCTGGGTAGCCGGCTTCGGCCAGCAGGCGGCGGGCCACGTCCACGGACTTGCGCACGGGCTTGCCGTCGACCAGGTTGTAGACCACGGGGTTCACGCCCTCGGGCGGTTCGCGGTAGCCGAGCACGCCCGGCGGCACCGGGCCGTAGGCCACTGAAGCCTGGCTGTTTTCGAACACCGCGACGTACTCTTCCCAGTCGAAGGCGATGCTGATGGCCTGGCGCAGCTTGCGGTTCCGTTCTTCCTGCTCCGGCGTGTCGCCCTTGCCCACCACCGGGTCCAGCCAGTTGAAGCCCATGTACCAGTTGGCGGTCTCGACGGTCGTGGGCAGCTTGATGCCGTGTTCGTTGTACAGGCGCGCCTTGTCCTGGCTGTCGCCGGCCGCGACCAGCATGGCCACGCCGTACTCGCCGCGCTCGATCTGCGGCACGTCGTAATAGCCCTGCAGGAACTTGCCGGTCAGCGGGATGGCTTCCTTTTCAACGCTGAATTCCGCGCGGTCGATGAAGGGCGTGGGCTTGCCGCAGTCGGCCAGCAGCCCCGCGGCCGCGTCGCCGGGCTCGCCTTCGCAGGGATAGGGTTCGCCGTGGAAGTTGGGGTTGCGGCCCAGCACGTGGCGGCGGTTCTGCAGCGACTCCACCAGCATGTAGGGGCCGGTGCCGACTGGCCAGGTATTGAACGACAGGTCGTGCGCCGCCATGCCGGGCTGGCTGTAGAAGCGGTCCGCTTCCCAGGGGATGGGCGCGGTGAAGGTCATGGCCAGCCAGTACTTGAACTGCGGGTACTTGCCGTTCACGCGGATGCGCAGCGTGTGCGGATCCAGCGCCTGCACGCCCGTAAAGCCGTCGGCCTCGCGCAGGTCCAGCCAGGGCGCACCGGCACCGCCCGGCATGTCTTGCCGCAGCGCCTGGTCGCGCTGGCGCAGCCGGTCCGCATACTCCTTCAGGCCCGTCACGTGCTCGGTCATGAGGCTGGAGATCGGCGACACCACGCGCGGGCTGACCAGGCGCCGGAACGCGTAGACGTAATCGTCGGCCGTCAGTTCGCGCGTGCCGGTGCGCGGGAAATCGGGAATGTAGAACTTGTCGTCCAGTTCGCCCGGCGCAAGCGGAAAGTAGTCGTAGCTGCCATCGGTCTTGCGGGCGAATGCCGGGTGCGGCGCGTAGCGCGCCCCCGGCCGGATCTTGATGTCGTAGATGCTTTGCGCGATCTGCTCGCCGGGCGCGTCGGCGGGCAACGTATTGCCCTGCGCATCCAGGTAGACGGGCGGGTCGATCGACGCCGCCGCGCGCGGCACCAGTTCGTAGGGCCGCTTCAGGTAGTGGTAGCCGTACAGCGTCTCATAGATGTTGTACGTATAAGGGGTCTCGTCGCCGGAATAAGAGCTGGCCGGATCCAGGTACTTCGGAGATCGCTTGACGAAGGCGGAAAACAGCGTGTTCTGGCTTTCGGCGCCGGACGGATAGGGGCTGTTGATGGGGCTTTCTTGCGAGCAGCCCGCCAACGCCAGCGACAGCAGCATGGCCGCCGCCCAGAGCCGCTTCAATGCACGCATGGAAACCTTCCCTTCGAATCGTTGCGACAGAGGATAGCAAACACGGGCCGGGGACCATACCCAGGCATCCCCCAGGGCTGGCGGCGCTCGGGCGCGGCGTTCCGGGCCGGCCCGCGCGGGTTCAACCGCACTGGCGCTGCCGCCAGCAGTCGTAGCGCCACTTCCAGGGTTGCATGGCGCCGGGCTGCGCCCACAGGCCGCGCCCGGCCGCCTTGGCCTGGCGCTGCAGGTCCGGCATGGCCCTGTCGCGCAGGTAGTCGCCCTGGCGCGCCGTATAGGCCCAGGCGTAGCCGGCCTCCACCTGCAGGCGGTTGGCCGAACGGCCGTCATCCAGGATCAGGGCGCAGACTTCCCGGCCGTACTGGTCCTTCTCGTAGCATTGCGCGCTTAGCGTCTTGCCCGCGACCAGGCCGGCCAGGTTCTTGCGCGCGGCCTCGGCATAGGGTTGCCCGGGCTGGTCGGACCCGTGGCCCTCTTCGGGCGCATCGATACTGTCCATGCGGATGCGGTGCTGACCGTCGGACGCGCGCAGCGTCACGGTGTCGCCGTCGGCCACGTTGACGATCATGCCGGTAAGCGTATAGCTGCCCTGCGGAATGCCGCCAGCCAGCGTCGCGCCGGGCCGGCCCTGGGCTGAAGGCGCCTGCCGTTCAGCCCGGTCCTGCCCCTCTCTTCCCGAAGGCTGCAGCCAGTTGACGATGGCGCCTGCCGCCGCAAGGATCACGGCGACGATCAGGGCGGTCAGCTTGCTGCCGCCGCGTAAAGGGGATTTGCCACGCACCAGCCAGGCTCCAGGAAGGAAAACGCAGGCAGTTTGCCATAAAGGCGAGGCGTGAAGTCGCCCGCTACAGCCACCCCGACTTGCGGAAGCGCCAATACAGGACCGAACAGATCGACACGATGACGCCCAGCGTGATCGGATAGCCCCAGGGCGATTTCAGTTCGGGCATGAATTCAAAGTTCATGCCGTAGATGCCGGCAATGGCCGTGGGCACCGCCAGGATGGCGGCCCAGGACGCCAGCTTGCGGGTGGTGTCGTTCTGCGCGGCCTGACCTATCATCAGGCTGGCTTCAAAGGCGAAGGCCAGGGATTCGCGCAGCGAGTTGAAAAGTTCATCCACGCGCAGCACGCGGTCGGCGACCTCGCCGAAATACGGACGGGCATGCTCGTCCACCGCGGACATCTCGACCCGCGCCAGGCGTCGGCAGATTTCGGCCAGCGGCGACACCACGGTATGGATGCGCAGCAGGTCGCGGCGCTGCCGGTACAGCCTGCGGATGTCCGAGTCCTTGGCGCCTCGGATCAGCAGCTTCTGTTCGGCGCCTTCGACCACGGATTCGATCTTGCCGGCGGCCGCGACATAGCGATCCACCAGCCAGTCCAGCAGTTCGGAAGCCACATAATCGCTGCCGCGCTTGAGCAGGTCGGGCGAGGCTTCCAGCCGTTCGCGCAAGGGGCTATGGCCGGCGGTGGCGCCGCGCCGCACCGTGACCAAAAAGCCATCGCCGATCAGGAACTGGGTCTCGCCGAAGATGGGGCGCTCGGCCTCGACCTCGACCGTGATGGCGACGATGAGGATCATGTTGCCGTAGTCGATGATCTTCGGCCGCCGGTGGGATTCCAGCATTTCTTCCTGGTTCTTGTCGCAGGCGCCGAGTTCGCTGGCGACCTTCGCCAGCACTTCCGGGCGCGGATTGCGCAGGCCGATCCACAGCATGCCGTGGTCCTGGCTGACGTACTGGGCGACTTCGTCGATGGGAACCTCGCGTTCCCGCCGTCCGTTCACATAGGCGATCGATGCGACGACCTCTCGTTTCGAGTCGTCGGCGGTATGTTCTTCAGTAGACATAAACACCCTTTTGCAATGCGATCCCTGCCGGACAGCTTATGCGTATCGGCCGATGATAGCCCAGCCTACGAGAACAGGTTCCGCACCCGCTTGGCCACGTCCACGCTGGGCGCTTGAGGCTCCTTCGGCGCGGCGCGCCCGGCGGGCAGGTCCGGCAGCTTGGGCAGGTGGTCGAACAGCGGCAGCATCGCATTGGTGATGTAGCGCGTGCGCGATCCATAGACGTGCCGGTCGCCCATGCCGGTCTGCTGGTGCACGTAGAAGCGCTGCGGCACGATGAGCTGCAGGCGTTCCTTGGCGCGTGTCATCGCCACATACAGCAGGCGGCGCTCTTCCTCGATTTCCTCGGCCGTGCCGGTGCTCATGTCCGACGGGATGCAGCCGTCCACCACGTTCAGGACATAGACCGCCTTCCATTCCTGTCCCTTGGCGGAATGGATGGTGGACAGGATCATGTAGTCCTCGTCGCGATGCGGCGCCCCGGACTCGTCGCTGGTGGCGTCCGGCGGATCCAGCGTCAGTTCGGTCAGGAAGCGTTCGCGCGAGCCGTAGCCCGCGGCGATGCGCACCAACTGGTCCAGGTCGGCGCGGCGCACGCGCGCATCGTCATACAAGCGTTCCAGCTGCGCGCCATACCAGCGCAGGGCCAGGTCCACGTCGGCGGGCCATTTCAGCGCGGGGTCGCACAAGGCCGCATACGTATCGGCGAAAGCGCCCCACTCTTCCTGCGCCGCCGCGCCCGGCTTGAATTCGCGCAGCGCGCGCAGCGGTTCGGCGGAGGCGGACATGGCGTCCATCAGCTTGCCCGCCGTGGCCGGGCCGATGCCGGGCAGCAACTGCGCCACGCGAAAGCCCGCCATGCGGCCGCGCGGATTCTCCGCCCAGCGCAATAGCGACAACAGGTCCTTCACGTGCGCGGCCTCCAGGAAGCGCAGCCCGCCGAACTTCACGAAGGGAATGTTGCGGCGGGTCAGTTCAAGTTCCAGCGCGGCGCTGTGGCTGGCGGTGCGGAACAGCGCCGCCTGCGACTTGAGCGTGGCCCCGCCTTCGCGCTGCGCCAGCACCTGGTCGGCCACCCAGCGCGCCTGGCCGGCTTCGTCGCTGACCGTCACCAGTTCGGGCAGCTGGGACGACTGGCGATCGGTCCACAGGTCCTTGGCGTAACGTTCCGTGGCCAGGCCGATCACGGCATTGGACGCGTTCAGGATGGGCTGGGTGGAACGGTAGTTGCGGTCCAGCGTGATGACCCTGGCCGGGTTGGGAAACTGGTTCGGAAAGTCCAGGATGTTGCGCACCGTGGCCGCGCGGAACGAATAGATGGATTGGGCATCGTCGCCCACCACCGTCAGGCCGCGGCCGTCGGGCTTCATCGCCAGCAGGATGGCGGATTGCAAGCGGTTGGTGTCCT
Source organism: Achromobacter sp. ACM03 (assembly GCF_014851665.1). Lineage (NCBI taxonomy): Bacteria > Pseudomonadati > Pseudomonadota > Betaproteobacteria > Burkholderiales > Alcaligenaceae > Achromobacter > Achromobacter sp. ACM03. The sequence goes on along the minus strand of NZ_JACVAD010000005.1, from coordinate 393,876 downwards.
GGTATTCGTCCACCAGTACGTGGTCGAAGCGCGCGCCCACGTCGGCCGCGATGCCGGGGTCGCCCATCATCTCGGCCCAGTACAGCAGCAGGTCGTCGTAGTCCAGCACCTGCTGGTCCTGCTTGGCCGCGACGTAGGCGCGGAACAGGTTCTTGAGTTCGTCTTCCCATTGGGCGCACCAGGGGAAGGAGGTCTTCAGCACGTCGGCCACCGGGGTCTGGCTGTTGACCACGCGCGAATAGATGGCGAGGCAGGTGCCCTTGAGCGGAAAGCGCGACTTGGTGGACGACAGGCCCAGTTCGTGGCGCACCATGCCCATCAGGTCCTCGGCATCGCCGCGGTCGTGGATGGTGAAGGCCTCGGACAGGCCGATGCGTTGCGCGCAATCGCGCAGCAGGCGCGCGCCGATGGCGTGGAAGGTGCCGGCCCAGGGCAGCGACGGCGCCTGCTGCGTGGCGCGCAGCCTCATCACCCGCTGCAGCACCGAGCCCACGCGCCGCTCCATTTCCAGCGCCGCGCGGCGCGAGAAGGTCAACAGCAGCATGCGCTGGGGATCGGCGCCGTTCAGGATCAGGTGCGCGACCCGGTGGGCCAGCGTATTGGTCTTGCCCGAGCCTGCCCCGGCGATCACCAGCAGGGGGCCGTCGTCTCCCGGCGCGCCGGCCACGCCGAATTCGGCGGCCTCGCGTTGGGCGGGATTGAGATCGGCCAGGGGATCGGGGCGTTCGGCGGACGGGTTGGACGTATCGGTTTGGTCGGACATGGGGCGGGGCCGCAGCAAGGCAGCCGCTGAAAACGGCGAGCCCGGACATTGCCGGGCTTCGGATGAACACTGTATATTTATACAGAATTTTTTCAATAAAGTCTGATTCGCCTGTGGCCATGCGCCTCTTGACCGGCACCGCCTCCTGGACCGATCCCACCCTGCTGGCCTGCGGCCGCTTCTACCCGCCCGAGGTCCGCAGCGCCGAAGCGCGGCTGCGCTTCTATGCCTCGCGCTTTCCCATGGCCGAGGTCGATTCCAGCTATTACGCCATGCCCACGGCCGAAAACGCCTACTTGTGGGCGCAGCGCACGCCGGACGATTTCGTCTTCAACATCAAGGCCTTCCGGCTGTTCACCGGCCATCAGACGCCGCTATCCGCGCTGCCCGCGGACATCCGGCGCGAACTGCCCGATTGGCCGGAACCCGTCATTTACCACGACCGCATGCCCGCCGACCTGCGCGATGAACTCTGGCGCCGCTACCAGCTTGCGCTGGAACCCTTGCGCATGACGGGCAAGCTGGGCGCGGTGCATTTCCAGTTCCCGCCCTGGATCCGGCGCGACGCGCGCGGCCGGGCGCGGGTGGCCGACTGCGCGCGTCGCATGGAAGAACACCTGGTGTCGGTGGAATTCCGCCACCGCAGCTGGTTCGAGTCGCCCTCCGCCACCACGGACACCCTGGCCTTCGAACGCGATCTCGGCGTGGTCCATACGGTGGTCGATAGCCCCCAAGGCTTCGACAACACCGTGCCCGCGGTCTGGGAGTGCACCCATCCGGAGCTGACGCTGCTGCGCCTGCACGGACGCAATACGGCCGCCTGGAACGTGTCCGGCGCCGCGTCCTCGGGCCGCTTCCAATACGAATACTCGGAACAGGAGCTGGCCGAACTGGCCGAGCGCTTCGCGCGGCTGGCGGCGCAAAGCGCCCAGGCGCACGCGGTGTTCAACACCAACTTCGAAGACCAGGGCATGCGCAACGCCGCGGCCTTCGCGGCGGCGCTAGCGCCCGCCTGACGCCGCCAGCGCGACGGACGCGCGCGCCACTTCGTTCAGGCTGTCCAGCAGCACCTCGAATTTGCGCGCAATGTCGTGCTCCGGCACGCAGGCATAGCCCAGCAGCAGGCCCGGCCGGCGGCCCTCGTCGTTGACGTAGTAGCGCGACAGCGCGCGCGTAAGCACGCCCTTGCTGCGCGCCACATCCACCACGCGCAGATCGTCCATGTCCTCGGGCAGCGTCAGCACCAGATGCAGCCCCGCCATGCTGGCGTCGCGATGCAGCCAATCCGGCCCCAGCCTGCGTTCAATCAGATTGACCAGCATGGCGCGGCGGCGTCCGTACAGCATGCGCATGCGGCGGATGTGGGCGGCGTAGTGGCCTTCCGAGATGAACGTGGCCAGGGCCGCGTGCGTCATCAGGTGGCCCTCGCGGTAGAGCTCGGCGTGCGCTGCCTGGAACGCGGCGGTCAGGGTCTTGGGCAGCACCAGGTAGCCCACGCGCAGGCCCGGATACAAGGTCTTGCTGAAGGTTCCCATGTAGATCACGGGCGCGTCGGGTTCCAAGCCCAACAGCGAAGCGATGGGCCGGCCGGAGAAGCGGAATTCGCTGTCGTAGTCGTCTTCGATGATCCAGCTGCCGCTTTGCCGCGCCACCGCCAGCAACTGGCGCCGGCGCGTCAGCGACATGACCGGCCCCAGCGGATACTGGTGCGAGGGCGTGACGAAGATGAAACGCGGCGGCGTGCCCACGGTCTCCGGCAGGCGCATGCCCTCCTCGTCCACCGGCAGGTGCACGGTGTGCAGGCCGTTGGCCTGCAGCACGGTGCGCGCGCCCCAGTAGCCAGGATCCTCGACCCAGGCGGTCTCGCCGGCTTCGCCCAGGATGCGGGTGGTCAGGTCGATGGCCTGGTGCGAACCTTCGGTGATGATGATCTGCTCGGGATCGCAATCGATCGAGCGCGTCAGCGCCAGATGCTGCGCCAGCGCCTCGCGCAGGGCCGGCAGCCCGCCGCCGTAGGCGTAGGTCAGCAGGTCGGGCGAGGGATTGCGCCACAGGGCGCTGAAAATGCGGCCGAACTTCTTGTGCGGGAATTCGGTCAGGTCGGGCACGCCGGGCATGAAGGCGCCCCATTGGTAGGGCGAGGCCGAGACGCCGTCGACGATGGCGGCGCCGCGCGGCGACAGCGCCGGGCGCGGCTGCGCGGGCGGCGGCTGGCGCTTGCGCCGGCCGCTGGCCAGGTAGGAATCCGGCACCGAGGCGTTGACGAAGGTGCCGTTGCCCTGGCGACTGCGGGTGTAGCCTTCAGCCAGCAGTTGGCTATAGACGTGGACCACGGTGTTGCGGGCGATGCCGAGCTCTGCCGCCAGGTCGCGCGAGGCGGGCAGGCGCGAGTCCGCAGCAATGGCTCCATCCAGGATGGCTTCCCGGATGCCGCGGTACAGCCGCTTGTTCATGGGCTCGCTGGAGCCGTCCGCCAGCCGCAGCTGCAGCAAGTCACCGACTATGGACCGCAATTGGTTCTACCCGATTTATAAAAGTGGTTCCCACAAATGGGGCCATCGTAGCATTAAATAAGGTTTTCCCGCCCCATCATGCTCGCAGAGGCTGAGATGAAGAATCAGGACCTGAATACCCGCCGTTCCCTGGCCACGCCCCGCGGCGTCGGCGTCATGTGCGACTTCTACGCGGTGCGCGCCGAAAACGCCACCCTGTGGGACGCCAATGGCAAGGAATATATCGATTTCGCAGGCGGCATCGCCGTCCTGAACACGGGCCACCTGCACCCGAAGATCAAGGCCGCGGTCTCCGCGCAGCTGGACAACTTCACGCACACGGCCTACCAGATCGTGCCGTACGAAGGCTATGTCTCGCTGGCCGAGCGCATCAACCGCCTCGCCCCCATCGACGGCCTGAAGAAGAGCGCCTTCTTCACCACCGGCGTCGAAGCCGTCGAAAACGCCATCAAGATCGCGCGCTCGGCCACCGGCCGCTCGGGCGTCATCGCCTTCTCGGGTTCGTTCCACGGCCGCACCATGCTGGGCATGGCGCTGACCGGCAAGGTCGCCCCGTACAAGCTGTCGTTCGGTCCGATGCCGGGCGACATCTATCACGTGCCCTTCCCCAACGCCACCCAGTCCATCACCGTGGCGGACTCGCTCAAGGGGCTGGACCTGCTGTTCAAGTGCGACATCGATCCCAAGCGCGTCGCGGCCATCATTCTGGAACCTGTCCAGGGCGAAGGCGGCTTCAACATCACCCCGCCGGAACTGATGACGGCGCTGCGCAAGATCTGCGACGAACACGGCATCCTGCTGATCGCCGACGAAGTCCAGACCGGCTTCGGCCGCACCGGCAAGCTGTTCGCCATGGAACACCACTCGGTCCAGGCCGACCTGATCACCATGGCCAAGAGCCTGGGCGGCGGCTTCCCGATCTCGGGCGTGGTCGGCCGCGCCGACGTCATGGACGCGCCTGCGGCCGGCGGCCTGGGCGGCACCTACGCCGGCAACCCGCTGGCGGTCGCCGCGGCGCATGCCGTGCTGGACGTGATCGCCGAGGAAAAGCTGTGCGAACGCGCCGTCACCCTGGGCGACAAGCTGCGCGCGCACCTGGAAGGCCTGCGCGCCAAGGTGCCGGGCATCGCCGACGTGCGCGGCCTGGGCTCCATGGTCGCCCTGGAACTGAACGATCCCGCCACCGGCAAGCCGGACGCGGAAGCGGTCAAGCGTGTGCAAGCCCGCGCCATCGAAAAGGGCCTGATTTTGCTAAGCTGCGGTGTGTACGGCAACGTCCTGCGCTTCCTGTACCCCTTGACCATCCCCGACGCCCAGTTCGATCGCGCGCTGGCCATCCTGTCCGAGGCGCTCGCCGCCTGACGCACAGGACCTGAACTACCGGTATTCCGGCGGGCAGGCACAAGTTTTGCGGGCGTAGCGGATCTGCCGCCACGCCCGCAAGCGTTTCCTGGCCCACCGCTTCCCTTCAAGGAGACTCCAACAATGACCGCACTGACCCATCCCCTGGCGCGCCCCGATCTGCTGCGCGACGCCTGCTACATCGACGGCAAGTGGGTAGCCGCCGGCAATGGCCCGTCCATCCCCGTGGACAATCCCTCCACCGGCAAGACCATCGTGTCCGTGCCCAAGCTGGGCCGCAAGGAAGCCGAACAAGCCATCGCCAGCGCCGAGGCCGCCCTGCCCGCCTGGAGCGCCAAGACCGGCAAGGAACGCGCCGCGATCCTGCTGAAGTGGGCCCAGCTCATGATGCAGAACCAGCAGGACCTGGCCGCCATCATGACGTCCGAACAGGGCAAGCCCGTGACCGAAGCCGCCGGCGAAATCGCCTATGCCGCCTCGTTCCTGGAGTGGTTCGGCGAAGAAGCCAAGCGCATCGACGGCGACATCCTGCAAAGCCCCAAGGCCGGCCAGCGCCTGATGGCGCTCAAGCAGCCCATCGGCGTCACCGCCGCCATCACGCCGTGGAACTTCCCGGCCGCCATGATCACCCGCAAGGTCGGCCCGGCCCTGGCCGCCGGCTGCACCATGGTGGTCAAGCCCGCGCAACAGACCCCGCTAACCGCGCTGGCGCTGGCCGTGCTGGCTGAAGAAGCCGGCGTGCCCGCTGGCGTGTTCCATGTCATCACCGGCAGCTCGCGCGAAATCGGCGCGGCCCTGTGCGAAAGCGACGTGGTGCGCAAGCTGAGCTTCACCGGCTCCACCGAAGTCGGCCGCACGCTGATGGAGCAGTGCGCGCCCACCATCAAGAAGCTGTCGCTGGAGCTGGGCGGCAACGCGCCCTTCATCGTGTTCGACGACGCCGACCTGGACCGCGCGGTCGACGGCATCCTGGCTTCCAAGTACCGCAATGCCGGCCAGACCTGCGTCTGCGCCAACCGCATCTACGTGCAGGCCGGCGTGTACGAAGAAATCGCCAAGCGCCTGGTCGCCAAGGTCGAAGCCATGAAGGTCGGCGACGGCTTCGCCGACGGCGTGACCCAGGGTCCGCTGATCGACAGCAGCGCCGTGGAAAAGGTACAGGAGCACATCGCCGACGCGACCGCGCACGGCGCCAAGGTCATCGCCGGCGGCAAGCCCCACGCGCTGGGCGGCACCTTCTTCGAACCGACCGTGGTGCGCGACGTGACCCAGTCGATGCGCTTCGCGACCGAGGAAACCTTCGGCCCGGTGGCCCCGCTGTTCCGCTTCGAAACCGAAGCGGAAGTCATCGGCATGGCCAACGACACCATCTTCGGCCTGGCCGCCTACTTCTTCACCCGCGACTACGCCCGCATCTGGCGCGTGTCCGAAGCGCTGGAGTACGGCATCGTCGGCATCAACACCGGCATCATCTCCAATGAAGTCGGCCCGTTCGGCGGCGTCAAGCAATCCGGCCTGGGCCGCGAAGGCTCGAAGTACGGCATCGAAGAGTACCTGGAGATCAAGTACCTCTGCGTGGACCTGGGCGCCTGACGGCCCCTTGCGCGCCGCGGCCCCCGCCCGCTTCTGCCGGCGGGGGCCGCGCGCATTTGGCGCGCGGGTTTCCGGGAGTCCGATATGTGGCATCCCGCCCCGCGTCCGGCATGGTAGATTTGCGCGTTCCCTGACCGAACGAGTCCGTATGAGCAGAACCTTCACCCGCGAGGACACTCGCCGGCTTGCCGCCATCCTGGCCGAAACCGCGCAGACGGAAGTCATGCCGCGCTTTCGCAATCTGCCGGAAGGCGCTGTGCGCGGCAAAAGCTCCGCCCGCGACCTCGTGACCGACGCGGACGAAGCCGCCGAACGCCTGATCGCCGCGCGCCTGGCCAAGCTGCATCCGGGCGCCGTGCTGATCGGCGAAGAGGCCTCGGCCCGCAATCCCGCGCTGCTGAACATGCTGGTTGACGCCGACCTGGCCTTCCTGATCGACCCAATCGACGGCACCCGCAACTACGTCGCGGGCCTGCCTCTCTTCGGCATGATGATCGCCGCCTGCCATCGCGGCGACGTGATCGCGGGCGTCATCTACGACCCGGTCAGCCGCGACAGCGCGCTCGCCGTGCGCGGCGAAGGCGCCTGGATGGAATATGAAAACGGCAAGCAGGCCCAGCTCGCGGTGGCCAGCCCCGCGCCGCCCGAAGACATGGACGGCCTGATCTCGACCGGCGCCCTGCCCGAGCCGATGCGTACCACCGTCAACAGCAACCTGTCGCGCCTGGGCAGCACCGCCTCGCTGCGTTGCGCCGCGCATGAGTACCGCATGCTGGCCGCCGGGCACTGCCACATCGCGTTCTACAACCAATTGACGGCCTGGGACCACGCAGCCGGCTGGCTGCTGCACCGCGAAGCCGGCGGCTACGCGGCCCACTTCGACGGTTCGCCCTACAAGCCCACGCATCGCACCGGCGGCCTGCTATATGCGCCGGACGCCGGCAGCTGGCACGCGGCCCGCAAGGCGCTAATGGGGGACATGGCGGACGCCCCCGAGACTTGACAAACGCTGCTCTAAAAAGGTCGAAAACTCGGGGTTATCCCTAGGAGTTATCCCCAGTTCCTGTGGACAACCCTATGGAAAGGTCTGTAACAGCCGAAAAAAACCTTTGCAGGGCAAGTACTTGCTTAGACCGGTCAAAAACCGGCCGGCCCCGGGGTGTGTTACAGCGCGTCCAGCGCCACGGCGCAAGGCAGTTCCACTTTCAGCGTCAGCATGCTGTCGGCGCGGGTGCGCCCCAGGTTGATGGCAGCTACCGGCATGCCGTTGCGCGACGCGGCGCTGACGAAGCGGTAGCCGGAATACACCATCAACGATGACCCCACCACCAGCACCGCGTCGGCGTTCATGAGGCCGGCGTTGGCGCGGTCCACGCGTTCGCGCGGCACGGTTTCACCAAAAAAGACCACGTCCGGCTTGACGATGCCGCGGCAGCGCGGACAGGGCGGCACCTGAAATTGCGCAAAGTCCTCGCCTTCCAGGTCGGCGTCGCCGTCAGGCGCATCCGTGGCATCCAGCAGCGTCCATTCCGGGTTGCCGTCCTGCAACGCCTCTTGCCATGCCTGGCGGCCGCCGCGCCAGTCGCAGGCCATGCAACGCACCTCGTCCAGCCGGCCGTGCAAGTCGACGACGTCGCGGCTGCCGGCGGCCTCGTGCAGGCCGTCGACGTTCTGCGTCACCAGCACCGAGACGCGGCCGCGCGATTCCAGCCGCGCCAGCGCCCGGTGCGAGGCATTGGGCTGCACATGGCCGAAACGGCGCCAGCCCACCATGCTGCGCGCCCAATAGCGCGCCCGCGCCAGTTCGCCGCCCATGAAGGTCTGCAGCGTCATGGGCGGCTTGCGCTTCCATTCGCCTTCGGTGTCGCGGTAGTCGGGGATGCCGGAATCGGTGCTGACGCCCGCCCCCGTCAGCACGAATAGCCGCGGGTGGCGGTCGACAAAGCCGCGCAGCGCGGCCAGATCAGAGACTCGTGTATCCATCCAGGCTCCTCAGGGCCGGCCGTTACGCGGGCGCGCATCGGCGCCCGCGCGAAAAGGCGGCCGCTGCGCGAAAGGCTGCGGCCTCAAGCTGCTCAGCCGCCCAGGCCGCAGTCGGGCATGTCGCTGACCAGGCTGGCCTGGGTCACGTTGCTGCCCGGCGGCACGCTGCGGGTCAGCCAGACGTTGCCGCCGATGGTCGAACCCTTGCCGATGGTGACGCGGCCGAGAATCGTCGCGCCAGCGTAGATCACCACGTCGTCCTCGATCAAGGGGTGACGCGCCAGGCCCTTCTTGAGTTCGCCGTTTTCACCCGGCGGGAAGCGCTTGGCGCCCAGCGTGACCATCTGATAGAGGCGCACGCGGTCGCCGATGATGGCGGTCTCGCCGATCACGACGCCGGTGCCGTGGTCGATGAAGAAGCTGCGGCCAATGGTCGCGCCCGGGTGGATGTCTATGCCCGTATCCGCATGCGCGATTTCCGCCACGATGCGCGCCAGCATCGGCGCGCCCAGGCGGTACAGCACATTGGCCAGACGGTGGTGGATCATCGCCGCCACGCCCGGATAGCACAGCAGGACCTCGTCCACATTGTGCGCGGCCGGGTCGCCCTGATAGGCGGCGGTCACGTCCAGGTCCAGCGCGGCGCGCACGCGCGGCAGCTCCGCGCCGAACTGGCGCACGATCTCGATGGCGCGCTGGCGCGCATCCGCGGGCTCGGTCTGTTCGGGCCGGCCCACGTACTGCAATTCAAGACAGACCTGGTGCAGCAGCGCGTCCAGCGCCGCGCCGATGGTATGGCCGACGTAGAAGTCCTCGACCTCTTCGCGCAGGTCGATGGGACCCAGGCGCATCGGGAACAGCGCGCCACAGAGATCCTTGACGATCTGGCGCAGGCTTTCCTGCGACGGGAATTCGCGCAGGCCGGCGTCTTCGCGCAGGCGGCCGCGGGGACCGCGCCAGGCCACGCGCGCTTCGCGCAGGCCGGACACGATGCTGTCCAGGTTCCAGTGGGCCGGCGCGCTGTAGGTCGGCCCGCTCATGACTGCAGCTCCTGCAGGAGGCCGGTAGAGGGATTGAATTCAAACATGGGGTGCGCCTCGTTGACGGTGCACGGCCGCGGCGGCCAGGCCGCCGGGCAATGCTGCTTCGCAATATTTCCGTCAACTGTAACCGCTCGCGCCGGTTTCGAGGAATCCATCCGATATGGCGCAGGGGTTATGTCCCTGTGCCGAGGTCGTAGCCCTGAGGGTTGCCCTGCTGCCAGCGCCAGCCGTCCGCGCACATCGCATCCACGTCATGCGTGCTATGCCAGCCGAACAAGGAAGCCGCCAGCGTGGGATCGGTCCACATCTTTTCGACGTCGCCGGGACGCCTGGCCTGCGCCTGCACGGGAATGCGGCAGCCGTTGACCCGTTCGAACGCATGCACCAGCTCCAGCACGCTGGTGCCCTGCCCGGTACCCAGGTTGACCGCCACGAATCCGGGATGGCGCTCCGAATAGGCCAGCGCCTGCACATGCCCCTGCGCCAGGTCCATTACGTGCAGATAGTCGCGCACGCCGGTGCCGTCGGCCGTCTCGTAGTCGTCGCCGAACACCCGCAGGAAAGGCTGGCGACCTACCGCCACCTGGGTGATGTACGGGAACAGGTTGTTCGGAATGTCGCGCGGACTTTCCCCGATCTGGCCGCTCGGATGCGCGCCGATGGGATTGAAGTAGCGCAACGTCACCGCGCTGAACGCGGGATCGGCCGTGCAGACATCGCGCAGCGCTTCCTCCACCATCAGCTTGGTGCGGCCGTAGGGGTTGGTTGGCGCCAGCGGATGCGCCTCGGTCAGCGGCAGGTAGCGGGGCTCGCCGTAGACTGTGGCCGAAGAACTGAACACCATGCGCGTCACGCCCGCCTCGCGCATGGCGCGCAGTAGCGTCACCGAGCCGCCGACGTTGTTGTCGTAGTACTTGAGCGGATCGGCAACCGACTCGCCCACCGCTTTGCTGCCGGCCAGATGCAGCACCGCCTGCACCGGCGCGCCGCGCGCTGCCGTCTCGGCCAGCACCGATTCGACCAGTCCAGGGCTGCGGATGTCCCCTTCCACCAGAGGAATCTCCACGCCGCAGAGGCGCTCGACGCGGCGCACGGCCTCGCGGCTGCCGTTGCTGAAGTTATCCAGCACCAGCGGCCGCTGGCCCGCCGCCAACATCGCGACCAGCGTGTGCGTGCCGATATAGCCGGCGCCGCCCGTCACCAACACATGCAGATCCGGCATGGTCTCCCTCACAGATGCGCCGCCACGCCCGGCACCCAGGCATGGCGCGGCCGCGGCGCCTGTGCATGGCTGCGGTAGCGGTCGATCCAGTACGAGGTGGACGCGTCGTGGCCCCAGTCCACCACGCCGGCCGACACCGGCACCGCCAGCTCGCGCTCGATGCCGGTGGCCAGGCGTTTGCCCAGTTCCACGCCCCACTGGTCGAAGGGATTGATGCCCCAGACCACGCTCTGCACGAACACCTTGTGCTCGTACAACGCCAGCAGCGCGCCCAGGCCGCGCGGATCCAGCTGGCGCAACACGATCAGGGTCGAAGGGCGCCCGCCCGGATGGACCATGTGCTGCGCCAGGCTCAGCGCACGCTCCTGGTCGTCGATGTGCGCCACGTCCATCAGCGCCTGCTCCAGGCATTTGCCGCGCAGCAACGCCTGGCGCTGCGCCAGGCAGTTGGCCAGCAGCATGCGGTGCGCATCGGGACTATCCGCATGGCCTTGCAGACTGGCGATGAAGTCCACCGGCGCGCCCTCTTCGCTTTGATGCAGCCACTGGAAGAAGGTGTGCTGGCCATCGGTGCCCGGCATGCCCCAGATGATGGGAGCCGTCGGCACGCCGACCGCCGCGCCGTCGCCCGCGACCCGTTTGCCCAGCGATTCCATTTCCAGCTGCTGCAAATAGGTGACCAGGTGCAGCAGCCGCGCGCTGTAGGCCGCGATGTTCAGCGAGTTGTGGCCCAGCACGCTGCAGTTGACCAGGCCCGCCAGCGCCAGCTGGATCGGCGCATTCGAGGCGAACGGTGCTTGCTGGAAATGCTGGTCCATGGCCTCGGCGCCCGCCCGCATGCCGATCAGCACGTCGGCGCCGACCGTCAGCGCGATCGACAGGCCGGCGACCGACCAGACCGAATAGCGCCCGCCCACCCAGTCGCACATCTTGAAGATCTGGCTGGACGGCACGCCCAGCGCGCGTGCCGCCGACACGTTGGCGGTGACCGCGGCCAGATGTTCCGACACGTCGGCCACGCCGCCCTGCTTGAGCCAGGCGATGGCCGCGCGCGCGTTGTGCAGCGTCTCGGCGGTGGTGAAGGACTTGGAAGACACCACCACCAGGCAGCGGCGCGGGTCCAGCCCGGCCACCGCATCATGGAACGCGTGTCCGTCGATGTTGGACACGAAGCGGATCTGACGGCGCTGCTGCGCCCCGCCAAACGCCTGGACCGCCAGGCGCGGCCCCCAATCGCTGCCGCCGATGCCGATATGCAGCACCGTGTTGAAATCGGCCGTCTGGTCCACCCGCCGCACGAAGTCCGTCATGCGCGAATGCTCGCAGACGGAGTCAGCGTCCTGGCCGTCAGGCTGTTCCCGCGTGCGCCCGGCGCGCAGCGCCGTATGCCATGCCGGTTTGCCTTCGGTCCAGTTGACCGGCTCGCCCGCGAACAATGCCTGGCGCGCATCCGCCACGCCGCGCGCCTGCAGCAGCGACATGGCCGCCGCTTCCAGCGCCGGCGACTGCCGTTGCATGCTCAGGTCCACGCAAAGACCCGCCGCCTCGATGACCTTCAGCGCCGCGCCGTCCAATTCCGCGCCGTGCGCGGCCTGCGCGAACGCCTGCCACTCCGGGCTGTCCGCCAGGCCCGAATTCGCCCTTAGCGCCTCAATCGCATACTTGGCCTTTCCCATCGCGTGATGCTCCTTAAAACGGTAAACGAACATGAGGGGCAATGCGTCGGAACGCGTTGCGGAAATCCTCCTCGATACGGGCCAATGCGGCCACGGTGTCCCCTTCAAAACGCAATACCACCGTCGGCGTGGTGTTGGACGGACGCGCCAGGCCGAAGCCGTCGGCGTAATCCACCCTGATGCCGTCCAGGTCGTTGATGGACTGCGCGCCGGGAAACTGTCCCTGCGCACGCAGCGCTTCCACCAGGTCGAACTGCTCGCCTTCGGCGGTTTCCAGCTTGATTTCGGGCGTAGCGCAGGACTGCGGCAGGCTTTCCAGCAGGGCCGAGGGATCCGGCGCGCCGGACAGGATCTCCAGCAGCCGGGCGGCGGCGTAGATGCCGTCGTCAAAGCCGTACCAGCGCTCCTTGAAAAAGATGTGGCCGCTCATCTCGCCGGCCAGCAGCGCGCCGGTCTCGCGCATCTTGGCCTTGATCAGCGAGTGCCCCGTCTTCCACATGGTGGCCTTGCCGCCCGCCTCGGTGATGGCGCGCGCCACGTGGCGGCTGCACTTGACGTCATAGAGGATCTCGGCGCCCGGATTGCGCGACAGCACGTCGCGCGCGAACAGGATCAGCTGGCGATCGGGCCAGATGATCTGCCCCGTCTTGGTCACCACGCCGAGCCGGTCGCCGTCGCCGTCGAACGCCAGGCCGACCTCGCAGTCGGAATAGCGCAGGCAATAGATCAGGTCCTGCAGGTTCTGCGGATCGGCCGGATCCGGGTGATGGCCCGGGAACGAGCCGTCGACCTCGCAGAACAGCTCGACCACTTCGCAGCCCAGGGCGCGGAACAGCGCCGGCGCCGCGGCGCCCGCCACGCCGTTGCCGCAATCGATGGCGATCTTCATCGGACGCGCCATGCGGATATCGCCCATCAGGCGCGCCGTGTAGCACGGCATGATCTGCATCTGCGTGCGTCCGCCCGAGGCGCTGGCCGATTCGATGGGCAGGCGCATCGCATCGCGCAGCGCGGTGATGCCTTCGCCATATAGCGAGGCGCCGTCCAGCACGATCTTGAAGCCGTTGTGCGCGGGCGGGTTGTGGCTGCCCGTGACCGCGATGCCCGCGCCCGTGTCCATCAGGCGCGTCGCGAAGTACACCATCGGCGTGGTCGCCATGCCGATGTCGATGACGTGCATGCCCGCCGAGCGCAGGCCCGCCTGCAAGGCGGCCGCCAGCTCGACGCTGCTCAGCCTGCCGTCCCTCCCCACCACGATGGACCGCGCTCCCTGTTCGCGGGCCTGGGTTCCCGCCGCCATCCCCAGGCTGTGCGCGAACCTCGCATCGATTTCTTCCGGCACCGTGCCGCGTATGTCATAAGCCTTGAAAACCGCATCCAGAATTTGCGGCGTGTCCCAGCCAAAAGTTCCGTGCATGCCAGTTTCTCCGGGTGGCGTTATTTAGGGCCGTTCTGTTTGAAATCGCCGTAATACGCCGCACGGGAGTAGCGGTAACTGCCGTACTTGGACCGGAAGCCGAAGCGTTCCGGCAGGAGCTTGAGGCCGTTGAAGAGCACGCCGTCCACCGGCGCGCCCGCCTGGATCAGGCGCTTGGCCGTCTCGCGGATCTCGCCCACGGTGTTCATGCCCGAACGCACCACCACCATCACCGCCGCCGCATGCGTTCCGACCACGGCCGCGTCCGGAGACGACAGCACGGGCGCCGTGTCCAGGATCACCATGTCGTACTGCGAGGCCAGTTCGCGCAGGGTTTCGCCGAACACCGGCGAGGCCAGCAACTCGGACGGGTCGAAGGTGACCGCGCCGGTGGCGATGAAGTCCACGCCCTCGGACACGCTGTGCTTGCGGACCTGGGTCAGCGGTATCGTGCCCGACAGCACTTCGAACAGGCCGTCTTCCTTGGGCACGCCAAAGTAGCGGTTGAGCTGGCCCTTGCGGAAGTCAGCGTCGATCAGCAGCACGCGCTTGCCCACGCCGCCCTGGATGAAGGCGAAGTTGGCCGACAGGAAGGACTTCCCCACGCCTGCCACGGGGCCGGTGAACATGACCATGTTGTTGGCCGACTGGCGCAGCGACGCCTGCAGCACGTTGCGGAACGACCTCAGGCTTTCGATGGGCGGCGCGTTGCCCTGGCTCTGCGCCAGCAGCGCAGGCACGCTGGCGTTCTTGCGCCGGCTGCGCCGCCACAGCTTGTCCTGCATGTCGCTATAGGGAATGGCGGCCAACACCGGCAGGCCGGTATGGCGTTCGACGTCGTCGGGTTCCGACAGTCCGCCGAACAGCGCATTGCGCACGAACGCGCACAGCATGCCGAAGATCAGGCCGAAGGCGGTCGCCACGCCGATGATGATGGCGGCCTTGGGACGCACCGGCTTGTCCGGCTGCACCGCCGAGTCCAGGATGCGCACGTTGCCCACCTTGCCGGCGCGGATCAGGCGCAGCTGCTGGGCGTTGTTGAGCAATGCCGTGTAGAGCTCGGTGTTGACGCGCACGTCGCGTACCAGGCGCACCACGTCCTGCTCCAGGTCAGGCAGCTGGCGGATGTTGTTGCCGATGCGGTTGACGTCCCCGGTCAGCCCGGCGATCTGGCGGTCCAGCGCCACGATGCTGGGGTGGGTTGGCGCGAAGCGGGTGATCATCTCCTGGCGCTTGGAGCGCAGTTCCATCACCTTGGTCTGCGCATCCACCGATTGCGCAAGGATCAGCTTGGCTTCTTCGCTCAGGTCGATGGTGCCGCGCTTGTTGCGCAGGGAGTTGTACTTGGTCTCGGCCGCGTCCAGCTCGCCCTTGAGCACCGGCAGCTGCTGTTCAAGGAATACCAGCGACTTCTCGGCCTGCGCCGACTTGCGATTTACGTTCTGCTGCACGTACTCCTGGCCGATCTGGTTGAGCACGGCAGTCGTCAGCGCGGGATCATTGCCTTCCAGCGTGACGCCGATCACCCCCGACGTGCGGCCGCGCTCGAAGATCCCCAGGCGCGCCTGCACATCCTCGATGGCTGCCAGGCGCGAGCTGCGCGACACCGTGAACTCGGTCCCGGGGCGTCCCGTCAGCGCGTCGATATGCACGTCCATCGCGCCGCCGCCAGGCAGCCGGAAATGCTCGGGCTTGCCCACGGTGCCGTTGAAGGTCGCGCCCGTGAACTTGTCGCTCAGCGTGTAGCGCCCTTCGCCCAGCGTGGTCACGCGAAAGGGCTTGCCCAGCCATTCGTTGGGCACGTCCAGCTGCGAGATCGCGATGGCTTCTCCGCCCCATGCATAACCGCCGCGCGGCAGGCTAGACGGATACGGCAGGCTTTCGTAGCGCTGCGCCAGCCATTCGCCGATCACGGGGAAATAGCGCGGCTTGGCCTGGATGTACAGCAGGAACTTGTCGACTGCGGGTCCAACCACCATGCGCGAACGCAGCACTTCCATTTCGCCCGAGGTCTCCGCCTTGGTATCGAACATGGAGGACACATCGCCGAGCAGGCTGCGGCTCTGCCCCTGCGGCATTTCCTCTTCCACCTGCACGATGATGTCGGCCGAGTACACCTTGGGCGTGATCATCACATAGGTAAGCGCCCCCAGTAATGCAAGCAGAGTGATCGCGATGATCATCCACCGGTTGGAGAAGATGGCGTCCACATGGGACGACAACGGAGTTTCCTGCTGGCGAGCCGGCACGGACGGCTCGAACGATTCGATGGGCAACGACATGCAGCTCTCCAAGAGAAGACGCCGCCGCGGTCGCGGCGTCCCCAGGCGTGGTTTAAGGCGGACTAATCTATGGACTTCACGGTCTGTACGGTCTGGGCGCTCGGGAACAGATTGCTGATGAAGCGGTTCCACCGCACCAGGGCCGCCGTATCCACGAACACCACGTCTTTGGGTTGCAACTCGAACTTCTCCGCCACCGCAAGAGTCTGCGGCGATCCGGCGTTCAGGTGGAACACCAGCGGCGTCGCTTGCTCAGTGCTGCGCACAACGAATATTTGAGACGGATTCGAGGTCAGCTGGTTCGGTCCTCCGGCCAAGCCCAGCGCCTCGGTCAACGACATGCGTCCGTCACGCATCACTGCCGCGGTGGGCAAGGTCACCTCGCCCATCACGAACACCTTGCTGTCATCGCGCGGCGTGACCCTGACGATGTCGCCGGACTTCAGCAGCACCTGGTTCAGGTCTTGGCCACGCTCGATCAGCGCAGGCACGTTCACGCGAGTACGGCGTCCGTCACGGATCACGTAGACTGCGCTGCGATCGCCCGTGGGCAGAATGCCTCCGGCCCTGTTGATCGCTTCCAACAGGGTCATCGGGATATCGTTGATCGCGATTGCGCCCGGCGTCTTCACTTCGCCATCGACGTAAACACGCTTGCTGCGATATCCCAGAACGCGTACGGTGATCTGCGGATCCTGGATGTACTTGCTCGAACTATTCACTATGAGATTGCGCGCCTGAAGTTCCGTCAACCCGGCCACTTTCAGCAATCCCGCATAGGGAAATTGGATATATCCAGTGGATGAAACCGTATAGCCCGGAATGCCCGAGGCGGTGTCTCCAATGGCTAGTTCCGTTACCCCAGTCCCGATGGCGTAGGTTTGCGTCGGAAGGACGAGTTCAGGGTGGTCCCACACTACGATCGAGAGGATGTCTCCGGGCCCGATCAGGTACGGCCCGGACTTGCCGTAGAGCTTGTCGACGCCTTCGTTGTCGAGCAATGCCTGGCGCGCGCGCTGGTCTTCAAGCACCAGCGACGGCGTGATTTCCTTGATTACAGCCTTGGAGTTCGGATCCAGCGGATCCGCAAGTTGATTGGCGTCAAAGGTCATACCGGGAGACAAGGCGCAAGCGCCCAGCGAGGACACGAGCGCGATAGCTGCTATGCCTCGGCTCAACGTTCCGAAAAATGTCGTCATGGCAAATCCACTTGTGAATGACTTCGTTGCTTGGAGTGAGCCCGATGCGTAACGGGTTGCGACATTCCACTCTCTTTTCCTAGCCCCGCACATTCGACGGATGTCCTAAGCCTTCTCCTACATCGTTTGGAGGTTTCGGGTGCCTTGCGCACTCAATAAGATTTTGTCGGTAGCCACAAGCTTTGCGGCGGTGCACTGTCTTTGCCTTTCGCACGGCGGCTCCCCACGAACAGGAGTGCGCGATGGACCCGTCCCAAACGGACACGTCGTCTAGATTCAGCGGAGCAAGCTATCTCTATCGCTTGCTCGATGCCGCGATCGTGATCGCCTGCGGCCTGACTGCCACCGGCTTGAAATTCTCGGACGATGCCTTGGCGGATCCTCCGCAGATCCATCTGTTCCTTGTGTATCTGTGCGGCCTGGGCGTGGTCGCCATATTCCCGGCCTTCCGCCTCTATGTATCCTGGCGCGGCCGCCTGCTGACCGACCTGGTCGTGCGCAGCCTGGCGGCCTGGGCGCTGGTGTTCGCGCTGGGCATCTGCATCAGTTTTCTCATGCACCAGACCGCGGCGATATCGCGCATATGGGCGGCTACGTGGTTCGGCATGTCGGCGCTGACGCTGGCCGGCTTACGCATTGCGGTCTACGCGATCCTGGGCGCGGCGCGCGACCGCGGGCTGGACCGCAAGCGCGTACTGCTGGTGGGCTTTGGCGCGCTGGGCCATGACCTGTGGCGCCGCGTCGAGCAATACCGCGGCGCGGGCTACGAAGTGGCGGGCATCTATGCCGAGCCCCATGAGAACCTGCCGCCGCAAGTCCGCCGCCTGCATGACCTGGACGAGCTGCATGGCTTCGTGCATGAGCACAACGTCCGCGAGATCTGGATCGTGCTGCCGATGGAAGCGGGCCAGGAACTGCGCGAAGTCCTCTATCACCTGCGCAACGACCTGGTGGATATCCGCTGGATTCCCGATGTCATGTCGATCCAGCTGCTGGGGCACCGCATCGGCGAATTCCTGGGTCTGCCGGCCATACAGCTCAACAGCCTGCCGGCCGCCGGCGTGCGAGGCTGGGCCAAGGAACTCTTCGACCGCGGCTTCGCCTTCTGCGCGCTGGTCGGGCTGTCGCCCGTGATGCTGACGGTGGCGATCCTGGTGAAGGCGACTTCGCGCGGCCCGGTGTTCTTCACCCAGCCTCGGCTGGGCGTGGACGGCAAGGTCTTCCATGTCTACAAGTTCCGCACCATGACAGTGCATCAGGAGCATGGCGTGGTCACCCAGGCCACGCGCAACGATGCCCGCGTCACGCGCATTGGCGGCTTCCTCAGGCGCACCAGCCTGGACGAACTGCCGCAGTTCCTGAATGTGCTGATGGGCGACATGTCGGTGGTGGGTCCGCGTCCGCACGCGCTGGAACACAACGAAATGTACAAGGACCTGGTGCAGCGCTACATGATGCGCCACCGCGTCAAGCCGGGCATCACGGGCTGGGCGCAGGTCAACGGCCTGCGCGGGCAGACGGACACGCTGCGCAAGATGAGCGACCGGGTCGAGTACGACATCTACTACATCCAGCACTGGACGTTCAGGATGGACCTGCAGATCATCGCCCGCACGGCGTTGTCGGGATGGACGGGCCGCAATGTCTACTAAACCCTTGGGATGGCCCGAGCAACGCAAGGCCGCGGCCCGCGACGGCTTGCTGGCGCAGGCGGAGTTCCGCCAGGCGGTAGAGATGTTGCCGCTGGTTTCCATCGACCTGCTGCTGCGCGATGCCGCGGGCCGCTACCTGACTGGCCTGCGGGCCAATCCCCCGGCCCAGGGCGCCTGGTTCGTGCCGGGCGGACGGATCCGCAAGAACGAGACCCTGCACGCCGCGCTGCGCCGCATCGCCCGCGACGAACTGGGCATCCCGGTCAGCGAGCTGGCCTGGACCCCGCGCGGCGTGTACGAACACTTCTATGGCACCAATTTTGCGGGTGAAGCCGGACGCTCCACCCACTACGTCGTCCTCGCCTATGAGGCCGAGCTTTCTTTGGACATTTCCAGCCTGCCCCAGGCCCAGCACCGCAGCTACCGCTGGCTGCCCGCGAAGGCCCTCGCCGCCGATCCCGGCGTGCACCCCTACACCCAGGCCTACTTCAAGGAGTGAGCGCCATGACCAATCCCCCTCCCCCGTACCGGGCAGTCATACTCTGCGGCGGTTCAGGCTCGCGCCTGTGGCCGCTGTCGCGCGAGCTGCTGCCCAAGCAGTTCATCCGTTTGACCGATGACCGCAGCCTGCTGCAGAACACCCTGCTGCGGCTGGGTTCGGCGGATGCGCAGGCCCGGCCCACCCTGGTCTGCAACGACGCGCACCGCTATATCGCGGCGGAGCAGGCGCTGGAGCTGGGCATCAAGGACGTGGAAGTGATCCTGGAGCCTTTCGCGCGCAACACGGCGCCGGCAATCGCCGCGGCCACCCTGCGCGCCATGCGCGACGGCGAGGACCCGGTCATGCTGATCATGCCGTCGGACCACGTGCTGGAAGACGGTGAGGTACTGCGCGCCGCCTTCGCCGAAGCCTACAAGGCCGCCTTGCAAGGCGCCCTGGTGACCTTCGGCATCACGCCCACCGCGCCGCTCAGCGGCTACGGCTACATCCAGGCGGACGAGCCCGGCGTCATGGCCCCCGCCCGCCGCGTGCGCCGCTTCGTTGAAAAGCCCTCGCCCGAGGTGGCGCAGCGCTTCATCGATGATGGCGGCTATTACTGGAACAGCGGCATGTTCGCCTTCCAGGCCTCGGTATTCCTGTCGGAAATGGCGCGCCTGGCGCCCAAGATGCTGGAACAGGTGCAGGCGGCGGTGGCCATCGGACATGGCGAGAATTCGCTTTTCCACCTGGACGGCCCGTCCTTCGAGGCCTGCCCCAGCGATTCCATGGACTACGCCATCATGGAGCGCACCGACAGCGCCGTGGTCATCCCGCTGGCCGCCTCGTGGAGCGATGTGGGCGCCTGGGACGCGGTCTGGGGTATCGCCCAGAAGACGGTGGAAGGCAACTCCACCACCGGCGACGTCATGGTGGAGGATTCGCGCAACTGCCTGATCCACTCCACCAGCCGGCTGGTGGCCTCGGTGGGCCTGGACGACATCGTCGTGATCGAAACCGCCGACGCCGTGCTGGTGGCGCACAAATCGCGCTCGCAGGACGTCAAGCGGCTGGTCGAGATCTTCAAGACGCAGCACCGCTCGGAACTGAACCATCACCGCGAAGTGCAGCGGCCCTGGGGATCCTACGACTCGGTCGGCCAGGGGCCGCGCTACCAGGTCAAGCGCATCACGGTGAAGCCCGGCGCGCGCCTGTCCTCACAGATGCACCATCACCGGGCCGAGCATTGGATCGTGGTTTCGGGCACGGCGCGCATCTACAACGGCGACAAGCAATACCTGCTGACCGAGAACCAGTCAACCTACATCCCGCTGGGCGAGATCCACAGCCTGGAGAACCCGGGAAAGATCCCGCTGGAAATCATCGAGGTGCAATCGGGCGCCTACCTGGGTGAAGACGACATCGTCAGATTCCAGGACATGTATGGCCGGGTCTGAAAAAGAGGTGCCCCCGCCCTTCTTCAGACCGGGCATGGCCCGGATCTGCCTGCCGCTTGCCGGGCTGTTCTTCGCCGTACTGGTAACGATAGGCAACCTGCCGGGCCTGGCCGCCGAGATGTCGGACGCCTTTGGGGACAAGCGTCTGCATCTTGCGGCTTACGCCTTCCTGACCACGTTGATCTATTTCTCGGTCAACCGGCGCCCGGCGCTGACGGCCTTGGTGGCGATTGCCATGCTGGGTGCGCTGGATGAAGCAATCCAGTCCCTTTTTCCCTATCGACAGGCTGAATTATTAGACCTTTTGGCCGATATCTCAGCGGCTGGTGCAACAGTAATCTCATTGCACATTGGTACCGCAGCCTTCGGCTCCTTTCGTGCAGTCACTAAGTCTTAAGGATACAACCATGCCAAAACGGGCACTGATTACCGGCGTTACTGGCCAAGACGGGGCCTATCTGGCGGAGTTTCTGCTGGCCAAGGGCTATGAGGTCCACGGCATCAAGCGGCGTGCTTCGCTGTTCAATACCGCCCGGATCGACCATCTGTACCAGGATCCGCATGACCAGCCCCGCAATTTCGTGCTGCACCACGGCGATATGACCGACTCTTGCAGCCTGATCCGCATCGTGCAGTCGGTGCAGCCCGACGAGATCTACAACCTGGCCGCCCAAAGCCATGTCGGCGTCTCGTTCGAGGAACCCGAATACACGGCCAACGCCGACGGCCTGGGCACCCTGCGTCTCCTGGAAGCCATCCGCATCCTGAAACTGGAGAACAAGGCCCGCTTCTACCAGGCCTCCACCTCCGAGCTGTATGGCCTGGTGCAAGAGACGCCGCAAAAGGAAACCACGCCGTTCTATCCGCGCAGCCCGTATGCGGCGGCCAAGCTGTACGCCTACTGGATCAGCGTGAATTACCGCGAAGCCTATGGCATGTATGCCTGCAACGGCATCCTGTTCAACCACGAATCGCCCAAGCGCGGCGAGACCTTCGTCACGCGCAAGATCACCCGCGGCCTGGCCCGCATCGTGCTCGGCCTGCAGGAATGCCTGTACCTGGGCAACCTGTCCGCCCTGCGCGACTGGGGCCACGCCCGCGACTACGTCGAAATGCAATGGCTGATGCTGCAGCAGGACACGCCCGAGGACTACGTCATCGCGACCGGCATGCAATACAGCGTGCGCGAGTTCATCAATACCGCCGCGCGCGAGCTGGGCATCCTGCTGGCGTGGGAGGGCGAAGGACTGGAAGAGACCGCCACCGTGCTGTTCTCGCCGGTCCATGACGTCAAGCCCGGCCAGGTCATCGTCCGAGTGGATCCGCGCTACTTCCGCCCGACGGAAGTGGAGACCCTGCTGGGCGATCCGACCAAGGCGCGCGAAAAGCTGGGGTGGTCGCCCCGCACCTCCTTCGCGCAACTGGTCAAGGAAATGGTCGAGAGCGATCTGCGCGACGCCCGGCGCGATGCGCTGGTCGAGCAGAACGGCTACGAAATCTACGCCTACAAGGAGTAGCACGACATGACGAACCTGGAGCAACGCGTCTTCGTCGCCGGCCACCGCGGCATGGTGGGCGCCGCGATCACCCGCGAGCTGCAACGCCGCGGGTACCGCAACGTGCTGACCCGCGGCCGGGAAGAGCTGGATCTGGAAAACCAGAATCAGGTCAACCGCTTCTTCTCGACCACGCCGGTCGACGTGGTGTACCTGGCCGCGGCCAAGGTGGGCGGGATCCTCGCCAACCAGACGCATCCGGTGGAGTTCCTGTACAAGAACCTGATGATCCAGTGCAACGTGATCCGCGCCGCGTATGCGGCCGGCGTGCGCAAGCTGCTGTTTCTGGGTTCGTCATGCATCTATCCGCGCGAAGCTCCTCAGCCGATCCGCGAGGACGCCTTGCTGACGGGGCCGCTGGAGGCGACCAACGAGCCCTACGCCATCGCCAAGATCGCGGGCCTGAAGCTGTGCGAGGCCTATCAGCGCGAATTCGGCGCGCGCTTCATCTGCGCCATGCCGACCAATCTGTATGGCCAGCATGACAACTACGACCTGCAAAGCAGCCACGTGCTGCCCGCGCTGATCCGCAAATTCCACGAAGGGCGGGAATCTGGCCAGGAAAGCGTGAGCATCTGGGGCACCGGCGCGCCGCTGCGGGAGTTCCTGTACGTGGACGACCTGGCCCAGGCCTGCGTCATGCTGATGGAGCATCCGCAGGCGGAAGGCATCTACAACATCGGCGCCGGGCAGGACATCTCGATCGCCGACCTGGCCAGGCTGGTGGCCCGCGTGGTCGGCTACGAGGGCAACATCGTCTACGACAGCAGCAAGCCCGACGGCACGCCGCGCAAGCTGATGGACTCGGCCCGCATGCAGGCGCTGGGCTGGAAACCGGAGATCTCACTGACGCATGGCATCACGCTGGCCTACGGGCACTTCCTGCGTGAACGCACCCAGCATGCGCTGCCCGTGGCCTGACGGCCTCGCCAGAACCCCTATGCCCACAGGCCCCAGCCATGTTCGGATTCCTGAGGAAACACATCGCCGGCAATGCCTCCTTCTGGGGGCTGGTGGAGTATGGCATCGGCCCCGTCGCGGCGCTGGTGGCCTTGCCCATCCTGTTCCGGCAGCTGGGAACGGTGGGCTTCGGCCAGTACTCGATGATCATCGCCCTGGCCGGCTTCGGCAATGCCGCCAACCTGGGCGCGGCGGTGACGGCGACCAAGCTGGTTTCCGAGCGCATGCACGAACCGGGCGGCGCCTATCGCGCAGCCGGCGTAAGCATGTCGCTGATCGGCTGCGCGCTGGGGGTCGTGACCCTGGCCGCAGTGCTGCTGTGGGGAGTGGTGGGCCTGGGCTGGCCGGCGGCCACCTTCGGCGGCGTGGCGGTGACGATGCTTGCCATGCCCGCGCTGGCCATCTACCTGACGCAGCAATATGACCAACTGTTTTCCGGATGCCTGAAAGGGCGTGAAGACTTCCGCGCCACGGCGCTGTGCGAGGTCTTCAGCCGCACCGGCACGATGGGGCTGGCTTGCGCCACGGCCTGGCTGACGGCCTCCCCCACCTGGACCGGCCTGGCGCAGGCGCTGGGACTCCTGATCGCGGGCAGCGTGAAGATGCGCGTATTCGCGCGCACCTATGGACGCGTCCTGGTGCGCCCGGTGCGCGACCGCGCCGCCATGATGGACGCCTTCCGTTTCTCCCGCTGGTCCTGGCTGAACAGCCTGAGCGCCCTGGCCTTCGGTTCGGTGGACAGGGTGCTGGTCGGCAGTCTCATGGGCCCGGCGGCGCTGGCCATCTACACGGTCGGCGTGCAGGTCGGCCAGATCATCCATACCGCGTCGGTCGCGATCTTCCAGAAGGCCATGCCGCGCGTCACCCGCCTGTCGGTTTCGCCGCCCTATCCGGGCGCCGTCGAACGCGAGATCCGCCGCATGATGCTGTGGAACCTGGCGCTGTCGGCCAGCGCCACGCTGGCGGTGCTGGCGGTCAGTCATCCGCTTCTGAACCTGCTGCTGGGGGACAACGTCGCCAGCGGCCATCTGGGCACCTTCCAGTTGCTGATCGTGGCCTCCGGGCTGCTGTCCTTGAACGCCGCAGCGCACTTTTCCCTGCTGGGCCTGGGCAATTCGCGCGCCGTCGCCATCCTGAACGGCCTGGGCGGCCTGGCGATGCTGTGCGTCATGGCGGGACTGGTACACGCGGCGGGGGAACACGCCGCGGCATGGGGCCGCATGGCCTACGCGGCGATCACGCTGGCCGGCGTGGCCCTCGCCATCCGTCAATCCCGCCCAGAATTTCCGGGCGCCTTGCCTGCGGCCACCCGTTAACTCATATGCTGAGGTCCTACATGCGCAAGCGTCATAACGAGTATTCACGTCAGCTCATCGACTTCGTCCGCGAGTTGCGGCCGCCGGCGCCGATTGCCGGCAGCCTGTTGCCGAAAGTGACCATCGTTACCCCCTCGTTCAACCAGGCCCGCTTCCTGGAGCGCACCATCCTGTCCGTGCTGAACCAGGGCTATCCGCGGCTGGAGTACATCATCATCGACGGCGGCTCCACCGACGGCAGCGTGGACATCATCCGCAAGTATGAGCGCTACCTGACGTACTGGGAGAGCACGCCCGACCGCGGCCAGTCGCATGCCATCAACAAGGGCTTCGAACGCGCCACCGGCGACTATGTGGGCTGGCAAAACTCCGACGACCTGTACTTCCCCGGCGCCTTGCGCAAGCTGGGCGCGGCCGCCTCCAAGGGACGCGCGCCCATCGTCAGCGGCAACCTGTTCGTGGCGGACGCCGACAACAAGATCTTCCGCAAGATCCATTACACGCCGGTCAACCGCGGCACGCTGACGGTGGTGAAGGCGTCCATCCCGAACCAGTCCGCGATCTTCCGCCGCGACCTGCTGCAGAAGTACGGGCTCCTGCAGGAGAGCATGCGCTACTGCATGGACCTGGAGCTGTGGAGCCGGCTGCTGCGCGAAGGCAAGAACCTGATCGTCCCGGACGCAATGGGCGTGTACACCGCCCATGACGAAACCAAGACGGCGCTGATGCAGGACGTGCTGCTCGAAGAGCGCGAGCAGATCGTCTCGCGCATCCGTCGCACGGAGCCGGGCCTGGGCAAGCTGTTCGAACTGTCGTGCCGGGCGTCCAAGGTGGCCGCCCACGCACGGCAGGGCGACCTGTCCTATCTGTTCGAAAAGCTGACCACCAGGATTTTCGGACGAGACGACTGGGCTTCGCACTAGCGCCTGTCCATACCGGGAAGAGCCACAATGACCACGCACCGCCGCTTATCGACCCTGCATCTGCTGGGCATGTTCGCCTTCACGGCGCTGGCCCTGAACGACGATCACTTCGTCCTGGGCGTCGGCAGCTTCAAGCTGTCGCCCTTCGATTTCCTGTTCGTCGCCATGCTGGTGGTCAAGATGCTGCGGCTCGCGGATCCCGCGGCCTATGCGCTGCCCCGCGGCATGCTGGGCATGCTGCTGGGTATCCAGTGCGTGTCGGTGATCTATCTGCTTCTGGTGTCGCTGCATCATCCCGGCATCGAGACCGGCGATGTCGCGCGGGACCTGCGCATCGTGTTCTATTTTCTGTGCACGCCCTTTCTTTGCTACAAGGACATCGACAGCCCGGCCGCCTACGCGGTGCTGCAGAAATACATCGTGGCGGCCTGCCTGGCCGTGGCCACGCTGATGTTGGCCGAACAGCTGCAAGGCTTCAGCGTGGCGAATCCGCTGCGCAACGTGCGGCTGGGCGTATGGGCCATTCCGTTCGGCGTGGTGTCTCTGCTGTACTTCCGGCGCACGCTCAACGTTTCCGGACCCAAGGCTTACGCGCTGACGGTCTATATGCTGCTGGCCCTGGTGTTCTCGCTGAACCGCAGCCAATACCTGCAGCTGGCGATCTCGGTCTTCATCGCCGTGCTGTTGGGCGCGGGTCCCGAGATCCGGCGCCGCGCGGTGCTGGTCTTTGCGCCGGCGGCAGTCGCCGGGGTGCTGGTCTTCGCCGCGATCGGCTACCTGGACGTGCTCACCAATCGCATCTTCAGCGTCGAGCGCCTGGACGAGGACTCCAGCTACGGCGCGCGCGTCCAGGAAATGCAGGGGCAAATGGACTTCTTCGCGGAGAGTCCGGTGTTCGGCAAGGGCGCGGGCTTTCGCAGCTGGGTCATGGGCGAGAACGGCTTCGAGCTGAGCACCTTCGCCCACAACTCCTGGGCCTTCTACCTGATGAAATTCGGGGTGGTCGGCACCATCATGATCATGCTTCCGCCCGCGCTCATTCTGCTGCTCACGCTGTTGCGACGATATGCGCATCCGGGCCTGGAGCTGCACCGGCGATACCTGCTTGCCACCGCGCCTATCTATATCTTCATCGACTCGCTTTCCGGCGGCCTGGCCTATGCGCCCAAGACCGCCTTCACCGGGTTCCTGCTGTGCTATTGCCTGTCGCTCATGCGCAATGCCCAGATCATGCCCGTGCCAGAACAAAGAACGACATCCGCCCCCAGCCACCGCCCGGACGTTGCGCGCCGGACGCCAACTAGAGTGATCCCACATGCCTGATGTCTTGTTTGTCGCGCCAGACCTGCACGGCGGCGTAGGAAGATGTGTCGCCTTCATCGTGGATGCCTTGCCGGAACAAGGGGTGGATTCCGCCTTGTTCCTGCTGCGTTCGCGCATCCGCGAGTATCCCGTATCCAATCCGAAGGTGACCCGGGCGCTCCCTGTCAACGAATCCCCGACCGCGCTGCGGCTGATGCTGCCCGTGGCCTTTTTCAAGCTGCTCATGCAGATCCGGCGCGACCAGCCCGCCATCGTCTGCTCGCACGGCCTCTTGTGCAACATGCTGGTCGTGGCGGCCAAGAAGCTGCTGCGCGGCAAGTTCGCCACCGTCGCCTTCGAACACAGCAGCCCGGCCATCCACTACGGAGCCTCGCGCATGCGGCGCCTGAAATGCTGGCTGGTCAGCCAGACCTACCGGCGCCACGATGCGGTGGTGGGCGTGTCGCGCGGCGTCAAGGAAGACCTGGTCAGCATGTTTCCGCCGCTGCGCGGCAAGGTCCACACCATCTACAACGGCGTGCCGCTGGAAAATGTGCGCGCACAGGGCGGCCGCGGCGGCGACGACCCCGCGCAGCCCGCCCCCTACCATGTGGTGGCCGTGGGCCGGCTCGAAGCAGTGAAGGATTACGCGACGCTGATCGACGCGGCCGCATTGCTGGATGACCCCGGCATCCGCTTCACCATCCTGGGCGAAGGATCCGAGCATGCCGCCCTGCAAAAACGCATCGATGAGCGCGGCTCGCGCAGCCCGGTCACCCTGGCGGGCCATATCGACAACCCGTTCCCGGTGATTGCGGGCGCCGGCGCATTCGCCCTGACCTCCCTGCGCGAGAGCTTCGGCAATGTGCTGGTGGAAGCGCTGTGCCTGGGCGTGCCAGTCATTTCCACCGACTGTCCCCATGGCCCGGCTGAAATCCTGGATTCCGGCCGCTACGGCCTGCTGGTTCCGGTGGGCGACGCCGCGGCCCTGGCCGAGGCGGTGCGCCGCCTGGCCTATGACGCGGAGATGCGTGAACGGTTTGCCGAGCAAGGCCCGGAACGCGCCGACGCCTTTTCCCTGGAACGGCACTGCCGCAACGTCATCGCCCTCTTCCGCCCGCTGATGCAGCGCGGCACGCCCTGAACAGGACAGCATCATGCAGAAGATACCGGTATCGGTCGTCGTCATGACGAAGAACGAGGAACGCAACATCAACAAGTGCCTGAAGGCGCTGGTCGAATTCGACGAAGTATTCGTGGTGGACTCCAACAGCACCGACGCGACCTGCGCGATGGCGACGGCGCTGGGCGCCAAGGTCTCGAACTTCCAGTGGAACGGCAAGTATCCCAAGAAGAAGCAGTGGTGCCTGGAACAGCTGCCGTTTTCGCACCCCGTGGTGCTGTACGTGGACGCGGACGAAGAGATGACGCCCGGCCTGGCCGCGGAAATACGCGAAGCCCTGCCGCGCTTCGCGGCGGGCGCGGGCGGCGCCTTCGTGCCGTTCGATTACGTCTTCTGCGGCAAGAAGCTGGAACACGGCCACCGCGTGTACAAGCTGGCCCTGTTGGCGCGCGACCGCTCGCGCTTCCTGGACTACGACGATCTCGACGTGGCGCATATGTGGGAGGTCGAAGGCCATTACCAGCCGCAGGTCGAAGGCGAAACCTTCGCCCTGCGCCAGCGCATGGTGCACAACGACCATGATTCGCTGTTCCACTACTTCGACAAGCACAACCGCTATTCCGATTGGGAAGCGAACCTGCGCACCAAGGGCCTGATGAACGATCCGCGCGAGGCCAACGTGGGCGCGCGCGCCCTGCTCAAGCGCATCTTCCAGGCCATGCCGTTCAAGGCGCCCATCTCGTTCCTGCATTCCTACGTGTTCCGCCTGGGCTTCCTGGACGGCAAGGCGGGCTACGACTACGCGGTGGCGCGCGCCATGTACTACTGGCAGATCCGCATCAAGACCGAAGAGATCCAGAAGGCGCGGCAGGCCAGCGCCGCCGCGGCGCGTGACGACGCCGTGGCGGGAGCCGCCAAATGAGCGCCCTGCAACAGCTCGACCGTTTTGCGCTGGCGCCCGGCCAGCGCGGCCGCTCCGCCCTGACGGTGCAGCTCTGGTGGACGGTGCAGGCGACGCTGTTCCGCTGGTCGCCGCAAGTTGCCTATGGCTTTCGCCGCTGGCTGCTGCGGTGCTTTGGCGCACGGGTCGGCCGCAAGGTGCTGATCCGGCCCACCGCCACCGTGACTTATCCATGGAAGGTCGAAATCGGCGACTACGCCTGGATTGGGGACGACGCGGTCATCTACAGCCTGGGTCCCATCCACATCGGCGCCCACGCCGTGGTGTCGCAGCGCAGCTACCTCTGCGCTGCAGACCACGATGCGGCGCAACCCGACTTTCCCTTGCGCGAACGCGCCGTGCGCATCGAGGACGGTGCGTGGGTGGCGACCGACGTGTTCATCGGCCCCGGCGTGACCGTCGGGCGTGAAGCCGTGATCGGCGCACGCAGCTCGGTGTTCCGCAACATGCCGCCCGCCATGGTGTGCCACGGCAACCCATGCCGTCCGATCCGCCCGCGCCAGGCTGGCCCGGCATGAAGATCCTCATCTACGGCATCAACTACGCGCCCGAACTCACCGGCATCGGCAAATACAGCGCCGAACTGGCCGAATGGCTGGCCGCGCGCGGCCACGAAGTCAGCGTGGTGACGGCCCCGCCCTACTATCCGCAGTGGCAGGTGCACGAAGGCTATCGCGCCAGCCGTTACCGCAAGGAAACCCTGCGCGGCGTCACCGTACGCCGCGCGCCGCTCTGGGTTCCCGGACGGCCGGGCGGCCTCAAGCGCCTGATCCACCTGGCCAGCTTCGCCCTGTCCAGCCTGCCCTCGCTGTTGCGCGCGGCCGCCGGGCGGCCGGACATCATCCTGGTGGTGGAGCCCGCGCTCTTCTGCGCGCCCGCCGCCTGGCTGGCGGCGCGGCTTTGCGGCGCCCGCGCCTGGCTGCACATCCAGGACTATGAAGTGGACGCCGCGTTCGAGCTGGGGCTGCTCAAGGGCGCCGGCCTGCGCGCCATGGTGCTCAGGGCCGAACGCTGGCTGATGCGCCGCTTCGACCGCGTGTCGACCATATCCAGGCGCATGCTGGACCTGGCGCGGGCCAAGGGCGTGGACCCGGGCCGCGCGGTGCTGCTGCCCAACTGGATCGATGTCGATGCGATTGCGCCGCGCGCCGGCGGCGGCAACTACCGCGCCGAACTGGGCATTCCGCACGACGCGATCGTTGCGCTTTATTCAGGCAACATGGGCGGCAAGCAGGGCCTGCAGACCCTGGCCGACGTGGCCCGCAGGCTCAGCCGCGAGACGCGCCTGTGGTTCGTCTTCTGCGGCCAGGGTCCTGAACGCGCGCCGCTGCAGCAGCAATGCGAGGGCCTGGCCCGCGTCGTCTTCCTGGACCTGCAGCCTGCCGAACGCCTGGGCGAATTGCTCAATACCGCCGACATCCATCTGCTGCCCCAACGCGCCGGCGCCGCCGACCTGGTGATGCCGTCCAAGCTGACTGGCATGCTGGCCAGCGGCCGGCCCGTGGTGTGCGGCGCCTCGCCCGGCACCGAGCTGGCCGGCGTGGTCGCGCGCTGCGGCCTGCTGACGCCGCCGGAAGACGGAGCGGCCATGGCCGAGGCGGTGCGCAAGCTCAGCTACAACGCGCAGATCCGCGAAACCCTGGGCGCCGCGGCGCGCCAGTATGCGCAGACGCATCTGCATGTGGACAGCGTGCTGGCTGCCGCGGAACAGGAATTCGAAGCGCTGATAGCGGCCAAGGGCAAGCATGCGGCCCGCGGCGCGGGCGTTTGAACGTCCGCACGGCGCCGCACAAGCCTGCCGCATCTGCTGCGCGCAGGCCGTCAACGTTGCGATGAGTTCAATTTTCTCTTGGCGGTTGGCGACGGGTTACGCGCACTCGAGACCGATGCTCTTGCATCAAGTCTCTCGCGCTTGACCCATCCTACGCGTCTGGGTCGTGCTTGGCGGGCGCTGCGCCGTTGCCGCTTCTGACCAGTCCCATCTGCACCGCGATGTAGGCTGCCTCGGCCTGGTTACGCGCGTTCAGCTTCCAGTACAGCGTGCGCGCGTGGCTCTTCACGGTGGCCACCGAGATGCCGACCTGCTGGCCGATCTCCCGCATGGTCTTGCCCTGCACCAGCAATTGCAGGATCTCTTCCTGCCGTTGGGTCAGCTCCCTCAGCTCCTGGGTTGGCGGATGCGAGGCGCCCTGAGGTCGGGCCGCGGGCTGCGGATAGCATTCGCCGCCCGCCATGACGAGGCTGACCGCCGCCGCCAGCGCATCGGGGCTGGAGGCCTTGGGCATGTAGCCCGCGACGCCTGCCCGCGCACACGCCGCCATGACGCCCGGGTCCAGCACCGAATAAAGCACCAGCACCAGCCGCGGCATGAAGAACGCCATCGATTGGGACAGAAGTCCGACGTCCTGCTCGGCCAGGCCGCTGCAACCCATCACCAGCAACTCCACCGGGCGGTTGATCGAACTGGACATGGTGAGCAATTGGGCTGGCGAGATGGCCAGAATGTCGTCGGTGTTCCGCGCACGCTCCAGCACATGCTGGATCGCGACACGGAGCAGAGCGTAGTCTTCGATCAGTACGGTTGTCATCCCGGGGGGAACCTTGTGACGCATGGCCCATACACGGTTCCCATGACGCTGGCGCATCATTGCTGCAACGGCAGGCTGCTGGCGTCACCGACCTCACGGGAATCTCGTCCGCGGCACGGAATCGCGATGGCGAGGCGGAGTTGTTCGCCTTCTCGATCCAGTCTTGCGGACACAACCCATGCTATCAGCGGCTACGTTCGCTGAATCTCGTTCAGGAGGATGATTGGTGGAGGAATGCAGCAGCACTGCGACCGCGGATACTGCTGTGTATGAATTAGCCATGATGGCTATGCGCGCTCCCGGCAGCAACGGAACGCCTTTGTTCCAGGCTGCCGGGCAGGCTGCGCAAACCAATCCCGGCTACCCCAGCTTGCGCCCATAAAGCTGCCCGGCATCCACATCCCTGCCGTTCGGTTCATGCCATTCCAAGGTCGCGCCACGCTGCAGCGCCGCGTATACGGCTTCGCCCTTGTTCTTCACATGCAAGCGCTGGTAAAGCGTGCACGCATGCGTTTTGGCCGTGGCCACCGATATGTTCAACATCCTGCTGACCGTCTTGATCGGATAGCCGCGCGCCAGCAACACCAGCACTTCGTATTGCCGCGGCGTGATCTGCAGCAGCTGCGCGCCGGCGCTGACGGGCATGGAACCCTTGCTGGCAGCGGCATCGTCGGCATCCCTGGCCGGCAAGGCGCAGACCGTTTGCGCGGGAGCCTGCAATGCCTGTTCGCTGGGGAAGCACTGCCCTCCCGCCATGACCAGGCGGATGGCCGCTTCAAGGATTTCCACCGATGCCGTCTTCATGAGGCAACCGTAGACGCTTGCCCCGGGCAACCCTTGTACCGGCATGGGCAGGGGCATGACGTCCGTCAGCAGCAGGATCCGCTTGGGCGTGAGCACGCGCTGGATTTCATGCAGCGCGCTCCACGCTTCGTCGGTATCCACCGGCAATCCATAGATCAACAGGTCGGCGCCCGCGTGCACGCCGTCCGCCTTGGAGATGTCAGCCAAACCCATCCCCTCGATTTCCCACACATCATCCAACTTGCTCAGAATCTGCCACAACCCCAACCGCAGGAGCGGATGGGCTTCAATCAGGACCATCTTGGCCATGGTGTCCTCCCGGTTTTTCGACGGGCCTAGAAGGGATCTTCGCTGTGCTGAAGACTATTTTTTTTCCAACCCTGCGATGCGAGTCCGCAATATTCCGGAATATCTAATGAAGCTGAACCGGAGCATTTGGGCTGGGAGACTTTGGTAGCCAACATAACGGATGGCATGGACCCATCTTATGGTTCGAAATTGTCAAAATCAAGACGTTTCGGCTCGATATAATCCGACAAAAACAGAAATCATTCGTTAGCCTTAATCATCATCGTAAATCTGGACGAGACGCGCATCTCATCCATTCCGGCGCTAGGGTTTTCACCAGGAATTCCCCATGAGGAGCTTGCGCTTTCCCTATGGAAGATGCAGGTCCGGCGCGGGTCGCAGGCTAAGGCAGGCCGCTGTTACAGGCGTAAAAAAGCCGCGCCGCGGCATCCGCCGGGCGCGGCCTGGAAGTTCCGGAATCAGGACAATAACTGTCTATATGTTTCCGCGGACACATCAAGCCCGTGCGTCTTTCTCGTAATCGAAATATAGGTAACATTTTTATTTTTGCGTTTCCGGCACGATTTACTCCATATAGGCGAAGTCAAATACCGTATGCCCGCCCTGATGATGCCAATGGTGCATCGAAGCATGACGTTTTCTCAGGAAGCTCGCGTAGTGGATTTCGCCGTCCGTTTCCACATAGGTGGACGGCGTTAGTTCCTCTATCCGGTTCAACGACACGCCCTTGCCGTAGTGGCAGAAGCCCTGGTACTGGGCGCAGCGGATCACCTCTCCGCCAGGCGACACAACGATTCCGGCGTTGCGGGCCCGCATCGGGTTGCGCACGATGGGGTTGCAGGCATGCGGCGTCCACTCGGTCGAGCGCGGCGAATCCGAAAAGAAAGCGAATAATTCGTCGCAATGGCTTTGACCGTCGGTCCGATCGATATTAGTTAATAACCACCAATATTCGCCGTGTTTGAAAATAATGGTATCGACGGCGGATATATTAGTCATCAAATTTACATCAAGCTCCCATTTGAGCGGAAAATCGGTGCATTTCCAGAGCTCTATACTGCGATTGCCGCAGGTCTCCGGCACCATGTAGGTGACGCCTTCGTGCTCGAATATATATGGGAATGACAGATGGTAGGGCAGGTTCAGGGCCGTACCCAGCAGGCGGAAAGCCCCGTCGGAGTAGGTCGCAACCGAGATCGTGCCCTTGCGCGAGGTAAAATCGTAATCCTCGAAAAATATATACGGCTTTTTATCCTGGGTATATACAAACGGATCCGCGAAGAATCTGCCCTTGGGCGGCTGCAATACCATGGCCTCGGATACCACCGCCTGCTGCCGGGCAGAAGGAAACATGCCTATCCGCCAGCGCACATTGCGTTTCATGACGCGCCGCACAATCAAATCCGACATTAACCAGGCCTGACGCGCAATATATGCGGCGCTATCCCACTCCACCGGATCCTCGCGCCGCAAGCCGCTCATGATCTGCATGCCCGGCGGCGCAACGCCTTGCTTGACGCGGGCCAGCGCCTGCAGCGCGTCGTACACCATGAAATTGCCCAGGCTGAACGCGCGCGCCTGATTCTTCAACCAGAACACTTCGGTGTTGAAACTGCGCTGGTCCAGCAATTCGTCCTGGTCCTCCCGCGGCCCCACGCGCCAGAGCTTCACCGTGGTGTGATCTTCACGCTGATAGACCTCCCAGAAGCCGGCATAGCGGCTGGTCGCCACCGCAATATCCGAATAACTCAGCTGCCATACGCCCAGCCGCGCCCAGCCCGCCATTTGTTCGCGGGTGGCCGGCGATGCGCCCAGCGTGATGACCAGGTCCAGGCCCAGCGCCGCAACCTGGCTTTGCACCTCGGCCGCGGGCATGCCAGGCGTCAACGACAGGACGGCAGCCGTATCCGATGACACGCTTTCCCGCATGTCGCGGCACGCAAGCGCCTGCCGCTGCTTTGCCGGCAGCAGCCGCGCTTCCAGGCGCGACAAGGCGCCAAACAACGCGCGCGCACCCAACCGGGGCGCTTTCTCGCCGCCCTCCTCACTCATCACCAGCAAAGCAGCGACTTCAAAATCCTGGCTATGCGTGAGCCAATCCACCATCTCATGCATCCAGCCGGGTTGCTCGTACCCGTCGACCAGCAGTCCCACTCTGTAGGTTTTCATTTCTCCTGCTCCTGTGCCAGGGCTTGTCGGCCTTCCGTCCGTTACGGCGAACGGACTAGGGCCTGTCATTGCGTATTCAGGGGCGCGACAGATTCAACTCCTCGCGCTGATACTGCGGGGTTTTGCGCCTCCCTTCCAGACCACATTCATCCTAGGTCGGCAGTCCGAGGACGAAAGGCTCAAGGTCATGCGCAAACACTAGGAAATCGTTACTCCCTCCGCATGAGTTTCGTCATCCCTCTGGTGGAGATTGGCGAGAATCCGGCCGGTCCTGAACGCGGGACTTGCGGCCCGCTAGTGGTAAACCCTATTGGGGATAGCCGAGGCTCGCGTCTCAGCCATCTCTCACGCATAATTGTTTTTAAACGAACGTTTGAATTCAACCTTATGCAAGAAATCAGACCTTCCCTCACCCGTGAATCCATCCTGGACACCGCCGAGGCCTTGTTTGCCCAACAAGGACACGATGGCACCTCGATGCGCCAGATCACCGCGGCCGCCGGCGTCAATCTGGCGTCGGTGAACTATCACTTCGGCTCCAAGGAGTCACTCGTGCAGGCGGTGCTCAAACGTCGCCTTGAAGTGCTGAACCGCGAGCGCTTGCGACTTTTGGATGAGCTGGAGGCGCAAGCCGAAGGCAGGCCCCTGAAGCCGTCGCAGATCGTGGACGCCTTTTTCGGCACGCTGCTGCGCCTGGCGGCCGATCCCGCGCAGGCCGGCAGCACCTTCCTGCCGCTGCTCGAACGCACCATGACGGATCCCTCCGACTTCATCCGCGCGCTGTTCGCGGAGGAGTACGCGGATGTGCTGGAGCGCTACCGCAACGCGCTGTTCGCAGCCCTGCCCGACGTGCCCCGCGCGGAAATCATGTGGCGCTTCCAGTTCATGCTGGGCGCCACCTCGTACGCCATCATCGGCACCGACCTGTTGCGCTCGGTCACGGGCTGGACCATCGACGACGCCGAACAACCGGATAACCCCAACCTGCTGCTGCCGCGCCTGATGAGCTTTCTGCTCGGCGGCCTGCGCTCGCCCCTGCCGCACGTGCCCTGAACGCCAAGCGCCCGCAGACGGAACAGAACCTCCACGGAGACAAGAAAATGAACGCAGTCATCTACGCTCTGGTCATCGTCGCGCTCCTGGCGGCGGTCTTGCTGGGCGTACGTCCGATCCGCCGCGCCCTTTTGTCGGCGCCGATCTTCAACCTGTACCGCAAGGTGCTGCCGCAGATGTCGGACACCGAGCGCGATGCGCTGGAGGCCGGTACGGTGTGGTGGGAAGGCGAACTGTTCCGCGGCCGGCCCGACTGGAGCCGCCTGCTGGCCTATCCCCGCCCGCGCCTGAACGATGACGAGCAGCGTTTCCTCGACGTCCAGGCCGAAGAGGCCTGCCGCATGGTCAACGACTGGCATGTCACGCAGGAAAGCCACGACCTGCCGGCCGAGGTCTGGAGCTACCTGAAGACCCAGGGCTTCCTGGGCATGATCATTCCCAAGGAATACGGCGGCCTGGGGTTCTCGGCCTATGCCCATTCCGAAATCGTGACCAAGCTGTCCACGCGCTCGTCGGCGCTGGCGGTTTCGGTCATGGTGCCCAACTCGCTCGGCCCCGCCGAACTGTTGCTGCACTACGGCACCGACGACCAGAAGAACCACTACCTGCCGCGCCTGGCGCGCGGCGAGGAAGTGCCCGCCTTCGCGTTGACCAGCCCCTGGGCCGGCTCCGACGCCGCCGCCATCCCCGACAGCGGCATCGTCTGCAAGGGCGAATGGCAGGGCCGCGAAGTGATAGGCATGAGGGTCACCTGGGACAAGCGCTACATCACGCTGGCGCCTGTGTGCACCCTGTTGGGCCTGGCGTTCCGCCTGTACGATCCCGACGGCCTGCTGGGCGGCGCGAAAGACCTCGGCATCACTTGCGCGCTGGTGCCGCACGACCATCCGGGCGTGGACACCGGCCGCCGCCATTTCCCGCTGAACGCCATGTTCATGAACGGCCCCACGCGCGGCGCGGACGTCTTCATGCCGCTGGATTTCATCATCGGCGGTCCCGCCATGGCCGGCCAGGGCTGGCGCATGCTGATGGAATGCCTGGCGGCGGGACGCTCGATCTCGCTGCCCTCCTCCAACACCGGCATGTCCAAGCTGACGACCCGGGCGGTGGGCGGCTATGCGCGCGTGCGCAGCCAGTTCCGCACGCCCGTCGGCAAGTTCGAAGGCGTGGAGGAAGCGCTGGCGCGCATCGGCGGCAACACCTACATGATGGACGCCGCGCGCAGCATGACGGCAGGCGCGGTGGACCTGGGCGAAAAGCCATCGGTGGTGTCCGCCATCGTCAAGTACCACGTGACCGAACGCGCGCGCCAGGTCGTCAACGACGGCATGGACGTCATCGGCGGCAAGGGCATCTGCCTGGGCCCGTCCAACTTCCTGGGCCGCGCCTACCAGCAGATTCCGATCGGCATCACGGTGGAAGGGGCCAACATCCTCACGCGCAGCCTGATCATCTTCGGCCAGGGCGCGATCCGCTGCCATCCCTACGTGCTGGCTGAAATGCAGGCCGCGCAATCGTCCGACCGCAAGCAGGGCCTGGACGATTTCGACCGCGCCTTCTGGGGCCACGTGGGCTTCGTCGCGAAGAACAAGCTGCGCGCGCTGGGCACGGCGCTCACGGGCGCGCGCTGGATCGGCGTCAACGCCGATGTCGCTCCCGAGATGAAGCGCTACTACCAGCTGCTCAGCCGCTACAGTGCCGCCTTCGCGCTGCTGGCGGACACCTCGATGCTGGTGCTGGGCGGCAGCCTCAAGCGCCGCGAGCGCCTGTCGGCGCGCCTGGGCGATGTGCTGTCGCAGATGTACCTGATCAGCGCCACGCTCAAGCGCTTCGAAGACGAAGGCCGCCAGGCGGCCGACGCGCCGCTGGCGCACTGGTCCATCCAGGACGCGCTGTACAAGCTGCAGGAAGCCGTCGAAGGCGTGCTGGACAACTACCCCAACCGTTTCGTGGCCTGGAGCCTGCGCCGCCTGGTCTTCCCCTGGGGCCGCACGCAAGCCCTGCCCTCGGACCAGTTGGGCCAGGACGTGGCGCGATTGCTGATCAATCCCAGCGCGACGCGCGACCGCCTGACCGCCGGCTGCCACCTGCCCGCGACCGAGGCCGAGCCGGTGGGCGCGATCGAGCTGGCGCTGGCCGCCACACTGGATGCCGAGCCCATCGAAGCCAAGATCCGCGAACTCGAAAAGCGCGGCGCGCTTGACGGCAATCCACAGGCCAACGTACGCGATATCGCCGATGCCGCCTTCGCCATCGGCGGCATCACCGCCGAAGAATATGCAGTGGTGAAACGCCGCAACCGCTTGCGCGACACGGTGGTGAAAGTGGATGATTTCCCCTTTGATTTGCGCGCCGCGGACCAGGGCAGCCCCGCCGCCGAACGCAGGGCCGCCTGAACAGGAGGAATCGGATGGCATTCAAACCGGTTTACGTCGTCGACGGCGCCCGCACGCCTTTCCTGAAGGCGCGCACCGGCCCGGGCCCCTTCTCCGCCGGCGATCTCGCCGTGCAGGCGGGACGCGCCCTGCTGCTGCGCCAGCCCTATGCGCCCACCGACCTGGACGAGGTCATCGTGGGTTGCGCCGCGCCTTCGCCCGACGAAGTGAACATCGGCCGCGTGATCGCGCTGCGCCTGGGCTGCGGCAACAAGGTGCCAGGCTGGACCGTCATGCGTAATTGCGCCTCGGGCATGCAAGCGCTGGATTCGGCGGTGGCCAACATCCAGTCCGGCCGTTCGGAGCTGGTGCTGGCCGGCGGCACGGATGCGCTGTCGCGCGCGCCGGTGCTGTATTCGGACGAGATGGTACGTTGGCTGGCCAGCTGGTATGCCGCGCGCGGCGCGGGCGCCAAGCTCGCGGCGCTGGGCCGTTTCCGTCTGCGCAATCTTGCGCCCGTCATCGGTCTGCTCAAGGGTCTGACCGACCCG
The DNA here is from genome assembly GCF_014851665.1 of Achromobacter sp. ACM03. NCBI lineage: Bacteria > Pseudomonadati > Pseudomonadota > Betaproteobacteria > Burkholderiales > Alcaligenaceae > Achromobacter > Achromobacter sp. ACM03. Next base: position 355,246 of record NZ_JACVAD010000005.1, on the reverse strand, counting down.
GTGGTCGGCCTGTCCATGGGGCAGACTGCCGAGAACGTCGCGACCCGCTTCGGCATCGACCGCGCCGCGATGGACGCCTACGCGGCGCAGAGCCATGCGCGCGCGCGGGCGGCCCGCGCGGCCGGCGCCCTTGGCGAGATCTCGCCGCTGATCGACACGCAGGGCAAGCTGTATCCCGATGACGACGGCGTGCGCGACGACTCCACTCCCGAGAAGCTCGCCAAGCTCAAACCCGTCTTCGACAAGCCCTGGGGCAACATCACCGCGGGCAACAGCTCGCAAGTCACCGACGGCGCCGCCATGCTGGTCCTCGCTTCAGAGGAAGCGGTGCGCAAATGGAACCTGCGGCCGCTGGGCCGCATCCTCGACAGCCAATGGGCCGGCCTCGATCCCGCGCAGATGGGCCTGGGGCCGGTGCATGCGGCCACGCCCATCCTGCAGCGCCACGGGCTGGGCCTCAATGACCTGGACTTGTGGGAAATCAACGAGGCCTTCGCCGCCCAGGTGTTAGGCTGCCTGGCGGCCTGGCGCGACGATGCCTATTGCCAGGAACACTTCGGCACGCCGGCCTGGGGCGACCTCGACCCGGCCCGGCTCAACGTCGATGGCGGCGCGATCGCCATCGGGCATCCCGTGGGCGCTTCCGGCGCCCGCATCGTGCTGCACCTGCTGGCGGCCCTCAAGCGCCGCGGCGCCAGGCGCGGCATGGCGGCCATCTGCATCGGCGGCGGCCAAGGCGGCGCGATGCTGGTCGAAACCCTGGACGAGGACCGCTCATGACGACTATCGACACGCTTGCGCACTGGCGCCTGGAGCGCGATGCCGACGGCCTGGCGTGGCTGACCTTCGACCGCGCCGGCAGCGCGGTCAATGCCTTGTCCGCCGACACCATGAGCGAACTTGCGGTGGTGCTGGACGCGCTGGACGCGGCCCCGCCCGCGGGCCTGGTGATCCGGTCTGGCAAATCCACGGGCTTTGTCGTGGGCGCTGACGTCAATGAATTCGCCAGCCTGGACACGCCCGAGCAGGCACGCGCGCTGGTGGCGCGCGGATGGGACCTGTTCAACCGACTGGCCGCGGTGCGCTATCCCACGCTGGCCCTGATCCAGGGCCACTGCCTGGGCGGCGGGCTCGAACTCGCGCTGGCCTGCCGCTACCGCCTGGTGGCGGACCAGCCGGGCACGTCGCTCGCCTTGCCCGAAGTCATGCTCGGCATCTTTCCCGGCTGGGGCGGCATGCTGCGCCTGCCGCGGCTGATCGGCGCACCGGCCGCGCTGGACATGATGCTGACCGGCCGAGGCGCCGACGCGCGCCGCGCTGCGGCGCTGGGCCTGGCGGACGCGCGCGTGCCGCCCCGTCTGCTGCTGGCCGCCGCGCGCCAGACCGTGCTGTCGCGCAAGGCGCCACGCCGCGCGCGCGGCTTCGGCGCCTGGGCCAACCGCTGGCCGCTCAAGGCCATCGTCGCCAACCGCGCCCGCAAGCAGATCGCGGCCAAGGATCCCCTGGGCCACTATCCGGCCGCGCCCGCCATCGTCGAGATCTGGGAAAAGCATGGCGGCAACGCCTTGCAGGCGCCTGCGCTGATCGAGCGCATCATTTCCTCCGACACCGCCCGCAACCTGCTGCGGGTGTTCCGCCTGCAGGAACGGCTGAAGGCCAACGGCAAGCAGGCCGGCATTGCCCCCGCGCGCCACGTGCACGTGGTCGGCGCCGGCGTGATGGGCGGCGACATCGCGGCCTGGTGCGCGCTCAAGGGCATGACGGTCACCTTGCAGGACCAGGACATGGCGCGCATCGCGCCCGCCATCAAGCGCGCCGCCCAGCTGTTCTCGCGCCGCCTGAAGGATCCGCGACTCGCGCGCGCGGCGTTCGACCGCCTGGTGCCGGATCCCGCAGGCGGCGGCGTGCCGCTGGCCGACATCGTCATCGAAGCCATCAGCGAACAGCCCGAAGCCAAGCGCGCGCTCTACCGCGCCCTGGAGCCGCGCATGAAGGCCGATGCGCTGCTCGCCACCAACACCTCCAGCCTGTCGCTGGAGACCTTGCGCGCGGATCTGGCGCAGCCCCAACGGCTGGTTGGCATCCACTTCTTCAATCCCGTGGCCAAGATGCCGCTGGTGGAGGTCGTGCACGCCGACGGCGACTCGGACGAGGCGCAAGCCCGCGCCTGCGCCTTCGTCGGTCAGATCGACAAGCTGGCGCTGCCGGTCAAGAGCGCGCCGGGCTTCCTGGTCAACGCCGTGCTGGCGCCCTACATGCTGCAGGCCATGCGCAGCGTGGACGAGGGCCTGGCGCCCGAAGCCGTGGACGCGGCCATGGTCGCATTCGGCATGCCGATGGGGCCGCTGGAGCTGGCCGATACCGTGGGGTTGGATATTGCCCGTGCGGCGGGCGCGGAACTTGCTGGCGGCGCCGAGCCGCCGCGCTGCCTGGCCGAGCGCCTGGCGCGCGGCGACCTGGGCAAGAAAAGCGGCCGCGGCTTCTACGCCTGGCGCGACGGCAAACCGGTCAAGGGCGCCAGCCAGTCCGGCGCGCCCGCCGGATTGGCGCAGCGCCTGATACAACCGCTGATCGACGCCACGCGCCAGCGCGTGGATGCGGGCATCGTCGCCGACGCCGACCTGGCCGACGCGGGCGTGATTTTCGGAACGGGGTTCGCGCCATTCACGGGCGGTCCCTTGCATTACCAAAGCAGCAACGCGGTGCGGAGTATAAGACCGGCTGAGGCCGATTAGGACCTGTACAACCTAAACCGGAACGACAAGACCGGCAGTGCCATAGAGACATCATCCATCACGAGGAGGCAGTACCATGAGCAGACGTTCATTGTCCCTGAGCACCTTGTCGGCCCTCGTGGTCGGCCTGGGCGCATCCACGGCAACGCACTCGGCCGGCTTTCAGCTCCTGGAGCAGAACGCCAGCGGCCTGGGCAACGCCTATGCAGGCTCTGCGGCGAATCCGGAGAACGCCAGCATCATCTATTACAACCCGGCCGGCATGACCTACCTGCCCGGCTTCAATGTGTCCGGCGGCGTCAACCTGATCAAGCCGTCATTCAAGTTTTCAGACAACGGCGACAGCCGCAACCCCAGCATTCCCGGCCTGCCGGGCACCGGACTGGGCGGATCGCGCCCGACCGGCGGCAACGGCGGCGACGCGGGCAACCTCGGCGTGGTGCCCAATATGTACGCCTCCTGGCAGTTGAACGAGCAATGGTTCATCGGCCTGGGCGTGGGCGCCCCGTTCGGGCTCATGACCGAGTACGACGACGGCTGGGTGGGCCAGTACCACTCCAACAAGTTCGAGATCAAGACGATCAACGTCAACCCCTCGATCGCCTACAAGGTCAACGAAAAGTTCTCCATGGGTTTTGGCGTGAACTGGCAGCACATCGACGCCAATTACAAGAAGAAGACCGTGCTGCCGGTTCCCGGCATGCCGCTGGGCACGACCGGCGACGCCGACCTGAATCTCAAGGGCGATGCCTGGGGCTGGAACGTGGGCTTCATGCTGCAACCCACCGAAGACACCCGCATCGGCCTGTCCTACCGCTCGAAGATCAAGCACACCGCGAAGGGCGACACCGACATCACCAGCATCTATCCGCGCGGCAACTCGGTGTCGTTCGACGCCAAGGCCACCGTGTCCCTGCCCGACACCCTGATCCTGAGCGCGGCGCACCAGCTGAACGAACGCTGGGAACTGCTGGGCGACGTCTCGTGGACCGGCTGGAGCAGCATTCCCAATCTGAAGATCCGCAACTCGGGGCCGGGTGCGCGCGACGACGACCTGCCGCTGAACTTCCGCGACAGCTGGCGCGTCGCGCTGGGCGCCAACTACAAGTTCGCGCCCAACTGGAAGTGGAAGGTCGGCGTCGCCTTCGACCAATCGCCGGTGTACAAGGAAGCCGACCGTCCGACCTCGCTGCCGGACAACGACCGCTACTGGCTTTCGACCGGTATTCAGTGGCAGGCCACCAAGGACACCACGCTGGACGTGGGCTATACCTATCTCTACCTGCGCAAGACGGACATCGACACCACGTCCGGCAACCAGCTGACCAAGGGCCGCGTGGCGGGCACCTATGACAGCAATGCCCACATCCTGGGCATACAGCTGTCGTCCCGCTTCTAACCCGCCCCGGATGGCGGTCCGGCCCGGTCCGGCCCGCCATTCGTTTTTTTCAGGAGACTGCCTTGAGCAAGTTCGTCGTCAAACACGTCGCCGTCCTGGGGGCCGGCGTCATGGGTGCGCAGATCGCCGCCCATCTGGCCAATGCCGGCGTGCCCGTCACGCTGTTCGACCTGGCCGCCCCCGAAGGCGACCGCAACGGCACGGTCAAGAAAGCGATCGCCGGCTTGAAGAAGCTGGAGCCCGCACCCCTGGCCGGCGCGGCGCGCCTGGCGTACATCACGCCCGCCAACTACGACGACGACCTCGAACGCCTGCGCGGCTGCGACCTGGTCATCGAGGCCATCGCCGAGCGCATGGACTGGAAGACCGCGCTGTACGAGCGCATCGCGCCGCACGTGGCCCCGGGCGCCATCATCGCCTCCAATACATCGGGCCTGTCGATCGACGCGCTGGCCAACGCCCTGCCCGTGGGCCTGCGCGACCGCTTCTGCGGCATCCACTTCTTCAATCCGCCCCGCTACATGCGGCTGGTGGAAATCATCGCCACTTCGCACACCCAGCCCGCCGTGCTGGATCAGCTCGAAACCTGGCTGACCTCGACCCTGGGCAAGGGCGTGATCCGCGCGCTGGACACGCCCAACTTCGTTGCCAACCGCATCGGCGTGTTCTCGATCCTGGCAGCCATGCACCACACGGCCCGCCTGGGCCTGGCGTTCGATGAGGTCGACGCCCTGACCGGCCCGAAGATCGGCCGCCCCAAGAGCGCCACCTACCGCACGGCCGACGTGGTCGGCCTGGACACGCTGGCCCACGTGGTCGGCACCATGGAAAAGAATCTGCCGGACGACCCCTGGCACCGCTATTTCAAGCTGCCCGAGTGGCTCTCCGCGCTGATCGCCAAGGGCGCATTGGGGCAAAAGACCGGCGCCGGCGTCTACCGCAAGCAGGGCCGCGAAATCCAGGTGCTGGACCTGAAGGCGCAGGACTATGTGCCCAGCGCCGGCAAGTTGGCCGACGAAGTCGCCGCCCTGCTCAAGGAACGCGACCCGGGCAAGCGCTTCGCCGCGCTGCGCGCGAGCAGCCATCCCCAGGCCCAGTTCCTCTGGAGCCTGTTCCGCGACATCTTCCACTACAGCGCCGTGCAACTCGAACACGTGGCCGACAATGCGCGCGACCTGGACCTGGCCATGCGCTGGGGCTTCGGCTGGGCCCAAGGTCCGTTCGAAACCTGGCAGGCCGCCGGCTGGCAGGCCATCGCCGCCGCGGTGGCCGAGGACATCGCCGCCGGCCAGGCCATGAGCGACGCGCCGCTGCCGGCCTGGGCGCTGGAACCCGGCCGCAATGGCGTGCATGCGCCCGAAGGCTCCTACTCCGCGCGTACCGGCCAGCTGAGCCCGCGTTCGACGCTGCCGGTGTACCGCCGCCAGTTGTTCCCCGAGCGTGTGTACGGCGAAGGCGCCAGCGAGCGCGGCGTCACGATCTGGGAAAACGAAGGCGTGCGCCTGTGGAACCTGCCGCAGGTCGACGCCGGCGTGGCCATCCTCTCGGTCACCTCCAAGAACCACACCCTGGGCGCGGAAGTGCTCGACGGCATCCTGCAGGCGGTGGCGCGCGCCGAACGCGAATACGACGGGCTGGTCATCTGGCATGACGCGCCCTTCGCCGTGGGCGCCAACCTGCAGCAGGTCTCCGAGGCCTGCGCCGCCGGGCTATGGGACATGCTGGAGGCCACGGTTGAAAAGTTCCAGCGCGCCTCGCAGTCGTTCAAGTACGCGCAGATTCCCACCGTGGCGGCCGTGCAGGGCATGGCGTTGGGCGGCGGCTGCGAATTCCTGATGCACGCCTCGCACCGGGTGCTGGCGCTGGAAAGCTATATCGGGCTGGTCGAGGCCGGCGTCGGGCTGATTCCGGCCGGCGGCGGCAGCAAGGAATTCGCCGGCCGCGCCGCGGCGCTGGCCGCCAAGACAGCCACGCCGGGCGAGGTCTTCCCCTATCTGCAACCGGTGTTCCAGACCATCGCCACGGCGCAGGTCGCCAAGAGCGCGCTGGAAGCCATCGCCACGGGCTTCGCCCGCGAGCATGACATCGTCGTGTTCCATCCGGACGAGCTGCTGTACGTCGCCATCGGCCAGGCCCGCGCCGCGGCCGAGGCCGGCTACACGCCGCCGCCCCGCTTGCGCGACATTCCGGTCGCGGGCCGCAATGGCATCGCCAACTTTGAAATGGTGCTGGTCAACATGCGCGAAGGCGGCATGATCAGCGCGCACGACTACCGCGTGGCGCGCAGCGCCGCCGTGGCCCTGTGCGGCGGCGAGGTCGACACCGGCGCCAAGGTGGACGAGGAATGGCTGCTGGCCGTGGAGCGCAAGGAATTCGTGGCGCTGCTGCGCACGCCTGAAACCCAGGCCCGCATCCGCCACACTCTCGACACCGGCAAGCCCCTGAGGAACTGACATGAGCAAGCAGATTCAAGACGCCTACATCGTCGCCGCCACGCGCCTGCCGGTGGGCAAGCGCAACGGCGCCTACATCACCACCCGTCCCGACGACATGCTGGCCGCCGCGCTCAATGGCGCGCTGGCGCAGGTCCCGGGCCTGGATGCCGCGCGCATCGATGACGTCATTGCCGGCTGCGCCATGCCGGAAGCCGAACAAGGCATGAACGTGGCCCGCATCGGCCTGTTGCTCGCCGGCCTGCCGCAAAGCGTGGCCGGCGTCACCGTGAACCGCTTCTGCGCATCAGGCCTGCAGGCGGTGGCCGATGCCGCGGCGCGCATCCGCACCGGCGAGGCCGACATCATGATCGGCGCAGGCACCGAATCCATGAGCGCCATGCCGCAGATCATGGGCAACAAGGTGTCGATGAACCCCGCCATCTTCGAACACCAGGAAAACATCGGCATGGCCTTCGGCATGGGCCTGACCGGCGAGAAGGTCGCCGAACGCTGGAAGGTCTCGCGCGAGGACCAGGACGCCTTCGCCCTGGCCTCGCACCAGAAGGCCTGCGCGGCCATCGCCGCCGGCCACTTCCGCGCCGAGATCACGCCTTATGAAACGGTGTCGCGCCAGCCCGGCGACGCCAGCGGCACGGTGCGCGTCGCGCGCCGCCTGGTCGAGACGGACGAAGGTCCCCGCCCGGACAGCAGCGCCGAGGCGCTGGCCCGCTTGAAGCCGGTGTTCGCCGCGCGCGGCAGCGTCACCGCCGGCAACAGCTCGCAGATGTCCGACGGCGCCGCAGCCGTAATCCTGGTGTCCGACCGCATCCTGCGCGAATTCAATCTGAGCCCGCTGGCGCGCTTTGCCGGCTTCGCCGTGGCCGGCGTACCGCCCGAAGTCATGGGCATCGGCCCGGTCGCCGCGATCCCCAAGGTGCTGCAACGCGCCGGCATCGGCCAGGACGCGCTGGACTGGATCGAACTGAACGAGGCCTTCGCCGCCCAATCGCTGGCGGTGATCCGCGAGCTGAAGCTGGATCCGGCCAAGGTGAATCCGCTGGGCGGGGCAATCGCGCTAGGCCACCCGTTGGGCGCCACGGGCGCGATCCGCACGGTCACCCTGACCCACGGCCTGCGCCGCACCGGCGGCAAGTACGGCCTGGTGACCATGTGCATCGGCACCGGCATGGGCGCGGCCGGCCTGTTCGAGGCGATGTAGGCGGAGCGGCGCGGAACATGAAGCCCTATTGGTTCAAGAACCTGTCGCCGACCTGGCGGGCGCGCCTGATGCGGGTGGGCTTCAACCTGCATCCCGCGTTCCGCGCCACCGGCGGCAAAGTGGTGCATGTATCCGCGGATTTCCATCACATCCGCATCAAGCTGCCGCTGCTGCGGCGCACCCGCAATATCGTCGGCTCGATGTACGGCGGTTCGCTGTTCGCGGTGACCGACGGCGCCCACCCCACGATGCTGATGTCCGCGCTGGGCGCGGACCACATCGTGTGGGACAAGGCGGCCACCATACGCTTCCGCAAGCCGGCGTACGCCACGCTGTATGTGGACTTCCGGCTCCCGCCTGACGAAATCGCGGAAATCCGCGCAATCCTCGCGCGCGACCATGAAACCACCCGGACCTATACGGTGGAACTCAAGGACCGAGACGGCGTGGTCTACGCCGTCGTGGAACGCACGATCTATATCGCAGACAAGAAGTTCTACAAGCAGAAGAACACTGGAGGAGAATCATGCGTCGCATCCCCGGAGGGCGAATCGCCGCCCTGAGCCTCATGCTTGCCGCCTGCCTGGCCGGCGCCCCCGCGCAGGCCGCCGACGTCGAAGTCGCCGGCCTGCGCGTTCCGGACAGCCTGTCGGAAGGCGGCCGCGCGCTGGTGCTGAACGGCGCCGGCGTACGCACCAAGTTCGTCGTCAAGGTCTACGTGGCGGCGCTGTACGCCACCGCGAAAAGCGGCGATGCGGCTGCGCTGGTCAACAGCGACGAGCCGCGCCGCATGCGCCTCTTGCTGCTGCGCGACGTCGACAGCAAAAGCCTGGACGAAGCCCTGCAGGACGGATTGCGCGACAATACATCAGCGCAAGAGCTGGCCGAGCTGAAGGCGCCGGCCGCCCGCCTGTCCGCCCTGATGGCGGAAATCGGCGCGGTGCGCGAAGGCGACGTGGTCGACCTGGATTTCGACGCCCGCGGCGTCGCGGTCACCGATAACGGCAAGCCGCAAGGCCGCATCGACAGCCCCGCGTTCGCGCGCGCCCTGCTGAGGGTCTGGCTGGGCGACAAACCCGCGCAAGCCTCCCTGAAAAAAGCCCTGCTGGGCGGCTAGGGCCAAAGGCTCTCTTGCTGTACAGGCCACACACGGAAATCCGGCATATGGAACGAATCTGGCAGAAAAGCTACCCCGCGGGCGTGCCTGCGGACATCGAAATGGACGGCGTGACGACGCTGGTGTCGGTCGTGCGCGAAAGTTGCCGGCGCTACGCCGACAAGACCTCGTACATCAGCATGGGCAAGTCCCTCAGCTACGCCGAGCTCGACCGGCTGACGCGCGACTTCGCGGCCTGGCTGCACGCCAACGGCCTGGGCCGCGGCGACCGTGTCGCGCTCATGATGCCCAACCTGCTGCAATACCCCGTATGCCTGTTCGGCGCATTGCGCGCCGGCTGCGTGGTGGTCAACTGCAACCCGCTCTATACCCCGCATGAGCTGCAGCACCAATTGGCCGATTCGGGCGCCCGCGTCATCGTGGTCGCCGACAACTTTGCCGCTACCGTGCAGAAGGCCCTGGACGGCACCGCGATAGAACGCGTGGTGGTGACGTCCATCGGCGAGCTGCTGGGACCGCTCAAGGGACGCCTGGTGGACTTCGTGGTCCGCCGCGTCAAGCGCATGGTGCCCGCGTGGTCGCTGCCCGGCGCCATCCGGCTGGGCGATGCGCTGCGCGCCGGCGCCGCCGCGCCCTTCACGGAAGTGGAACTGGACCAGCGCGACCTGGCCTGCCTGCAATACACCGGCGGCACCACCGGCGTGGCCAAGGCGGCCATGCTCACCCACGGCAATCTGGTGGCCAATCTGAGCCAGGCCTATGCCTGGGTCCGGCCGCTGGTGACCGAAGGCGAGGAGTGCATCGTGACCGCCTTGCCGCTGTATCACATCTTCGCGCTGACCGCGAACTGCCTGACCTTCATGAAGATGGGCGCCAGCAATTTGCTCATCATCAACCCGCGCGACATTCCCGGGCTGGTCAAGGAAATGCGCAAGGTGCCGTTCTCGGCCTTCACGGGCGTGAACACGCTGTTCAACGCCCTGCTCAACAACCCGGATTTCGCGCGCCTGGATTTCTCGCGGCTGCGCCTGACGATGGGCGGCGGCATGGCGGTGCAGCGCTCGGTGGCCGACCGCTGGCGCGCCGTCACCGGCCGCTCGCTGGCGCAGGCCTATGGCCTGACCGAGACCTCGCCCGCGGTCACGATCAATCCGCTGGACGTGCAGGAGTTCACCGGTTCCATCGGCCTGCCCGTGCCATCCACCGACATTTCCATCCGCGACGATGCGGGCCAAGAACTGGGCGTGGGCGAGACCGGCGAAATCTGCGTGCGCGGTCCCCAGGTCACACAGGGCTACTGGCAACGGCCCGACGAAACCGCGCTGGTCCTGTATGCCGACGGGTTCCTGCGTACCGGCGACGTGGGTTACGTGGACGAAAAGGGCTATGTGTTCCTGGTGGACCGCAAGAAGGACATGATCCTGGTGTCCGGCTTCAACGTCTATCCCAACGAGGTCGAGGACGTGGCCGCGCTGCATCCCGGCGTGCGCGAAGTGGCGGCGGTGGGCGTGCCCGACGAGCGCTCAGGCGAAGCCGTGAAGCTGTATGTGATCCGCAAGGATCCGGCGTTGGACGCCGAGACCCTGATCGCGCATTGCCGCAAGCAGCTGACGGGCTACAAGGTGCCCCGCTACATCGAGTTCCGCGATGACCTGCCCCGCACCAACGTCGGCAAGATCCTGCGCCGCGAACTGAAACCGGCGGCGCAGGAAGCCGTGCAGGCGCAAGTCCGGCAGCCGGGTTAAGACTGGACAGCCGCCGGCTCGCGCCGAACGCGGGCCGGCGGCGGGGGCCAGCCCGGCCTACCACTGCCCGAAAAACACTCCGGCCCGCTTGTGGGCGTTGGTCGCCTTTTCCACGGCCTCGTCGCTGATGGTGGTACGGCGCTTGCCGCGCAGCATCCATTCCAGCAGCCGCTGGCGCAGCTCCAGGCGCGTTTGCGCATGCGCGCTGCTCGCGCCCAGGTCCTGGAACTCGTCCGGATCGGCATGCAGGTCGAAAAGTTGTTCACGCTCGTCCAGCCAGTACACGTAGCGCCAGCGGTCCGTGCGCACCGACCAGGCGCGGGCGTTCTGCGGCGTCTTGCCGCACAACAGGCGGGCCTGCCGGAAGCTGTAGTCCAGCTCCGAATACACGCAATCGCGCCAAGGAGTCGCGCCATCGCGGCCGTGCAGCAAGGTCTGCAATTCGCGGCCTTCCAGCCGATGGCCGGGTCCGGGCTTGCCCAGCGCGCGCAGCACCGTGGGCACCAGGTCCACGCTTTCCACCATGTCGTCCAACGCGCGGCCGCGCGTGGCGTCGGCCGCAGCCGACGGGTCCATGACAATGAAGGGCACGCGCTGCACGGTGTCGTAGAACAACTCCTTTTCGCCCAGCCAATGGTCGCCGAGAAAATCGCCATGGTCCGCGGTGAACACGATGAGCGTGTTCTTCATCAGGCCCGCGCCTTCCATGTAGTCGAACAGCCGGCCCAGATGGTCGTCCAGCTGCCGGATCAGGCCCTGGTAGGCGGGACGCACCACGCGCACGCATTCGTCGGTCGAAAAGCTGACGCTCTCTTCCTGCTGCCGGTAGGCCGCGACCACCGGATGCGCGTTCTCCAGTTCTTCATGGTTGCGCCGCACTGGCAGGCATTGGTCCGGGGTGTAGCGCTTGTGGTAGGGATCCGGCGCCATGTAGGGCCAATGCGGTTTCACGTAGCTCAGGTGCAGCACCCAGGGCTGGCTGCCGCGCCGTTTCATGAAGTCCAGCGCCTGGTCCGTCATGTAGGCGGTCTCGGAATGCGGCTCGGCCACGCGCGCCGGCAGGTGTGCATTGCGCATGTTCCACCCGCTGACCACCTGTCCCGCGGCGTCGACCGCGGCGATCACGTAATCGGTCCAGGGGTCCGCGCTGTCGTAGCCGTGGCGCCGCAGAAAGGCGGGATAGCCGCTTTCGTCGCCCGGCGTGTGGTGGCCGTCGTAGCGGTCCAGTTCGGTGAAACCGCCGCGGCCAAGCAGCGCGCCCAGCTCCGAGGAACCATCGATCGACAGCCGCTCCATGCCGGCCTTGTCGGGGATGATGTGAGTCTTGCCGGCCAGAGCCAGTTCGCGGCCCTGCCCCGCCAGGTATTCGCCCAGCGTGATCTCGTTGACCGACAACGGCACGCGGTTCCAGGTGGCACCGTGGCGCGAGGGATAGCGGCCGGTGTAGTAGCTCATGCGCGAAGGCCCGCACACGCCCGAGTTCACGAAGGCGCGGTCAAAGCGCACCCCGCGCGCGGCCAGCGCATCCAGGCTGGGCGTCTGCAGATAAGGATGGCCATAACAGCTCAGGTGGTCGGCCCGCAGTTGGTCGGCCATGATGAACAGCACGTTCTGCACATCGCTCATCGTCGTCCTCCTATTGCGTGGCCGTGAAGCCGGATGCACGCACCACGGGCTCCCACTGCTCGCGGTACGCAGTCAAGGCGTCGGCTGTGCCGCGCGCATCCAGCGATACCGGCTCCAGGTAGGCTGCGCGCACGGCCTCCTGCATGGCGGGCTCACGCAACACCGCCGCGATGTCCGCGCCCAGCCTGTCCGCCTTGGCCTGCGGCATCGCTGCCGGTGCGAAGAAGGCATTCCAGCCGTTTGCCGCAAGGTTCACCCCGCTTTCCTTGAAGGTGGGCACGTCCTTGAGTTCGGCATCGCGCGCCTCGCCGGACACGGCGAGGATGCGGATCTTGCCGGCGCGGTGCTGCGGCAGCAAGGTGTCCAGCGTGTCTATGCCCTGCGGCAGGATGCCGCCTATCAATTCGGAAATCAGCGGCGCCGATCCGCGGTATCCGACCACTTCCGGCTCCTGGCCCAGTTCGCGTCCCAGCATCAGCGCAAAGAAGTGCGGCAGGCTGCCGGTGGCCGGCACGCCGACGGCGAACTGCTTGGGGTTCGCCTTCAGCCACTGCCGCAGGCCAGCCAGGTCCTGGATCGGCGAATTCGCCGCCACCGCCATCGCAAATTTATAGCTGCTGACCAGCGACACGGGCTTGAAGTCGCGCTGCGCGTCGTAGCCCGGTTGGGCATAGACCAGCGGCGCCACCACCATCACGGCCGGGTTCGCGAGCATCAGCACGTTCTGGCCGGCCGGCGCCGTGTGCAGGGCCTGCGCCGCGATGCGGCCGCCCGCCCCCGTCTTGTTCTCGACCACCACGGGCACGCCTACCCGATCCTTGAGCCGGTCCGCGACCAGCCGCGCAATGCGGTCCGAACTGCCGCCTGGCGGATAACCCACCACCACCGTCAGCGTCCCGTCCAGCGGGGCCTGCTGCGCGCCGGCCAACGGTGCGGCCCCCGCAAGTATTGCCGCCGCGGCAGCGCCCGATATCCATTTACGCATGGTCAACTCCTGGAGACAGCGGCCCGCTGTCGATTATGGTTGTCACTGCCTGGCCGATACTCAAATAGGAAAATTGACTTTAGCAACGCCCGTATTTGTTGATCTAATCCAGGACTTCCCATAACGATATGCAGCGCGAACTGCAACACCACAAGGAGGAGACGCCATGCCGACCGATTCCGCGTCCGGGCAGCGCCAGCTTTCGGACATGCTGATGTACCGGCTATACCAGGCATGGTCGCAATCGAATCCCGTATTCCTGCGCCTGTGCGAAGGACGCTTCGGCATCACGCGGCGCGAATGGCGGGTGCTGGCCTGTGCCGTCGAGGGCGGCATCATGAGTTCGGCTGAACTGGCGGCCGCTGCAAAACTGGATCTGGCGCGCACCTCGCGCACCCTGGGCGCGCTATGCGAAAAAGGCTGGCTGCGCCGCCTGCACGACAGCGCCGACCGCCGCGTGGTGCGTGTGGAAGCCACGGCCGAAGGCAGCACCCTGTACGACGCCTTGCTGCCCGAAGTCTCGCACCTGAACGACCTGCTGGTGCAGGACCTGAGCGCCGACGAGGTCGCCTTGCTGCGCGACCTTCTGGGCCGCATCGAACAGCGCGGCCGTCGCATGGCCGAGGGCAATATCGTCTCGGAAAAAGCCAGCCGGCGCGACGGCGGCACCCGCCGGCCGCGCCACGCCTGAGCCGTTCTGTCGCGCCTCGCCAACAGGCGAGCGGCTCCCTCGCGCCTTTCCCAGACCTCGCCAAGCTACTGATAGGACGGCGTTTTTCGTCGTCCACCTTACCGCCCGGCAAGCTTTGCACGGCTTTTTTACATCTGCGGACCGCGGATTTTCTGACATCCTTGATCTATTAAATTAATAATAGTTATCGTTGTCATTTGCATCCAAAATCGGCCGAACTCAGGCCGAAGGGGAAATCCATTGAAACGCCACCCTGATCCCGCCGCCCGGCGCGCGCGGCCGCTGGTCCTGTTGCCTGCTGCCGCCGCGCTTGCCGCCAGCATGGGCGCCGCAGCGCAGGCCCAGCCCGCCGCATCCGGCGAACCCGCCACCATCCTGCCCGCCGTGCAGGTCACCGGCACCGGCGAAACCGCGACCAGTCCGGTAGAAGGCTACGTCGCCACGCGCAGCGCCACCGCGACCAAGACCGACACGCCCTTGTCCGAAACGCCGCAGGCCATCACCGTGATCCCGCGTGAACAGATCGTGGACCAGGGCGCGCAGAACATCCAGGACACCATGAACTACGCGGCCGGCGTGCGCCCCAACGCGTATGGCGTGGACAACCGCGCCGACTACGTGCGCGTCCGGGGCGTGGAGCCGGTGCAGTACCTGGACGGCCTGCGCCAGTACTTCAGTTTCAACAACCCGCGCACCGAGGTCTATGCGATGGAGCGCGTGGAAGTGCTGCGCGGCCCCGCCTCGATGCTGTACGGACAGGGCAGCACGGGCGGCATCGTCAACCTGGTCAGCAAGCGCCCTCTGGAGGAAACGCAGCGCGAGATCGGCGTGGTGCTGGGCAACCACAACCGCCGCGAAATCCAGGCCGACCTAACGGGTCCGGCCAGCGAGGATGGCCAATGGCTGTACCGCGTGATCGCCGTGGGACGCGACAGCGATACCCAGGTCCAATACGCGCCGGACGACCGCCTGATGCTGGCGCCGTCCCTGACCTGGCGCCCCAGCGCAGCCACTTCGCTGACGCTGCAGGCCACCTGGCAGAAGGATCGCGCGGGCACCACGCAATCCTTCCTGCCTTGGAGCGGCTCGGTGCAGGAAAATCCCAACGGCCGCATCCCGACCCGGCGTTTCGCCAGCGAACCGGGCTTCGACGCCTACGACACTGAGCAGTTCAGCGTCGGCTGGCTGTTCGAGCATCAGTTCAACGACACCTGGAAAGTGCGGCAGAACTTCCGCAATACGGTCAGCAGCGTCGACTACAAGACGCTCTATCCCAACGTCTACGGCGCGCGCCGCGGCGATTCCTACATCGATCCGGAACAAACCACCGTCGACCGCATTTTCTATGTCAACAAGCCGCGCATGCGCACGTTGCTGGCGGACCAGAACGTGGAAGGCAAGCTGAATTGGGGCCGCACGGAGCACACGGTGATCTTCGGCATGGATTATTCGCGCTACCGCGAGACCAGCCAGACGGCCAGCGGCGCGGGCTCGCCGCTGAACCTGTACCACCCCGTGTACGGCAACGTGCCCGAGTACGAACTGTCGGACAACCCCAAGATCAATCAGCAGCAGATCGGCTTCTACGCGCAGGACCAGATCAAATTCGACAAGAACTGGATTTTCCTGGCCGGCATCCGCCGCGACCGCGCCGACAGCACCACCGAAGGCCAGGACCGGGAAACCGACATGGCCACCACCAAGCGTTTCGGCCTCATGTATGCCGCTGACAACGGCTGGTCGCCCTACCTCAGCTACAGCGAATCGTTCACGCCCATCGCCGGCGCCGACTTCTACAACCAGCGCTGGAAGCCCATGCGCGGCAAACAGGTGGAGGCTGGCATCAAGTACATGCCGAAGGACGCCGACATCGAATTCACCGCGGCCGCCTATGACCTGCGCGAGAAGAATCGCCAGACCAACGACCCGGACAATCCCAACAACCAGATCCAGGCCGGCAAGACCCGTACCCGCGGCGTGGAGCTGGAACTGCGCGGCCGCGTCACCAAGGAACTGGACGTGATCGCCAACTATATCTACACCGACCTGGACCCGCAGCTTGAGGCCCAGCCCAAGCACATCGCCTCCATGTGGGGCAAGTACCGCTTCGCGCTGGCCGGCCAGCCCGGCTTCGCGGTGGGCGCGGGCGTGCGCTACCTGTCGGCGTTCCGCGACGGTGGCGCCCCGGAAACCCCGGCGGTCACGCTGTTCGACGCCATGCTCAGCTACGACAATGGTCCCTGGCGCTATGCGCTGAACGTGAACAACATCGCGGACCGCACTTATGAGGTGGTCTGCCTGGATCGCGGCGACTGCTTCTACGGCGCGCGCCGCACCGTCATGCTGAGCGGCGCCTACCGCTTCTGAAATCGGAACTGCCTCCGGGCCTGGGAACCTGTACGTACATGCTGTACGTACAGGCGTACACTACGGTTTTTCATTCCTGTTCAACCGTCTGACAGACGCGCGCTCGAACGTCTGCAACCCAGAAAAACCGTCCTGGAGACTCCGATAGTGTCGACCGAAACTTCCCGCTCGCCCTTTTTTGGCACGATGCAGAAAATCCCCGGTGGATTGATGCTGGTGCCGCTGATCCTGGGTTCCCTGATCGGCACCTTCGCTCCCGACGCCCTGGCGATCGGCGGGTTCACCACGGCACTGTTCAAGAACAGCGCCCTGCCCCTGATCGCGCTGCTGATCTTCGCCACCGGCACCCAGGTCAATGCGCGCACCGGCGGCCCCATCCTGGCCACCGCCGGCACCATCCTGCTGATGAAGACGCTGGTGCCCGCCACCCTCATCATCATCCTGGGCAGCTACGTCGGCCTGGACGGCGTGCTGGGCGTCTCCATCCTGGCGCTGCTGGCCGCCTTCGACAACAGCAACGGCGGCTTGTGGCTGGCCTATACCGGCCAGTACGGAGATGCCCGCGACCGCGGCGCCTATGTGGCCAGCGCGGTCAACGACGGCCCCTTCTTCAGCCTGCTGTTCCTGGGCGCCTCGGGCCTGGCCGACATCCCCATGATCGCCCTGGTGGCGGCGCTGGTGCCGTTCCTGCTGGGCGTGGTGGTCGGCAACCTGGACCCCAAGTGGCGCGACGTGCTCAAGCCCGTGCCCAACATCGTCATCCCGTTCTTCGCCTTCGCGCTGGGCACCGGCATCAACCTGGGCGCCGTGGTTTCCGGCGGCGTCAGCGGCCTGATCCTGGGCCTGATCATCAGCCCCATCACCGGCGGCCTGGTCTACCTGGGCTATCGCTACATCCTGCGCCGCGGCGGCAAGAGCGGCCTGGGCTTCGCAGCCGGCACCACCGCCGGCAACGCCATCGCGACCCCGGCCGTGGTGGCGGCCGCAGACCCCAACTTCCAGCAGTACGTGTCGACCGCCACCGCGCAGGTCGCCGCCTGCGTGCTGATCAGTTCGATCCTGGCGCCGATGCTGGCCTCGTACTTCCTCAAGCGCGCCGGCGAACTCAAATCCGAGGACGCCGACCCCACGGTCGCGCCCGCCCTGCGTGAAGCGCGCGGAGAGGCGCTTTGAATCCCGCCATCGCCATCGTCGCCGATGACCTGACCGGGTCCGGCGACACGGCGGTGCAGTTCGTGCGCGCCGGCTGGAACACCCATCTGTCCATCGGCGGCGCCGACGAGGCGCTGTCCGGTCCTGGCGCCGCCGGCGTGGAAGTGCTGGCGGTCACCACCAACAGCCGCCCCCTGTCGACCGCCGACGCGGCCGAAGTCGTCTGGCACAACGTGCGCCGCCTGCGCGCGGCCGGCGTCACACGCCTGTACAAGAAGGTGGATTCCACCTTGCGTGGCGCCTTCAAGGCCGAGATCGATGCGGCGCGCGAGGCCTGGGGTCCGGACACCATTGCGGTGATATGCCCGGCTTTCCCGGCCACCGGCCGCACCGTCGAACAAGGCGTGCTCTACGTCAATGGCAAGCCGGTCACCGAGACCTCGGCGGCCACCGATCCGGTCACCCCCGTGACCGAAAGCCATATCCCCACCCTGCTGGGCTGCGCCCATGTGGCGGCGCAGGCAGGCGACACGCCGCAAACGCTGGCGGCGCGCATCCGCGCGGCCGGCAACACCGTGGTGGTTGACGCCGCCACCGAAGCCGACCTGGAACGCCTGGCGCGCGCCATCGGCTTGCTGGGCGTGCACGCCCTGCCCGTGGGCGCGGGCGGCCTTGCCGTACCGCTGGCCCGCGTTTGGGCCGGCGCCGACCAGACCGCGCCGGTCGTGGTGGTGGTGACCTCGCAGCACAGCGCGGCACGCGCACAAGCCGCGGCTCTGCAAGCCTCGGGCGCCGACACCTGGACGCCCTCGCTGGCCCAATTGGCCGACGACGCAGCATGGCAGGCCTGGAGCCAGCCGCTGCTGCAGGCGCATGCCCGGTCGCCCGTGCAAGCCGGCACGGTGCTGCTGCTGGCGCCCGAAGGCCAGTTGGACGGCCTGGATTCCGAGACCGTCGCCGAACGCCTGGGCGGCCTGGCCGCGCAATTGATCGCCAGCGCGAACGCGGCCGGCGTGGTCGCCACCGGCGGCGACGGCGCGCGCAGCGTGCTGGTGGCGCTGGGCGCCCGCGGCATCGCGCTGGTGGATGAAGTGATGGGCGGCGTGCCTTTGGGCACGCTGACCGGAGGCACGGCCGCCGGCCTGCCCGTGGTGACCAAGGCCGGCGGCTTTGGCACCGAAGATGTACTGGTTCGCGCGGTGCGCGCGATCCGCGACAGGAGATTCAAGCGATGACACAACCCCAACCGGGCAAACTGCCCCTGCTGGCCGTAACCCTGGGCGACGTGGCGGGCATCGGGCCGGAAATCACGGCCAAGATGCTGATGGGCCATGACGAACTGCGCCAGAAGGCCCGCCTGCTCGTGGTCGGCGACGTCGACGTGATGGCCAACGCCGTGCGCGGCCTGGGCGGCGACCCCGCCATCGTGCGCAAGCTGGACCGCGCGGCCGACTGCGCCAACACGCCCGGCACGATCGAAGTGCTGCAGGCCGGCCCGTCGCTGGCGCATGTAAAGCTGGGCGAGATCAGCGCGGACGCGGGCGACGGCTCGGTGCGCTTTGTCACCACGGCCTGCGCCCTGGCGCGCGCCGGCGAGGTCGACGGCATCGTCACCGCCCCGCTGAACAAGGCGGCCATGCACGCCGCCGGCCACAAGTGGCCCGGCCACACCGAACTGCTGGCGCACGAGTTCGGCGTCAAGACCTTCTCGCTGGTGCTGTCGGCCGGCGACCTCTACATTTTCCACGCCACCACTCACGTGTCGCTGCGCCAGGCCATCGAAGACCTGACCCCTGCGCGCATGCGCGCAGTGCTGCGCCTGGCCGGCTCGTTCGCCAAGGCGCTGGGCCGCGGCGACCAGCCGGTGGCAGTCTCAGGCCTGAATCCGCATGCCGGCGAAAACGGCATCTTCGGCACCGAAGACGCCGACATCCTGGCGCCCGCGGTGGCCGAAGCCAATGCCGCCGGCATCCTGGCCGCAGGCCCGATTCCGGCCGACGCGCTGTTCCCGCAAGCCGTGCGCGGCAAGTGGAAGTTCGTGATCGCCTGTTACCACGACCAGGGCCACGCGCCCTTCAAGGCGGTCTACGGCGACGACGGCGTCAACATCACGGTGGGCCTGCCCGTCGTGCGCGTGTCCGTCGACCACGGCACCGCCTTCGACATTGCCGGCCGCGGCATCGCCCGCGAGGACAGCCTGATCCTGGCCGCCGAGCGCGCCGCGCATCTGGCCCCGGGCTGGACGCATGTGTGGGAAACTGCGCGGGCACAAACCGGAGGTTGATTCCCATGGCGCCCGCCACGCACGACGCATTGCCCGTACTTGATCGCTCCGGCGATATCCCGCTGCACGCCCAGGTGGCGACCCTGCTGCGCGGATACATCCGCACGAACAAGCTCGCGGCCGGCGCCGTGCTGCCCAGCGAGGCGGCGCTGTGCGAACGCTTCGGCGTGGCGCGCAGCGTGGTGCGCCAGGCGCTGGCGGCCCTGGCCACCGAAGGCCTGATCCAGCGCGAAACCGGGCGTCCCGCCAGCGTGGCCGCGCCCCAGGAACACCGCCGGCTGGTACAGCGCTCCACCGGCCTGTACGAGCAGTTCGCGCAGTCCGGCGTGGCCCTGCAGACCCGCGTGCTCGCGTTCGCGCGCGCCGAGCCGCCCGCCGACGTAGCCGCCTTCTTCGGCACCACGCAATTGCTGATGCTGGAGCGTCTACGCCATGTGGCCGACGCGCCGCTGGCCTACGTACGCACCTGGCTGCCCGCCGACGCGGTACCGGGCCTGCGCGCCGAAGATCTCGCCGACGCGTCCCTGCATGGCGTGCTGACGCGCCGCTTCGGCCTGCGTCCAGGCGCCGGGCGCAATCAGATCCGGGCGGTTGCCGCCGACCAGACGCTGGCGGAACTGCTGGGCACGCAAGCCGGCACGCCGTTGCTGATGCTGCAAGGCCAGGGCATGGACCAGCATGGCCGCCCCCTGGAATGGTTCACCACCTGGCACCGCGCCGAACAACTGGTGTTCGACGTGGACGTCAGCATGGGTCATGAAAGCGTGCAGCCCCGGTTGCAGACGCCCGACACGCCCGCGGAGCCCTCGCCCGAGGGCCACGATCCGCTGGCGCGCGCCCAGGCCCTGGTGGCCGAGCTTTCCGCCGAACTGGCCAGGCTGCGCGCGCAGCCCTGAGGCGCGCATCCCGCGCCGGCCGCTCTTGCCTGCGGCCAAGACCCGGCCGCGCCGCAGTCCCCTGCGGCCTGCGGACGCTGCGACCCCTAGCCCAGCAGGTTGTCCCTCACGTGCAGCAGATGCCGCCGCACGGCCTCCATGGCCCGTTCGGCGTCCCGGTCATGCAGCGCATCGACGATCTCGCGATGCTCGACCTGATAGGCCTGGCGCCGCTCGGGCGTCAGGCTCCTGCGCTTCAAGGCGCCCCAGGTCGCCTGCGAGCGCGCCGCCGTCATCAGGGCGAACACTTTTTCGATGAAGAGATTGTGCGTGGCCGTGGCCATCAATTCGTGCAATTTGGCGTCCCAGATCTCGAACGCTTCGAAGCTGTCGGCGGCCTCGGCCCGCGCGCAGGCGTCCTGCATGGCGGCGAAATCGGCCGGGCTGCCATGCTGCACTACCAAGGCCGCAATCGCCGGTTCCAGCACCAAGCGCGCCGCCATCAGTTCGGCCGGGCTGGTGGACAGCACTTCGGTGCGCAGCAGCCCTTCGGCCTGCGCCAGGACCGAGGGCGGATTGGCGTAGGTGCCGCTACCCACGCGCTGCGAAATCAAGCCTTCGACCTTCAAGTCGGCCAGGGTGCGGCGCACCGTTGAACGGCTGATGCCGAATTGTTCGCTCAGGGCGCGTTCCGTGGGCAGGCGATGGCCGGCGGGCCAGGCGCCGGATTGCAGATTTTCAATGATGACCGCGCGCAAGGCGGAAGCTTTGTCCATGGACCGTCCCAGAATGGCTAGCGGCCAGATGATACCAAAACAGACCAATACACGCCTAAAAACTATTAATCCTGTTAGGAAAATTGGTTTATTTGGTATATCCTTCTCCGCAATTGGGCCTGACTATTCACTCAATTGGTACTTTTTGGTATTAAGCACGGGCGGCCGGACCGCCCAGGGAGCAAGCATGAAGATTGCAGTATTCCGGATCAACGGTGAACGCCGCATCGGCGTGGTTTCCGACGACGGCGGCAGCGTGACCGCCCTGGACTTCCCGCGCGAACTCGCAGCGGCCGGCGCGCTGACCGCCGTGGAGTGGCTGGCCGAAGGCCGCGCCCTGCCGGGCAAGATCGGCTCGTCCTACGGTTGGGACCAGGTGGAACATGAAGCGCCGCTGCCGGCGCAGCGGCGCAACCTGTTCTGCGTGGGCCGCAACTACCACGCCCACGCCAAGGAACTGCGCGACTCGGTTTTCAAGGACAACGACGCCAATCCCGAATCCTGGCCCATCGTGTTCACCAAGGTGCCGCAGACCGTGGTCGGCCCCTGGGCCGACGTGCAACTGCCCGTGGGCGTGTCCGACAAGATCGACTACGAAGCCGAACTGGCGGTGGTCATCGGCAAGGGCGGTCGCAACATTTCCCGCGCCGAGGCCATGAGCCACGTGATCGGCTACACGGTGGTCAACGACGTTACCGCGCGCGACGTGCAGATGCGCCACCAGCAATGGGATCTGGGCAAGTCCTTCGACACCTTCTGCCCCATGGGCCCCTGGCTGGTGACGGCCGATGAGCTGGACGGCCAGAAGACCCGCGTGCGCTGCTGGGTCAACGGCGAACTGCGCCAGGACGGCAATACCGAGGACCTGATCTTCGACATCCCCACGCTGATCGAAACCTGCTCGCGCGGCATCACGCTGTATCCGGGCGACGTCATCGCCACCGGCACGCCGGCCGGCGTGGGCCAGGGCCTGAACCCGCCTCGGTTCCTCAAGCACGGCGACGTGGTGCGCGTGGAAATCGACGGCATCGGACATATCGAAAACCGCTTCGTCTGAGTACAAGCCCCGGAATGAACACGGGGCGGCTCGGCAGCAGGAAGCACAAGGAGTGAGACATGAATCTGCGTTGCTACCGGGCGGCCGCGGCCGCCTTGCTATGGCTGGGAGCCGCGAATGCGCTGGCTGCCGGCTACCCTGAACGCCCCGTGACCATGGTGGTGCCCTTCCCGCCCGGCGGCGTCGCCGACACGATCGCGCGGCCGCTGGCCCAGGCCATGGGCGACAGGCTGGGCCAGGCCGTGGTCATCGAAAACAAGGGCGGCGCGGGCGGCGCCATCGGCATCGGCCAGGCCGGGCGCGCCAAGCCCGACGGCTATACGCTGCTGATGAGCCTGTCGTCGATTTCCATCCTGCCCGCAGCCGACCGCCTGCTGGAACGCAAGCCGGCCTATCAGCTGGACCAGTTCGTGCCGATTGCGCGCATCACCGCCGATCCCACCGTGCTGGTGGTGCGCGCGGACGCGCCGTACAAGACGCTGCAGGAATTCGTCGACGCGGCGAAGAAGCAGTCCGGCAAGTTCAGCTACGGCTCTTCCGGCATCTACGGCACCATGCACGTGCCGATGGAAATGCTGCAGAGCGCGGCCGGCATCAAGATGATGCATGTGCCCTTCACCGGCGCCGGCCCCGCAGTGCAGGCGCTGGTAGGCGGCCAGGTCGATGCCCTGGCCACCGGGCCGTCCAGCGTCATGCAGCTGATCCAGGCGGGGCGCGTCAAGGCGCTGGCGCATTGGGGCGACGGCAAGCTCGACAGCCTGCCGGACGTACCGTCCTTCAAATCGCAGGGCTACGACATCAGCTTCGTGCAGTGGTCAGGCGTATTCGCCCTGGCCGGCACGCCGCCGGCCGTCGTCGACAAGCTGCGCCAAGCCGTCAAGGACGTCGCCAGCAATCCCGAAGTCCAGGCGCGCATCGCCGGCACTGGGAGCCCCGTGCAGTACCTGGACGCGCCCGCGTTCGACGCATACTGGAAGCAGGACACGGCCTCGCTGGAGACAGCGGTCAACCGGATCGGCAAGGTCGAATAGCGTAACGGGACGCCCGAGGCGTCCCTACGCTTCATGGACGCAGGCTGGCGGGCGCGAGCTGCCGCGCCAGCGCCTTGCGGTCGACCTTGCCCACCGCGTTCTCGGGCAGGCGCTCGATCCACAACACCTCGCGCGGCACGTAGATGCGGCCCAGGCGCGCCAGCACCTCGGCCTGTATGCCGGGCGCATCCGGCGCGGCCTCGCCCGCGCGCTGCACGAAGATCACGGGCACTTCGCCCAGGTCCTCGTCGGGCGCGCCCACCACGCAGCAGGCGGCCACGCCCGGCAGGCCCGTCACTACCCCCTCGATCAGCGCCGGCGATATGTTCTCGCCGCCGCGGATGATCACGTCCTTGATGCGGCCGGTGATGCTCAGGTAGCCCTGCTCGTCGAAACGCCCCAAGTCTCCAGTGCGCAACAGCTGCGGCGCGCCCGCGTCGGCGCTGTCCACGCCCACATAGCCCAGCATCAGGCTGTCGCCCGCGATGCAGATCTCGCCTTCGCCGCCCGGCGCGGCCTCGCTGCCATCCGGCAGGCGCAAGGTCACGCTCTGGCCGGCCAGCACCGTGCCCACCGACCCCACGCGGCGCGCGGCGGGCGGGTTCATGGTCGAGGTGCAGGTGGCCTCCGAGAGGCCGTAGGACACCACCAGCGGGCAGCCCAGGAAGGCTTCGATGCGCCGGTGCAGCGCTTCGGTGATGGGCGCCGAACCGCAGCGCGCGAAGCGCAACGCGGCCAGGCTTGCGGGGTCGAACTCCAGTTCCAGCATGCGCGCATACATGGTGGGCACGCCGGTGATGAGGGTGGGCCGGAACGCGCGCAGCAAGCCCGGCATGTCTTCGGCCCGGAAGCGCCCCGCCAGCGCCACGCTGGCGCCCGCCAGCAACGGCGCGAAGATCTGGTTGTTGAGCGCGTTGGTGTGATGCAGCGGCATCACGTGCAGGAGCCGGTCTGCCGGCGTCAAGCCCGTGTGCGCCAGCACCCCGCGCGCGTTGTTCGCCAGCCCGCGGTGGCTCAACAGCACGCCCTTGGGATTGCCGGTGCTGCCGGAAGTGAAAAGCAGCAGGCCCGCGTCGCCGGGCTCGGCCTCGCCGCTGCCCGTCCAATCCAGCGGGCCTTGCGCCACGGCGGCGGCGTCCAGCAGGTGTTGCGGCGCCAGGCCGCTGGCCCGGGCCGTGGCCGCGTTGGCCGCGTCGTGCAGCATCCAGCCCAGACCCACCGCCGCCACGCGCCTGGCGGTCTCGGCGTCCGACAGGCGCGGCTCCAGGGGACACGGGCAGGCGCCCGCCGCCATCACGCCCAGGATCGCCAGCACCTGCGCCTGCGACCGCTCCATCGCGATCGCCACCTGGCTGCCGCGCGCCACGCCGGCGGCGCGCAAGCCGCCCGCGATGCGCCCGACCTCGCGCTGCAAGCCCGCATACGTCAAGGCGCCGTCCGCGGTCACGATGGCTGGCCGCCCGGCCCATTGCGGCTGACTCCACAGGCGCGCGAACGCGGCCACCAGCGTGGCATCGGCGATCGTCATGGCAGTCTCCTAGCGCAGCGCGACGGCCGCGTCGCGTTCGAACTGCCCGTCGGGATCCAGCTCGCGCAAGGCGCGCGCCTCGGCTGCGCTGGGCAGCGCGGACGGCTCGGCGCCCGTCGCATCGAATTCGAACCCCGTGCGCTCGCGCACTTCAGACAGGCTGGATTCCGGGTGCCAGGACTGCAAGGCCAGCCGGCCGTCGCGCTTGACAAACACGGCGATCGGCGTGACCACGCCGTGGAAGCCGCCCCAGGAAGTCATGAAGTCCAGCTTCGGCACGAAGGTGCGCCGCGAGTGCTCGGTGCGCCAGGTGCAGGCGCGCCTGGCCGTGGGCAGCATCACCGCGCCGCCACCGCCGCCCGGCAGGCGCACCTTGGGCTCATGCCAGTCGCCGATGCAGGAGTTGTTGGCGCAGCCCGCGCCGTCGATCTGCGCCGCGCCCAGAAAGGTCAGATCCATACGGCCGCGCGTGCACAGGTCGTAGAAGTCTTCGTTGGAGAAGATCGACGCGGTGTGCTCGGCCAGCACCGGGTCGGAACTGGAGATCGGCACATGCGAGGGCCGCGGGTTCACGCCGCCGGCCACGTTGATGTAGACGAAGTCCCAATCGTAGGCGCGCTTGGCCAGCAGGCAGGCCAGCATGGGCATGGTGGAATTCACGCCGCTGAAGGTGATCTCGTCCGGCCGGATGAAACGCGCCAGATTGGTGACGATGTAGGAAAAACCCGACCATTGCTCAGCCATGCTGCACCTCCCGCGCTTCGGGCGCCGCAGCCATGTGCGCCTGCAGATCGCTGTGTTTGTCCATGTATGCCTCCACTGCCGGATAGTCGATGGCGTAGTCAGGCCAGCAGGATCCCGGCCATGCGCCCTGCGGCGCCACGGCATAGGCCTGCACCATGAAGAACGGCACCAGCGTGGATTCCGGATTGGCCTCGAACACCGCGCTGTCGACCACCTTCTCGGCCACCACCAGCACGCTGCCCGCGGCGCGCGACATGATGCGATCCCAATGCGCCGTGCCATGCACCCGCACATTGCCCAGCGCGTCCACCTCGGACGCATGGATCACGGCGAAGTCCGGCCGGATCGCCGGCACCACCCAGGTCTTCTGACCGCTGCCGTAGGGATCGTCCAGGCATTTCCAGCCATTGAGTTCGGGCAGGCCGCTGCCATGCAGGCCGCCGCAAGGCTGGAACGGCACGCCGAAGGCCGCCGCACGCAAGCCGGCCGTTAGGCTGGCGCACGCGTGTTCCTCAAGTTCGATTTCGCGCCGCTCCACCGCCTTGCGGTACCAGGGCGCCAGGCCGAAGTTCCCTTCCATGGCGACGATGCCGGCGCGCACGCGGCGCAGCGCGCCCGCGCGGCACAGGATGTCCACGTCGTAGCCTGGCGACTGCTTGACCAGTTCCAGGTCGCGCCGGCCCTGCCGGATCAGTTCGCGCACGAAGGCGAACGGTCCGCGGTGCAGGAAGCTGCCGCCCAAGGCGATCGACGCGCCGTTGGGCACCAACGCCGCCAGCTCCGCCAGCGTGCACTGCTTGTTCTTCTGATTGAAACCCGATGCCATGATGTCTCCTTCCCTGCGTGTTCTTCTTAGGTCAACGCGCCTGCAGATAAGCCGCCACCCGCTCCTTCAATCCCGGCAGGGCGGCTGAGCGCACCAGGCGGGCGAGATCGGTATCCGGCGTTTCAGAGGACAGCGCCGCATACAGCTGGACACGGCTGGCGCAGCTCAGCGCTGACGCCGCGTCCAGCGCCTCGCGTTCGACGGCATGCCAATCCTGAGCGTCGGAAAGTCGGCTGGCGAAGCCGTCGCGCAAGGCTTCTTCCGCGCTGAACGTGGCCGCCTGCTCCAGCACCGCGCGCGCCCGCTCGGCGCCGACCAGGGCCGCGTAACGGCGCGTGCCCAGCACCAGGCCGAACTTCAGCCCAGGCATGCGGAACGTGGCATCGGGCGCGCTGACGCGCCACTTGCAAGCGCCGAACAAGTCCACGCCCGCGCCGAAGTTGCGGCCATGCGCCAACCCCAGCGTCAGGCACGGCGAAGCCGCCAGCCGCTGCAGCAGCATCTCGATGCGCACGAAGCGCAGCAGCAGGTCGCCTTCGCTCTGCTCCTGCCAACCTCCGAAGTCGAAGCCCGCGCTGAAATTCCTGCCCTCGCCCTTCAAGACGATGAGCTGGGCGCCGCCTGCCTCGGCCTCGTCCAATGCGGCGATCAGCGCCTCCACCAGCGGCGCCGACAGCGCATTCATCTTGTCGGGCCGCGCCAGCGTCAACACATGCGCCGCGCCCTGTTTGTCGATGCGCAGGACCTCACTCATGCCGCCGTCTCCTTTCTGGCGGCGCGCAGCGCGCCCAGCACTTCATCGTTGTGTTCGCCCAAGGCCGGCGGCCGGCGGCGCAAGGCCGTGGTCTGGCCGTCAAAGCGCACCGGCAGGCCGAAGGTGCGCGTGCGCACGCCGTTGGGCAGGTCCACGGGCTGCACCCAACCCATGTGCTCGACCTGCGGATCCGCCAGCACCTCGGAATAGGTGTTGATGGGCGCACAAGGCACGCCCGCCGCACGGAAACGCGCCAGCCAGGTCTGCGCGTCCTCGGCTTCGAAGATCGCCTCGAGGATCTCGCGCAACGCCGTCTGGTTGCGCGCACGGGCGCTGGTGTCCGTAAAGCGCGGATCGGCCAGCAGGTCCTCGCGGCCTACCGTTGCGCAGACGCCCTTCCACAAGGCCTGGTTGCCCGCCGCCATGCCGAAGTAGCCGCCCTTGCAGCGGAATGCCTGATACGGCGCGTTGCGCGGATGGGCCGACCCCAGCTTGACCGGATCCTTGCCGCTGCCGAAGAACTCCGAGGTCTGCAAGGCCGCGATGCCCAAGGTGGCGCCCAGCATGGGCACGTCGATATGCGTGCCCTGCCCGCTGGCCTGGGCCGCGCGCAAGGCAGACGCGATGGCGAAGGCGCCGTACAGGCCGGCCGAAAAGTCCGCCACGGGCACGCCGCACTTCACGGGTTCGCCGCCCGCTTCGCCGGTCACGCTCATGATGCCGCTCATGGCCTGGATGGTCAGGTCGAAGCCGCCTTCCTGCGAACGGGGCCCCGACTGGCCGTAGGCCGAGATCGAGCAATAGACCAGTTTGGGATTGGCCTCGCGCAGCTGCGCATAGCCCAGGCCCAGGCGGTCCATCACGCCCGGCCGGTTGTTCTCGATCAGCACGTCGGCGGCCAGCGCCAGATCGCGCGCCAAGGCCAGGTCGCCGGGATCCTTCAGGTTCAAGGTCACCGAACGCTTGTTGCGATTGAGGGACGCGAAGTTTTCGCTGTAGCCGTCGGAAATGGGCGGCCAGCTGCGCAGCGTGTCGCCGCCTTCGGGGTTTTCGATCTTGATCACGTCGGCGCCCATGTCCGCCAACAACATGCCGCAAAAAGGCCCCGCCGCGACATTGCAAATCTCCAGCACCGTGATGCCGGCCAGCGCCGAACTGGGTGTCATGTCTGACCTCTCGTTATGAAAATTCAATATTTGGGACAAAGAAAACATTATAAGAGCTGACCTTCAAGACTGGCATCATCCAGCCCATCTCTGGCGCATGCTTGCGTATTTTGGCGTCAATCCTAGTGCATTCCCTAGGTGATGTGCTTAATTGTTGACCAGCATAGCACCGTGTGGAATTCTAAGTAAATCATTTATTGATACTTGAATCCTATATTTTAGGATTTTAAAAAAGGGCCGAGACGCTGCATAGGACGGCCCGCACCGACACCAAGGAGACTTCCATGAAAAAAATGTGGCGCATTGCCCTGACGGGCATGGTGCTGGCTTTGGCAGGCGGCGCGGCCGCGGCCGACAACTGGCCGACGAAACCCGTGCGCATGGTGGTCCCTTTCCCGCCCGGCGGCGCGACGGACGCGGCCGCGCGCATCTATGCGCAGCACCTGGGCGACTACCTGGGACAGAGCGTGGTGGTGGAAAACAAGGCGGGCGCGGGCGGAGAGATCGGCGCCGAGTACGTGGCCAAATCGCCCGCCGACGGCTACACCCTGCTGATGGGCGCCGTGGGCAGCCACGCAATCCATGCCGCCATGCCCGACAAGCCCGGCTACGACTTCGGCACCGCCTTCGTCGGCGTGTCGATGGCCACCAGCATGCCCATGGCCGTGGCGGTGAACAGCAGCAAGATTTCCGCGAAGAACGTGCAGGAGCTGATCGCCCTGGCCAAGAGCAAGCCCGGCACCATCACCTTTGGTTCGGCCGGCCCCGGCACGTCCCAGCACATGGCAGGCGAACTCTTCCAGGTCGTCACCGGCACCCGGCTCATGCACGTGCCGTATCGCGGCAGCGGCCCCGCCATCACCGACCTGCTGGGCGGGCAGATCGACATGGTGATCGAAACGCTGCCGGCGCTGCTGCCCCAGGTCGCGACCGGCAAGATCCGCCTGCTGGGCGTCACCACCGCCACGCGCGCCACGGCGCTGCCGGACCTGCCCACGCTCGCCGAGCAGGGCGTAAAGGACTACTCGGTCGCGACCACCTACGCGCTGCTGGCTCCCGCGGGCACGCCGCCCGCCGTGGTGGAGAAGCTCTCGGCCGGCATGCAGAAGGCGGCGGCCATGGCTTCCGTGCAGCAGGCCGCACAGAAGCTGGGCGCCGACGCCGTGGCCACCACGCCCGCCGATACCAGCCGCGTGCTCAAGCAGGAAGTCGCCCGCTGGGCCGACGTGGTGCGCTTGTCGGCGGCCAAATGACGGCGCCCGACACGACACCGCAAGCGGCGGACCTGGCCATCGTCGGCGGCGGCTCGGTGGCGGTCAGCTTCCTCTATCAATTCCTGCTTTCGCTGGAACCTGCCGCTGGACGAGCGCTGACGATCGCGCTGTTCGAGCCGCAGGCCGAACCGGGCGCGGGCGAGGCCTACCAGGAGGATCTGCCCAGCAACCTGCTCAACATTCCCGCCGGCAACATGTCGGCGCGGGCCGATCACAGGATGGATTTCGTGGACTGGCTGCGCGCCCAGGATCCCGCCTGGCTGCGCGCGCAGGGCGCGGACTCGATAGCGCCAGCGGACTTCCTGCCGCGCCCGCTGTTCGGCGCCTACATGCGCGCAGTCTACGGACGGGCTTGCGGGCTAGCCCGCGCGCTGGGCATCACGCTCACGCACGTGCGCGGCCGGGTCCGCCGCGTGGCGCCGCTGCCTGGCGGAGGCGTGGGGGTCGAAGCGGAACCGGGTTCGCCCTTCCTGGCGCGTTACGCCGTGCTGTGCAACGGCAACCTGCCTTCGCAGGCGTTTCCGGAATTACGCGATGCGCCCGGCTACTTCAACAGCCCCTACCCGGTCCAGGCGCTGACCCGCGGCATCGCCGCCGACGCGCCGGTCTGCATCATCGGCACCAGCCTGAGCGCCGTGGACGCCATCGCCGCCTTGCAACAGACGGCCCATCGCGGCCCCATCCTGTGCGTATCGCGCAATGGCCGCCTGCCTTCCGTGCGCAGCCCCAGCAACCGCGCGCCGGACACGCTGCAACAACTGAGCCCGGAGGGCGTTCCGCGCCTGGCCGCCAGGCATGGAGGCGCACTGTCGCTGGACATCATCGTCACCGCGCTCCAGGAAGAAGTCCTGGCGCTGGGCGGCAGCCTGGAAACCGCGGACGTGTTCGGCATGGAGGGCGAGGCCCACGTCGCACTGGACGAGGAGATACGTCGGTCCGGCCAGGCCCCGCGCCCGTGGCAGGCGGTGGCGGCCGCCACCAATGCCGCCGTCGACCTGATCTGGCATCTCCTGCCGCAAGCCGAGCGCAGCCGCTTCCAGTCGCAATGGCGTTCGCTGTGGATGGCGCGGCGCGCCACCTTTCCGATGCGCAACGCATTGAAGCTGCAAGCCCTGTTCCAGAACGGCCAGCTGCAGGTCTGTGGCGGTTATCTGGACAGCCGCCACGATAGCGTCAGCGGCCTGTTCCACACGCGCTTGCGCGACGCGACGGGTGCCGTCTGCACTCATGCCAGCCGCTATCTGATCAATGCCACCAGCTTCTCGGTGGACACGCCGCGCACGCAGGACCCGCTGGTGTCCGCGCTATTGCGCGAGGGCCATGCGCAGCCCGATCCCCATGGCGGCCTGGCGCTGGACTATGCCACGGGATGCCTCAAGAACGCCGCAGGCGGGATCGAGCCGGATATCTCGGTGTTGGGTAGCCTCGCGGGCGGCACGTACTTCTGGACTACGTCCATGGATGTCAATGCGCGGCTGGCCCGCGATCAGGCGCAGCGCATCAGCGCGGTGCTGGCGCGGCCCGCTACTGGTCCAGATAGCCCCGGCGATAGCCCATCCCCTGCGAGATGGACTGGGCACAGGCAGCCACGTCCGGCGCCAGCTGCTTCATCCTAGCGGCGCTCAGGCGGTCCAGCGGACCGGAGATGCCGATGGCGGCCACGGGCTGGTCCAGGCTGTTGAACAAGGTCACGGCCAGCCCGCCCACGCCTTCGCGCCATTCGCCGCGATTGACCGCATAGCCGGTGCGGGCGATCTTGCGCAGTTCGTCCTTCAAGAGCGGCATGGACACGATGGTCGACGGCGTATGACGCACGAGCTTGTCGGCGTAGCGCTCGACATAGCCTTCCGGCTGGTAGGCCAGCAACGCCTTGCCCGTGGCGACGGCATAGGCGGGCGCGCGTCCGCCCACCATCGAATAGGCGCGTATCGGCTGGGGGCTGTCGATCTTGTCGACGTAGACCACGTCGAAACCGTCGAGCACGGAAAGGTGCACGGTTTCGCCGGTCTGGTCGGCCAGCGTGCGCATGTAGGGCGCGGCCAGCTTGCGCACGTCCAGTTGGGCAAGCTGACGCGCCGCCAGCTCGAACAGCCGGACCGCGCCGCGATAGCCGCCGCCGTCATCGTCCTTGGTCACATAGCCCGCATGTATCAGCGTCTGCAAGGTGCGGTGCGTGTTGCTGCGAGTCAGTCCGACCCGGGCGGCCAGCGCATCGATGGTGCGCGGCGGATTGTCCACGTCGGTCACCGCCTCCAGCACCATCAGACCTTTGAGCAGCGTCTTGTCCATTTTTTGTTTTCCTAATATTTAGGACAAGAAAATAGCATGGGACGCCGCGCGCGAACAGACCCTAGCGTGCGCCCCCGGCAATGGCGGCCCGCACAGCTTCCGAGCGGTCCCACAGGTTCGGCAAGCTGGCCGACGAATACCCCGACACGAAAGGCTTGGCCTGCCCGGTCGCGGGGTCATACACATGGCGCGACACGGCGCCGATGTTGCCGCCGTAGAGATGCACGCTGATCGATACGCGGTCCGCGTGGGCATTGGAGACCCGGTGGATGTCGCCTTCGGCGGGCGACAGGCGTTCTATGTCGCCCGGCTGCAAAGTGGTCGCGGCGCCCGCAGGCGCGACGCTGCCGTCCTTGCCGCGGACATAGCGTTGATTGACCTCGGCCCCGCGCAGCATGCCCACATAGCCCCAGACCTCGTGATCATGCACCGGCGTGAACTGGCCCGGCCCCCACACGAAACTCACCAGCGAAAAGCGCTCCAGGGGATCGCAGTGCAGCAGATACTGCTGGTAGTACTGCGGATGGGGCGCGGTACAGGCCTCGGGCAGCCAATCATCGTGGCGCACCAGATCGGCGAACGCGGCCTGCAGCTCCGGCGTCTGTGCCAGGCCCGTGGGCGTGGCCAACCGGGTCGCGGCGGCGATGAAGCGGCGCAGCCTGTCCAGGCCGCCTTGAGATTCGGGCATTGCGTCTCTCCATGAATTCTGGAAATCCCAGATTGAAAAAATAGTATCCACGATTCAGGACAGACGCGCATGCTTGCCCCTGCCGCTACCCAGGTAATCGCGCTTGGCTATTCTTGACAGGCCCCGGGCCGCGCGAGCAGCGTATCGGACTGGCGGCAAGATTGAAAATGAAAAGCACGCATCTCGATATTCCTCCAGCGCCGCCGCGGCGCGCGTGCAGGCAGCGAGGGCTTCGGCGTCACCACTTGCAGCCCCGATCCGTAACGGTATCCGCCAACAGAAGCGGCAAGGCCAGCAAGCCCATGTCCGCATGGGCGTTCTTGCATGGCGGCCGCGCGCTCTTGGCGATGCCGCGCGCGAGCTCGGATTGTTCGACCGGCGCTTTGGGTCCGAGTCGCACGACGGGCTCGCCACGTGCGCGCGGCATGCCCGCCGCTTGCGCATCTTCGGGGCGCCAACCGAAATCGCGCGAAAGATCCGCAGCGCCCGACGGTGGCACGGGTGTCCTGTCCAGCCTCGGCGCGGATGGCGCGGGTGTCCTGCGCGCGCCGGATCGTTGCCCTGCAGCCACGGCCGGCGACGGCGTGTCGACGCGGGCAGGCTGAGCAGGCGCCGATCCGGACGCAGGCTCGTCCTTCGCCGGCTGTTCCTGTGGCAGGGGCGGCGACCGGGCGGGCAACAGATCCACGTAGAACGGCAATTCCGGCGCGCGCGCTGCGGGCTCTATCCGGTCGCGCCACCACAGCCCCGCCACCATCGCATGCAGCGCGCACGACGCCAGCACGGCCCACCACGCCGCCCTGCTCGCGCGCGGTCGCGCATCCACGATTCCAGCCGCGGCCAGAGACATCGGCAACACTCGGACAGTACGCCCAAAACCCCAGGCAACGCGGCGATGATAGCCTCGCGCGGCGTGAAGATTTGTGAAGATGTTGAGGGCTGATGTGGCGCACAATCATCCGCTCAAGTCAGGCGAGGGGAAACCCCAAATCCCACCACCCGCACCCCGGGATACAGTGGCGGGATAGGTTTGGCCGTGGAGATTATCATTCCGTTTTCCTGGAGACTTCCCGACGTATTCGTGCGCTCGCCAGACGGTGTCTTGCACCGCGTGGTGCGCCACGCCACGACCGCGGAAACCATCGCCCAACTCGAGAGCATGCCCAGCAACTATCACCTGGACTGCGAGTGCATGCTCGACAACGGTGAAGCCCTGCATTGGATCGGCGACAACCAGTATCGCCAATTGAACGGCGGCGCCATTTTCACCGCCGAAATCGCTACCACCACGCCTCGCGGCGATTCCCGCAAGAGCGCTGCCGCCAAGAGCAGCCTGCGCGACGCCCGCAGAAAATCCGCCCCGCGCAAAACACCCGCGCAGGGGCAGAGTCATTTACCATTAGCTGTCGTCAATCTAAAAACCGGCAACGACTGGAGCCTGATACGCGCCTGGCGTGAGCATCTCAAAATCAGCACCGCTGATATGGCTGCACGACTGGGGGTGGACCACTCCATCTATATCGAACTGGAACGGCCGCGCCCGCGGCCCAGGCAGGTTATCCTGGACCGCGTATCCGAAGCCCTGGGCGTCACTCCCGACCAGCTCGACGATTCATCGTTTGGAGGGCACCTTCATTAGCGCCTGATGCGGGAACATCAAGCTTCCCGCCCTGGCATACTGAAGTGCCTGAACGACTTTGGCGCCGTATATCCAATGGCCCGCGCATGGAGGTATCGCATATGCTCGGCACCGCAAGACGATTGACCGACGTCCTCGCCACCGCGCCGGACGGCACGCTCTACCGCATTGAACGATTCGTCTCAGACCCCGACGCGTATTCCGCGCTGGGCACCTCGCGCTTCGATCCGAAGACGCATTGCGTATGCCGCACCAGCACGGGCGAAAAAGTCGCGTGGCTGGGCGGACAGACCTACCAGCTGCTCAAGAGCGGCACATCCTTGACGGCGGTGGACCGACGACGCCATTAGGCGCATGAGACCGGCGCCGCGCCTCACCGGGCGGCGCTTTCTCCACCCCAATTCCCCAGAACCGCGGCCCGACGCGCAATACTGCGCGCATCGGGCCGCAGGCTCTGCGCTTGAGCCAGATCAAGGAATTTCGGGCGCGCCCGGCAGTACGCTGGACATATATCCGGAAAGATCGGCGCCGCCATCGCGGCGCCCTCCGTCAACAGGCATTTCGCATGGCCAAGAAGTTTCCCTTGCACCCGAAGCACCCCGAACGCATATGCTGGGGCTGCGACCGCTATTGCGCCACCGACTCGATGGCCTGCGGCAACGGGTCCGGCCGCACCATGCATCCCGCAGAGACCCTGGGAGACGATTGGTACACGGTTGGAGACTGGGGATTCGACGACGAAGATGACAAGGCCCGAGACCAGGTCCGGGCCGCGGAACCAGCCTCCACGCACTGAAGCGCAATCCGCGCCGCAAAACAA
This sequence comes from Achromobacter sp. ACM03, assembly GCF_014851665.1. Lineage (NCBI taxonomy): Bacteria > Pseudomonadati > Pseudomonadota > Betaproteobacteria > Burkholderiales > Alcaligenaceae > Achromobacter > Achromobacter sp. ACM03. The sequence continues at coordinate 320,024 of NZ_JACVAD010000005.1, read as the reverse complement.
AAAGGCCTTCGATCGAAGATCAAAGGCCTTTCCGTTTTCTTTCCATTTCATCCAAGCAAGAAGCTTGGCGCGCCCGGCAGGATTCGAACCTACGACCCCCTGGTTCGTAGCCAGGTACTCTATCCAGCTGAGCTACGGGCGCTCCGAAAGAGGCGTGTTTATACCATGAAAAATTAAGGGTGCGCAAATCGGACAGGCCGAAGCCTGTGTCCGCGCCGCGTCCGAATCACGCGCCCGCGATTCGTGGCCCGCCTCGGCCGCGCGATTCCTTCCACAAAACGCGCACAAAGGGAATAGTTCAGAAAGCCCGGTTCACTCGTCCGCGTTGCGAAATTTCACGCTTGGAAAAATAATTGGTTTCCTGTGCATATAGGACAAAAAATGCGCCCACGAGCGGAGAAGCAGCTTTTGCACAGGACCTCTCGCCGACGCCTGCAGTCGGGGCTCTCCTGCCCCCCATCTGTCAGAAGGAACTTGCATGGACACCAAGAATTCCTCGGGCGCGTTCGTTCTGGGCCTCGCTGCCGCGATCCTGGCCACAGGCTGTTCCACCGCTCCAAAAACAACGGAGTCCGGCTTCCTGTCGGATTACTCGCTTCTGCACCAGATGCCCGCCCCCGACGGCGGAACCCGCCTGGTCTACCTGAATCCTGATTTCAACGCGTCTCGCTATGCCGCGGTGTGGCTTGATCCGATCGAGTACTACCCGGAGCCTCAGCCATCCGCGGACGTTTCCATGGAAACCCTCACGGAGATACGCATGGCGGTCAACGAGACGCTGCGGCGCAAGGTCGGCGAACAGGTGAGGCTGGTCGATCGCGCCGGGCCCGGCGTCGCCCGTATCCGCATCGCCATCACCGCGGTGGGAACCTCGGAGCAGGCGCTGCGAGCCTATCAATACATTCCCGTCGCGTTGGTAATGACCGAGGCCCGCGCCGCCATGGAAGGAGGCATGGCGCGCAACGCCAGCGTCGCCATCGAGTCGCGGGTCACGGACAGTATGTCGGATGAATTGCTGTATGCGTCCGTGCGGGGTGGCACGGGCGAAAAGGTCGCCAACGCCACCCAGGGCGCGGGCGGCGTCCGCCTGTCCAAACTGCAGCCGCTGATCGATGAATGGACCTCGGGCGCAGCCCGGGAAATCGGCAAGTACGTACGACAACGCTAGAGCAAGGCATCTCGCGGCACAGCTTGGCCTGTGCCGCGGCACTTCGTGATTTTCAACCCATGAGTCCGTTGGAGTGATCCTATGAAGCTAACGCGCCGCACATTGAATGCAGGTGGTCTTGCTCTGCTCGCAACCAGCGCCCTGGGCGCCGCCGCCCGGGCCGCCGATGGCCTGATCGCGGATCTGCCCGAAGGCGACGAGCAGTTCGGACTGGCGACCGATGTCTACATCTACGCCTATCCCCTGGTGACCATGGAGATGACCAGAAGAGTCATCACCAACGTTGCGGAGCCCAAGGGCACGCGAGCGCCGATGGGGAATCTCATCAAGCTGCGCCAGTATCCCGACGCCAAGTTCCGCGACGTGACCGCGCCGAACGCCGACACGCTGTACACCACTTCCTTCTTTGACGTCGGCGACGAACCCTGGGTCGTCAGCCTTCCCGACATGAATGGACGCTATGCCCTGTTTCCGATGCTGGACGGTTGGACGACGGTGTTCGATGTGCCTGGCAAGCGCACCACGGGCACGGGTGCGCAAACCTTCGTGGTCAGCGGCCCCGGATGGGAGGGCTCGATTCCGCAAGGCATGGTCCAGTACAAATCTCCCACCAGCATCGTGTGGCTGCTGGGCCGCATCTACTGCACCGGCACGCCGGAAGACTATGCGCAAGTGCACAAGCTGCAGGACGAAGTGAAGCTCTGTCCCTTGAGCGCATGGGGCAAGGACTGGACTCCGCCCGCGGGCAAGGTCGACCCTGCGATAGACATGAAGACCTCGGTGCGCGAACAGGTCAACAACATGGACGCGGTCGAGTACTTCAGCTTGTTTGCGCAGCTGCTCAAGCGCAATCCGCCCAGTGCCGCCGACGCGCCCATCGTCGCGAAGATGGCTTCGATAGGCATCGTGCCAGGACAGGACTTCGACAAGAGCAAGCTCGACCCCGACATTGCGAAGCGCGTTCCGCAGGTGGGCTTCGGACGCATCATGACGCACTTCAAGTCCAGCGGCGGCGACATCCAGGACGTGGATGGCTGGGGCTTCACGACCAAGACGGGCATATACGGCACCAACTACCTCCAACGGGCGCTGGTCACCGCGATCGGCCTGGGCGCCAACCGCCCCCAGGACGCCGTTTATCCCACGTCCCTGAAGTCAGACACCGGCGCCATCAAGCGCACCTACAACGGCTCGGAGAAGTACGTGCTGACCTTCAAGAAGGGGCTTACGCCGCCAGTGTCGGGCTTCTGGTCGCTGACGATGTATGACGCGCGCTACTTTTTCGTCGACAACCCGCTGAACCGCTACTCGATCAGCGCGCGCCAGCCCCTGAAGGCCAAGCCCGACGGCTCGATCGACCTGCTCATACAGCATGAATCGCCCGGACCGGACATGGAGTCGAACTGGCTGCCTGCGCCCAAGGGCCCATTCATCCTGATGATGCGTCTTTACTGGCCCAATGAAAGCAACCCGTCGATCATCGACGGCTCCTGGACCATCCCTCCCGTAAGACGGGTCACCTGATACCTGGGTTACGCCGCACCGGCCCCTGGCCGGTTTTGCGCTCACCGCAGGCGTGATGGATGCGATTCATCACGCCTGCCGTTTGGGGAGGGTTTGCAATGAAAAAGAAAATCATGGGCTGCCTGATCTGCGGGCTGCTGCAAGCCGGGACTGCGCTGGGCGCCGAAGCGGAGCCCGCTTCCGCAGCGGGTACCGTGCCTTCGAACGAATGGCAATTCTCGGTCACGCCCTACTTCTGGGCTGCCGGCCTCTCCGGCAAGGTATCCCATTCGCGCTCGCCCGTCATCGACATCCACTCGGACTTCGACGAGCTGTTCGATAACCTCGACTTCGGCGCGATGCTCATCGGCGAGGCGCGCAAAGGACGCTACAGCGTATTCGGCGACCTGATCTACACCAAGATCGGCACACAGGGAGATACGCCGCGCGGCATCCTGGCCTCCAGTGCGGACGTAAAGGCATCCACGTTCGCGGGACTGCTCGGCGTCGGCTATTCCTTGCTGGAAAATTCACCGCATCAGCTGGACGTCGTCGCAGGCCTGCGCGTCTGGTCGGTCGACACCGACATCACGCTCAAGGGCTCGCACCTGAACGGCAGAACGCGCAGCGACGGCGCCACCTGGGTCGACGGCCTGGTGGGCGTGCGCGGAAACTACATGCTGAGCTCAAAGTACTACATCACCGGCTGGGGCCTGATCGGCGCGGGCGGCGCAGAAGCGGATTGGGATGTCGGCCTGGGTCTCGGCTACAACTTCAGCAAGAATGTCTCGGCGGCGATAGGCTATCGCGCAGTGGGCGTGGACTACAGCAGCGGCGGCTTCAAGTTCGACGCCGTGCTGCAAGGGCCGATGGCGGGCCTGACAATCCGCTTCTAGATGGCGGCGCAAAACAAAAAGGCCTTCGATACGAGATCAAAGGCCTTCCCATTTTCTTTGCTGTATTGGCCAAGTGAACTTGGCGCGCCCGGCAGGATTCGAACCTACGACCCCCTGGTTCGTAGCCAGGTACTCTATCCAGCTGAGCTACGGGCGCTCCGGCAAAGAGGCAAAATTATATCAGAAAATCTTGCCGTTTTTACTGCGTTTGTTTTTACTGCGTTTTCTACTGCACTTACTTCAAACTTGGCGCGCCCGGCAGGATTCGAACCTACGACCCCCTGGTTCGTAGCCAGGTACTCTATCCAGCTGAGCTACGGGCGCATTCGCGTTTGAAAGCAAGCCTTGAATAATAGCGTTATTTCGTGAAGCGCGCAAGTTGGGCACCGATTTATCCGACCACGGCGCCCGCGATGAACCGCAGTCAGGCGGCGTCCGCCCTTGCATCCATTCTTGCCAGCAACGCCCTCGCCTGCTCCACCACGTCGCCGTCATTGGGCCTGAATTCCAAGCGCAGCGCCTGCGGCAATTGCGTGAAGTGCGCATGGCAACTGCGCGCATAGGCCGGATCGTAGTGCCGGTCTATGAGTTCCTGCGCCAGCTCGGCGCGCGCGCCGCTGTCGACCAAGGCCAGCCAGCCGTTCACGCGCTCGCGGCTGTGCAGGCCGATCATGCGCTGAAGCTGCGCCTTGAACGTTGCAGGGTCGTCGAACAGATGGGCGTAGTCCTGCTGCAGAAAGGCCGCGCGATCCTCGCGGCTGGAACGGACCTCGATGCAGGGGCTCGCATGCACCGCCTTCAATAGCGCGGCGGGCAGCGCGACCGCGCCGATCTTGCGGCTCTCCGCTTCGACGAACACCGGCCGCGACGCATCGAACGCCCGCAAGCTCTGAGCAAGCCGCGTGTCGAAACCCTTTTGCGAGGGCTGCGCAACACCGGCCCAGGCGCCCAGCAGCGACCCGCGATGCGCGGCCAGGCGCTCCAGGTCCAGCGTCTGCGCGCCGGCCTCTCCCAATGCATTCAACAAGCGCGTCTTGCCGCTGCCAGTGGGCCCGGCCAGCACGATGTAGCGCAAGCCCGCGGGCAGGCTTTCCAGCGCGTCCAGCGTGGCCTGCCGATAGGTCTTGTAGCCGCCGTCCAGCTGCCGCGCGCGCCACCCGATCATGTTGAACATCGTCGTCATGGAGCCGGAACGCGTGCCCCCGCGCCAGCAATAGATCAACGGGCGCCAACCCTGGCGCCGATCGGCAAAGGTCGTATCCAGATGCGCGGCAATATTGCGCGCCACCAGCGCCGCACCGACGCGCGAGGCCTCGAAGGGCGAGACCTGCTTGTACAGCGTGCCCACCACCACGCGCTCTTCATTGCTCAGCACCGGCGCGTTGATCGCGCCGGGAATATGGTCATCGGCGAATTCGAGCGGCGTGCGCACATCGATGACTTCATCGAAATCGTTCAGCCGGTCTAGCGTGGCAAGCAGGTGTTTCAAGGGATCTGCGCCTGGAAGGGAATCAGCGATTTTCTCATGCGGCGCAGACCCGCCGCGAGCCCATGAAAAAACCCGCAATCACTTGCGCGATTGCGGGTTTTTTATCTCCGGTGCTGACCGAAGCCAGATCGGAGAGAATCTGGCGGAGATGGTGGGATTCGAACCCACGATGCAGTTTTTAGCCACATACTCCCTTAGCAGGGGAGCCCCTTCAGCCTCTCGGGCACATCTCCGAAGAGAACGAGATTCTAGCACGACTTTTTTCACTCTTGCCCGCTATCGGGCACTCATTGCAAAAAAAATCGTGCCGGAGTCTTGAATCAGGCCTTTTCGGCAGGCGCCTGGTCCAGGCCGAAGGCCTTGTGCAGCGCGCGCACGCCCAATTCCATGTACTTGTCGTCGATGATCACCGAGGTCTTGATCTCGCTGGTGCTGATCATCTGGATGTTGATGCCTTCTTGCGAAAGCGTCTGGAACATCAGGCTGGCCACGCCCACGTGCGAGCGCATGCCGATGCCGACGATGGAAACCTTGGCGACCTTCTCGTCGGTGGACAGTTCACGCGCGCCCACGGCGGGGATGACTTCGCGCTTGAGCAGATCAACGGCGCGGGCGAATTCGTTGCGGTTGACCGTGAACGAGAAGTCGGTCGTGCCAGCCACGGACTGGTTCTGCACGATCATGTCGACGTCGATGTTGGCGGCGGCGACCGGGCCCAGGATCGAGAAGGCGATGCCGGGCTTGTCCGGAACGGCCAGCAAGGTGATTTTGGCTTCGTCGCGGCTGAAGGCGATGCCGGAGACAACGGCGGCTTCCATTTTTTCGTCTTCCTCAAAAGTAATCAGCGTGCCCGAGACCATTTCTTCTGCGAGCGGGATAAGCGGGTCGGTCAGCGAGGACAGGACCCGGACCGGCACACGGTATTTGCCGGCGAATTCAACCGAACGGATTTGCAGGACCTTGGAGCCCAGCGATGCCATTTCCAGCATTTCCTCGAAGGAAACGACGGCCATGCGGCGCGCTTCGGGCACCACGCGCGGATCGGTCGTGTAGACGCCGTCCACGTCGGTGTAGATCAGGCATTCGTCGGCCTTGATGGCGGCCGCCACGGCCACGGCCGAGGTGTCGGAACCGCCGCGGCCCAGCGTGGTGATGTGGCCTTCCGGGTCAACGCCCTGGAAGCCCGTAACGATGACCACGCGGCCGGCGTCCAGATCGGCGCGGATGCGCTCGTCGTCGATCGACGAGATGCGCGCCTTGGTGAACGACGAATCGGTGCGCACAGGCACTTGCCAACCGGCATAGCTGCGCGCCGGCACGCCTTCGGCCTGCAGCGCGATGGCCAGCAGGCCGCTGCTGGCCTGTTCGCCGGTGGCGGCGATCATGTCGAGCTCGCGGCTGTCGGGCTGCGGCGTAATCTCGCGCGCCAAGCCGAGCAGGCGATTGGTCTCGCCCGCCATCGCCGACGGAACAACGACAACCTGGTGGCCGGCAGCGTGCCACTTCGCGACGCGACGCGCCACGTTCTTGATGCGCTCGACCGAGCCCATCGAAGTACCGCCATATTTGTGAACGATCAGGGACATCTCGTACTCTGGCTGGGAACCCGCCGCAAAAGGTTGACGGGCAAAGCCGTATATTCTAGCGCGGCGGTAAAAATTTGCGCAGCTTGTGCAAAATTCTGTCCACAGCGCGATTATTTGGGGACATTGGCGGCGCTGATCCGCTTATTCCCGGGGTTCGACCCAGACCCTGCCCCGGTGGCAGCGGATGACGTGGCCAGCCTGTTCCACCCGCAACTGGCGGTCATGGCCCAGGCTGTGCAACCCGCGCAGCTGACGCAGCAGATCGCGCATCCTGGCGTCGGTCGGCATGCGGGCGCCATTGCGTTCCAGCCAATGGCGCAACACGTGCGCCTGCCGCGCCTCGGACAGCCCGCGCCACGCCTGCAGCGAAAAGCTGGCGCCGTCATCAGAAGGATCGAGCGCGGCGAAATCCTCCCGCGCCACCTCGTCCAAGATCTCCGCCGCCTCGCCCATGTGGCGCGCGTGGCGCGCGACGATGGCGCGCCATCCGGGCCAGCGGGCATCGAGCGCCGGCGCCAGCAGCTCGCGCAGGGCAGCCCGGGTGTAGTGCGGATCGGTATTGGTGGGGTCCTGCACCGGACTCCAGCCGCTGGCTTGCGCCACCTCGTCCGCCGCATGCAGGATCGCCTCGCGGCCGATTTCCAGCCAGGGTCGCAGGTAGACCAGCCCATCGCGCCGGGACAGCGGCGCCATGGCTGCCATGCCGACCAGCCCGGTGCCGCGCAGCAGACGCAGCAGGACGGTTTCGGCCTGGTCGTTGCGATGATGGGCCAACAGGATATGCGTCACGCCCTGCTCTCGCGCCAATTGCGCCAGTGCGGCGTAGCGGGCGTCGCGCGCGGCCGCCTCGATGCCCTTGCCCGCGGCCTGCGCCACCTCCACGCGCGCCACCGACAGCGGCAGCGCGAGCATGTCCGCCAGCGTGCGCGCATGCTGCGTCCATGCGTCGGCGGCGTCCTGCAAGCCGTGGTGCACATGGAACAACGCCAGATCCATGCCGAGTTCTCGCGCCACGGGAGCCGCGTGCACGGCCAGCATGGCCGAATCGGCGCCGCCGCTCAACGCCACGGCGATGCGCGCCGGACGCTCGGGCAAGGCCAGCAAGGCGCGGCGCAAGGCCGCGGCAAGCTCGGCCGACACGGGAAGGGAATGAACTACGCCCGCCGAGGCCCGATGCGGAGGATCGGACGCTGGGCGGGCGTTCATGGCGGGATGGCGCGTGGCGCTAGGCCGCGGCGCCGGCGGGGATGCCGGCGCGCTGCCTGCTTCAGGCGCGCACTTCCTGGTAGGCGCCGTAGGACAGCAGGCGCTGGACGCGCTGCTCCACGAGCTGCTCGGGCGTCATGCCCTGGAGCTGGCGCAGGGCATCGCCCAGCGCGCGGCGCAACAGGCGGGCCATGACGCGCGGGTCGCGATGGGCGCCGCCCACCGGTTCGTTGACCACGCGGTCCACCAGGCCCAGGTCCTTCAGGCGCGGCGCGATGATGGCCAGGGCCTCGGCGGCTTCGGGCGCCTTGTCGGCGCTGCGCCACAGGATCGAGGCGCAGCCTTCCGGAGAAATCACGGCGTAGGTCGCGTACTGCAGCATCAGCACGGCATTGCCCACGGCGATGGCCAGGGCGCCGCCCGAGCCGCCTTCGCCGATGATGGTGCAGATCACGGGGACCTTGAGCTCGGCCATGGCATAGAGGTTGTGGCCGATGGCTTCGGACTGGCCGCGCTCTTCGGCGCCGATGCCGGGATAGGCGCCCGGGGTGTCCACGAACGTGAACACGGGGATGCCGAATTTCTCGGCCAGGCGCATCAGCCGCAGGGCCTTGCGATAGCCTTCCGGACGCGGCATGCCGAAATTGCGCGCGGCGCGTTCCTTGGTGTCGCGTCCCTTCTGGTGGCCGATGACCATGCAGGGCGTGCCGTTGAAGCGCGCCAGGCCGCCCACGATGGACTGGTCGTCGGCGTACATGCGGTCGCCGTGCAGCTCATGGAAGTCGGTGAACATTTCGCGCACGTAGTCCAGCGTGTAGGGACGCTGGGGATGGCGGGCGACCAGGGCCGTCTGCCAGGGCGTGAGCTTGGCGTAGATTTCCTTGGCCAAGGTCTGGCTCTTCTGCTGCAGACGTCCGATCTCGTCGGAGATGTCTACGGCCGAATCGGCCTGCACGTAGCGCAGCTGCTCGATCTTGTTTTCAAGCTCGGCGAGCGGTTGTTCGAATTCCAGAAATGTATTGCGCATGTAGTGTGGTTCCGTAGATGGGCTGCCTGGCTTGCGTCAGTATTGGACCGGAGTCGGATCCAGACTGCGCCACAGATACCAGGTCGCCACGGTACGCCAGGGTTGCCACGCCAACGAGACTTCGCGAGCCTCGAAGCGAGAGACAGGCTCGCCGCTGAAATAGTGTAGCGAGATTGCCTTGAGCAACCCAGGATCATCCAGCGGCAGGACATCAGGCCGCTGCAGATTGAAAATCAAAAACATCTCCGCCGTCCAGCGGCCTATGCCGCGGATGGCGGTCAATTCGGAAATGACGGCTTCGTCGTCCATTGCCGCCCATTTCTCGGGATGGACCCGGCGTTCGCCGAAATGCACGGCCAGGTCCAGCACGTACTCGGCCTTGCGCTGCGACAGCCCCGCCGCGCGCAGGCCCTCCAGGCCGACGCGCAGCACGGCGACGGGCGTCGGGCGCTTGCCCACGGCCTCGATGAACTGGGTCCAGACGGTGTCGGCCGCCTTGCTGGACACCTGCTGCCCGATGATCGCCCGCGCCAGCGTCACGAAAGGCGTGCCGCGCGAAGTCAGCCAGACTTCGGGATGCTGGGGAATGATCTTTTTCAGGATGCGGTCGCGCCGCATCAGGTGGGCTACGGCGGCTTCCCAGTACTCGGGCTTGGGAATCTCGAGGTCGACGGTGGACATGGCGGGCGGGTCCTGCGGGTTCAAGCGCGACGCCATTGCGTCACGCCGCCCGGCTTGTCGTCGAGTTCAATACCGGCTTCGCGCAGTTCCGCACGGATGCGGTCGGCTTCGGCGAAGTTGCGGGCGGCCTTGGCGGCCGCGCGCGCGTCGATCAGGGACTGGATGGCCTCGGCGTCCAGCGCACGGCGCTCGCCCTGCTCCATGGCGGCCGCCGAATAGCGCGTGGGCGACTGGAAATAGGCCGCGGGATCCTGCTGCAGCAGGCCCAGCAGGGACGCCAGCGCCTTCAACTGGCCGGCGCTGCGCGCGCTCTTGTTGCGGTTGGCGTCGGAGGCCAGTTCGAACAAGGCCGCGACCGCGCCCGAGCTGTTGAAGTCGTCGTCCATGGCCGCCTTGAAGGCCTGGGCCTGCGGCTCGTTCCAGTCGATGCCCTGCGTGTCGGCGGGCACATTCTGAAGCGCCTGGTACAGGCGGTCGAGCGCGTTCTGCGCGTCGATCAGGTTGTCCGGCGTGTAGTTCTGCGAGCTGCGGTAATGGTTGCGCACGATGAAGAAACGCACCATCTCCGCTTCGCGCGGGTTGACGCGGTAGACGGCCTGATCGGCCGCCGGTTCTTCCTGGGCGATGGTCTGGCGGATGGTGCGGAAATTGCCCAGGGACTTGGACATCTTGTCCGAGTCGACCATGAGCGGGCCGCAGTGCATCCAGATGTTGGCCAGCGCGCCACCGAAAGCGCCCTCGGTCTGGGCGATCTCGTTTTCATGGTGCGGAAATTTCAGGTCCGGACCGCCGCCGTGAATGTCCAGCGGCAGGCCCAGCAGCGACTTGCTCATGGCCGAGCACTCGATGTGCCAGCCCGGACGGCCCAGGCCATACGGCGATTCCCACTTGGTGTCGGCAGGCTCGTCGGCCTTGGCGGACTTCCACAGCACGAAATCCAGCGGATCGCGCTTGGCCGAACCCACGGCCACGCGCTCGCCGGCGCGCAGGTCATCCAGCGTCTTGCCGGACAGCTTGCCGTAGCCGGGAAAGCCGCGCACGGCGTAGTTCACGTCGCCGTCGTCGGCCTGGTAGGCCAGGCCGTTCTGCTCGAGCTTGCCGATGATGTCCAGCATCTCGCCGACGTACTCGGTCGCGCGCGGTTCGCGGTCCGGCGTCTGGACGCCCAGCGCACGCTCGTCGGCGTGCATGGCGTCGATGTAGAAGTCGGTGACTTCGCCGATGCGGCGGCCGGTCTCGACGGCGCGGCGGATGATCTTGTCGTCGATGTCCGTGATATTGCGCACATAGTCGACCGCCAGTCCGCTGGCGCGCAGCCAGCGCTGCACGACGTCGAACGACACCAGCATGCGGGCGTGGCCCAGATGGCAGAAGTCATAGACGGTCATGCCACACACGTACATGCGCACCTGACCAGCCTGGGCCGGCTTGAACGGTTCTTTGGTACGCGACAACGTGTTGTAGATTTGCAGCATGGCGCTTATAGGCTTTATCTAAGTTTTCCGTGGCGGTTGCGGAAAGTTGCTGCCGAAGGAAAATACCTTCGGCGCGTGCCGCCGGGTCGGATTCCAATCCCGCCGATTTCGGTCCTGCGATTTCGGTCCCGCGGTTTCGATCCCGATCTCTGCCTCGGGCCATAATCCCACTGGCGCCGACCGCCCCGAACCCGCATTCCGAGCCCGCATTCCATCAACGATATCCCGGGGCTTCGTCCCCGATGTCGAGCCAAAACTCAACCGGGGCTAAAATGGCGGTCGTCAAGTATAGCAAGCGGCCCGGTCGCGCGCGTAAGCGTCGGCCTGCCAAGACTTTTAACGGATGCCCAAGTGACTATCAAGCCGCGCTTTCGCGTCGCCCTGCTCGCCCTGGCCCTTGCGGGCGCGCCGGTTGGAGCCTCTCTGGCCCAGTCGATGGCCGGCGGCGGGGGAACCAACCCCAACGCCAGCCGCACCACCCTGGACCCCATCCCGCCCGAGGGTGGCTGGGACAGTCTGGCCAAGCTGCTGGAAGCCGCCAAGCCCAGCGTCGACACCCGCCTGACGCCCTCGGCCTCGCAGATCACGACTTACATCGAGCGCCTGCTGAACCACGGCGACAACGAAGAAGCGCTTGCCATGATCGAAAAGCGCCAGGAACAGATCAAGGACCAGCGCGGCACCGACGTGCAACTGATGTTCCAGCACGCCCGCGCGCTGGCGGCCCTGAACCGCACCAACGAAGCCATCGACGTCTACACCGAGATGACCAACCGCTTTCCGGAGCTGCCGGAACCTTGGAACAACCTGGGGGCTCTATATGCAGGGCGCGGCGAACTCGACCGCGCACAGGACGCCCTGTCGATGGCCCTGCGCGCCGATCCCAACTATGCCGCCGCCCGCGCCAATATGGGCGATCTGCAGCTTCTGCAGGCCTTGAACACCTACAAGAAGGCCGCCCGCGATGGCGTGCCCGGCATGCAGGAAAAGGTCCGCGAAGTCGAAACCATGCTGAAGGATAAACACGGCAAATGATGTCCCGCTACTCCCCCCTACACCTGCTGCGCCTGACGGCGTGCTCGTTCGCGCTGGCTGCATTCGCCCCAGCGCTCGTCAGCGCCGCCCCCGCGGCCAATTCCTCCACCTCCACCTCTGAAGGCACAAAAGCCATGAGCACCAACCCCCGCGTCAAGCTCCAAACGAACCAAGGCGACATGGTCATCACCCTGGATGCCGCCAAGGCGCCCAAGACCGTCGAAAACTTCCTGACCTACGTCAAGGAAGGTTTCTACAACGGCACGGTGTTCCATCGCGTGATCGATGGCTTCATGATCCAGGGCGGCGGCTTTGAGCCCGGCATGAAGCAGAAGCAGACCCATGCCCCCATCGAAAACGAGGCCAACAACGGCCTGAAGAACGACAAGTACACCCTGGCCATGGCCCGCACTAGCGATCCGCACTCGGCCACGGCGCAGTTCTTCATCAACGTGTCCAACAACGACTTCCTGAACTTCACCGCGCCCACGCCCAACGGCTGGGGCTATGCCGTGTTCGGCACCGTGACCGAAGGCACGGACGTGGTCGACAAGATCAAGGGCGTGAAGACCGGCAACAAGGGCTTCCACCAGAACGTCCCGAACGAAGACGTGATCATCGAGAAGGCCGAAGTTCTTGAATAAGATCGCGCTGTCCGGCCCCATCTGGCTGGCATCCGACCTGCATCTGGGACCGGCCACGCCGGCCACCTCGGAGGCCTTTCTGGCCTTCCTGGAGGCCGCGCGGGAGGAAGCCGGCGCCCTGCTGCTGCCGGGCGACATCTTCGACGCCTGGATCGGCGACGACGTGATCCGCGCCGCGCCGCCGTGGCTCGCCACGGCGCTGACGGCGCTGCGCGACACCGCCAGCCGGATTCCGGTCTGGCTGGGCCGCGGCAACCGCGACTTCCTCATCGGGGAAGAACTGGCCCAGGCCCTGGGCGCCAAGCTGCTGCCCGAACCGGCGCTGCTGGAAACGGATTACGGGCAAATCCTGCTGACCCATGGCGACGAGTTCTGTACGGACGATGCCGCCTACCAGCAGTTCCGCAAGATGGTCCGCGATCCGCGCTGGCAGGCCGAATTCCTGGCCAAGACGATCCCCGAACGCCTGGCGATGGCGCAGCAGGCCCGCGGCGAAAGCCAGGCCGCCAACCAGATGAAGTCCATGGAGATCATGGACGTCAACGCCGCCGCCATTGAATCCGTCTTCCGCGAGACGGGCGTGCGCGTGCTGGTGCATGGCCACACCCATCGCCCCGCCCGCCACGTGTTGGAAGTGGACGGCAAGAAGCGCGAGCGCTGGGTCCTGCCCGACTGGGACTGCGACCACGTGTCGCCCGCCCGCGGCGGCTGGCTGGTCATCGACCAGGACGGCCTGCAGTTCTACGACCTGGAAACGGAAGCGTAGCCCTCGGGCGCACCGTGACGGAAAACAGCAAGGGCCGCGCAAGCGGCCCTTGTCATTGCTGCTGCCGGCGAACCGCCGGCCACGCCATCAGCGCGTGAAGATCCAGGCCGCGACGACGCCGCCGAAGATGATCCGGTACCAGGCGAATACGCGGTAGGTATGGTTGGCGACAAAGCGCAGCACCGCGCGCACCACCACCATCGCGCTCAGGAACGCGGCGATGAAGCCCACCGCGATGCCCGACAGGTCGTGCTGGGTGAGCACGCCGAAGTTCTTGTACATGTCGTACACGGCCGCCCCCAGCATCGTGGGCATGGCCAGGAAGAACGAGAACTCGGTGGCCGTCTTGCGCTGGATGCCGGCGATCATGCCGCCGATGATGGTGGCGCCCGAGCGCGAGGTGCCCGGGATCATGGCCAGGCATTGCGCCACGCCCACGCCGAGGGCCTGCTTCCAGGAGATCTGCTCCAGCGTGCGGGCCGTGGCGCGCTCATCCGAGGCGGTATCGTCGGCCGCGCCCGGCATGTCACCCGGCGTATGGTGCGTCTTGCGCTCCACGTACAGCATGATCAGGCCGCCCAGCACCAGGGTCACGACCACCACGGCCGGGTGATAGAAGATGCTCTTGATGGACTTGATGAAGATGGCGCCGACGACGGCGGCCGGCAGGAAGGCGATGATCAGGTTGCGGGTGAAAGCGACCTCGGTGGGCACCCCGGTCAGCGTGCCGCGGATCAGCGTCAGCAGGCGCGCGCGGAACACCCACATCACCGCCAGGATGGAGCCCAGCTGGATCACCACCTCGAATACCTTGCCCTGGCTGGATTCGAAATTGATCCAGTCGCCCACCAGGATAAGGTGGCCGGTGCTGGACACGGGAATGAATTCCGTCAGGCCCTCGATGATGCCCAGGACGAAAGCTTTGATCAGATATAGGGTGTTTTCGGTCACGATGACAGGTCGGTCCAGTTAGTCGTTGGCTAGGGATTCGTCGTCCGCAAGCATTTCCTGCGGCCGCTTCTCGACGCGCACCAGCGCGATGCGGCGGCCGTCCATTTCCAGGACTTCAAAGCGGAAATGCTCATGGTGGATCTCGTACTCGCAGACGTCGCCCGGCTTGGGCAGGTGCCCGAAGCGCGACAGCAGGTACCCCGCCAGGGTTGAAAAATCCTGGGCGTCATCGACCAGGCCCTCGGTTTCCAGCACCTGCTCGACATGGTGCAGATCAGCCGCGCCGTCGATTTTCCAGGTGTTCTCGCCGTCGGCGACGATGTCGGGAAGCTCATCTTCGTCGGGGAATTCGCCGGCGATCGCCTCGAACACGTCGATCGGCGTCACCAGGCCCTCGATGGCGCCGAACTCGTCGGCCACCAGCACCAGCTGGCCGCGCGAACGCTTGAGCGTGTCCATCAGGCGCAGGATGCCGATGGACTCGTGCACGATGATGGGGTCGCGCAGACGGTTGCGGCGCACCCTGCCCTCGGTGATCAGGTCGGCCACCAGATCCTTGGCGCGGCCGATGCCCAGCACCTCGTCCAGGGAACCCCGGCAAACGGGGAAAAAGCTGTGCGGCGCCTCGGTCAGCTGGCGGCGGATGGTTTCCGGGTCGTCGTCGATGTTGATCCACGACACGTCCGTGCGCGGCGTCATGATCGAACGGATCGACCGCTCGGCCAGGGTCAACACGCCGCTGACCATATTGCGCTCCTCGACCCCGAAAGCCGGGATGGCCGGGCCGTTCGCGCTGGGCAGGTCGGGTTCGTCGGCAGGCGGACGCTTGCCCAGCATGCGCAGCACTGCGGAAGCGGTACGTTCGCGCATCGGCCGGCGCGCATCCAGCTTGAGCAGGTTGCGGCGCGCCACCTGGTTGAGCGCCTCGATGGCGACCGAGAAGCCGATAGCCGCGTACAGGTAGCCCTTGGGCACCTTGAAGCCGAAGGCTTCAGCCAGCAGCGAAAAGCCGATCATGAGCAGGAAGCCCAGGCACAGCACCACCACCGTGGGGTGGGCGTTGACGAAGCGCGTCAGCGGCTTGGACGCCAGCAGCATGATGCCGATGGCGATGATCACGGCAATCATCATGATGGCCAGGTGGTCCACCATGCCGACCGCGGTGATGACCGAGTCCAGCGAGAACACCGCGTCCAGCACCACGATCTGCGTGACGATCACCCAGAAGCTCGCGTACACGCGCGGCCCCGATGAGCCGCCGTGCTGGGAGCCCTCCAGGCGCTCATGCAGTTCCATCGTGCCCTTGAACAGCAGGAACAGGCCGCCGATCATCAGGATCAGGTCGCGGCCCGAGAACGACAGCGGGCCGATGGAAAACAGGGGGGTGGTCAGCGTGACCAGCCATGACATGACCGACAAGAGGCCTAGACGCATGATGAGCGCCAGGCTCAGGCCCATGATGCGCGCGCGGTCGCGTTGCGCAGGGGGCAGCTTGTCCGCCAGGATGGCGATGAAAATCAGGTTATCGATCCCCAGGACGATCTCAAGGACGACCAGGGTAAGCAAGCCGACCCACGCAGTAGGGTCCAGCAGCCACTCCATCAGGAGCTCCAGAAGTTACACGACCGGTAATCGTACATGGAAAATCCGTGACACGCCGGTGACGAACCCCGTCCTTATGCCTGAGGCGCACGCGGTTTAGGCCTGTAGAACCAGGACATCCGGGGTCTGGCGCCATTGCCGGAGCGGACAAAAAAAAACCGGCTTGCAGCCGGCTTTCAGGTCCAGGACAGCCAATCAGTCGCTGAGCTTGAACGTGCCCTTCATCATGGCCCAGTGGCCCGGGAACGAGCAGAAGTAGGCATAGGCCTCGCCCGGGGTGAGCTTGGAAACGTCGAACGTAACCGAATCCGACTCGCCGCCGCCGATGACCTTGGTGTGGGCGATGACGCGGGTGTCTCCCGCCTTGACGTAATCCTGCGGCAGGCCGGCGTTCATGCCGTCGGTGGCCACGGCCGTCTTGTCGGCTTCCTTGGTCAGCACCCAGTTGTGGCCCATGGCGACCTTGGCCATTTTGCCGACGTGCTTGAGATGCACGGTGAATTGCTTGCAGCTTTTGTCGACAACCATTTCCTTCAGGTTGTACTGCATGGCGTCGTTGCTTTCTATGGTTGCTTCGCACTGAGCGGCCAACGCGGGCAGGCTGGCTGCGGACAGGGCGATGGCGAGGGTGGCTTTTGCCAGCATGGAGATTCTCCGTAAACGTTGGCGGCTCTTCCGACACGCGCGAGGCACATGCCTAGCGTCGCTGCCGCCACGCACAAGTCTATGGCGCAGCGCAAAGCGCGCTATTGACCGGCATCAATAGCGCCTCGTTCAACCTCTCCAAAACGGGGATATCCCCTACAAAACGCAGGGGCATTGCCTCCGCACGGTCCGCGCGCGTACGCCGATTGACAAACCGCAATACGACCGATGCCAAGCATTCTTAGGATGCCTGCAAACAAACACAATCAGCAGAGTACGAAAATGCAAGGCAGCACAGCGGCGGGGCGCGGGTTCAGTCGGTACAAGTGGTTCGTGCATGCAGTCTTTCTTTTCTTGCTGCTGCTGTGCTCGGGGGTCTTCAGCGCCGCTCAGGCCCAACGCCTGCCGGATTTCCTGGGTAGCATCCCCATCGGACAGATCTTCCCCGGCGCGGACCGCGCCGACCCGCCCGCCGGCAAGCCCATGGTTGCCAAGGTGTATGCGGGCGCGCGCCAATTGGGCGTGGTCTATCTGACGTCCGACGTCGTCAACACCCGCGGCTACTCCAGCAAGCCCATCGACGTGCTGGTCGGCCTGGCCAATGACAGACGCATCGTCGGCGCGCGCCTCGTGGAGCACCACGAGCCCATCGTGCTCATCGGCATTCCGCAGTCCAAGGTCGACCATTTCATCAGCGGCTACGTCGGGCTGAACTTCGTGGACTCCCCTCCCCGCCATGGCGCCCCGCCGCCCGTGGACATCATCAGCGGCGCGACCGTCACGCTGATGGTGATCGGCGACAGCATCACGCGCTCGGCCATCGCCGTGGCGCGCGCCCATGGCATCGACAAGACCGCCACGGTGGCGCCGTCGGCCGCGCCCGTTGCCGCCCGCGTCGTGGACGATGCGCGCGATGCCGTCCAGTCCTGGCAGGACCTGCTGGATGCCGGAGCGGTGCGCAATCTGCGGCTGAACCCCGAGGACGTGAACCAGGCCTTCCGCGCATCGGGCAGGAACGACGCCGCAGCCAATACAGAAGGCAGCACGGACGCGGACGGCTTCATCGACCTGTACGCCGCGCTGGTCAGCGTACCCGCGATCGGCCGCAGCCTGCTGGGCGACACGGAATGGCAGCGCCTGAAGGAAAGGCTCAAGCCCGGCCAGCAGGCCGTGCTGGTGGCCGGCAACGGCGCCTACTCGTTCAAGGGCTCGGGCTACGTGCGCGGCGGCATCTTCGACCGCATCGAGATCATCCAGGATGAAAGCAGCTTCCGCTTCCGCGATCGCAATCACCAGCGCCTGGCCGACGTGGCCGCGCAGGGCGCGCCCGCGTTCCGCGAGGTAGCCCTGTTCGTCGTGCCCGAGGACGCCGCGCTGGATCCGGTCGCGCCCTGGCGCCTGCAGCTGATGGTGCAACGCGTGCTCAGCGTCAGCGACAAGGCCTTCGTGACCTTCGACCTGAGCTATGAATTGCCTGCGGCCTATACCCGGCCGGTGGCGGGCGCGCAGGCATCCGCCGCGCCCCCGCCGACTGCCGATCAAGCCGCCCCGGCCCAGACTGCGCAGGAAGAAGACGCCGCGCCCGCGCTATGGAAACAGATCTGGCGCGGCAAGGCCGGCCAGGTCGCCGTGCTGACGGTGGCGCTGCTGGTGCTGGTGGGCGTCTTCTTCTTCCAGGACCAGCTCGCCAGCCGTCCGCTGCTGCACGACCGCCTGCGGCTGGCGTTCTTGGCGTTCGCACTGTTCTGGATCGGCTGGTACGGCCAGGCCCAGCTCTCGGTGGTCAACGTGCTGACTTTCTTTTCGGCCATGCGCAGCGACTTCCGCTGGGAATACTTCCTGATGGACCCGCTGGTGTTCATCCTGTGGTGCGCCACGGCCATCTCCATGGTCTTCTGGAACCGCGGCGCCTTCTGCGGCTGGTTATGCCCCTTCGGCGCGCTGCAAGAACTCAGCAACCGCGTCGCCCGCCGCCTGGGTGTGCGCCAGCTCAAGATCAGCCACGGCGTGAACCAGCGCCTGTCGACCCTGAAGTACGTGATCTTCCTGCTGCTGTTCGGCTTCTCCTTGTACGACCTGGCGCTGGCCGAACAGTTGTCCGAGGTCGAACCCTTCAAGACCGCGATCATCCTGCGCTTCATGCGCTACTGGCCGTTCGTCGCATTCGCCGTGGCGCTGCTGGCCGCCGGCCTGTTCGTGGAGCGCTTCTTCTGCCGCTATCTCTGTCCGCTGGGGGCCGCGCTGGCAATCCCTGCGCGGCTGCGCATCTTCAACTGGCTGCGCCGCTACCGCGACTGCGGCAATCCCTGTCAACGCTGCAATCTCGAATGTCCGGTACAGGCGATCGACCCCACCGGCGAGATCAATCCGAACGAGTGCATTCAATGCCTGCACTGCCAGATGCTCTACCACCACGAACAGAAGTGCCCACACCTGATCCAGAAGAAGGCCAAGCGGGAGCGCCGCCGCGCGCCCGCCGCCGAACCCGCCGAGCAGGTCATCGTCATGCACCGCGCGCCGAATCCGAATAGCGAACCTGGCGCCTGATCCCGCTTTCCGCACCGCGGCGCCCGGGGCGCCGTCCCTACCAAGGAGTTATCCATGTCAGACAAGAATCCCGACAAGGCCGGCCTCACCCGCCGCAGCTTCCTCGGCACCGCAGCCATCACGGGCGCCGCCGGCCTGGTGGCCGGGGCGCAGATCTCCACCGCCCACGGCAAGGATGCAAAGGGCGGCGCGAACGGCGTGCTGGGCCACGTCGCGCCCGGCGAGCTGGACGAATACTATGCCTTCAATTCCAGCGGCCAGTCGGGCGAGGTGCGCGTGCTGGGGCTGCCCTCCATGCGCGAACTGGTGCGCATCCCGGTCTTCAACCATTGCAGCGCCACCGGCTGGGGCCGCACCAATGAAAGCCGCAAGATCCTGACCGAAGGCCTCACGCCCGAAACCCGCGAGTACCTGAAGGACAAGGGCGGCGTCTTCATCAACGGCGACGCGCACCACCCGCACCTGTCCTTCACCGACCGCACCTACGACGGCCGCTATCTGTTCATCAACGACAAGGCCAACAACCGCGTCGCGCGCATCCGCCTGGATGTAATGAAGACGGACAAGATCACCGAGCTACCCAACGTCTCCGGCGTGCATGGCCTGCGGCCGCAGCGCTACCCGCGCACGGGCTACGTTTTCGCCAACGGCGAGCACATCATCCCGCTGCCCAACGACGGCAAGGTGACGGACGATCCCAAGAAGAACTTCTTCGCCATCTACACCGCCCTGGACGGCGACACCATGAAGGTCGCCTGGCAGGTGCTGGTCGACGGCAACCTGGACAACGGCGACGCCGACTACCAGGGCAAGTACTCGTTCTCCACCTGCTACAACTCGGAGAAGGGCGTCACGGTGGAAGAAGCCTCGGCCAACGAGCAGGACTGGGTCGTGGTGTTCAACATCAAGCGCATCGAGGAAGCCGTCAAGAATGGCGACTTCAAGATGATGGGCGGCGTGCCGGTCGTCGACGGACGCCACGGTTCCAAGTACACCCGCTACATCCCCGTGCCGAACTCGCCGCACGGCTGCAACGCTGCGCCCGACGGCATCCACCTGGTGCTCAACGGCAAGCTCTCGCCCACCGTCACGGTGTTGGACGTGCGCACGCTGGACGATCTGTTCGACGACAAGATCAAGCCGCGCGACTGCGTGGTGGCGGAGCCGCAGTTGGGCCTGGGGCCGCTGCACACGGCGTTCGACGGCCGCGGCAACGCCTACACCACGCTGTTCATCGACAGCCAGATGGTCAAGTGGAACATCGACAAGGCAAAGCGCGCCTACAAGGGCGAAAAGGTCGACCCGATCATCCAGAAGCTGGACGTGCACTATCAGCCCGGTCACAACCATTCGACCATGGGCGAGACCCGCGAGGCCGACGGCAAATGGCTGGTGTCGCTGAACAAGTTCTCGAAGGACCGTTTCCTTAACGTCGGCCCGCTCAAGCCCGAGAACGACCAGCTCATCGACATTTCCGGCGACGAGATGAAACTGGTGCATGACGGCCCCAGCTTCGCCGAGCCGCACGACATGTGCCTGGTGCACCGCTCCAAGGTCCATCCGGTAAGCGTCTGGAAGCGCGACGACCCAATGTGGGAAGACTCCCGCCAGATGGCCAAGAAGGACGGCGTTTCGCTGGACGATGCGGCCAAGGTCGTGCGCGACGGCAACAAGGTGCGCGTGTACATGATGGCGGTCGCGCCCATGTTCAGCATCAAGAAGTTCGAGGTCAACCAGGGCGACGAGGTCACCGTGGTGGTCACGAACATGGAAGTGATCGAGGACCTGACGCACGGCTTCACGCTCGAAGGCCATGGCATCGCCATGGAGATCGGGCCGCAGGCCACATCCTCGGTCACCTTCACGGCGGACCGGCCGGGCGTGTATTGGTACTACTGCCAGTGGTTTTGCCACGCCCTGCACATGGAGATGTCCGGCCAGATGGTCGTCCATCCCAAGAAGACCGCGTAGCGCAAATGAAGCTCGCCGCAATCCTTGGGATGAGCGCAAGCAGGACCGCCGGCGCCGCGCTGCTGGCGGCCGCCGGGCTGGCGCTGTCGGGCGCGGCGGCCGCGGCGACCGTGGAGATCGCCGCGGGCGCCGACCTGACGGCGGCGATCGCCTCTGCCGCGGCCGGCGACGTGCTGCGGCTGGCGCCCGGCTCCTACGCCGGCGGCATCGTCATCGACAAGCCCCTGACGCTGGAAGGCCCCCAGGACCGTTCGGCCGTCATCGCCGGCACGCGCCAGGGGCGCACCGTCTGGGTCACGGCCGCGGACGTGTCGCTGCGCAACCTGACCGTCACGCGTTCCGGCCTGAGCCTGTCCGACATGGACGCCGGCATCTTCCTGGACCGCGAGGCGCACCGCGCGCTGGTGGAGCGCAACGACGTCCTGGACAACCTGGTCGGCGTGCACGTCTGGGGGCCAGCCGACGCTACCGTCCGCGGCAACCGCATCGTGGGCAACAAGGAGCTGCGCGTGGCCGAGAGAGGCAACGGCGTGACGCTGTGGAACACGCCAGGCACGCGCGTGCTGGACAACGACATATCCGCCGGCCGCGATGGCATCTTCGTCAACACCAGCAAGCTCAACACGTTCAGCGGCAACCGCTTCCACGACCTGCGCTACGCGGTGCACTACATGTACACCAACGATAGCGAGATCAGCGGCAACGTATCCACTGGCACCGACATCGCCTACGCCATCATGTATTCGCACCGGCTGGTGGTGCGCGACAACGTCGCGCTGGACAGCCAGGAGCAGGGCCTGATGTTGAACTACGCCAACCATTCCACGATCGCCAACAACACGGTGGACCGCGCCGGGAAATGCGTGTTCATCTACAACGCCAACCGCAACACCTTCCTGGACAACCATTTCTCCAACTGCGACATCGGCGTGCATTTCACGGCCGGGTCCGAAGGCAACCGGATCTCGGGCAACGCCTTCATCAACAACCGCAACCAGGTGAAGTACGTGGGCACGCGCACACTGGACTGGTCGGTGGACGGGCGCGGCAATTACTGGAGCGACAACACCGCGTTCGACCTGGACGGCGACGGCATCGCCGACACCGCCTACCGGCCGAACGACGTGGTCGACCAGTTGCTGTGGCGCGCGCCGGCGGCCCGCATCCTGCTGAACAGCCCGTCGATTTCCATCGTGCGCTGGGCCCAGTCGCAGTTTCCCGCCATCCTGCCAGGCGGCGTGATCGACAGCGCCCCGCTGATGCAGCCTCCGCCCACCGCAAGCACCAAGGAATCCCCATGAGCACCGACCTGGTGGCGCTTACCGGCGTCAGCAAGCACTATGGCGCGCATCAGGCCATCGACGGCCTGGACCTGCAGCTGCGCGAAGGCGAATGCGTTGCGCTCGCCGGACACAATGGCGCCGGCAAGAGCACGATGATCAAGCTCATCCTGGGCCTGATACGTCCCACCCGCGGCCGCGTCGCGATCTTCGGCCAGGACGCGCACAGCCCCGCCGCGGCGCGCCTGCGCGGCCGGATCGGCTACCTGCCCGAGACCGTGGCGCTGCATCCCTCGATGACCGGCGAGGAAACCCTGGCGTTCTACGCCAGGCTCAAGCGCCAGCCGCTGTCGGGCAACGCCGCGCTGCTGGAGAAGGTCGGCATCGCCGGCGCCGCGCGCCGCCGCGTGGGCGGCTACTCCAAGGGCATGCGGCAGCGCCTGGCGCTGGCGCAGGCGCTGCTGGGCCAGCCCCGCGTGCTGCTGTTCGACGAGCCCACCACCGGCCTGGACCCCGCCTCGCGCCTGATGTTCTACGACATCGTCCACGAACTGCGCGCGGCCGGCGCCACGATACTGCTGAGCACGCACGCCCTGTCCGAACTGGCCGGCCATGCGGACCGCATCGTCGTGATGAAGGCCGGAAAAAAGATCGCCGACGGCGCGATGTCGGCGCTGCGGCGCTCCACCGGGCTGCCTATCCGCATCCGCCTGACCTTTGCCGATGCCAGCGCGCCGCCGCCCGGCGGCGATTGGCGCCGCATCGATGCCGGGCGCTTTGAACTGGCCTGCCCCGAGAGCGGCAAGGTCGAAGCGATCCGCGGCATCGGCGCACTGTCGTCGGCCATCGCCGACCTCGACATCCAGGTCCCGGGCCTGGACGACATCTATGCACATCTGCTTGAACGGGAAGACGTATGAACGCGGTATGCACCATCATCGGCAAGGAAATCCGCGACGGCCTGCGCAATCGCTGGGTGCTGGCGACCGCCCTGCTGCTGGCCGCGCTGGCGCTGGCGCTGGGCCTTTTGGGCAGCTCGCCCACGGGCACCGTCAAGGCCGAGCCGCTGACCGTCACGGTGGTCAGCCTGTCCAGCCTGTCGATCTTCCTGGTGCCGCTCATTGCCATGCTGCTGGCCTATGACGCCGTGGTCGGCGAGGTCGACCGGGGCACGATGGCGCTGCTGCTCAGCTACCCGGTTTCGCGCGGCCAGGTATTGATCGGCAAATTCATCGGCCACCTGGCCATCCTGGCGCTGGCCACGGGCGCGGGCTACGGTTCCGCCGGGCTGACGCTGCAATGGGCCTACGGCGGCCTGGACCCCAGCGCCTGGCAGCCGTTCGCCCTATTGATCGGCGCCAGCGTGCTGCTGGGCGCGAGCTTTCTCGCCATGGGCTACCTGATCAGTTCGCTGGTGCGCGAGCGCGCCACGGCCGCCGGCATCGCCGTCGGCGTCTGGCTGTTCTTCGTGGTGATCTACGACATGGCGCTGCTGGGCGTGCTGGCGGCCGACCAGGGCCGCCACGTCAGCCCCGGCCTGCTCAACGCGCTGCTGCTGCTCAACCCGTCCGACGTATACCGCCTGCTCAACCTGACGGGCTTCGAGAACATTTCGCTGTATGCCGGCATGGCGGGCGTGAGCGACCAGGCCAGCCTGCCGCTCGCCGCGCTGGTCGCGGCGCTGCTGCTGTGGATCGCCGTGCCGTTCCTGCTGGCGACCGCCGCTTTCAGGAACAAACCGCTATGAAATCCCTGCGACTCATGCTGGCCACCTCCATCGTGCTGCTGGCCGCGGGCTGCGGCAGCGGCGCCGCGCCCGAAACCGCGCCTCCGCCGCAGGCCGTGACGACGGAGTCCGTCGGCCATTACTGCGGCATGGCGCTGAGCGAACACAACGGTCCCAAGGGACAGATATTCGTCAAGGGGCAGGCCGCGCCCGTGTGGTTCTCCTCGATCAAGCAGGTCTTCGCCTACACCCTGCTGCCCGAAGAACCCAAGGGCATCAGCGCCATCTACGTCAACGACATGTCCACCGCGGGCGCGGGCGGCGCGCCGGACCCGGCGGCCTGGATCGACGCGCGGCAGGCGTACTACGTCATCGAAGGCCGCTACATCGGCGGCATGGGCGCCGAAGATGCCATCCCCTTCTCCCGCCGCGACCATGCGCAGGCTTTCGCCGATACCCACGGCGGCCGCGTCGTCACCTTTGCCGACGTGCCGGAAAGCTATGTCTTCGCCCAATAGCCCGCGCCTCTACAGACCTATCGCCATGAACCCTACCCGCCGCCGTTTCATCGGCATCGCCGCCGCAGCCAGCGCGCTGGCACTGGCCCCCGTCGCCGCGCGCCGCGCCGCCGCCTCGATTGCACCCATCACCTGGCAAGGCACGGCGCTGGGGGCCGATGCCGAGCTGCGTCTCTACCATCCCGACGCCGCAGCGGCCCAGCGCCTGATCGCGCAGTCCTTGCAGGAACTGCGGCGGCTGGAAGCCATCTTCAGCCTCTATCGCGACGACAGCGCGCTTTCGCGTTTGAACCGCCAGGGCTTCCTGGACAATCCGCCGGCCGACTTGCTGCGGCTCTTGAGCGAAAGCCGGCGCTACAGCGAATTGACCTCAGGCATGTTCGATCCCACCGTGCAGCCGCTGTGGCAGCTGTATGCCGAACACTTCTCGCAGCCCGGCGCCGCCGCCGACGGTCCGCCGGCCCAGGCCATCGCGCAGGCGCTATCGCGCGTGTCGCATGCCGACGTGATGCTGGACGACAGCCGCATCGAACTGCTGCGGCCCGGCATGGGCATCACGCTCAACGGCATCGCCCAGGGCTACATCACCGACCGTGTCACCGATCTGCTCAGGCGCGGCGGGCTGGAACGGGCGCTGGTAGACATGGGCGAAATACAGGGGCTGGACGGCAACGCTACGCCGCAGCCCTGGAAGGTCGGCATCGCCGACCCGCGCGACCCGGCGCGCCTGCTCGCAAGCGCCAGCATGACGAACCAGGCCCTGGCGACTTCCGGCGGCTATGGCACCGCCATCGACCCCGCGGGCCGGTACACGCATCTGTTCGATCCCCGCACCGGCCGCGCGCGGCCGCGATACCTGAGCGTGTCCGTCATGGCGCCGTCCGCGACCATGGCCGATGCCCTATCGACGGCTTTCTCGAACATGCCGCTGGAAACGACGCAGGCGGTGGTGCGGGAGCTGGGGCTGCGCGCGTGGTTTGTGGCGGAGGATGGGCAGTTGGTATTGCAGGGTCAGGCCGGCTGAGCCTGCGCCCGCGCATGAAAAAACCGGCCATGGCCGGTTTATTTCATTCTGGCGGAAGCGTTCCGCCTCAAGCCGCCGAAGGCGGATTCAGCGAGGACAGCATCTGCGTGAAGATCTTGGGGCTGGCGGCCAGCACGTTGCCGCTGTCCATCCAGCCTTGCTCGCCGTCGAAGTCGGCCACCAGGCCGCCGGCTTCCAGCACCATCAGGCTGCCTGCCGCCAGGTCCCAGGCCTTCAGGCCCACGCCGCAGAAGCCGTCCAGGCGGCCGCAGGCCACGTAGGCCAGGTCCAGCACGGTGGAGCCCAGGCGGCGCACGCCGGTGCTGCCTTCGGCCATCTGGCGGAAACGCGCGGAGCCTTGTTCCGGATCGCCGGAGTTGGGCCAGTGCGCGCCCAGCAGGGCCTCGTGGTAGCGGGTACGGCCCGAGACGCGCACGCGGCGGTCGTTCAGGAAGGTGCCGCTGCCACGGCTGGCCGTGAACAGTTCATTGCGGGTCGGGTCATAGATGACCGCCTGCGTGACCTGGCCGCGCTGCGTCAGCGCGATCGACACGGCGTAGTTGGGCAGGCCGTGGATGAAGTTGGTGGTGCCATCCAGGGGATCGATGATCCACTGGAATTCCGCCTGGTCGGGGCCTTGCAGGCCGAATTCCTCGCCCAGCACGGCGTGGTCCGGGTAAGCCGCGCGCAGCGTCTCGACGATCGACTCCTCGGCGGCGCGATCGACTTCCGTGACATAATCCCGCGGCCCCTTGCGAGCCACGCTGAGTCGTTCCAAATCCATGCTGGCACGGTTGATAATGGTGCCGGCACGCCGGGCCGCCTTGATGGCGATGTTGAGCATCGGGTGCATAAAATTCCGTACGAATGCGATGAGTTGGCTTGATGATAGGCCGCTTGCCGCCCCCCGGTCCGCCGTTCCCCGACAGGGGGAAATCGACCCAAAAAACCAGGAAGGCACTAAGCCAAACGTGCCATTTTAAATGACTCAAGCATTTTCACGTGTTCGCTTCGTTATGGTGAACCCCAGCCACCCCGGAAACGTGGGTTCGGCGGCCCGCGCCATCAAGACGATGGGCTTCTCCGAACTGGTTCTGGTCGAGCCTAAATTTCCAGATGTAACAAGCCAGCCGGAGGCCGTGGCGCTCGCCAGCGGCGCGCTGGACGTGCTGGAAAACGCCCGCATCTACGGGTCCCTGGAAGAAGCGCTGGCGCCGGTCACCATGGCTTTCGCGCTGACCGCGCGGGTACGCGACCTGGGCCCCCCGCCCTGCGACATCCGCCAGGCGGCCGAACTGGCCCGCGCCCACCTGGGCGAAACGGCCGAAGGCGTGGCCGCCGTGGTGCTGGGCACCGAACGCGCCGGGCTCACCAACGCCCAGATCGCGCTGTGCCACCGCATCTGCCATATCCCTGCCAATCCTGAGTACAGCTCGTTGAACGTGGCCCAGGCCCTGCAGCTGGCCGCCTGGGAGCTGCGCTACGCGCTGCTGGTGGACCAGGGCGCGGCGCTGCTGCCGGCCTCCACCGCGCAAGAGGCGCCGCGCGGCGCGGCGCCGGCTTCGGGCGAGGCAGTGCAGGCCTTCCTGGCGCACTGGGAAGAAGCGCTGGTCGGCGTGCAGTTCCTGGATCCTGCCCACCCCAAGAAGCTGATGCCGCGCATGCGGCACCTGTACTCCCGCCTTGCGCTGAGCCGCGACGAGGTGGACATGATGCGCGGGGTCTGCACCGCCATGCTGGCCACGGCGCGCCGCAACGGCGGGGCAAAAAAATAGGGGCGCAGGCTTACGCCTGTCCCCCAGCAAGGTTTGCCGGGCGGCTTGCCGCCCGGAAATCGAACATCAGTCCACCTTGGCGCCCGAGGCCTTGACCACGGGGGCCCAGCCTTCCACTTCCGACTTGATGAACTGGCCGAATTCGGCCGGCGTCGTCTTCACGCCCACGGCGCCCAGCTTCTCGAAGCTGAGCTGCACTTCGGGCTTGTCCAGGGCCTTGACCATGGCGGCGTTGAGCTTGTTGACGACTTCCGGCGGCGTGCCGGCGGGCGCGATCAGGCCGAACCACGAAGACACGTCGAAGTTGGCGAAACCGGATTCCTTCATGGTCGGCACGTCAGGCGCGCTCTTGGAGCGTTCGGTCGTGGTCACGGCCAGGGCGCGCAGCTTGCCCGACTGCACGTGGGGCCAGGCCGACGGCATGTTGTCGAACATGAACTGCACCTGGCCGCCGATCAGGTCGGTCACGGCCGGCGCGCTGCCCTTGTAGGGCACGTGCAGCACGTCGATGCCGGTCTGCATCTTGAAGAGTTCGCCCGCCATGTGGATGGACGTGCCGCTGCCGGACGAGGCGAACGCCAGCTTGCCGGGATTCTTCTTGGCGTAGTCCACCAGTTCCTGCACCGATTTCACGGGCACTGTCGGGTTCACCACCAGGATGTTCGGCACCTTGGCGCCCAGCGCCACCGGCGTGAAATCCTTGGTCAGGTCGAAATTGACGTTCTTGTACAGCGTCTGGTTGATGGCGCTGGTCACGGCCACGAACAGCAGCGTGTAGCCGTCGGGGTCTGCGCGCTTTACCTGGTCGGTGGCGATATTGCTGCCGGCGCCCGGCTTGTTCTCGACCACGAAGGACTGGCCGAGGCTTTCGGTCAGCTCCTTGGCCATGATGCGGGCGATCACGTCAGTGGTGCCGCCGGCGGAAAAACCGACCACGATGCGGACGGGCTTGTCGGGATAGGCGGCATGGGCCGAACCCATTGCGAATGCGCTTGCGGCGGTAGCCAGAAGGGTGGCGGCAATGCGCCGCAGTCCAGGCTTTTGACCTGTAGTCATAGAGTCTCCGTGCAGGTACTGTCCATTGAATGGACGATTTGAATTGTTCGATGCAGCATTCTGAGCTATACACATGCACTGCATCAAGGTAGAGTCCACAGCACGGACAGTGGTTTTCCCTTGAATATTCCGTAATAACCCGAGTTTTCAGAGATTTTCATGCAAGATAGCGACGCCGCGGCCGCGGGCCCACGCACATTGCGGCGCGGATTGGCCGTCCTGGCCGCCCTGCGGGACCAGGGCCCTGACGGCCTGAGCGTGACCGATATCGCCCGCCTCACGGGCATACAGCGTCCCACCATCTACCGCCTGCTGGCCGCCCTGCTGGATGCCGGGCTGGTGCTGGCCGTGACCGGCACCAAGAAGTACCGCGCCCAGTTGGCGGTGGACCCGGACACGCGCTCGCGCGACCCGCGCGTGCGCCAGTTGCTGCCCGTGCTGCGGCGCCTGGCCGATCGCACCGGCGACGCGGTATTCCTGGTAGTGCGCGAAGAGGACGACTCCATCAGCCTGCATCGCGAGATCGGCAGCTATCCGGTGCAGATCCTGGCCACCTACGCCGGCAAGCGCCAGCCGCTGGGGGTGGGATCGGGCGGCATGGCCTTGCTGGCCGCCCTGCCCGACGACGTTGCGCGCGGCATCGTCGAGCGCAACTCGGGCCGGCTGGACGAATACGGCGGCATGACGCCGCAGGAAATGTTCCGCCTGATCGAAAACACCCGCGCCCGCGGCTATTCCGTGGTGGGCAACCACGCGGTGCGCGGCGCACTGGGCGTGGGCTGCGCGCTGCTGGACGCGCAGGGCGCGCCTATCCTGGCGGTCAGCGTCACGGCCATCATCGACCGCATGCCGGCCCAGCGCCAGCGCGAAATCGCCGGTTGGATCAAGAACGAACTGGCGCGCCTGTCCATGCAGGCCTGAGGCCTGCTTGCCGCCGGCAAAAAAAAGGGGCGCCCAGCGGGGCGCCCATTGTCATTCCAGGGAAGGCCACCTGCTTCAGGCCGCGGCTCCCGGCTTGGCGTTCTGGATCTCGCGCATGGGGATCGGCGGCTGGAAGCCCGCGTCTTCCAGCGACTTGCGGATGTCCTGGTACAGGCCCCAGCGCAGGTCCCAGTACTTGGCCGACTCGGTCCATACCCGCACGTTCACGACCACGCCGTTCTCCTTGTAGTCGACCACCTTCACCAGCGGCTCGGGATCCTTCAGCGTTTCCGGGCGTGCGTCGACGATGGCGCGCAGCTTGGCCACCACCACTTCCAGGTTGTCGCCATAGCGCACCGGCACCGGGATATCCAGGCGGCGCGTCTTGTTGCGGCTGTAGTTGGTGATCGTGGCGTTCCACACCGTGCTGTTGGGCAAGGTCAGATGGATGCCGTCGACCTGGATCAGGCGCGTCAGGAAGAGGCCGACCTCTTCCACCGTGCCGTCCACGCCGGTGCTGAGCGCCACGTATTCGCCCGCGCGTATCGGGCGCAGGATCAACAGCATGATGCCGGCGGCGATGTTCTGCAGCGTGCCCTGCAAGGCCAGGCCCACGGCCAGGCCGGCTGCGCCCAGCACGGCGATCAGGCTGGCCGTCTGCACCCCGAAACGCGCCAGCACCGCAATCACGGTGAAGATGCGCACCGTCCAGACCACCGTGCTGTAGAACATGGGCACGATGGTCGGATCGATCTTCTTGGAGCGCGTCGCGGCGCGGCGGACCCAGCTGCCCAGCAGCGACGACACCCACCAGCCGATGATGAGGATCAGCAGCGCAACCGCCAGATTGAGGCCCAGGTCGACCAGCTTGGGAGCCCAGGCGTTAAATTCTTTCAAGGCTTCTTCCATGGATACTCCTGCGGAAAAGTTGAGGCCGCGCAGCGTCCCGGCAACGGACGCCTGGCGGCCTGAAAAAAGCAGCCGAAAACTTTATCAGATGGCGCTTGCGATAAGGGCCGCATCGCGGCCCCGTTGTGTCAAGCTTTGTAAGCACGCGGGTTCAGGCCCGCGCCGGAACTTTGCGGAAATGGTTGTCCCAGGAGACCTCGCGCGACGGCGCCAGCACGGGCTGCTCCTTGCCGGACGCGTCGGTGCGCAGCATCGCTCCCAGGCCGCTGCTCAGCAGGAAGCCGTCTCCGGCGGCCGGCGCCACGCCGCAGCCATCGGCCAGTTCGGTCGTGCCCAGGCAACGACCGCTGGCCGCGTCCCAGTAGATCACCTGCCCGCCCACCGGGCTGGATGTCGCGACCACGGCGCCCGCGGCATCCACCGCCACCGAACCGACATAATTGCGCATCTGGCGCAGCGCCTGCGTGGGTCCTTCGAACAGTTCCAGCTGCGCGCCGCGCCTGTGCCGTCCCACCAGCGCCGGCCGGTCGGAGGCCGGACCCATGTACTGGCAGCCAAACCAGACGCAGCCGTCGGCGGCCAGCGCCAGGTGGCGGATGGACAGGCGGTGCAAGGCGGGCTCCAGCTCCACTTTTTCCAGCAGCTCGCCGCTGGCCGCGTCGATGTAGGCCAGCGAGGGCCGCATCGTGTCCAGGTTGAGTTCCAGCTTGCCGTAGTCTGGATGCGTCAGGATGCCGCCGTTGGCGACGCACAGCGTCTTGCCGTCGGGCATCAACACGACTTCATGCGGACCGATGCCGCCGCTGTCGAATTCGCCGATACGGCGGTATGCGCCCCCGGGCGAGGCGTCGTACAGCCCCAGCACGCCCCGGCCCGCTTCAAAATCGTTTTCGGTGGCGGCCAGCAGCCGGCCGCCGTCCACGTAGGCGCCATGGCCGAAGAAGTGGCGTTCCTCGTGCATGGGCAAGGCCTGGGGCTCGCCGCCGCGCAGCGAGAAGGCCAGCGCGAAGAAGCCCGGCTGGCGGCCGAAGACGACCGCGCGTTCCCCCGCGGCATCGATGGCGAAGCTGTGTCCGCGCGCGGGCATCGGCACCACCAGCCGGTCATGCCCGGCGGCGTCCAGCAGCGCGGTTTCGTCGCGCCCGCCGCGTTTGCGCGCGCTCAGGTACAGGACTTCGCCGTCTTTGGGCGCAGCCGCCAACGCCGCCGCCGGAGCCAGGCCCAGCGCGGCCGCAAGCGACAGGAAGCGGCGCCGGTCAATCGCCATCGAGCGCATTGAATCCGATCGTGACGCCCAGGGCCGGCGCCAGATTCTCGTCGACGATGGCCTTGGCGTTCTTCAGGGTCAGCGCCGCCAGCGTCAGTTGCCTGCGCCCGTCCTCCTGAGCCAGGGCCTGCTCCAACGGCGTTGGCACATCCAGCAGCGTGCGCGCCGCGCTGGCCAGTTCACCGCGCACGGACTCGGCCATCCAGGCATCGCCCTTGGGCAGCGCATAGGCGCCCGCCTGGTAGAAGGCCTGCAGCCCTTCCAGGTTGGCCGCCAGCAGGCGCGTGGACAGCTGGCTGCGCCAGAATGCGGCGCGCTTGGGCCGCGCCGCTTCCGGCGTGTCGCCCAGCACCGGCAGGATCTTCACGTCGCGTGCGAACTGCAATCCCGTGGAAAGCGACTTCATGGCCTCGGCCGCGATTTCCTGCTGGTCGCGGTACAGGTCGTTGCCGGCCTTGGGTTGCGCAAACTGCCGGCCGAAATCGCCTTCGGCGCTCCAGGCCTGGGCTACATCGCGCGAGATCTGCCTGACGTTGGCGACCACCGCCCGGGCGTAATCGCAGGCGTAGGTGCCGACCTGCCCGCCATCCTGCCGCAGCAAGGCCGGCTCGCCGTACAACACGTATTCCAACGCGGGCAGGCCCTGCACGGCCACGCTGCGTCCCGCTAGTGCACCGGGCACGAGCAAGGCGCCGTCCTGGGCGGTGATCAGCGCCTGCACCTGCTTGGGCATGACGCCGCGCGTATCGGGCCAGAACGCCAGGCGCTCGTAGCGGTTGGCCTGCACCAGCGGGCCGAAGCGCAGGAACTCGATGCCGGACCACGCCAGGGCCAGATTTTCGAAAGCCTCTTTGACGCGCTTCGCGTCGGCTGCGCCGGGCTGCGCGCACCAGCCGCCCAGCGCGCCGTCCAGCGCCGACGCCGCGTCAACCATCCTGGCCACGGCGGGACGGGCGTAATCGCGCGCCAGGCGCTCGCCCAGGTCGGAGGGCGGCGCGGCCAGCGCGGCCGAGGGTGCGGCCAGGACCAGCGTCGCGGCCGCGGCGCGCTTGAACATCAGCTTTGCAAATCCGGCCATCACAGCGACTCCAGGAAACGAATGAGATCGGCGCGTTCTTCCGGCGTCATCGCCACCACGCGATCGCGCGCCGGCTTGGCCTCGCCGCCATGCCACAGCACGGCTTCCAGCAAGGTGCGCGCGCGTCCGTCATGCAGCCAGGTGGCATTGGGGTTCACGGTCTTGGTCAGGCCGATGCCCCACAGCGGCGGCGTGCGCCATTCGCGGCCATTGGCCAGCCCGTCCGATACGCCGTCGGCCAGATCGTCGCCCATGTCGTGCACCAGCATGTCGGTGTAAGGCCAGATCAGCTGGAAGCGATGCTCGGGCTGCTTGGCGTTGCGGCTGGTGACGTACTTGGGCACGTGGCAGGCGACGCAATTGGCTTCGTAAAACAGCTTCTTGCCGGCCAGCACCCGCGCATCGTCGGCGTCACGGCGCTGCGGCACGGCAAGGTTGGTGGAATAGATGGTGACGAAGTCCATCAGCTTGGCCGGAACTTCCTCGGGGCCGAAGCGCGGCTGCGCGCCGTGCGGCATGTCCAGGCACTGCTTCTGAGAAGGCGTGCAGTCGCCGGAATGCTGAGGGAACAGAGGCGTGGACAGCCCCATGTCGTTGGAGAAGGCGGCTGCGCTCTGCTGCTCGACCGTGGGTTGGCCGGCCTTCAGGTTGAAGCGGCCCAGCACGCGCGCGCCAGTGCGCGCGTCGGTGACCCAGTTGGCCTTGCCGACAATGCCGTCGCGCTTGTCCGCGCCCACGTTGGCCAGGATGTCGGCTTCGTGGATGGATTCCAGCAGGCCCAGGCCTATCATGGGCGGCGCCAGGCGCGGCGAGATCTGCGTGTCTGCACGCATCGGGCCATAGCCCAGGTTCTCGATGCGGTAGGCCGGCTTCATCAGCGTGACGGTTTCACCGCCGTTGAGCGCGACCGGGACCGGCTGGTATTCGATCTCCATGCGGCCTTCGGCGGGCAGGCCCGCGACCGCGAAGTTCTGCAGTTGCACGCCGTAAACGGGTTCGGGCAAGGCCGCGATCTCGCCCGGCGCGAGCTTGGGGTGGCCGCGGTCGGCGCCCTGCGGCACCGCCAGGCGCAGCAACAGCGCTACCGCATCGGTACGTTCCAAAGGATCGAAGCCCGGCACCGTGCCGCGTCCGTCCTTGGTGTGACAGGCCTGGCAGGAACGCGCATTGAAGAGCGGGCCCAGGCCATCGGACGCCTGCGTGGAAGCCGGCGCCGAGACCCAGTCCTTGCGGAACAGGCCGTTGCCGACCTGGAATTCCTGGCGCCCTTCGAAGCTCATGTTGGCCGACGGCTGCGAAAAGATGTCGGCGTTGATGAGTTTGTTGGTGGTGGCGGCCCCAGCCTGCATGGTCTCGAAGGTCTCGACCTTGGAGAAATCGCGCGTGGGCGCCGTGATGGCGGTCACGCGTTTCAGATCTTCGGGCGTGAGGTCGTCACGCCCGGTTGGAGCGGCGGCGGCGCCGGCATGGGCCGACGCCGCCAGTACGGCGGCTAAAACGAGTTTCACTTGAATACGGCGTCAGGTTTGTCCAGGCTGTCGGAACCTTCGATGGCAACCTTACCCAGGTCCAGCAGGGCGATCACGCGCTCCAGGCTGCGGGTCTGGTCGACCAGGCGGTCGATGGCGGCCTGGACCACGGCATTGCCTTCCTTGTTGCCGTCCGAAATCATCTGGTCGTAGGTTTCGACCGTTTCGGCGCGCGTCTTCATCGCCTGCATGGCGGCCACGGTGGCGTCCAGCTTGGCGCGAACCTCTGCATCCAGCTTGGGATCGCGGGCCTTCACCAGTTCCGACAGGCTGGCGCCCGAGACGGTCTTGCCGTCGATGCGGGTGTAGCTGCCCAGGTAGACGTTGCGGATGCCGATCTGGTCGTAATAGTGCGAGTTGTGCGTATTGTCCGAGAAGCAGTCATGCTCTTCTTCGGGGTCATGCAGCATCAGGCCCAGCTTCATGCGTTCGCCGGCCAGCTCGCCGTAGGACAGGCTGCCCAGCCCGGTCAGCATGGCGATCAGGCCGGCCTTCGGATCTTCTTCGACGGCCTTGCGCGCGGCGCCGTCCTTCTTCCAGTTGCCGACCATCTCTTCCAGATCCGTCACCAATAGATCGGTCACGGCCTTCAGGAACTGCACGCGGCGTTCGCAGTGGCCGCCCGTGCACTGCTTCGGATCGAAATCGGTGTACGGACGGTTGCCGGCATGGCGTTCCTGCGGCGTGCCCTTGCGGTCTGCCGGCGCGGGGCCGGTGCCGTTCAGGTCCTGGCCCCACAGCAGGAATTCGATGGCGTGGTAGCCCGTGGCCACGTTGGCTTCGTTGCCGTCGGCTTCATGCAGCACTTCGGACAGCAGCTGGGGCGTGATCTTGCTGACGTCGACGGTCTTGCCGCCCACCGAGATCTTGGAATTGGCGATGACGTTGACGGCGTAGTAGGCGTTCTCGTCGTTTTCCGTGCCGTAGGAGGCGTCGACGTAGTCGATCAGGCCTTCGTCCAGCGGCCATGCGTTCACACGGCCCTCCCAATCGTCGACGATGGGGTTGCCGAAGCGGTACGCCTCGGTCTGCTGGTACGGCACGCGCGCCGCAAGCCAGGCCTCGCGCGCGGCCTTCAGCGTTTCGGCGCTGGGCTTGGCGATCAGGGCGTCGATGGCGGTGCGCAGGGCTTTGGCGGAAGTCAGCGAGTCTTCGTAGCCGGCCAGCGCCAGATCCGAATACGTGGCGACCACGGCCTTGGGCTCGGCCGCAGCCTGGGCCGTCCCCCCGAACACCGCAGCGGCCAACACCGCTCCCAACAGCAACTTGCGCATCGACTCTCTCCCGTAACAGGAACGGATCCCGCCCCCACGGCGGCCCGCTCAACCTCGAATTTTGAGGATGAGAGTGTAAACAATTTTCGTTTGGTGTTCAGAATAAAGTCAGATACCTGACATTTCTTTGAACCACCAGGCGCCGTCCGGACTCCAGTCCGGGCGGCGCCAGGCCGGCCTAGATGCGCCTCAGCGTTGCAACGGAGATTTCGCCGTTTCCCTGGCAGCCAGCACCGCCACCGCCGTCACGATCAGCGCCGCCGCCACGTACAGCGATATGGCAAAGGTCGAGTTCCAGGACTTGAACAGGCTGGCGATGATCAGCGGCGCGAACCCGCCGCCGACGATGCCGGCCAGGGTGTAGGCCAGGGACGAACCCGCATAGCGCACACGGCCCGGAAACTGCTCGGTGATGAAGGCGGCCTGCGGGCCGTACATCAGCGCGTGGATCAGCAGGCCCACCACGACGGCAGCGCAGATGGCGATGGGATGCGCGGTGTCCATCAGCACGAAGAAGACGAAGGCCCAGATCATGCCCAGTACCGCGCCCGCCAGATACACCGGACGGCGGCCGATCTTGTCTGACAGATGCCCGCACAGCGGCACCGCTATCGCGTTGAGCGCGGCGCCCAGCATGGTCGCGGTAAGCGCCATGGGCCGCGACAGGTGCAGCACCGTGGTGACGTAGGTCAGCGTGAACACCACCACCAACGCATAAAGCACGTCGGAGCCGATGCGCGAGCCACCCGCGATCAGCAGCTGCCGCCAGTACTGGCCCAGCACTTCCTTGATGGGCGTGGCGGCGGTTTCGCGCTTCTGCTCCATTTCCAGGAACACGGGCGTTTCCTCCACCCCGCGGCGCAGCCACAGGCCGAACAGCACCAGCGCCACGCTGGAGACGAAGGGCACGCGCCAACCCCAGGCCTGGAAGTCCTCGGGACTCAGGAAGGCCGAGACCGCGGCGATGAAGCCCGTGCCTATCAGCGTGCCGCAGGACGGACCGATCTGCGTGAAGGAAGCGTTGCGCCCGCGCTGGTCCGGCTTGCCATGCTCCATCGACAGCAGCACCGCGCCAGCCCATTCGCCGCCCAGCGCCACGCCCTGTACAAAGCGCAAGGCCACCAGGGCCACCGGCGCCCACACGCCCCAGGACGCGTAGGTCGGCAACAACCCCATCAGGCCGGTGGACACGCCCATGATGACCAGGGTGGCGACCAGGACGAACTTGCGTCCCAGCCGATCACCCAGGTGGCCAAAGACGAAGCCGCCCAGGGGCCGCGACACGTAGCCCACGGCATAGGTGGAAAACGCCAGGATCGTGCCCGTCAGCGGGTCGAAGGACGGAAAGAAGATGGCGTTGAATACCAGCGCAGCCATCAGGTTGTAGATGGTGAAGTCGTACCACTCCAGCGTGGTGCCGACCGAGCTGGCCAGGGCCAGCCTGCGCATCTTGTTGGGCGCTGCCGCGGTCTTGACCGCCGCGGCGCCGTATAGCGTTTGTTCAGCCATGGGATTCCCCTTGAATCGGATGTTTGGTGACTGGCCGCAATGGGCTCAGCGCAGGTCGGCGGCTGTCAGCTTCCAGCCCAGTTCCAGCAGCCAGGCGCCCGCGGGATCGGTATCGAACGCGCTGCAAGCCCGGTCGCGCAGGACGCGAGCGGCGGCCGCGGAACTCGCTTCCGCCACGAACAGCGGCGCCAGCACGCGGTTTTCGGCGGACTCGCGCGGCAGCGGCGTGCTGAGCGCCGCGTCCGGCACCAGCAGGTAGGACTGCACGAAGCCGTCCGCCTGCGCCAGTTCGGCGCCCAGCGCCTGCGCCCGCGCCACCAGCGCTTCGCTGTCATTCGTCGCCGGCAGAGGCAGGACCGCGATCTCGCTGCCGGAGCCAAAGCCCGTCACGGCCCGCACGGCGCACACGCGGCGCATGGGGTCGCGCATGCGGTCCAGGTTGGTCACCGACCACTCGGTCTGGCGCTCGAACGCCTTGCGATAGTCCGCCGTGGTGAAGGCGGCCAGCGATTCGGTGCGATACAGGCCCAGATACTTGCGGCCGCCTGCGCGCGACAGGTAGCGCGCGCCCGACAGAAAGCCGGGGATGCGCACACGTTCTTCCACGTGTTCGCGGTCGTACCAGCGGTTGAAATCGGCTTCGTGGGCGGGGTCGGCGTCAGTGGCGACGAACAGCAGGCCGTGCGGCGGGAGAGTGGATTCGGTGCGCGTGCTCATGGGCGGAAGACAGGAAATTCCTTCGATTACGGAAGGCTCCATCTTCAGCCGGCCGGCTGCCCCGGGACAAACGAGTAATTCTTCTGCGCGGCAACAAAATTACTGAAAGACGCCCTAGGGATAACACTATTGCGCCGAACCCAATCGCGGCGCAGTGACCGACGACGTGAACTGGTCCGAAGCGCGGCTGGCGAGTTCAGCCACCAGGCGGATCGCGTCCGACCCGGCGCTTTCCAGATAACTCACCACCAGCAGCTGGGGCGGCACGGGGATGTCGCAGCGGATGATCTGCACCTCGCCTCGCGCCACATATTCATAGATGGGCGGCAGCGGCACCAGCGCCCGGCCGAAACCGCTGCGCACCAGCCGCGCCAGCGCGGAGATCGAGCTGACGCAGTGCACTTTGCCCTGCGGCATGCCGACTTCGCGGTACAGGGCCTTGAGCGCTTCGTGCGGCTGCGATCCCGGGCTCATGGTCAGCACCGGCTCGCTCAGCAGCTGCTGCGCGCTCAGAGCGTCCTCGTCGCCGGCCGGTCCGACCCAGCCCATCTCCATTGGCAGGCAGGCGGTGCTGATGATGCCGCTGTCGTTCAGCAGGTCCGTCTGCAGCGCGATATCGAGCGTGCCCTCGCGCAAGCCCCGGTGCAGCGCGCGCGTAGTTTCGGAGGTGAGCTGGACCTCGATGCCCGGGTAGGTGGAGCGCAGATTGGTCAGGAAGCCGATCAGCCAGGTGTGCACCACGGTCTCGATGGCGCCGATACGCACCAGGCCGAAGACCTCGTCGCCGCCCTTGCCCAGCGACAGGATCTGCTGGCGGATCTCCAGCAGTCGTTCGCCATAGTCCAGCAGCCGGGTGCCGGTGGCCGTCAGCCTGAGCTCCTTGGCGTCGCGCTCGAACAGGCGCGCGCCTATGTCCTCTTCGAGCGACGCGATGCGATTGGCCACGGCGGCCTGGGTAATGTGCAGACGGTCGCTCGCCGCCCGGAAACTGCCCAGGCGCGCCGACCACAGAAAGGCTTCGACAAAACGCGTATTCATCTCGGTATGACGCAGCCAGGGCGTCGCGCAAGGGTTCACGAACCCGGAGCAGCACGCTCCGATCCGCCCACATGCTACGCCATCGCGCGCAGCGCGACACAGGGCTGGTTATGTCCCCTTCAATGGTGCGCCGTGCACCAATGTGGTTCAGGCGAGGCACCAGCGCGAGGCCGGCCCGCCACGCTCCCTGGGCGCCTGCCGCCCCGGACGAAGTTGGCACGGCTCTTGCTTGATGCCTGGTATGCCAGCTTGTCTACAAGCGCCACTTTCCTTGCACACCAGGAGCTCCCTCATGATCTACCGCAACGCGCCCCATGCCTTCAACGCCACCCGCCGCCGGCTGATCCAGGGCGCCGCGCTGGGCGCCGCGACGTTGGCCGCGCCGGCGCTGACGCGCGCGCAGTCGGGACCCGTCATCCGCATCGGCTTCTGGCCCGTGGCGGCCGGCCTGCCGTTCTACGCGGCGCTGGAAAAGGGCTATTTCAAGGAGGCCGGGTTGAACGTCGAGCCGCTGAAATTCGCGGGCGCGCAGCAGGTCATGGAAGCCATGCTGGCCGGCCGCGCGGACGGCAGCGCCAACGGCACCGGCTCGGCCAACCTGGCCATCGGCGAGATCGCCTCGCCCGGCCTGTTCAAGATCTTTGCGTCCAATCCCAGCAACGCCAAGCACGTGCTGGACGAGTTCATCGTCGCGAAAGACAGTCCCATCAAATCCATCGCAGACCTCAAGGGGAAAAAGGTCGGATCTGGACCCGGCATCCAGAACGCCACGCTGGCCAAAGCAGTGCTGGAGCGCGCCGGCGCAACCGGGGCGACCGTGGTCGAGCTGGCGATAAGCCAGCACGTCGCCGCGGTCGCCGCCGGCCAGTTGGACGCCTGCTACACGCTGGAGCCCACGGGCACGGTGGGCAGGCTGAACGGCACCACCCGCGTGCTGGAATCGGGCGTCATCGCCAAGTACGTGCTGGGCGATCCGATGGCGCCGTGGTTCGGCGGGTCGGCATCGCTGACCACCGCCTTCCTGAAGAAGCATCCCGAGGAAAGCAGGAAATTCATCGCCGCCTATGCACGCGGCATCGAACTGATCCGCAGCAAGCCGGAAGAGGCGCGCCCCTACCTCAAGGGCTACACCGCCATCGAAGGTCCGATGACCGAGGAAGTGCCGCTGGCCGCCTACACCCTCTACAACGAGTTCACGCCCGGCGACATCCAGCACTTCCAGAAATTCTTCGACCTGTTCGCCGACAAGGGCGTCTTCGCCCAGAAGGTCGACGTCTCGACCATGCTCTACAAGGGCTAAGCCATGACCGCAACCACTGCAACAACCGCGGCCGGCCCGGCCGCGACAGCGCGGCCCCTGCGCAAATTCGACACGAGCCGCCTGCTGCCGCTGATCGGCCCGCTGGCGCTCTTCGTGGTGTGGGACCTGGTGGTGCGCCTGCAACTGGTCAGCCCTGTGCTGCTGCCCACGCCCAGCGCGGCGCTTGCGGCGCTGGTCAAGGGCATGGCGGGCGGCCCGCTGCTGGCGGACTTCCTGGCGTCGCTGAACCGCACACTGCAGGCCTTCCTCATCGCGGGCGTGATCGGCGTGCCGCTGGGCGTGCTGCTGGGCAGCAACGAAAAGGCTTATCGCAGCGTGGAGTTTCTGATTGATTTCTTCCGCTCCACGCCCTCTTCCGCGCTGATTCCGCTGTTCCTGATGATCTTCGGCGTCACCGACATGAACAAGATTGCCATCGCGGCCTTCGCGGCGGTGCTGGTGATCCTGTTCAACAGCGCTTACGGCGTCATCAACGCCCGCAAGCAGCGTGTCATGGCGGCGCGCGTGATGGGCGCGTCGCGCTGGCGCATCTTCAAGGACGTGCTGATCTGGGAAAGCCTGCAGCCCACGTTCGTGGGCCTGCGCAGCGGCGTGTCGATGGCGCTGGTCATCGTGATCGTGGCCGAAATGTTCATCGGCTCCGACAGCGGCCTGGGCAATCGCATCATCAATGCGCAGCAGGTGCTGAACGTGCGCGACATGTATGCGGCCATCCTCGCCGCCGGCGCGCTCGGCTATGTGCTGAACATTCTTTTTCTCGTGCTGGAAAAGCGCGTGGTCCACTGGAGCGGCCGCTGATGTCCACCGTCCTCAATCCCGTCATCGCCCCCGGCCCTGCCGCCGCGCCGTTCGAGCCCGGCCCGCTGGGCACCCACATCACCATACGCGGGCTGACCAAGTACTTCGCCGGCTGGCCGCTGTACGAGGACTTCAACCTCGACATCCCCAAGGGCAAGATCGTCTCGGTGTTCGGCCCCAACGGCTGCGGCAAGTCGACGTTGATCAACATGATCGCCGGCCTGATTCCGATCGACTCGGGCGAGATCCTGTTCGACGGCAAGTCGCTGGCTCAGACCAAGATCGGCTACGTCTTCCAGAACTACCGCGAGGCCATGTTCCCGTGGCTGCGCACCATCGACAACATCGCCTACCCGCTGCGCCTGGAAGGCCGCAGCAAGGCCGAGGTGGATGCGCGGGTCGCCGAGCTGGTGGCCTCGTTCGACGTCAAGTTCGACCTGAACCGCTACCCCTATGAACTGTCCGGCGGACAGCAGCAGACCGCCTCGATCATGCGCGCGCTGGCGCCCGGACCGGAGGTGCTGTTCCTGGACGAGCCCTTCTCCGCGCTGGACTTCGAGATGACGCTGTTCATCCGCGAAAAGCTGCAGGAGGTCTTCATGCAGACCGGCACCACCATGCTGCTGGTGTCGCACGACCTGGAGGAAGCCGTGTACCTGGCCGACCAGGTGCTGCTGCTGACCAAGCGGCCCACCCGGGTCGCGGAGATCGTGGATTACCGCGACGCGCGCCCCCGCACGGTGGCGACGCTGTCAGAACCCAGCTTCATCGAAATGAAGAAGCTCAGCCTGGAAATCTTCCAGCGCGAAGTGCGCAAGTAAATCACCCGTACCGGAGAGTCCGCCATGACCCAGGAAACCATCGACCAATACGTGCGCAGCGCCCTGGCGCTGGCCGGCTATGCCTTGCGCGAGCAGGCCGTGGCCGACGTGGCGCAGCAGTTCGCGCGCATCCAGGACATCGCGGCCGGCTTCGTCGATGAGCCGCTGGCCGTGGAGCTGGAATCTGCCGCGGTGTTCCGCCCGTGAGCGGCCCCGCGCAGGATATCGCGCGCCAGGTCCGCGCCGGCGAACGCAGCGCAATGGCGGTGCTGGACGCCACGCTGGCGCGCGTGCGCGAGCGCGATCCGCGCTACAACTGCTTCACCGCCATCACCGAAAGCCGGGCGCGGCAGGAAGCGGCGGCCATCGACGCGCGCCGCGCCCGCGGCGAGCCGCTGCCGCCGCTGGCCGGCGTGCCCTATGCGGTCAAGAACCTGTTCGACATCGCCGACCAGGTCACCCTGGCCGGCGCGCGGGTCAACGCCTCCAACCCGCCCGCGCGGCGCGACGCCAGACTGGTCGAACGCATGCGCGAGGCCGGCGCGGTGCTGGTCGGCGCGCTGAACATGGACGAGCACGCTTATGGCTTCACCACGGAAAACAGCCACTACGGCCCCTGCCGCAACCCTCACGACACCACCCGCATCGCCGGCGGCTCGTCCGGCGGCAGCGCCGCCGCGGTCGCGGGCGGCCTGGTGCCGCTGACGCTGGGCTCGGACACCAACGGCTCGATCCGCGTGCCCGCCTCGCTGTGCGGCGTGTTCGGCCTGAAGCCCACCTTCGGCCGCTTGTCGCGCGCAGGCTCGTTTCCGTTCGTCGGCAGCCTCGACCACCTGGGGCCGTTCGCGGCCAGCGCCAGCGACCTTGCCGCCGCCTACGACGCGCTGCAGGGCATGGACGCCGACGACGTGGCCTGCGCCCAACGCCCGGCCGAACCCACGCTGGCGGCGCTGGCCGGCGGCATGCGCGGACTGCGGGTGGCGGTGCTGGGCGGCTACTTCGCCGAATGGGCCGGACCGCAGGCCCGCCGTGCCGTCGAGATCGCGGCGCACGCGCTGGACGCCACGGCCGTCGTCGAACTCCAGGGCGCGGCCCAAGCCCGCGCCGCGGCCTTCGTCATCAGCGCGGCGGAAGGCGGCGCCTTGCACCGCCGCAAACTCGTTACGCACTACGACTACTACGAACCGCTGTCGCGCGACCGGCTGGTCGCAGGCAGCCTTGTGCCCGCAACCTGGGCGCAGCAGGCGCAGCGCATCCGCCATCGCGTCTATCGCGAAGCGCTGACGCTGTTCGAACACTACGACGTACTGATCGCCCCCGCCACGCCGGTGCCGGCCACGCCCATCGGCGCAGACTGGCTGACACTGGCCGGCCAGCGGCTGCCGGCGCGCGCCAGCATGGGCATCCTGACGCAGCCGGTGTCGTGCATCGGGCTGCCGGTCTGCGCCGCGCCGGTCTGGCCCGAAGCCGGACAGGACGATCACCTGCCGTTGGGCGTGCAACTGATCGGCGCGCCGTGGCGCGAAGCCGATTGCCTGCGCGCCGCACATGCGCTGCAGCAGGCCGGCATTGCCCGCCTACGCTCTCTTTAACCACCGCTCCGAGGCCACCACATGGGAACCGCCTTCGCCGTCATCGACATACCGCGCACGCTGGCCGACACCGCCTACGGCACGCTGAAGCGGGACATCCTGGACTTCCGGCTGGCGCCGGGCGACCGCTTCACTGAAACCGAGATCGCCGACCGCCTGCAGGTCAGCCGCACGCCGGTACGCGAGGCCCTGTTCCGGCTGGAGCGGGAAGGCTATCTGGAGGTGCGCCAGCGCAATGGCTGGCTGGTAAAGCCATTGGACTTCAACACGCTGGACCATTTCTACGAGCTGCGCAGCGTGCTGGAGGCGGCCGCGGTGCAGTCGCTGTGCGCAACGGCCAACGCCGCCGAACGCCAGCGCGCGCTGCGCCCGCTGGCCGACATCTGGCTGGTGGACCCAAGCGAACGATCCGCCGACAGCGAGCGGCTGGCGGACCTGGACGAGCGCTTTCACATCGATCTG
Source organism: Achromobacter sp. ACM03 (assembly GCF_014851665.1). Classification (NCBI taxonomy): domain Bacteria; kingdom Pseudomonadati; phylum Pseudomonadota; class Betaproteobacteria; order Burkholderiales; family Alcaligenaceae; genus Achromobacter; species Achromobacter sp. ACM03. The sequence continues at coordinate 276,217 of NZ_JACVAD010000005.1, read as the reverse complement.
GTGGCCGCCGCAGGCAACCCCGAGATCGCGCGCGTGCACCGCGCAGCCACCGAGCGCATCCGCATCGTGCGGCGCCTGGACTTCACGCTACCCGAACGCATCGGCAAGACCTACGAAGAGCACGCGGCCATACTCGACGCGGCGCTGGCCGGCGACGCCGCACGCTCGGTTGCGCTGCTGAACGCGCATATCCAGGGCAGCCAGGCGGCGGTGCGCAAGATCACGCTGCACCGGTTGTATTCCTCCCGCAGTGCGCGCGCGGCCTGAACCGGCCGCGCATGCCTGCTTCAGCTCGCCCGCAGCCAGCGCTGCAGCATGCGCGCCACCAGGGGCATGCAGATGAACACCATGACGGGCGTCAACGCTACGCTGGTGATCAGCACCCGCCAGAACACCGGCAAGAGGCTCAACGGTTCGCTGGCCAGCACGGAAAACGCCAGCAACACCGGAAAGTAAGCCAGCCAGATGCTGACGGCCTGCTTCCAGCGCGGCGGCGCGCTGGTCCTGGGCGCGAACCAGTCATCCGTGCCGCTGACGCGGCGCTCGTGGCTGGCGCGCACCAGCGACGCGCCGCGTTCGAGCCACATGCGGCGCGGCAAGGAGTTTTCCCAGCGGGCGAGGCTGGCCGCGTCGGCAAAACGCAGGACTATCTGGTACTGGTCGCCGCCTTCGGCGGGCTGCAGCACACCGGACCCGAGAAAGCCCGGGAAACCTGCCGCGAGGATCTCCCCCTGGCGCATCCAGGACAGGAAATCGCCATAGCGTTCGGGTGCGATGTGCCGGGTGACCAGCATGGTGACCGGGGCGGGAACGGTGGAACGGGACATGGCGGAACTCCTGGATCGGCGCGTAGCTTGTTATGCAGTATTAACCCTAGCAAGCGGCATGCCAGGATCGTCGCGCCGCGCTCCCCCGACGAGGCCGAAAGACCGCGGCCGCGGAGATGGGTGCGCCGCACCGCAAGACACACCACATTGGTGATTACCCCTATATTTCGCACCAGAACGGTGCCAACTGGAGCCGCAAGCATGGATATCAATCTGCCCGACGTCGTGGCGGAGGTCACAGCCGCCCTGGACCGCTACGAAACCGCCCTGGTGAACAACCAGGTGGAAGTGCTGGATGCGCTCTTCTGGAACAGCCCTCACACGCTGCGCTATGGCGCCGGCGAAAACCTCTACGGCTACGATGCCATCCGCGCCTTTCGCGCGGCGCGTTCGCCGCAAGGCCTGGCCCGCCGCGTGTTGCGCACGGTCGTCACCACCTACGGCCAGGATTTCGCGACGGCCAATCTGGAGTTCCAGCGCGACGGCAGCGACCGTATCGGCCGGCAAAGCCAGACCTGGATGCGCACGCCTGAAGGATGGCGCGTGGTCGCTGCCCATGTCAGCCTGATGAGCTGATGCGCCAGCCCGCGCGCAGCCGACATCAGCGCGTCATGATCATGAATAAACATATCCGCGATCGAGATTGAGCGGGCTTGCTTACAGGTCTACACTGACATTCCCGTCCACCCCTTGGAGCCTGCGCCCCATGAGCACCTACAAGATTGCCGTTTTCGTCGGAAGCCTGCGCGCTGCCTCGTTCAACCTGCGGCTGGCCCGCGCGCTGGAAAAGCTGGTGCCCGCGGACTTCAAGTTCGAATACGTGAGCCTGGGCGACGTGCCGCTCTACAACCAGGACAACGAAAACAACCTGCCCGGCCCCGCCGCCAAGCTCAAGCAGCAGATCGCCGACGCCCAGGGCATCCTGTTCGTGTCGCCCGAGCACAACCGCTCCGTGCCCGCCGCCATCAAGAACGCCATCGACTGGGGTTCGCGTCCCTGGGGCCAGAACTCCTGGACCGGCAAGGCCGTCGGCATCGTCGGCACTTCGCCCAGCGCTGCCGGCACCGCGTTGATGCAGCAACACCTGCGCAACATCCTGGCCGCCGAGGGCGCCAACGCCCTGACCACGCCCGAGGTCTTCCTGCAATACACGGAAGGCCTGGTCGATGACCAGTACAACATCACCAACGAAGGCACCCGCAAATTCCTGCAAGGCTGGGTGGACCGCTACGTGGACTGGATCAAGAAGTTCAACCCCTGATCGCCGCCGCTGCCGGCGCGGGCTCCTCCCGGCCGGCAGAGATCGCCCGTCTACCTCCGGGCGATCCAGCCCCCCGATACGTCGGGGGGCTTTTTTTTTCAGCGACGACGGTCGCCGCTGGCGCATCCAATGCCGCCAGGGCACCGGCCCGCCGCCGGGCCGCCCCAAGGCGGGCCAGCCCCCTCGGGGGGCAGCAAGCGAGCGCAGCGAGTGCGGCGTGGGGGCTCACACTTATCCCCGCCAACTGTGGAGAAGGTTGAGGACAGCCTTGGGGCAGAATGAAAAATCCGTGCCCCGCCAAGCACTTGCAAGGGCCGGTCAAAAATTGCGCAATCATCCTTTTGGATGATTTTTGACGCACTTATCCACTGAAATCAGGATGCCCGGGCAGACTTCCGCGGCGGTCTCGCCTGAATGTGGATTTGTCCCCGCGTTCTGTGGAGAAGCATGAGGACAGTATGAGGGCAGGTCGGAAATTCCCTTGCATATCAAGCGCCTGCAAGGGGTGGTCAAAAATGGCCCAAATGCTGTATCGAGGCGCCGAGGTTGTCCCCGCCAAATGTGGATAAGCCTGAGGACAGTATGAGGGCAGGACGCAAAAAGCCTTGTGGGCCAAGCACTTGGAGGGGCCGCTCAAGAAACGCCCACAGCCGGCGGGTTCACGATGCCACGTCGGACCTTGAGCGCCGCAGCCACAAGCGAGACAGGCTTGTCCCCACCGAATGTGGACAAGCCTCTGAACAGTCGGATAACAAGCTGAAAAACTCCTTATCCGACAATCACTTGGAAGGCGTGCTCAAGAAAGAAGCAGCAAGCGGACTCACTCGTTCCCTTCCAGCCGCATGCCTATCTTCAAGCCGACCTGCCAGTACGCCACCTTGCCATCCTTGATATGGCCGCGCACTTCGGTGACTTCGAACCAATCCAGGTTGCGCAGCGTCTCGGAAGCGCGCGCGATGGCCTGCGTGATGGCGTCGTCGGTGGACTTGGTGGAAGAGCCCACCAGTTCGATTTGCTTGTAGACATGATTCGACATAGCTCGTCTCCGCTTAGGGGGTGAGTCGTGCATCGTCGGTCTGGCGGCGGTGTTCCGGCGCTTACGACCGGCAATCCATTCGAACACACAGCATACGCCCACGGCGTTAGAGTGGTGTTACGAGTTCCGTCGCACCGGCCTCGGCGCGGCGGAGCCCGTTCCCGCAACGCAAGCAAGGAGGTGTCGTCATGCCTGAACGAAAAACCCTGGAACGAGCGGCGCGCGACAAACGGCAAGGAAAATCCGCTTCCACGCAGGCCGGAGAATTCGTGCGCGAGGAAATCGACCACGTGCGCGAAGGCAAACATGGCGTGCGGTCCACCAAGCAGGCCATCGCGATCGGGCTGTCCAAGGCGCGCCGCGCCGGCGTGGCCCTGCCTACGCCGAAGAAGGCCAGCGCGGCGACCAAGCGCAAGGCGAAGCAGGACAGCGACGCGTCTCATGATGGGCATGCCAAGTCCACCAAACGCGCCAAGGCCACCACCACCGCCCTGAAGAAGGAAAGCGCCAAGCCCGCTTCGCGCACCGCATTGTCGCGGCAGGCCAGCGCGTCAGCCTCCAAGCGCAGCGCCGCTGCCCGCTCGGCCGCCGCCAAGAAGGCTGCCGCCACCAAGGGCGCTGCAGGCCGGTCCGCTGCCGCGAAGAAAGCCGCCCGCACGCGCGCGGCAAACCAACGGGCCAGCCACGCGCATTGAAGCCCCAGAAGACCGGCTAGCCCGCCTCGAAGGCCTTGAAGCGTTCGTGCAGGAATTCGCGCAGCCGCTTTACCGCCGGCGAGAGCAGCATGCGGTGCACGCACAGCAGGTATAGCGGCGAGGGCTCGCTGGTGTAGTCGGCCAGGACTTCGATGAGCCTGCCCGCCCGCAGGTCGGCCAGCACGTCAAAGCGCGACTTGTAGGCCAGGCCATGGCCAGCCAGGGCCCAGCGGCGCACCAGTTCGCCGTCGTCGCCGACGCGGTCGCCCTTGACCGGTATGGTGAGCGCGGCGCCCTCGTGCCGGAAGGCCCAGCGGTCGTGCAGGGTTTCGCCCAGCACGAAGGACAGGCAATTGTGACGGCGCAGGTCATCGGGCACCTGCGGCACGCCATGGCGCGCAAGGTATGCGGGCGAGGCGCACACCACGCGGCGGTTGTGCTCGGACAGCGGCAGGGCCACCAGTCCCGAGTCGTTCGGCGTGCCATAGCGCACCGCCAGATCCACCGGCTGGCGGTACAGGTCGGCCAGGCGGTCGCTGATGCGCACCTGGAAATTGACGCGCGGATGCTGTTCCTGGAATTCGTCCAGCCACGGCAGCAGCACGTGGCGGCCCAGGTCGGACGGGATCGACAAGGACAGCGTGCCGGAGATCTCCGTCTTGTTGCGCGCTACGGCGTTCCTGCCCGCGTCCAGCGCCGACAGCGCCGCGCGGGCATGCTCCAGATAGCGTGCGCCGTCGCTGGTCAGCCTGAGGCTGCGCGTCGTGCGCACGAACAGGCGCGCATCCAGGGCCTGCTCCAGCCGCTTGAGCGCGGCGCTTGCGACTGCGGGCGTCAGGTCCAGTTCGCGCGCGGCGGCGGAAAAACTGCCTTGGTCCGCCGCCGCCATGAATATCTTCAGATCTTCGAACCGCACCATGCCGGCCTCATTTTCAAAAAATTATTGAAACTGACTGCGATGCTAGCCGCTTTTTCGCTGGTTTGGGCTGGGTAATCATGGCTCCATTCCCCGACACGCAAGGAGTCCCCTTCATGAAAATCGAATTGAACGGCAAGAAAGCCCTGGTTACTGGATCGTCCGGCGGCATTGGCCTGGCCATCGCCGCGGGCCTGGCCGAGGCCGGCGCCGAAGTCGTGCTGCACGGCCGCAACGCCGACAAGCTGGCCCAGGCCGCCGCGTCACTTGCCAAGCAGTTTCCCGCTGCACGCGTGAGCACCGTGCAGGCTGATCTCGCCACTGCCGACGGCGCGGCCTCGATCTCGGCCGCCCATCCCGACGTCGACATCCTGATCAACAACGCCGGCTACTTCGCACCCAAGTCCTTCACCGAAATCACGGATGACGACTGGCAGTACATGCTGGACACCAACGTCATGAGCGGCGTGCGCCTGTCGCGCTACTACCTGCCGCGCATGCTGGCCGCCGGCTGGGGCCGCATCGTGTTCATCTCCAGCGAGTCCGCGGTGCAGATCCCCGCGGAAATGATCCACTACGGCGTCAGCAAGACTGCCTTGCTGGGCGTGTCGCGCGGCCTGGCCGAACTGACCGCCGGCACCGGCGTCACGGTCAACGCGGTGCTGCCCGGCCCCACCCGCTCGGAAGGCGTGTCGGACTTCTTTGCCGAAATGGCCAAGGAACAAGGCGTCACGCAGGACCAGATGGAGCGCGACTTCATCGCCCAGCACCGCCCCACTTCGCTGCTGCGCCGCCTGGCCACCGTGGAAGAAGTGGCCAACATGGTCGTCTACACCTGCTCCACGCAAGCCGCCGCCACCAACGGCGCGGCGCTGCGCGTGGACGGCGGCGTAGTGCGTTCCATCATCTGATCCGGACAAGCCGCCATGAAAGCCATCGCCTATTTCAAGAACCTGCCCGCCGATCACCCGGAGGCGCTGCAAGACATCACCGTCGCCGACCCGGTGCCCGGCGACCATGACCTGCTGGTCGAAGTCCGCGCCATTTCGGTGAATCCGGTGGACGTGAAGATCCGCGCCAACCGCAAGCCCAAGGATGGCCAGGCCGAAGTCATAGGCTGGGACGCCGCCGGCGTGGTGCGCGCCGTGGGCGCAAAGACCAGCCTGTTCAAGCCGGGCGACCGCGTCTGGTATGCCGGCGCGCTGAACCGCCCCGGCGCCAACAGCGAGCTGCACGTGGTAGACGAACGCATCGTCGGCCGCATGCCCGACAGCCTGGACTACGCCCAGGCCGCGGCGCTGCCGCTGACCACGATCACCGCGTGGGAGCTGCTGTTCGACCGGCTGCGCGTGCTGGACAACGCCGCGCCCAGCCAGGGCAGCCTGCTGGTCATCGGCGCCGCGGGCGGCGTGGGATCCATCCTGGTGCAGCTGGCTCGCCAGCTGACCGGACTCACGGTGATCGGCACCGCCTCGCGTCCGGAAACCCAGGCTTGGGTGCGCGAGCTGGGCGCGCATCACGTGATCGATCACAGCCAGCCGCTGGCCGCCGAACTCAAGCGCATCGGCTTCGAACACGTCAGTCATATCGCCGGCCTGACCCAGACCGACCAGCATTTCGCGCAGATGGCCGAAGCGATTGCGCCGCAAGGCAAGATCGCCCTGATCGACGACCCCGCAGCCATCGACGTGCGCCTGCTCAAGTCCAAGTCGGCCTCGCTGCATTGGGAGTTCATGTTCGCGCGTCCGCTGCACGGCACGCCCGACATGATCGCGCAGCATGAACTGCTGAACCAGGCCGCCCGCCTGATCGACGAAGGCACGCTGCGCACCACCCTGGGCGCGCACTACGGCAAGATCAATGCCGAAAACCTGCGCCGGGCGCACGCCTTCATCGAAAGCGGCAAGGCGCAGGGCAAGATCGTGCTGGAAGGGTTCTAGGACCCGTGGGCATGCCTCGCCGCTCGCGGCGGCGGGGCATCTCGCAATTGCAAGCAGAAAGCAGTACAAACTCGACTGCGCGCAAACGCATGCGCGACCCAATCGGGAGTCTCTTCTGCTCGACCACATTCTCAATCAGGCGCTTGAACCCGTGCTCTGGGGGATGGTGGCCTTCACCCTGCTGATGCTGCGGCTGGCTCCCTTGCAAGGATGGAAGGCCGCCATCGTCGCCGGCATCACGGCCGGACTGGTCTTCGACACGGTGCAGTTCCGCGTAGGGCCGCCGCGCCTATGGGACTCGCAAGTGCTGGGTTCGGTGCTGGCCGCCCTGCTGGCGGCCGCCGTGTTGGAGACGCTATTCCTTCTGTTGCGCCGCTCGCGAGCCGAGCGGGCCTGAAGCGCCCGGCCGGCATCCGGTCCGGACTGGACGCTGGATGCGCAGGCAATGCACCGGTCTAGGCGCGCCCTTCCCGCTTGGCGCGGGCGTGGGGATCATTGATCTCGGCTTCCAGTTCGGCGATCAGCCATTCCAACCAGCCATTTTCGCTGCGCGCGTAGACCACCGCGGCGGGCGTCTTGCCCGTGCGCCAGCCTGGCTGGTGTGCGTCCATCCACGCCCCCAGGCTTTTGTGCGGCGCCAGCAGGCCTGACAGCCACGACCACAGATAGTCGGGCACGTTGCGGCGGAATCCTTGCGCGCAGGCATAGAGGGTGGGCTCAAGCGGCAGATTGCCGGCGCGCGCCAGCCTTGCCTGCACACGGCGCAGCGTTTCGGCCGCGGCCTGCAATTGTTCGGTGCTGAGCTTTTTCATCGAAGGACTCCTGGACTTGGTTTGCCCGGATTATCGCCGCAGGCGGCGGCGCTTTCAAAGCGCCGCTTGCGGGCGTCAGGAACGCGCGGCCCGGGGCGGCTCCAGGCCAAACAACGCGGTCGCGGTAAAGCGCGCGCCGGGCTCGAGCGTCCGCATGCCGGTGCGGGTCTCGCCGCCCGCCGCCAGGTTGAACGCGTCCGCCACGTTGGTGACCGGCTCGACGCACAGGAACTCCGACCCGCCCGCCGTATAGACCACCAGGTGCGCAAACGCCGGGTCGGCGTGCAGCGATAGCTGATGTCCATCGGGCCAATGCAGGGTGGCTCGCCCCTCCCACTGCGACAGATAGGTATCGCAGCCGCTGGCCGAACGCCGCAGCTCGCGCACATGGACGGACTTGCTGCCATTGGGCAGGCCGTCGGCGTCCGCCGTCCACTCGCGGCGCGCATGCAGCGTGACGCGCTCGGCCGTGAAGTAGGGGTGCAGGCCCAGGCCGCAAGGCATGGGCGTGTCGCCGAGATTGACGATGGCAAGCGCCACGCTCAGGCCGCGCGCGTCCAGCTGATAGCGCTGCACGCATTCGAAAGGCCAAGGCCAGCCCAGCACGCCGGCGGGCTGCTCCAGCACCAGGTCGACGTTGTCCGGGCCGTGGCTGCGCACGCTCCATGGCTGGTACAGGCCCGCGCCATGGATTGCATGGGGCCGGCCGGCTACCGACTGCAGCGCGTGCCTGGCGCCGTTGAAGGTGAACACGCCATCGCGGATGCGGTTGGAGTAAGGCGCCAGCGGATAGGAGCCTACCCGCGGCCAGCGTCCCGCGGGCCACTGCGTGTCGGTCAGGGGCACGATCCAGTCATGGCCGCCGGTGGACAACCGCGTCAGGCGGCCGCCGCCGCCCGGCGCGAATTCGGCCTGGTGCGGACCGCTGGAGATGGTGATGCGCTCGCTGGCGTCCAGCGTGGCCGGGACGGATAGAACCTGCATGGATAAGAAACTCCGGCGGCGGAAACAGGGCCGCGCGCTGCGATTGTGCCGTTTGCGGACGGGCGCGGGCAAGCAGGCCGGCCTGCTCATCCTGCCGCAGCGGCAACGCCGCACAATGCCAGCAGCCGCCCCAACGCCGGATTCTGATTGGTCTGCAGCCACGCAATGCCGTGCTGCAGCTTAGGGGCGTCCGCGGGCAACGGCCGGAACACCACGCCCTCCATGTTGAAGGACTCGATGTCGCGCGGAATGATGGCCACGCCGGTGCCGGCCGCGACCAGGCACAGCAAAGTCTGGGAAGCCTCCGTTTCCCGCACCACGCGCGGCAGGAAGCCCGCCTCCAGGCAGATCGCATCCATGGCGCCGCGCAAGTGGAAGCCCTTGCCCGAGGGATAGGCAATGAACGGCTCCTGCGCCAGATCCGCGACACGCAATTTGGCCTTGGCGGCCAATGGATGCGCGTCGGCCAGCGCAATGGAAAACTCGCTGAGCATGAACTCGTGCGACACGATGTGCTTGCCCTCCAGCGGCAGAAAACACAAGGCCGCGTCCAGCGTGCCGTCCAGCAGCTTCAGGCGCAGTTCACCCGTGGGCAGCGGCCCCTGGATATCCAGCGCGATATCGCTGTAATGGCGCCGGCAATCGCGCACCAGCCCCGGCAGGCGCACATGGCTGGCGCGTCCGGTATAGCCCAGCCGCAGGCTGCCGGTCTCGCCCCGGCCAGCCTTGCGGCAGGCCTCCACCGCGCCATCGAGCTGCCGGAACATGGGCTGAATGCTATCCAGGAACACGCGGCCCGCCACCGTCAGCGTCACCTTCCGCGTACTGCGGTCGAACAGCTTCACGCCCAGCTCGTCTTCAAGTTCGCGGATGCGCTGGCTCAAGGGCGGTTGGGCGATGTGCAGGCGCAAGGCGGCCCGAGTGAAATTCAGTTCCGTGGCAAGGACCACGAAGCTCTGCAGGTGGCGCAATTCCATGAGTGGTTCCAAGGCTGCTGGCTATTTATATCCACTAAATATAAATCATGCATCGATAATAAATTGGACGACTCAATCTCCACGTCCTAACCTGCCACGCATTCCATAACGACACAGCGTGGAGACAAGCATGGCTGATCTTTCGGGGCGCGTGGCCCTGGTAACCGGTTCGACCAGCGGCATCGGCCTGGCGGTAGCGCGGCGCCTGGCGCGCTCCGGCGCGACCTTGGTGCTCAACGGCCTGGCCGACGCCTCGGCGGCCGACGCCCTCTGCGCCGAATTCCGCGATACCTATGGCGTTCCGGTCCGTTTCCAGCCCTGCGACCTGCGCAAGCCAGCCCAGATCGAGGCCATGATGGCCGAGCTGAACCAGGCCTACGGCGCGCTGGACATCCTGGTCAACAACGCCGGCATCCAGCACGTCAGCCAGATCGAAGCCTTTCCGGTCGACAAGTGGGACGACATGATCGCGGTCAACCTGTCCGCCAGCTTCCACACCATACGCACCGCGTTGCCTGCCATGCGCGCACGCAACTGGGGCCGCATCGTCAACATGGCGTCCATCAGCGGCTTGCGCGGCCGCGCCGGCAAGACCGGCTACAACGCCACCAAGCATGGCCTGATCGGCCTGACCAAATCGGTAGCGCTGGAAACCGCGCAGACCGCCATCACCTGCAATGCCATCTGCCCCGGCTGGGTGCATACGCCGCTGGTGCAGAAGCAGATCGACGCGCTGGCCGAGCGCGAAGGCCTGGACAATGCCGCAGCCACCAACAAGCTGCTGGGCCTGCGCCAGCCTTCGGGCAAGTTCGTCACTCTGGAGCAGATCGCCGGGCTGTGCGAATTCTTCTGCTCGCCCGACGCCGACGAAGTCCGGGGCGTGGCCTGGGCCATGGACGGCGGCACCACCGCGGCCTGAAGCCGCAACGACGGCCTTAGTTGAATATGCGCGCAGGCCGGGCCACAGCGCGCAGCGATACCGATAACGCCCGCGAGGAGTACAAGATGCTGGACCACACCCACGCGCCCACCGCCCAGAGCTGGGTCGACAGCGCAGACGGCCATCCGGATTTTCCGGTGCAGAACCTGCCGATGAGCGTGTTCCGCCGCGATGGCGGCGCGCCACGAATCGGCGTCGCCATCGGCGAGCAGGTGCTGGATGTCCGGGCCGCCGTGGAGCTGGGCCTGCTGGAAAGGCTGGACCCGGCCACGCGCCAGGCGCTGTCGGCGCGCAGGCTCAACGATTGGATGGCTTTGCCCGCCGCCACCCGCAAGGCCGTGCGGCACGCGCTGTTCGCCCTGCTGGACGCCGCAAACCCCGGCCGCGCGCGGCACGAGGCCCAGGGCGCGCGCCTGCTGCATCCCCAGGCGCAGTGCGAACTGCTGCTGCCCGCGGACGTGGGCGACTACACCGATTTCTATGCCGGCATCCATCACGCGAGCCATGTGGGCAAACTGTTCCGCCCCAACAACCCGCTGATGCCGAACTACAGGCATGTGCCCATCGCCTATCATGGCCGCGCATCCTCCATCTGCCCGTCCGACACGCCCGTGCGGCGGCCGCGCGGCCAGGTCAGGACCGCCGCCGGCATCGATACCCCGGCCTTCCGGCCCTCGGCGCAACTGGACTTCGAACTGGAGCTGGCGATCTGGATCGGTCCCGGCAACGCGCTCGGAGAACCGGTGCCGCTGGAACTCGCCGCTGGCCACGTGGCCGGCTACGGCTTGCTGAATGACTGGTCCGCGCGCGATATCCAGGCCTGGGAATACCAGCCGCTGGGCCCCTTCCAGGGCAAGAATTTCGCGTCGACGGTTTCGCCCTGGATCGTGACCAGCGAGGCGCTGGCCCCGTTCCGCCGCGCCGCAATGGCGCGCGGCGACGCCGATCCCGAACTGCTGCCCTACCTGCGCAACGCCGAGGACGCTGCCACGGGCGGGCTGGAGATCGCACTGCAAGCATGGCTGTCCACGCCGCTCATGCGCGAACGCGCGCAGGCGCCGCGGCAGTTGTCCGCATCCGACGCGCGCCACCTGTACTGGACGCCCGCGCAGATGGTCGCGCAGCACACGCTGGGCGGCTGCAACCTGCGCCCGGGCGACCTGCTGGGCTCGGGCACCATCTCCACGCCCGACGAGAGCGGCCACGGCAGCCTGCTCGAACTGACGCACGGCGGCACGCAACCCATTACCCTGCCCTCGGGCGAAACCCGGCTGTTCCTGGAGGCCGGAGACGAAATCACCCTGACGGCCCATTGCAGCCGCGAGGGTTTCCAGCGCATCGGCTTCGGCGCAAGCCGCGCGCGCATCACCGATTGACGTTCAATACCAGGCATCCCGCTAGACCTGGAGACGGCCGGCAAGCCGGCGGCACACAAAGGAGGAATGACATGAAGAAGATCCTGGCAGCAGGCATGATGGTCCTGGCAAGCGCAGGCAGCGCCCCCGCGCTGGCGCAGGACTTTCCCAACCATCCGATCCGCCTGATCATCCCGTACTCCGCCGGCGGCGTCACCGACGTGGTCGGCCGCGCCCTGGCCGAGCAGTCCGGCAAGCGCCTGGGCCAGACCGTGGTGGTCGAGAACAAGACCGGCGCCAACGGCACGCTGGGCGCGACCCAGATGCTCAACACCGCACCCGACGGCTATACCGTCACCATGGTGCCCATCGGCATCTTCCGCATGCCGCACATCACCGGCACGCGCTACGACCCGGTCAAGGACCTGACCTACATCTCGATGATCGCCGGCTACAACTATTACGTAGCGGTCGCCGCGGACTCGCCCTGGAAGACGCTGGACGACCTGGTCGCCTACGCCAAGTCCAAGCCCGACACGATCTCCTACGGCACGCCGGGCGCCTACAGCAGCCAGCACATCGCCATGGTGCAACTGGGCGAAGCCGCCCAGGCCAAATGGACCCACGTGCCGTACAAGGGCGACGCCGACGCGCTGACCGCCATGCTGGGCGGTCACATCCAGGTGCTGGTCGGCGCCAGCACCATCCTGCCCTACGTCGCCTCGGGCAAGGTCCGCATCCTCGCGTCGCTGGGCGACAAGCGCTCCCCCGACCTGCCGGACGTCCCCACCCTGAAGGAAGCCGGCTATCCCGTGGTGCACACCTCGCCCTTCGGCATCGCCGGTCCCAAGGACATGGACCCGGCCGTGATCGCCAAGCTCGACGGTGCCTTCCGCGACACGCTCAAGGATGAAGCCTTCCTGGCCCTGTTGCGCCAGTCTGGTGTGTCGCCGCAGTACATGGATACGGCTGCCTACACCAAGGCCGCCCACGCCAGCGCGGAGACGGAGCGCGAGGTGATCAAGAAGTTGGGGAACATCATGAACAAGTGATGTTCACGCCGCGCCAGCCTGCAACGGGTGTCCACGATAAGCAACACTATTTCAAATAGTTGCACATTCCATGAGACCCCCCGTGCTACGTTGAGTCGCAAGCCATTACACGGGTGATTCGTATTTGAATCTCCGATTGTCGGTTGCCTAGTTCCTACCCAGGTTGTTTCGCGAGTGCCCCGATGGAGGCGTGAATGCGTAACAGGCAGATGGAAGGATGCAATAGCGGCGCGGCGCCACACCCTGCTGAGACATGGATGACGGCTCGCTGGCTGCTGCTGGGGTCGCTGTCATTGGGCGCGGCGGATGCCGTGGCGCAAACGACATGTCCGGCGGGACCCGTCACTCGCTCGGGAAGCGCATGCACGGTCACGCCAGGCAGCACCATCAATGTGCTTAGCGCAACCCAGCCCGGGCTGGACGCCGAGAACACCGGCGGCGCGATTACGGCCAGCGGAGTGCGCCTGAACCTGGGAGGCCCAGGGTCGACCACGCCACGCAACTATGTCGGCGCCATCGCAGGCAATGGCGGTCGCATCACTTTCAACAGCGGCACCATCGTCACGGTGCAAGCGGCGACAGGACAGCAAGGCCTGGTCGCATCGGGTGGCGGCAGCATCGCCACGGCCACGGGTTCCAGCATCACGCTGGGTCTGACCACCACGGTCAATGACAACATTGCCGTCCTTGCGACTGCTGGAGGCACCGTGCAAATGATCGCGTCCAGCGTCGCGACACAAGGTGCGGGCGGCGCGGGTAACCATGCGCTCTATGCCTCCGGCCCGGGAAGCTCGATTGCATTTACGGGCGGAACCGTCAGCACAGCCGGCCGAGGCTCATTCGGAGTCCGCGTCGACGCGGGCGCCACCGCAACCATCGGACCGGGCACATCGATCACAACCACCGGCACCATCACCTCCGGCGGTTCAGCCATCGGCAGCCATGGACTGTGGGCAAGCGGCACGGCCGTAGCCGGCGCTACGGTCGTGCCGAGCCGCATAGACGCGACCGGCGTCTCCATCGTCACCGGAGATCCCGCCGTCAGCACGGCCAGCGGCACCAGCGCCGCGGGAGTCCGCATCGAAAATGGAGCGGCCGTGTCATTGACCGACGTATCGATCAGCACACGCGGCTCCGGCACCACGATCAATCCGGCTGCCGGTGTTCTTGTCATGTCTGGCAGCAGCGTGCGCATGCAGGGAAACAACGTCATCACCGCGGCGGGACAATTCGGGCATGGCCTGTCGGTACAAGGAGCGGGCTCCACTGCGATCGTCAACGGCGGCTCGTTCCAGGTGAATGGCACACGGTCCATCGCGCTGGATGTCTCGGCTGGCGGCGTGGTTACGGTGGATTCAGCCAGCATCGCGGCGGGTAGCGGCGCTTCGATTGGCGCGCAGATCGACGGGACCGGCTCCACGTTGAATGCGACGAACACAACGATATCCGCATCGAACGCAACGGCGCACGCCCTACGAGCCAGCGCTGGCGCCACGGTCAATTTGTCGCAAGGGACGGTCACCAGCCGCGGGATAAATGCCAACGGAATCTTCGGCGCAAACTCGACGGTAGCCGTAGATAACGTCGGGGTGCTTACTACAGGCGACGGCAATGCAATGGGCGTCCTGGCCGACCTGGGCAGCGCCATAACCGTAACGAACTCATCCGTCGCTACTCAAGGAACCGTTTCTGCCGGCGACCGGCGTCCGCACGCGCTAGCAGCGCGCAATCCGGGCGCACAGCTCACAGTGCGAGGCAGTTCGGCTCAGACCGTGGGCGACGAAGCCATGGGGGTTGTCGCCGACGACGGCGGTTCGGTCAACCTGGAAAATGCGTCAGTCACCACCGCCGGCACACTGGCGCTCGGCGCCTACGCTGTCGTTGAGCAGGCCGGGCCCCAATTTCCCGCCGCCATTTCGGCGCAAGGCTCCGCTATCAGGACCTTGGGCTCGCGCGCCTACGGCGCGATGGCTCAGCGCAGCTTCCTGGAAGCGCCGGCAACGATCAGCCTGCTCAACACCACAGTCGCCACCGAGGGCGCGGGCGCCGTGGGCCTGCGCGCGATCAGCGGCGGTGTCATCACATCCAGCGCCAGCAGCGTCGCCACATCGGGAGCCTCGGCGCACGGCGCCCTTGCCCGTGACGCCGGCAGTCTTATCACGATTGGGCAAACCCCAGTGACGGTGACGGGGCCGGAGGCTCATGGTGCCGTTGCGCAGAATGGCGGCCGGATCGTCGGCGACGGCGCCGTGATTCGCGTGAGCGGCGCCGCTGGCATGGGCTTGTTCGCGTTGGGAGATCCTGGACCGGCAGCGGAAATCGAACTGGCGCGATCCAGTGTCACCAGCGCAGCTGGACCGGCAATAGGCGTTGCCGGTCTGGCCAACGTCACGCTTACCGATACGGTTGTCTCCGGCAACGGCAACTGGCTGCGCGTCGCCACCATCGACGACTTTCCCTTGCTGGCGGGCCCCGACGCGCCATTGGGCGGAATACCCGATCCAGACACGCTGCTAAACAATCCGGTTGCTGCGCCGCCGCCAATTCCGGCCGCCTCAATCCCGGGTCAAGCAAACATCACTGTCGTCGGTTCAACCCTGACCGGAGCCGCAACCACCGCGCCGGGCAGCGTATCGAACGTCGCGCTTCAGTCGAACACGCTATGGACGATGACTGGCAACTCCAACATTACCAACTTGACCAACACAGCAAGCCAGATCGTCTACTCGCCTCCCACCGCCAACGTCTACAAGACTCTGACAGTCTCGAACTACGTTGGCGGCGCGGGCAGCGTCGTCGCGCTGAATACCTTTCTTGCAGGCGACGGCGCGCCATCCGACCTGATCGTCATTTCAGGCGCGGCAACCGGACAGAGCGCCCTGCGCATCAGCAATACGGGAGGCCCGGGGGCTCTTACCCAGGCCAGCGGCATCAAGGTGGTCGACGCGGTGGGTGGCGGGACTACGGCGCCTTCCGCATTCACGCTTGCCGGCCGGGCCGTTGCAGGTCCTTACGAGTACCGGCTCTTCCGCGGCGGCGCGACGGCGGGAGAGGCCAATAACTGGTATCTGCGCTCTGAAAAAGATCCCGAGCCTCCACCCCCGGTTCCTCCCGACCCGGTTCCTCCGGATCCAGGTCCTCCGGGTCCTGTACCCCCGGGGCCTCCCCCCGAACCGCCAGCCCCTCCAAAGCCTTTGTATCGTCCGGAAGTGGCGGCATATCTCGCCAACCAACGGCTGGCCGCGCAGATGTTCGTGCACAGCATGCACGACCGGCTGGGCGAACCGCAGTACATCGAAACCCAGCAGTTCGCCGCCGACGACGACAAGCGGCGAGCACTGTGGCTCCGCATGACCGGAAAGTGGGACCGGACGCATAGCAAGAACGGAGAATTCGATGTCAGCAGCGACATGTTTCTCCTGCAAGGCGGCGGCGATCTCGCCCAATGGAAGCTCGGTTCGGAAACGGACCGCCTGCACCTGGGCGCGATGGCCGGCTTCGGCAACAGCCGCAGCACCGCGCGGGCTGACGGCAACCCCTACAAGGCCCGAGGCAGCGTCGAAGGCTATAGCGTCGGGCTTTATGGAACCTGGTTTGAAAACAACGAGACCAAATTGGGAACCTACGTCGACACCTGGTTCCAGTACGGCTGGTTCAAGAACAAGGTCGAAGGGGATAGTTTGCCGGACGTAAAGTACGACGCCCGAGGATGGGCGGTGTCGGGAGAGGTCGGCTACGCCTTCAAACTGCGCAACGATTGGGTTCTGGAACCGCAAGCGCAGTTGATCTACGTACGCTACGACCAGGACAGCGTTGCCGAATCCAACGGCACCAGCGTGGGCAGGGCCGACTCCAACGGTACGATCGGCCGTCTGGGTGTGCGCGCCCACCGCACCTACGAAATGAAGAATGGCCGGAAGATCCAGCCTTTCGTCACCCTGAACTGGTGGCATACGGACACGGACAGCTCGGTGTCATTCAATCAATTGCCCGTCGGCAGCCTGTATCCCCGTGACCGGTATGAGTTGAAGCTCGGTGTGCACGCGGATTTCACCAAGGGGTGGACCGGGTGGACAAACGTTGCGGCCTCCTGGGGCGCTCAGGATTACCGCCAATATGCGGCCAGGATCGGGGTCAAATACACATGGTGATGCGGCCTGGCCCCAGATTTTTCCGACCTGGCGGAATAGCTGGGCGAACATGCCGCAGCATGTGTCGCGCGATCGTAGCGGAAACAGACCAGCCGAACGCAGCAGTATGGACAATTTGATCGCACCCATCCCCCACCCTGTGCCCGCCCGATACAATCACGGGCATGAATTCCGCAACGCAAAACACCGCCGCCGACGCCCACCCGGGCCATACCCCCATGATGCAGCAGTACCTCCGCCTGAAAGCGGAGGCCGGTCCCTTGCTGCTCTTCTACCGCATGGGGGACTTCTATGAAATGTTCTACGAAGACGCGGAGCGCGGCGCGCGTCTGCTGAACCTCACGCTGACCAAGCGCGGCTCTTCCAACGGCACGCCGATCCCGATGGCCGGGCTGCCGGTGCATGCCATGGAGCAGTACCTGGCGCGGCTGGTCGCCATGGGCGAGTCCATCGCCATCTGCGAGCAGATCGGCGATCCGGCGACCTCCAAGGGTCCGGTCGAGCGCCGCATCGTGCGCATCGTCACGCCCGGCACGCTGACCGACGACGCGCTGCTGCCGGCCAAGGCGGACCGCGCGCTGGCCGCCGTGTTCGTGGGCGGCACCGCGCGCGCGCCGCGCGCCGGGCTGGCCTGGCTGAACCTGGCCAGCGGCGAATTCCGCGTGACCGAATGCGCGCCGGCGCAGCTGGAATCCGAGCTGCACCGCATTGCGCCGGCCGAGATCGTCTGCGCCGACAGCGCAGAGTTCGACTTCCCCTTCGAAGGCGCGCGGGCCCGCGTGCCCGACTGGCACTTCGAAGCCGACAGCGCCCGCGCCCACCTGCTGGCGCACTTCAAGACCGATACGCTGGCGGGCTTCGACATCGAAGACATGCCGGCCGGCATTTGCGCCGCGGGCGCGCTGCTGCGCTACGCGGCACGCACCCAGTCGCAGGCCCTGGCCCACGTGCAGAGCCTGTCGGCGGAACGCCCCGGGCAGTACGTGCTGCTGGACCCGGTCACGCGCCGCAACCTGGAGCTGACGCAGACGCTGTCCGGCGAAGATTCGCCGACGCTGTTCTCGCTGCTGGACGGCTGCCGCACGCCCATGGGCAGCCGGCTGCTGCGCCGCTGGCTGCACCATCCGCTACGCGAGAACGAACAGGCGCTGGCGCGCCAGCAAGCCATCTCGGCGCTGCTGGCGGGCCGCATGGACATGGAACAGACCTTCGGCGCGGCCGGCTTCGGTTCGGCCGGGCTGCTGGAGTCCTTGCGCAGCGCATTGAACGCCTTCCCGGACATCGAACGCATCGCCGCCCGCCTGGCATTGCGTTCGGTGCGCCCGCGCGAACTGGCCAGCCTGCGGGACGCGCTGCAGGCCCTGCCGGCGCTGCGCGACCAGGTCGAGCCGATGGCGGATTCGCCGCGGCTGGGCGAACTGGTCTCGCACCTGTCGGTGGACCCGGCCCTGGCCGCCCTGCTGGTGCGCGCCATTGCCGCCGAACCCGCTGTCGCCATCCGCGACGGCGGCGTGCTGGCGGCGGGCTTCGACGCTGAACTGGACGAACTGCGCGGCCTCGCGGCCGACGGCGGCGACTTCCTGGTGCAGCTGGAAGCCCGCGAACGCGAACGCACCGGCATCAGCAACCTGCGCGTGGAGTTCAACCGCGTGCATGGCTTCTACATCGAAGTCACCAAGGGCCAGACCGCCAAGGTGCCGGAGGATTACCGCCGCCGCCAGACGCTGAAGAACGCCGAACGCTACATCACGCCTGAACTCAAGACCTGGGAAGACAAGGTGCTGTCCGCCCAGGACCGTTCGCTGGCTCGGGAAAAATGGTTGTTCGAGCAATTGCTCGATGTGCTGGCCGAACACGTGCGGCCGCTGTCGGACTGCGCCGCCGCGTTGGCCGAACTGGACGCGCTGGCCGCGCTGGCCGATCACGCGCGCCGCCACGACTGGATCGCGCCCGAACTGTCTGAGCAGGCCGACATCGACATCGATGCCGGCCGCCACCCGGTGGTGGAACACGCCATCGAGCGCTTCACGCCCAACGGCTGCCGGTTGGAGCCGGCGCGTCGGATGCTGCTGATCACCGGTCCGAACATGGGCGGTAAATCGACCTATATGCGGCAGGTGGCGCTGATCGTGCTGCTCGCGCGCATCGGCAGTTTCGTGCCCGCTTCGCGCGCCCGCATCGGCAAGATCGACCGCATCTTCACCCGTATCGGAGCGGCCGACGATCTGGCGGGCGGCCGCTCGACCTTCATGATGGAAATGACCGAGGCGGCCGCCATCCTGTCGGCCAGCACGCCCAACAGCCTGGTGCTGATGGACGAAATCGGCCGCGGTACGTCCACCTATGACGGCCTGGCGCTGGCCTGGGCCATCGCCTGCCGCCTGCTTGCCCACAATCGCGCGCTGACGCTGTTCGCCACCCACTATTTCGAGCTGACCCGCCTCCCCGCAGAACAGCCGGCCTCGGCCAACGTGCACCTGGCCGCGGCGGAATCGGCCGGCGGCATCGTGTTCCTGCACGAAGTGCGCGAAGGCCCCGCCAGCCGCAGCTACGGGATCCAGGTGGCGCAGCGCGCGGGCGTGCCCGCCGCCGTGATCCGCCAGGCCTCGCGCGAACTGGAACGCCTGGAGGCGCAAGGCGCCCCCACGCCGCAGCTCGGCCTGTTCGCGGCCGCGGCTGACGCCGACGCCCAGGCCTATGCGGAAGCCGACCGTTCCGACGACCTCGAGGCCCTGGACGCCCTGCGCGAGGAACTCGCCGCCATCGACCCCGACAGCCTGACCCCGCGCGAAGCGCTGGACGCCCTCTACCGCCTGAAGAAGCACCTGCAATGAACCTCGACCATCCCTTGGCCCTGCTGGGCAACCAGAGCCCAAACGACTTCATGCGCCGCTACTGGCAGCGCAAGCCTCTCTTGATCCGCCAGGCCATCCCCGGCTTCAAGCCGCCGGTCACGATCGCCGCCATCAAGAAGCTGGCGCGCCGGGACGATGTGGAATCGCGCCTGATCTGGCGCGAGAACGGCGAATGGCAGATGGAGAACGGCCCCTTCGCGCGCCTGCCCAAGGACAATGAAGGCGACTGGACCTTGCTGGTGCAAAGCGTGGACCTGCACAGCGATGCCGCGTCCGAACTGATGCAGTCGTTCCGCTTCATCCCCGATGCGCGCCTGGACGACGTGATGATCAGCATCGCCAGCCATGGCGGCGGCGTGGGTCCGCATTTCGACAGCTACGACGTGTTCCTGCTGCAAGCGGCGGGCGAGCGTGAATGGCGCTATGGCCGCCAGAAGGACCTGTCGCTGGAACCGGGCCTGCCGCTGAAGATCCTGAGCCGTTTCGAGCCCGAAGAGACGGCCGTGCTGACGCCTGGCGACATGCTCTACCTGCCGCCGCAGGCGGCCCACGACGGCGTCGCCGTGGGCGACGGCTGCATGACGATTTCCATCGGTTTTCGCGCACCCACGCAGGCGACGCTGGCGCGCGGGCTGCTCGAAGCGGCCGCGGATCAGGTCATGGCGCGCGTCGGCCTCTTGGGCGGCCCCTATGGCGAGCCCGCCCTGCCCGGCCCGAAGCTGTCGGCCGTCTATCGCGATCCCGGCCAGCCCGCGGTCGACACCCCCGCCGCGCTGCCGGACGCGCTGGTGGCCGCCACGCTGGAAACCGTGGAAAAGCTGCGCTTCGACGATGCGCTGGCCTCGCGCTTCCTGGGCTGCTGGCTGACCGAGCCCAGCAATCTCAGCGTGTTCGACGCGCCCGAAGGCATGGACGTGGATCTGGAAGAAGACTGGCCCACCGCAGGCCGGCTGGTGCTGGACCGCCGCAGCCGCATGCTCTATCGCGGCAAGCAGCTCTTCATTAATGGCGAAACCGCCATGGTGCCCGCCGACGCCGCCCTGCGCACGCTGGCGGATGCGCGCAGCCTGGATTGCTCAGACCCATCCTGCGCTCGGTTGAGCGACGAAGCCCGCTCCTGCCTGGCGGATTGGCTGGATTCCGGCTGGATCCGCTACGTCGCGGCGTAGCATCCCGACACGGCCCCGTATCAGTCCTGTACAGAAGGAAATCAGGTCTGATACGCGGGACACATCAAGAAAGAGATAACACGAAGCTGAAAGGTTTGTTGCCGTTAGGATGCGACCTTTTTAACTTTCATACGCGTTGCGCCCGTGTGTTCCTGTAGCCTGACCTCTGGTTTCCCCTAATGGGTTTCAAGAGTCGTCATCTACAGGAGTCTAAAAATGATGAGCAAAACCTTGATTATTGCCTCGGTGCTGGCCGTCGCGCTGAGCGCCTGCAACAAGAAGGAAGATGCCCCGGCGCCCGCGACCAACCCCGCTCCGGGCGCAAGCACGCCTGCCCCCACCACGACGCCCCCGGCCACTTCGCCGGCTCCGGCGCCTACGCCCAACACCACGCCGGGTGGCGGTTCGACCACCCCGGGCGGCTCGACCACCCCCGCGTCCTAATAAAAACTCAGCGACGAACCCCCGCTCTGAGGACGCAAGAAAAAAGCCCTGGCTGCTGCAGCCGGGGCTTTTTTGCGTCCAGAGGGCATATGCGCAAGGCGCAGCAACCACAAGCCTTCGCGGCGGGAAGCTCGCCCTTCCTGCCGGCTCGCAAGATCTTCAAAGCGCCCAACAAAAAAAGAGGCCCCCGCAGGGGCCTCTCTTGCGCGGTGCTGCGCGTGAGCGCAGAACCGTCTGGTCTTACATCTTGTCCTTCAGCACGCTCAGCAGACGCTGGGCGGTGGCACTGTTGTCGCGCGCGCCATTGGCATCCAGCACGGTCACCACGGTCTGGTCGCCGTTGGCAGCCAGGTGGATACGGTACTGCGGCGCCTCGGCCTTCTTGTCGCCCGAGAACATGCGGCTGAAGAAGCCCGGCTGGTCGATCTTCTCGCCCGTGTCGGTATCGACATAGCGGACGAAGTAGTCGCCAGCGGAGCGATCGCGGTCGTCCACGGCGAAGCCGCCGCCGTCCAGCGCCACGCCAACACGGCGCCATGCGCGGTCGAACGATTCGCTGACGAGCAGCGAGGCGCCCTGTGCGCGGACGTCCTGCTGCACGGCAGGCTTCTGCGGCGCGGCCTCGGCCTGCTGCACCAGCTTGCGGGCGTTGTCGACGTCGGAACCCAGGTAGACCATCATGCGGGCCAGCATGGCGGCGTTCAGGCCCGGATCTTCCTTGCCGTTCTGCCACTGCACCTGCATGCCGTCGCTGCCCACACGCTTTTCAAGCATCTGGCGGTGGCTGACATAGACCTCGGTATGGCCATTGACGCGTTCGACACGGGTACGGAATTTCTCGCGTTCGCCGCTGTCCCAGGCCGATTCGAGAATCATGCCCAGCGCCTGACGCAGCCAGCTTTCCGGAATCTTGGCCCGGTTTTCAGCCCAGTCGGTTTCGATCAAGCCAGCGCCAGGATTGTTGCTGGCGACGGTAAAGCCGTTTTCGGTCCAGAAGTCCACCAGTCGCGGGAACACGTCTTCCGGCGGACGGTCCACCACCAGCCAACGCAGGTCGCCGTCGCGCTCGACGCGCATGTCCTGGCGGCCGGGCAACACGTTGCTCGTCTTGGGCTGGGTGGCTTGCGCCTGGCCCTGCTGCTGGAACTGCGAATAGGTGGTCGAGCCCGAAGCCGGCGCGCGATAGCGCGGATCGCTGTTGGCCTGGGTCAGGTCGGGCGGGATGCTGAGGGGCTCTCCACGCTGGGTGACTGCGCTCTTGTAATTGACGGACTCTTCATTGCCCAGGAATTGATTGACCTCGCTGCAGCCGGCCAACAACACCAGAGACATCAATGCCGACAAACCGGCATGACGTTTGTTCATACGTATCCTCACGATATTTAGAGCAGGCCCGTTTCCTGGAGCGCGGCACGCACGGTTGCGTGGTGCTGCGATCCCAGTTCAACCAGCGGCAGCCGGTAACCCAGTGCGCTGCGGCCCATTTCGGCCAACGCCCACTTCACGGGGATGGGGTTGGCTTCAACGAACAAAGCCTTGTTCAGACGCGCCAGGTGCGCGTTAAGTTCACGCACCTTGGGCACATTGCCGGCCAGGGCGGCGGCACAGAGCTCGCGCATGAGCTTGGGCGCCACGTTGGCCGTAACGGAAATATTGCCGCGCGCGCCCAGCAGGATCAGGGCGGCGGCGGTGGGGTCATCGCCGCTGAAGACCTGGAAGCTGGCCGGCGCTTCGCGCAGCAGCAGGCCGCCGCGGGCGATGTCGCCCGTGGCGTCCTTGATGCCGATGATGCCCGGCACCTGCGCCAGGCGCAGGACCGTTTCGTTGCTCATGTCGGCAACAGTACGGCCCGGCACGTTGTACAGGATGGTGGGCAGATCGACGGCTTCCGCGATGGTGCGGAAGTGACGGTACAAACCCTCTTGCGAGGGCTTGTTGTAATAGGGAACGACCGACAGGCCGGCCTGCGCGCCCACGGCCTTGGCGTGGCGCGTCAGGTGGATGGCTTCGTCGGTGGAGTTGGCGCCCACGCCGGCGATGACCGGAATGCGGCCCGCAGCGTGTTCGACCGCGACGCGGATCAGCTCCGCATGTTCTTCCATGGAGACCGTGGGCGACTCCCCGGTGGTGCCGACCACCACCAGTGCGTCGGTTCCTTCCTGGATATGCCAGTCGATCAGCGACCGGTAGGCCGCGTAGTCCAGACTGCCGTCGGGCTGCATGGGAGTGACCAGAGCCACCATGCTGCCTTGGAAATTAACGCCTGCGGCGGTTGCAGGGGATGCCATAAATGTAGGGCTCCAAAACCCCGCGGCGGGATGCCCCGGGGCCAGAATCAATGAAACCGATGAGTTTAACGGATATTGGCTGAAATCCTACAGAAACCACTGGACGATGGTCGTCCCCAGAGAGAGTACCGGCCGCATCAATAGCCAGAGCACATCCGTCACCAGCAGGATGACGACGATCACCAGGCCATAAGGCTCGATTTTCGAGTATTGCCAGGCCAGGCGATTGGGTAGCAGGCTGAAAAGGATGCGTCCCCCGTCCAGCGGCAGGATGGGCAGCAGATTCAGGGCCATGAGCACGAGGTTGACGTTCACGCCGGCCACGGCCATCTCGAACCAGAACGATTCCTGCAGGCCGGACTCCAGGAAGATGCGCAGCGAAAACGCCCACAGGACCGCCATGAACAGGTTGGCGGCAGGCCCCGCCAGCGCCACCCACAGCATGTCCTGCTTGGGCCGGCGCAAGCGGCCGAAATCCACCGGCACAGGCTTGGCCCAGCCGAACAGCATGCCCGGACTACCCAAAAGCTTGGAGGCCAGCAGGATCGCCACCGGCACCAGCAGCGTGCCGACGGGATCGATATGCCGCGCAGGGTTCAGGCTGATGCGTCCGGCCTGATAGGCCGTGGGATCGCCGAACATCCGCGCGACGTAGCCGTGCGCGGCTTCGTGCAAGGTGATGGCGAAGATGACCGGTATCGCGTAGACCGCAATGGTTTGGATGATGTCATTCATGGCGAACCGGATTGTAGATGAGCCACGCGCCGGCGCATGCCGGCGTGCAGGTCGGCGCGGCGGGCGCGCTAGGCAAGACCGAGGGTGGCAGGATCGCCGCGTCCGACACGCACGACCACAGGCTCGTCGCCGGTGAGGTCTATCACGGTGGTGGGCGATTGCGGGCAAGCGCCCGCGTCGATGATGGCCGCCAGGGAGTGTTCGTAGCGTTCGCGGATTTCTTCCGCGTCGTTCAACGCTTCGGTCTCGTCCTTGGGGATGAGCGTGGTGGACAGCAAGGGCGCCCCCACCTGCTCCAGCAGGCCCAGCATGACGGGATGGTCCGGCACACGGATGCCGATGGTCTTGCGCGACGGATGCGACACGCGGCGCGGCACTTCCTTGGTCGCTTCGAGGATGAAGGTCCAGGGTCCCGGCGTCGCGGCCTTCAGCAACCGGTACTGGCGGTTGTCGACGCGCGCGAAGTGGCCGATTTCAGCCAGGTCGCGGCACAGCAGCGTGAGATGATGGCGTTCATCCAGGCCACGCACGCGGCGCAGTCCGTCAGCGGCGTTCTTGTCATCCAGCCGCGCGACCACGGCATAGCTCGAATCGGTAGGCACTGCGACCAGCCCGCCATCGGCCAGCCATTGGGCCGCCTGCTTCAGCAGGCGCGGTTGCGGATTCGCGGGATGAATATCGAAATACAAGGCCATGGGTTTATCCTAACACTCTTGAAGGCCGCTCAGTACAGAGCGGCGATGCAAAATGGCGGGAACGCCGACCCGCCCGGAGAAACAGTATGCGCCTTGATGACTCGCGCGAAAGCGACAATGTGGAAGACCGCCGTTCCAGCGGCCCACGCATCGGCGGCCGCGGCACCATCGGCATAGGCACGATCGTGCTGGCCTTGGTCGCCATGTATTTCGGCGTGGACCCCAGCGTGGTCCTGCAGATGGCCGAAGGCCCGCCCGTGCAGCAACAGCAGGGGCCCGCCACGCGTCCGCCCGCCAACGACAAACAGGCAGTGTTCGTCTCCAAGGTCCTGGGCGAAACCGAAGATACCTGGAGCGCCATTTTCCAGAAGGACCTGAACCGCCAATACGTGGCGCCCAAGCTGGTGCTGTTCCGCGGCGCCACGCCCACGGCCTGCGGCACCGGACAGTCGGCCATGGGGCCGTTCTACTGCCCGGGCGACAGCAAGGTGTACATAGACCTGGCGTTCTTCGACGAATTGCAGAACCGCTTCAAGGCGCCGGGCGATTTCGCCCAGGCCTATGTCATCGCGCATGAAGTCGGCCATCACGTCCAGCATCTGCTGGGCATCTCGGACCAGGTGGACAACCTGCGCCGCCGCAATCCCGCGCAGGCCAATGCATTGTCGGTGCGCATGGAACTGCAGGCCGACTGCTTCGCCGGCTTGTGGGCGCAGCGCGCCAACGCCGCCCGCAACATCCTGGAAAGCGGCGACGTGGAAGAGGCCCTGACCGCCGCCACCGCCATCGGCGACGACCGCCTGCAAAAGCAGAGCCAGGGCTATGTGGTGCCCGATTCCTTCACCCACGGCTCCTCGGCCCAGCGCGTGCGCTGGTTCAAGCGCGGTCTGGAGAGCGGCAGCATCAAGCAGTGCGACACGTTCGGCGCCAGCTCGCTATAGCCGCGACGCGCCGCCCTTGGGCTGTACATCCATACAGCAAAAAGGGCGGCGCAGTCTTCATCTTGTAAGATTACGCCCCCTCGCAGTGTTGCGCGTGCGCCCGCCGCCGCGCGGCGCTTGCCAGGCGCGCTGCCCGGCGCGCATTTCCAAGACCCTAGATCAGTTCCATGGCCAACAAGTTCGAACCGCTAATCACCGTTGATGAGGTGCAAGAGATTCTTGCCGAACCCAAGGAAACCGTAAAACCGATCGCCTGGGTGCCCAAGCCCGCCGCCAGCAATCTCCAATGGATGGAATTCGCCTGTGCCTGCCGGGTCAAGGGCGAAGTGCGCGAAGACGTGATCTTCCGCGCCACCTATCGCGGCGCGCGCACGGCCGTGCACGGCCAGGCCACGATTTTCCTGGCCGAAGCGTTCTGCGCCAGCCTCTTCGTAGGCCCGCACCGCGTGTTCGGCGTGGACACCGACGACTCCTTCCACACCAGCCTGGTGGGCGAAGGCCGGCCTCAGTACCGCAAGCCGCTTGCGGACCGCAGCCATGAACACATCTGGGTGGACGATGGCGAAGGTTATGCCGAGCCCATCGTGCCCGCCCTGCAGAATATCGGCGCGCTGATGCAGTACTTCCTGCCGCGGGCGAACCTGACGCTCACCGGCGGATTCGCGCATCCCCTCAAAGGCCGCCAAATCGAACTGATCCTATGAGCACTTTCCTGGAAGCCTCCGGCTGGACCGTCCTGCCGGCGGGCGAGCACGCCATCCGCGCCATATCGCCCATGACACTGGGCCTGGACGGGCAGCACGCGGCCTTCTTCATCGCGCATCCCGACGAGTCCACGTTCTACCTGACCGACGCCTGTGAGACCGCGATGCACGCGTCCAGCTACGGCATCGACCTGGCTGCCAAGCGCATCGACATCCTGAATGAAACCCCGGGCGTCAGCCTGGCGCACTTCGACCGCGACGGCGCCATCGTCGCCAGCGGTCCCAACGAGCAGCTGCAGGAAGCGCTGTGGGACGCGGTCAAGCTGGCGATGGCGCTGTCGTTCCAGTGCGCCAAATGGATGCCGAAGTTCAGCCAGTTGCGCTTTCGCGCCCAGGTCGGGCGGGCGCTGGCGGCGGGCGTGGGCGTGAACCGCATGGTCAAGGGCGCGCGCGCCAAGGGCAGCAGCGGCCACACGGCCGATTTCGCCTTCGCGGTACGCGCCGCCAGCAGCACCGCGTTGACGTACATCGAACCGATCGCCCTGAAGGCCGGCAAGAAAATGGACTGGACGCAGGTCTACCAGACCCACGGCAAGATGTCGGACGTGAAAATGGCGGACGCGCGCAACTCGCGCATGGTCATCCTGGAGGACGGCGCCTCGGCCGAGGAATTCAAGAAGGCCGTGACCATCCTGGAACAGTCCGCGACCGTGCAGACGCTGGCCAAGACGCGCGATTGGCGGGAAGTCTTTTCCGGCTAGAACGGCGTCAGGCTGGCAGGTTGGTCAGGCCGTCGACGATTTCGCGGCCGTGCAGGATCGCTGCATGCACCGCTTCACGCGGACTGTAGACAAAACCGCCCTCGGCAAAACGCGGAACCGGATATTCGTCGCCGCCTTCGAGCACGGCGCCTGCCTGGACCACCATCACCGACGCTATGAATACGGGGCCGCTGGATTGCGCCTGAACCTCGGCGTCTGCGCCCCGGGACACTTTGGCCGTCAGCCGGTATCCCTTGTAGATCAAGTTGTTCTGATGCACTTCGGATGCCCTCTTTGTGCGATCCAGCATACCCCGCTTGACTATGACAGTTCGGATATGTTTTGTAACGATGGCAGAAAATAGAAACACTGTTGCATCGCGATAGGTACGTCCCCGTTTCCCAGGAACGCTACGCGCGGCCCATCCGCGCGCCGCATGTCCAGGGTTGACGCGGCTTGCGGCGCAACGCGGGGCGCTGCCGCAACCCGTCCCCACCCGGGTTCACGGGGATTTCCCTAGATCTGTTGCATATGCACACCTTATTGCAGGCTCATGCGGCGACATTCCGGTCCCGGCGCGCAGCGCTCGCGGCGGACTGCTCATCCGCTGGCCCGAAGAAGGCGGGAAACTGCTTTTCGCCCTTCTTCGTCACGCTCAACGCGCGCGAATCCAAGTCCTTGCTGATCCAGTCGCGGCGCGTCAGCGCCTCCAGCAGCGCCGCGCCCAAGGCGCCGCCCAGATGCGAGCGACGCTCGCTCCAGTCCAGGCAGGAACAGGCGAAACGCCGCCGGCGTTGGCGCGCCTGCATCACGTCCACGCCTATCTGCGCCAGGGCCGCCTCGCCCAAAGGCGTCAGCAGGTAATCGCGCCCGTCCGCCGTCAGCCATTGGCGCGACAGCATCGCGTCATGGATGCGCACGGCCAGGGTGCCCGCCATGTGGTCATAACAGGTACGCGCCTCGCGCAGCGCCGAGGGCGTGCTGGGTTTGAACGGCACGCGCTCCGCGCCGGCCACCACCAGCAAGGCCTCCAGCGCATGTCCGACCTCGCCATTGGCCAGGCGGTAGTAGCGGTGCTTGCCCTGCACGGCCATTTCCACCAGCCCTTGTTCCCGCAGTCGCAGGAAATGGCTGCTGGCGGTGGAGGCGCCGATGTCGGCGGCGGCCGCCAGTTCGGTCGCGGTGCGGGCGCGGCCGTCCAGCAGCACGCACAGCATGCGCGCCCGGGCCGGATCGGCGATGGCGCCAGCCACGGCGGAAAGATTGATGTCGGCGAACTCGGATTCCATGATTCGTCACAGACCAAAGTGTTGTGTGCAGAGTCAAGCATACTGCGACTCAACGCAACAAGACAGCGACCGGCCTGCCCGGACACCCATGCGCGCATCCCGGAAATTCTTTGGCTGGACAGTGCTTTACGCCACCTTCGTGCTGGCGATCTTCGGCTGGGGCGTCGGCTTCTACGGCCCGCCCGTGTTCCTGCATGCCGTGACGCAGCGTACCGGGTGGGGCGTGGCCCTGGTATCCGGCGCCGTCACGCTGCACTTTCTTTGCGGCACCCTGGTGGTCGCCAACCTGCCGCGGCTGTACCGGCGTTGCGGGGTGCCGGCGGTCACGCTGGGCGGCGCCGTGCTGCTCGCGTTCGGCGTGAGCGGCTGGGCCGCGGCCGCACAGCCCTGGCAGCTCTATGCGGCGGCGCTGCTCTCGGGCATGGGCTGGGTGACGCTGGGTGCCGCCGCCGTCAATGCGCTGATCTCACCCTGGTTCGTCCGCCGCCGCCCCGCCGCGCTGGGCATGGCCTACAACGGCGCCAGCGTCGGCGGCATCGTCTTTTCGCCCTTATGGGTTTACCTGATCGGCCAGGCAGGATTTGCCCAGGCGGCCTTGTGGGTAGGCGCGGCGATGGTGGCCGTGATCGCCGTGCTGTCGCGCAAGGTGTTTGCCCTGACGCCGCAACAGCTGGGCCAGGAGCCAGATGGCGCTTGCGCTGCAGCGCAGGCGCCGGCGGCCACGGCAGGCATCGCCTCGCCCGCGCCGCTGGCGGGCCTGTGGCGCAACCGCGCCTTTCTCACCCTGGCCGCCGGCATGGCGCTGGGCCTGTTCGCCCAGATCGGCCTGATCGCGCATCTGCTGTCCCTGCTGGCGCCGCTGCTGGGCGCACAGACCGCAGGCCTGGCAATGGGTCTGGCTACGGCCGCGGCCATCGGCGGGCGCACGCTCGTCGGTTGGCTGATGCCTGCCGGCACCGACCGGCGCAAAGTGGCCTGCCTGGCCTACGCCATCCAGATCGCCGGTTCATTGGTTCTGATGCTGGCCGCAGAGCACGCCTGGGCCATCTGGCTGGGCGTACTGCTGTTCGGATCAGGCATAGGGAACGCGACCTCGCTGCCGCCATTGATCGCGCAGACTGAGTTCGCCCGCGAAGACACGCAACGCGTGGTCCCGCTGATTGTCGCCATGTCGCAAGGCGCCTACGCCTTCGCGCCCGCGTCGTTCGGCATGCTGCGGGCATGGTCCGAACAGGCCGGGCAGCCACTGCTCTGGTTCCTGGCGGCGGCGGCCAGCCTGCAGGCCGCCGCCATCGCCTGTTTCGCGCTGGGGCGCGTTACTCCAGCCCGCCGCGGCGGGCAACCAGCCCAGCCATGACGGCATCGCCGTTTTCGCCGGCCAGGCCTTCGGCCACGCCGCGCCTATCGGCAACCGTTCGGTTCTGGCTGACCTTCCATTTGCCTTCGATGCGCGCAATGGGAATCTCCACGCCGACGATGGCGCGCATCTGGGCCGCGATGAAATCCGCCGGCGCGTCGGCCACGCGCCAGGGCTGCGCGCGCGCTTTCTCCTGGCTGTCGGTCAGCGCATCCAACTGGGCGCGCAGCCAGGCCGGATCATCCTGAATCACCGGCGCGCCCCAGACGTGCACGGCAACGAAGTTCCAGGTGGGCACGACCTTGTGCGTCTCGGCCTTGGTCGGGTACCACGACGGCGTGACGTAAGCCTGCGGCCCGTGGAATACGACCAGGCATTCGCGGCCCGAAGCAAGGTCGGCAAGCTGCGGGTTGGCGCGGGCCACATGCAGGCGCAATACGCCATGCGGTCCTTCCGGATACAGCAGACAGGGAATGTGGTTCGCCATCAGCCCGCCCTCCCCGCTGGTCGTGAGCACGCCCAGCGGATGGGCGCGGATGAAATCGTGCTGGACTTCGGGCGAGTCTTCGCGAAAGGCGGACGGCAGGTACATGGCGGGTTCGGCGGTAGCGGCTGAAAACCACAACATACCGCCATCGTGGCTCCATTTCCAGGACCAGCTGAGGTTCTTTTCATGGAGCCAGCGGCATCAGGCTGGCAAGCGCTTTTCCAGCAGGATGGTGGTGAAGCCGCTGTCCCATTCCTCGTCAGGATAGGTATCGATCTCGGCATAGCCGTGCTTGCCGTAGAACTGGCGGCTGCGCATATTGAAGGAATCCGTCTCCAGCCGCGCCTGAGCAAATCCCGCAGCGCGGATGGCCGTTTCCATCCAGGCCAGCAATGCGCCGCCGACACCCTGCCCTTGCCTTGCGGGATGCACATGCAAGGCCCAGATGAAGTCGTTTTCCCAATCCGCCATGCCCGCCAGCACGCCGTCGATTTCGCACACCATGAAAAGACTGCCCCTGGCGCTCACATACTGGCCCGTCTTGCCGCTTGCGCGAAACTGGGCGTCCCTTTCCGCCGTCATTTCCGGCATCCACGTGCTTTCGTAGGTGCGCATCAGCAGGTCTTCGAGCAAGACTGCGTCCTCAGGCCGGCTCGGCCTGATCATGAATTTCTGTTGTTGGTCCGTCATGCGCGGCAGTGTAGCAATGCCGCTCCCAAGGAGATGCGCGCGCTTATCGTCGCACGCGTTCGTATGCCTGGTTCATGCGATCCCGCGCCCCGGTTTCGTTGGCGTAGGCGCGGTCATAGTTGTCCAGGCAATCCTGGGTGGGATTCGGCCACTTGATCGCGGCGATCGCGGCGGTGAGCTCGTCGCGGGCCCGCTGCCAGTCCTTGACGGCGGCATACCATTGCTTGGCGGTGTCCATAGTTGTCTCCCTATGTTCACTCGTCCATCGTAGTCCCGCGGCGGCTTTCCGCGGCAGCTATTACGGCTTACCCGCAATGGAGTCTTCCACGCCCCGCCGATCTTTCGTTTCAGTTTTCCCAAAATGGAATTCTGCTTTGCAGCGAAACGGGGCTTCCACCCCTGCCAAAGCGGAAAATGCGGCGCGAAACGGGGCAATAATTGGGCCGCCCGCGACACGCGCACGGCCTTTCCATCTGCCGCGCCGGGCGCCATTTTCAGGAAGAGAAGAATATGAAGATCCGTCTCGCTCTGGCCGCCTGCTGTGCAGTGATCGGCCTTGCCGGCTGCACCAACCTGCCCAAGCCGCAGAACTATTCCACGTCCCTGGGTGAAAACCAGAGCCGGCTCAAGCAGGATCCCGACTGGAGCGCTGGCATGGTCTGGGTGCGCCCCGGTCCGCCCATCGGCAGCCAGTACCAGAAAAAACTCATTCTGGAACCGGTGCAATACATCCAGGGCGACCGACCGGACGAGCTGGACATGAAAGCCGATAGCGCCATGCGCGAGCGCGCGCTGGCCTACCTGAACGAAGCGATCCGGCGCGAGTTCGAACAAGCCGGCTACCAACTGCTGACACGGCCCGCGCCACACGCAATGCGCCTGAGCGCCGCCATCACCGGCACCTTCCGCAACGAGCGCGACCCCAGGATGATGGAATACATCCCCATCGGCTTCGTGATCGGCCAGACCGTCAAGGCGGCCGGCTACCGCGACCAGTCGGCGCGCCTGCTGCTCGAGGCCGCCCTGCGCGACGCCAATACCAACGAGCTGCTGATCACTTCGCTGGGCACGGTCACGGGCGGCAACCTCCCCGCTGACCGCAAGCCCACCGCGGACGACGTGCGCAGCGCCATCGATGACTGGGCGCGCAACGCGCGCGAACAGTTCGACCGCATCTGGCAGGAAGACCAGCCGGAAGCCGGTTAGAGGCTGCGCTCGCACCGACGGGAACTTCCTGTCAGAGTTGACAGGTCTTGATCCATAAAGGCGGAACAGAACGGGCCAAAGCGGGTCGAATTCATCGCGTTTTTCAACCGAAAATCACGATGTGATGAATATTGACGTCAACCCTCACTTACCCAGTGCCACGGCTAATGCTACTGTTCCGCCTGTGCAAGGAGTACATGCAATGGATCAGAAAACCAAGCCCTGGGCTTTTCCCAAGCCGCATCCGGAAAATACCCCGCGGGGCGAACGCAACAAACAGGAGTTCGACGCTCCTGCCCAAGACCCGAAACCCGCGCCCAAGCCACGCGCGAAGAAGGAGACGCCGGCCGCCAGCCGGGCTCGCACATGAGCCCGGCCGGGCGCCCCGGCCTGCTCCTCGAATAAGCTTATCCCGCCTGCCCATGGCCCAGCGCCCGCATTCGCGATCAATGGCGCGTGTCTCGCGGAAACCAGCATGGCCATGATCGCCGATCCGCCGCTGCGAGGCAGCGGCAAGATTACCGGAGTGTTCTTCGACCCTGCGGGGGAAATCGCGGCCGTGGCCTCCGAGTTTCCCCTGCTCGCGAACCCTCGCGCCCGCGCGGCGTATGGCGGCCAGACGTTGCGCTATCGCGTGGCGCTGTACCGCCGCGGCAGTCCCATCCCGTTCGCGGCTTTCGACCAACTGCGCCATCCCGTCAACCACATCGCTTTCCATCCCGCCCAATCCGTGGTCGCGATCGGCGCAGGCAGTTATGACGGCGGCTATCTGTTCGAAGGCGACCTGCTGGTCTGGGATTGGCGCAGCGGGCTCTCGCGCCGGTTCTTCCGCAACATCCCTGAAGTTGCGCATTGCGCCTTCACCCCCTCGGGCGACGGGATCGAGGCGTGGGTGCGGCCCTGGGACGAAGAATGGGAAGGGCTGCCCGACGATCCGCCCGACGCCGCATTCAGCACCTTGTTCGTCGTGCGCACGCCCTACGACGCCGCGACCTGGTCCGATGCCGGTCCCGGCGAACTGGAACTGTCAGGCGACGACATCGCGCCGGCAGCAGATCCCCCCGCGCCGGCGCCAGAGTCCCGCCTCGCGCAATGGCTAGGGCTGCCGCAACTGGGAAGCCGCAAGGCCATCCATGATCTTGCGTGGTTGGACGCCAAGCGCATCGCGGTAGCGCATGGCGGCTGCCTGCTGGAAATCCAAGACGTCGAAGACGGCCTGGTCGCCGCATACGCCGGCGCCGGCCATGGCGCCGAGATCATCCGGGCGGCGGGCATCCATGTGCACGTCGTGGAAGCCTCGAAGCGGCCCGACATGAAGTGGCACCAGGATTCCCGGCTGTATACGCTGACGGACGACGGGCTGGACCTCGTCGGCGAGTACGACGGCGAATACACGTTCTCTGCCTCCTCGCAAGGCGTATTGCTGGGCCGCAGGAACCGCAACCCCGCAACCCGCAACGCGTGCGACCTGCTGCGCGACCTGGGCTCGGGCGCCGAACGGCGCGTGGACCTGGGCCATTACGACTGCTTCAATCACTACATCCGCATCAGCGGCGCGCCGTCGCCGTTCTGCGTCCAAGGCACGCCTGCAAGCTCCCACGAGGCCAAACGCCTGTGCATGGTCATGCCCGACGGCCGGGCCAAGCCGCTGTGGCCGGTGCTCAAGGCCAACGGCAAGCCCGACAGCCACGCCATGGAACTTGCCGGCTGCTACGTCGACGACGCGCAAGGCGCTGGCCTGGTCATCAGCGGGCGGCACTACGCTCCCGCCGTCAACGTCGCCTGCGCCGGCTTCATTTACCGCAAACCGCTGGACCGTGACCGCGAACTCTGGCGACATTCCACCACTGCCTCCGCCAGCGCGGTCGTCTTCATGCCCTGCCCCGGGCTGATCGCCGCTGCGTTCCTGGACGGCGGGCTGCTGTTGCTGGATGCCGCGTCGGGCGAGATCCGGTTGCGCGCCAGGATGCGGCTGGAAGGCCTGCCTGCATTGGTCTTCGCGCTGGATGCCCATGAGGAAAAACTGGCTCTGGGAACGGCGGATGGCCGGATCTCCATCATCGCGGTCGACGAACTGCTGGCGCGCGGCGCGGCGCAGGAATGGGTGGAAATCGGCTAAGCGTAATCCCCTAGGCCCGCGGCCCGCGACTGCCGCTATCCTCGCGGACGTATCTATCCGCGACTTCCCATGACCCCTCGTCTGGATCTGTATACCCTGCAGGTGTTCCTGGCCGTGCTGGAAGAAGGCAGCATCGCCGCGGCCGCCGCGCGCGAACATATCGCGCCATCGGCGCTATCGAAGCGCCTGTCCGAACTCGAACGCGTCCTGGACGTCCCATTGTTTCAGCGCCATGCGCGCGGCGTCGAACCGACCAGCGCCGCACACGCGTTGGCGCGGCGCGCACGCACGCTGCTACATCAAACCCAGGACCTGGCCGCCGAAATCCGCGACTACTCCGCCGGCCTGCGCGGCCGCGTGCGCGTCGCGGCCAACCTGTCTTCCATTGCGCAGTTCCTGCCGATGGAACTGCGCCGCTTCCTGACCCAGCACCCCAACGTGCAGATCGACCTGGAAGAGTCCGTCAGCGCCGGCGTCACCCGCGCGGTGATCGACAACGCCGCCGACATCGGCGTCTACACCCAATCCGACGACGAAAACGGGCTGGACATATATCCCTACCACCGCGACGTCATGGCGCTGGTGACGCCCTCGGGACACCCCTTGTCGCGACACCGGCAGGTATCGTTCGCCGATACGCTGGACTATGACCACGTCGGCATGCACCGGGGCAGCGCCGCGAACTATCTGTTCACGCGCGAGGCCGCGTCCATGAACCGTTCTCTGCGGCTGCGCTTCCAGGTCACCTCCTACGACGCGCTGGTGTCCATGGTGCGCGCGGACCTGGGCGTCGGCATCGTGCCCACCAAGGCCCTGTCCGCCTATGTGTGCGACGCGCTCTGCATCATTCCGCTGACTGACGCCTGGGCGCACCGCCAGCTCAAGTTGTGCGTGCGCAGCAATGAATCGCTATCGGGCGCCGCCCGGCTGCTGCTGGATCATCTGATCGCTGAAGCCGCAACGCAGCAATAGGACGCGCGAGCCTGCCCATGCGCGACGCCTGGCCCCCGAGCCATCGCGTTTCGCGATCCCCCGCCGAAGATTGACGATTTGTCCTGCCAGGGTCCATCGCAGAAGATGGTGGCCGACCACCCATGTCCCGGACATCGCCGCGCAAAGCCCTCGCGGGCGCAGGATCCGGGCGCCAGGAGACGACAAGCCATGAGCCTTCCAGACCGAGTCGAAATCGTGGAAGTCGGCATGCGCGACGGACTGCAGATCGAATCCGAGTTCGTGCCCACCGACACCAAGATCCAGATCCTGAACGCGCTGATCGACGCAGGCGTGCGGCACTTCGAAGCCACCTCCTTCGTTTCACCCCGCGCCGTGCCGCAGATGCGCGACGCGCAGGAAGTCCTGCAGGGCGTGCGCAAACGTCCGGGCGTGGTGCTGGGCGCGCTGGCGCCCAACCGCAAGGGCGTCGAACGCGCGCTGCAGTCGCAGGCTGACGAGATCGTCGTGTTCCTGTCGGCCACCGAGAGCCACAACACCAAGAACCTGAACCGCCCGGTCGAACAATCGCTGCGCGACATCGAGGACATCGCGCAGCTGCTGAAAGACCACCCC
The DNA here is from genome assembly GCF_014851665.1 of Achromobacter sp. ACM03. NCBI lineage: Bacteria > Pseudomonadati > Pseudomonadota > Betaproteobacteria > Burkholderiales > Alcaligenaceae > Achromobacter > Achromobacter sp. ACM03. The sequence goes on along the minus strand of NZ_JACVAD010000005.1, from coordinate 239,965 downwards.
ATCAAGCGCAAGGGCGCCATTGCCGTCGCCTTCGGCTGCCCCTTCGAAGGCGACGTGGACCTGGGCCGCATCCGGACCATCTTCGACCACTTCGCGCGCCAGGGCTTCGACGCCGTGACGTTGGGAGACACCACCGGCATGGCCACGCCCCGGCTGGTGCGCGACACGGTCGAGACTCTGCGGGCCGACCATCCCGGCGTCAAGATATCGCTGCACTTCCACAACACGCGCGGCATCGGCCTGGTGAACGTGGTGGAAGGCCTGCGCGCCGGCGTCACCTCCTACGAATCCTCGCTGGCTGGGTTGGGCGGCTGCCCGTTCGCGCCGGGCGCCACCGGCAACATCTGCACCGAAGACCTGGTCTACCTGCTGGACGAGATGGGCGTGGACAGCGGCATCGACCTGGGCGCGCTGATCAAGGTAGCCCAGCGGCTGGAAGGCATCGTCGGCCGTGGCCTGCCCGGCCAGCTGATGAAGGCAGGGCCGCGCCTGCGCCTGCATGACTATGCCGTAGCCGCCGGCGCGATCGGCTGAGGAGCCCCCATGGACAGCAAATCGAATGGCGGCGCGGTCCTGGACCTGTCGGCGGTGCGCGAGACCGGCGTCAACTTGAACCGCCCCGAATGCGTGCTGAGCACGGCCGCGGGCGATCTCTACGTGTCGGACAAGGCCGGCGGCATACGCCACATCCTGCCCAACGGCGACGCGCGCCTGATCGGCGCCCAGTCCGGACTGATACCCAACGGCTTCGCCCTGTTGCGCGACGGCTCGTTTGCCGTCGCCAACCTGGCCGACGACGGCGGCGTCTGGCGCGTACAGCGCGACGGCACGGCGGAGCCCTACATCATGGAGATCGACGGCGTGGCCCTGCCCGGCGTCAACTTCGTCTGGCTGGACGAGCGCGAACGCCTGTGGATCTGCGTCAGCACCGTGCGCCGCGGCGACCATCAGTTCCGCCGCGACATCGCCGACGGCTTCATCGCCGTGCGCGACGAGCGCGGCACCCGCGTCGTGGCCCAGGACGTGCATTGGACCAACGAATGCCGCACCGATCCGGACGGCACGCACCTGTACGTCAACGAAACCTTCGGCCGGCGCCTGCTGCGCTTTCGCATCGGCGCCAACGGCGACCTGAGCGAACGCGCCGTCATCACCGAATTCGGCAAGGGTACCTATCCCGACGGCATGGCGGTCGATGAAGAGGGCCACATCTGGGTGGTCAGCGTGGTCTCCAACCGGGTCATACGCGTCAGCCCGCAAGGGCAGCAGCAGCTCATGCTGGAGGACGGCGACGCCGCGCACATCGACAGGCTGGAAGCCGAATACCTGGCCAATCGCCTGAGCCGCCCCATGGTTTACGACAACCATAGCAAGCGGCTGCAGAACATCACCAGCCTGGCGTTCGGGGGCCCAGAGCGCAAGACCGCCTACATGGGCTGCATCAATGGGTCCCGCCTGGCGGTGTTCGATTCACCGGTCGCCGGGCTCAAGCCCGTGCACTGGAACTGGTAGGCCGGATCCGCATCCCGGAGGAGACATCATGCACAAGAAAATATCGCAGCAACTGGTCCGCGCCTCGGCAGCCCTGCTGGCGCTTTCGATCACCGCCGCCGGCGCGTTCGCGCCCGCTGGCCAGGCGCAGGCGCGGGAAATGAAGATCGCGACCATCGCCGCCTCCAACAGTCCCTGGGACCATGCCATGCGCGCCTTTGCCGAAGAGGCCGCCAGGCAATCCCAGAACGAACTGCAGGTGCACGTCTACACGGACGGGCAATTGGGCGACATCAGCAAGATCCTCTCATCCATGCAGCTGGGCACGCTGGACATGGGCTACTTCGGCCTCGGGTCCGTGGTGTTCCTGCGCGGCGCCCAACCGCTGAACATCCTGTATGCGCCCTATCTGTTCAAGAGCGGCGAACAGGCCGAGCGCATCATCAACAGCGACGAGTTCGCGCAGATCTTCGATGACGTGGCCAAGAAATCCGGCGTGCGGGTGTTTGCGGCCTTCGGCATACGCTCGCCGCGTGCGCTGCAGACCGTATCGCGGCCCATCAACAAGCCCGAAGACGTCAAGGGCCTGAAGCTGCGCATTCCCGCCATTCCCATCCTGAAGTCCACCTTCGAAAAGCTGGGTGCGCAGGTCGTGCCGCTGGGCATGACCGAAATCTACACCGCGCTGGGCCGCGGCATGATAGACGGCCAGGACAACGGCTTTGATCTTTCGATCCCGCTGCGCTTCCACGAGGAAGCCAAGTACTGGGCGGCGACCGACCACGCCTACGAGCTGACGGGCTGGTTCATTTCCGAACGCGTCTGGCAAGGCCTGGACGCCAGGCAGCGCCAGGCGCTGACCGAGGCGGCCAAGGCGGGCGGCAAGGTCGCCACCCGCCTGGACCAGGAGCTGGACGACAACGCAGTCAAGCTCCTGAAGGAAGCCGGCGTTACCTACACGCAGCCCGACAAGGCCGCGTTCAAGGCGGCGCTGGCCACCGTCTACCAGCAGTACGAAGGCAAGGATTGGCCGGCCGGCATGGTCGAACGCATCCAGAAGATGCAGGAGTAAGCCATGGCCGCGCCCATGCCCGCGCCGACCGTGCGCGCCTCGTCCCACGCGGCCTCCGGCTGGCGCGGCCTGGCGCTGAGCGCCGACCGCGCCGTGTGCTGGATCGGCCGGCTGGCGGTTGCCCTGACCCTGGCCATGGTGCTGGTGTTCTGCTTCGCCCAGGTCCTGGACCGCTATCTGCTGAAGACGCAGTTCGACGCCTGGGACCAGGTCGCGCGCATCGGCATGCTGTGGTGCGCGTTTGTCGGCGCGGCCATGGCGTTGCGCGAGCGCCGCAACGTGGTCATAGACATCATCGACCGCCATCTGCCGGAACGCGTGCGGCGCGCGCGCGACCGCCTGTTCGACACCTGCCTGCTGGCGCTGGCCGCCACCCTGTTCTACAAGGGCCTGGACGTGGTCGCCGTGGGCAACTTCCAGGACATCGTCGGAACGCCTTTCACCTACGCCGTCAGCTACGCCTCGCTGACCGTGGGCATGGTGTTCTTCATGCTGTTCCTGGCCCTGCGCCTGCTCATCCCCGACGCCCCCGCGCCGCAGGACGCCTTCGCGCGCGGCGAGCCCGATACTCCGGGAACGCATCCATGATCCTCTTCTCCGTCGTGCTTTTCGTCGTGCTCATCCTGGCCGGTCTGGACATAGGCTTCGCGATGATCACCGCCGCCCTGATAGGCATGCTGTTCAAGGGCGGCGGCGGGGTCGATATCGCCCAGGCGCCGCTATCGATGCTGGGCGGCATAGACGAGACCGCCCTGGTCGCGATCCCCCTCTTCATCCTGGCCGGCGAACTGATGAACCGCGGCGGCGTCACGCTGCGGCTCATCAACTGGTCCATGGCCATGGTCGGGCATATGCGCGGCAGCCTGTCGCAAGTCTCGCTGACCACCAACCTGGTCATGGCAGGCATCAGCGGCTCCGCCGTGGCCGACGCCAGCGCCATCGGCACCGCCATGATCCCTTCGATGAAGCGCGAGGGCTACCGGCGCGGCTACCCCGAGGCGGTCATCGCCTGCGGGGCGATGCTGGGTCCCATCCTGCCCCCGTCGATCCCGATGATCGTCTATGCGGTGCTGGCCAACCTGTCCATCATCCGCCTGTTCCTGGCGGGCATCATTCCCGGCTTCATGCTGCTGGCGGGCTACATGGCCATATGCGCCTGGCAGGCGCGGCGCCACGGCTACCAATCGCGTCCGCGGGCCAGTTGGCCTGAGCGCGCCAGGGTGACGCGCGCGTCCATCTGGGCCTTGATGATGCCCGTCCTGATCATCGCCGGCATACGCTTCGGCCTGCTGACGGATACGGAGGCCGCGGCGTTCGTGGCCGTGTACGCCCTGCTCGTGGGCCTGGCCGTGTACCGGGAACTGAAGCCGGGCGAGCTGGGATCGGCGTTCTACTCGGCCGGGCGCACCATGGCCGTGGTGCTGTTCCTGCTGGCCGCCGCCGGTCCTTTCAGCTGGCTGATCAGCGAATCGCGCGTCGCGGCCACCATCGCCAAGGGCATCCTGGGCATCTCCGACCAGCCCTGGGTGGTGCTGCTGACGGTGAACGTGTTCCTGATCCTGGTGGGCAAGATCCTGGAGCCGCTGCCGGCCATGATCATCACGCTGCCGGCGCTGCTGCCTATCGGCGCCCAGCTCGGCATGGACCCCATCCAGTACGCCATGATCCTGATCCTGAACCTGATGACGGGCATGCTGACGCCGCCGGTCGGCATCCTGCTGTTCGTCACGTCCGCCGTGGGCCGCACGCCGATAGGCCCCATCGTGCGCGAAATCGTGCCCTTCTTCATCTGGTCGCTGATCGTGCTCGCGCTGATCTGCGCCTTTCCTCCCCTGACCTTGTGGCTGCCGCGACTGGGCGGCTGACCAAAATCCAAGCAGATGCAAACCATGCCACTTACCGGAATCCGCGTCCTGGACCTGACCCGCATCATCTCCGGGCCTTACTGCACATCCATACTGGCCGACATGGGCGCCGAAGTGATCAAGATCGAAGCGCCCGGCGAAGGCGATCCCATTCGCCGCCAGGGCGTGCTCAAGGACGGCCTGAGCTGGTACTTCGCCAACTACAACCGCAACAAGCGGTCAGTGACACTGGACCTGTACAGCGCCGAAGGCAAGGACATCCTGCGCCAGCTGATACCCCACTGCGACGTCGTGATCGAGAACTACCGGCCCGGCATCATGGACAAGATGGGCTTCGGCGATGAAGCGCTGAAGGCGTTGCGGCCGGACATCATCCATTGCAGCATCAACGGCTTCGGCGCGTCCGGTCCCTATCGCGACCGGCCCGCCTTCGACTTCATCGCCCAGGCCATGAGCGGCTTCATGAGCCTGAACGGCGGCGAAGACGATCCGCCCATGCGCGCGGGGCCGCCCATCAGCGACCTGGCCGCCGGCCTGAACGGCGCGCTGGGCGTGGTGGCCGCGCTCTTGCGCCGCGAGCGCACCGGCCGCGGCGACTCCATCAGCGTCAGCCTGCTGTCCAGCATGATAGGGTTGCTCAGCTTCCAGGCATCGAACTACTTCGCCAGCGGCGAGCTGCCTCCGCGCACCGGCAACGACCACGGCATCGTCGCGCCTTACGGGCTGTTCGAGACGGCCGACGGCCAGGTCGCGATCGCCCCGTCCAACGATGCCATGTACGAGAAGTTGCTGGACGCGCTGGAACTGCCCGAACTGCGCGTGCATCCGGAATTCCAGGCCAACGCCGACCGCATGCTGAACCGCGCATCCATCAAGGCCGCCATCGAGGCCCGCACCCGCCAGAAGGACAGCCACTACTGGATCGAACGCCTTAACCAGTACGGCGTGCCCTGCGGGCAGGTGCTGAACCTGCAGGAAGTATTCGACGACCCGCAGGTAGCGGACCAGCAGATGGCCATGGACGTCGCCCATCCCGATGGCCAGCAGGTGCGCATGCTGGGCTTTCCGATCAAGTTCGCCGAAGCGCCCTGCCAGGTCCGCAGCGCCGCGCCCGCATTGGGCGCGGACACCGATGCGGTGCTGGAGGAATTGGGCCTGTCGCGCGACCGAATCAGGGAACTACGCGAACAAGGAACCGTCTAGCCAAACAGGGAGCCTGAAACCGCCCGCCGCAACCGAACCCGCAGTACGCGTCAGCAGCATCCGCAGCAACCGACGTCTGGCGATCACGACCGGACGCGCCCACCAAGGAATGGAGACCACAACCATGCTACGTGCCCTAATGTTCTCGGCCTGCGCGCTCGTCGCCTGCGCCCCCGCCGCCGCCCAGCAGTACCCGAACCAGCCCATCCGCGTCATCGTGCCGTTCACGCCTGGCGGGGGCACCGACTTCCTGTCGCGCACCGTCGCCGCCAAACTGTCCGACTCGGTCAAATGGAACGTCGTCGCCGAGAACCGGCCCGGCGCCGGCGGCACCATAGGCATCACCACCGCCGCGCGCGCCAAGCCCGACGGCTACGAAATCGTCATGGGCCAGGTCGACAACCTGGCCGTGGCACCTTCGCTCTACACCAAGCTGGCCTATGACCCGGTCAAGGACTTCGAACCCATAGGCATCGTCGGCGAAGCCCCCCTGGTGGTCGTCGCAAGCAAGAACGGCCCGTACAAATCCCTCAAGGACCTGATCGCCGCCGCCAAGAAGGCGCCCGGGACCATCAATTACGGCTCGCCCGGCGCAGGCACCATCACGCACCTGGCCGCCGAACTGCTGCAGCTCCAGGCGGGCATCAAGCTCGTGCATGTGCCTTACAAGGGATCGGGTCCGGCCATGGCCGACCTGCTGGGCGGGCAGGTCCCCGTCATTTTCACGTCCATCCCCTCGGCTGCGCCGCAGATCAAGGCCGGCAGCGCCGTCCCGTTGGCCGTGACCTCCCTCAAGCGCAGCCCCGCCATGCCGGATGTGCCCACCGTCGCAGAATCCGGCTATCCGGACTTCGACGTGCGCGTATGGTACGGACTGCTTGCACCCGCCAACACGCCCAAGCCCATCATCCAGACGCTGAACACGGAACTCAACAAGATCCTCGCAATGAAAGACGTCCAGGATGCGCTGGCCGCGCAAGGCGCAACCGCCATGCCCACCACCCCCGCGCAGTTCTCCCAGACTATCGCCGCGGATTACAAGAAGTGGCGCGGCGTCATCCAGTCCGCCAACGTGAAGCTTGAATAGCCTTTGATCCAGGTCTTGCGGCGGCCATCGATCAATACCTCAAACCGCCGCAGCATTTCAACGCACACGCGGCCTCGAAAACAGCCTAGACCAAACGCATGCATCGCCTCATGCTTTTGCACGACGCTTCCCTGGGACGCGCCGCGCATGCGCTTGGATGATGGGCCGCAGCAGCATTGACAGGAATTTTGCCAGTCGAGACGATGACCTCAGCGCCACAGGTTTCAACGTGGCGCAAGTGAAGGAGGCTCATCATGTCAATCTCATGCAGACGACTGGAGGATGTGATTGCGGTCTCGGCAGCAGGAGACCAGTACCGGATCGAGCGACATATCATTCAAGAACCCGCGACGGACGAAAGTCCCGATCCACACATAGTGCTGCAATGCCGCCTCTCCAGCGGCGGCGCCGTGATCTGGGAAGGGAAAGATGTGTACCGGCTGAAGTCAGGCGAAATCCTCAGACCAGTGAATCGGCGGAAGAAAAAGAGTCCTTTTGAAGGGTAGCGAAGAAAAGCCCGCGGCTTGCGCCTGCGGGCTTTTGTTTGGGAGGCGGGCAACTGCCCGCCACAACGTGGCACTCAGGCCATGCTCAAGCCCGCGTGGTGATGACGAAAGTATTCCCAGCGGCCGGCGTACCGTAGTACGTGGCTCGCCACTGCCCCGACGCGGTGCTCTGTTCGCCCCACATCTGTCCCAGCGTTCCGGTGGTGGTCGTAATGTCGGCCATGGCCATTGCGGGTTGCTCCGCGCTGTCGCAGATAGATTCGGCCAGTGAGGTTACGAAAGGATAATCGACTTGGGCGGCCGACAACGTGGCGTAACGCTCCGCGAGCGTATGGAGCGTGCCATCCGCGATCGGGCCATGGTCCTGGACTTGAACAGAATACCCAGTCATGTTGCCCGGAGAACTGGAAGTGCGAGGTTCCGGAAGAACGGTTGCATCATCATCGACATGATGCTTCATTGCTGCCGAATTCTCGGCCGAGCACTTCAGTTGCTGTAGGGAAAGAGTTCTGATCGTCATGTGATATCTCCGGGAAATTTGCCGCTGCTGGGCCAGGGGGCATTCTCTGTTCGCGTATCAGGTCTACATGGCTTTCTCCTGGATGGACGAAAAAACGCCCGCGGAGTGCGGGCTATCTGTTGCAGCATGACCTATCGGATCGCAGTCTCACGACGGGCCGAACCGGGATTTCTCCCAGCTCTGCACCGCCGCACGTTGCCGTGCCGCACACTCTCCGTACAACGCAACCAGCGCGATATAGCTGCGCGCCAGATCGTCCCAGCTATCGCTCGTCACCTCGGGCACTGGCGGGCACGGCTGCGCCAGGTTGGCCGGCAGAATTGGCCAGGCGGCCGGCCTCGTTGATGTGGCGCAGCCGCTCAGCGTCAATGCGGCAGCCAGCAGGTAAGGGACTCTGGACTTCGACACGGGTGTACCTTTCGATGATCTTGGGGCTGGCGTCGCGCAGCGCGGCAAGCGCGACTTCCAGGGATTCGGAGATTCCGCCCAGGCGCGCGGTCTGGCGCTGGAACTCGGTGAGCTCGGCCAGCGTATAGTCGGCGTTTGCCCGATCGACTCCGGCGCGGTACTGAACGGCGCCATACCAGCGCACACACAGGAAGACGGCGGCCACCAGGACGGCGCCGATCAGATACGGCGCCAACGCGCGCAGCGATGCGTTCATGCGCGACCCTTCCAGTTGCGTGGAATCTGGAAATGCGGGCCGTCTTTGAGCGTTTTCCAGTCGCCGCCCCACTCCACCGGCACGCCGAGCTCGGCCGCGCAGGCTTTGACCACCTGAGCCAGAGCGGCGAAGGCCTGCCAGTTGTTCCAGGGAATCGCTCCAGCGATCAAAGGCGCCAGGTCGACGGCATGGCTCAAACCATCCGCCTGCGGCAAGTGGTAGCTGGCCAGCGTCTGGCTGGCACCCTTGGCTACGTTCTCGCGCTGTCGCGCGAGGGTTCGAACGCCTTCCACCACGGTGAAATCCATCGGCGTGCGCTGAATCGCCAATTTGACGATTGCGGCCAGGTCAGGATGTACGCCAACCAGACGGCTCAAGCTACGTTGGGACAGCTGAAACATGCCCACGGATGTAGTCTCCGGACGAATGGAACCATGCACCTCAAACCCCTTTTCCGCGTACCCGGTCGATCACGGCCTGCCACAGCGCGCCGATGGGGACCGTCTGTACCACCTCCCATCCGCGGGAGACGATGGCCATGCCGAACATGCCGGTCAGAAAGCCGGCCAACCCTTCTGGGATGCCGAGCAGCAGTGCCAGATACGGCGATGAGTAATAGGCGACCAATGAGCCGCTACCCGCCATGCTTAGACGCGCCGGCCACGACCCCTGCAGGTAGCGCATGGATACCACCGCGCCCAGCACGCCTGCGAGTTTTGCCGCAAGGGCGTCGAAATCTTGGAGGTCCAATTTCGCCTCCCTCATGGAAAAAAGCGCCTTGCGGCGGACTGGCATTTGATACCGGTTGAACCTGAACGACGCAGCTACGCATCCGTGATAGTGAATGAGCTGCCGGACTTGGTAATGGTTTTCACGTCCCTTTCCGGGTCATTCATATATGCATGGGCCGATTCTTCCGGTACCGGCAGGCCGTCTACGGGCCAGGAACCCGACTCCCGATAGCGGGACCGAAGGACGAATGCATAAAGCGCTCGGGTGTTGGCATCAAAGACATAAGGGAGAGCGGGATCGTAGTCCAGGAATTCGGTCTGGATTGGTTGGAAGGTCTCGGCCATGCTAGTTTCCTATGGCGATGAAATAGAATTCCGGCGCCTGTCCGGTTTCATAGCTGGTGCACCCGACTACCTGCAGCGAGGAGTTGGTGAAAGACGCGACGCTGATGCTATCCATGACATTCGGACTGTTTTGGATTTGCGGTATTGCCACCCAAGCGGCCGTCGGAAATGCCAATGGAAACGAGACAGAAGCAGATCCGGAGTAGTAGCTGCCGGTCGCAGTACCCATGTTCACGCTACCGCGTCCCCACTGGATAATGACACCACCAAGCCAGGAAGGCAGCGCCAGGTATCCGTTGATGCCCAGCGACATCGCCACGCCGAGCCGTAATTTTCTCGGCGTCACAATGGTCGCGTCATCGGCACCGGCATTCGTCTGCGCCGGCGTGGCAACCTTGGCGACGCCTATCACGCTTTCGGTGGCTTGCACCACCTTTCTTGCGATGGCCTGGAACACCTTGAACGGCGTCATCGCTCTTGTGTCATCCGTGCCTACCTCTGCTTCCGCGGTGGAGGCTATCCCCGCAGGCAGCGCGATCCAATTCGCCCCACCCGCATCCGGGTTTGCGGTGTTGTTCTCCACCAGGTTCAGCCAGTAGCCTGCGCCGACCGACTTTCTCAACATCGCGCCCTGCGGATACCCGCCAACGGCTGTGCTGAATGCAGAGTCATAGGGATACGCCCCTCCTGCCTGTTGCCATCGTGCGGCAGCGCTAAGAAAGTTCAGGATGCCATTGAAGTCAGCACCGTATGGCGGGACGCCACCCGCAGCCAACGGTGTCATCGTCAGCGGCGGAAAGCCATCCGTGAAAGACGCCGCCCCCGGCGTCACGCCAATCTGCGACTCAACCGGAATAGTGTTCTTCGTCCCGCTTTCCGCAAACGGGACGGCCGATTTGATAGGTGCATTGCTAGCTTGCATTGATAAGCCCCGAAGAAGTGAAAAGTACGCCCGAGCCGAACGGCTGCATCAGCGCCTCGTTGAATCCGAACGTAGTAGAAAGATCGACCTGCAGGATGTTCGCCAGCACCGCGGCCGGCTTGGGAATCGCGCCTGATTGAGTCAGGATGGCGATTTCGTGCGGCGCCAGCGCGAACTCGAACACGTAGCGGAATTCCATCCTCCCGGTGTCCGACACGTAGCAACGCCCCCGCCCCGCAAAGAGGTTCGACAGCAGCCGGTTCAAACTGGGCGACGTGCAATCCGAGATATTGGCCAGCGCCTTGACCAGGATCAGCGTGCGATACGCGTCATCGGCAAGCCGATACGTCTGCGTGGCCTGCTCGCCTGTGTAGAACGGCGCCTGATTGAAGGGCTGCCAATTCAGCGCCTCGTCAAACCCCAGATAGGTGACGTCTCCCGGTATCGTCAGCATCCGGCCGACGTCGACGATCCTGCCCCAGATGTCCAGCCCGAAGCCCTGCGCGGTCTCGACGTTCCAGACGAAGTCGTGGAACGCGTCGAAATCGGCGTCGGGGTTGATGTAGTCATCCATGTTGTTGATCAACTGGACGAGGGTGGGGCTGTTGGCATACTGGCTGATGAGAGTCCGGGCCGCCAGCCCCGGCTTAGGCACGACGCTCATATCAATGTCACCGCAATATCGTTGGCCGTGATCGTGGGCCGGCGGTTGATCGGAACGGCCAGGCTGGCGGCCGATGGCGTATCGGAGCCCAGAAGCAGGGACAGGATGGAGACCACCGGGCTCAGCGCCGAAATGGGCGCGTAGTAGCGGCTGGCATAAATGGTCGATCCGATGCGTGCGCGCTGCCCGCCATCTCCGCCGTTGAAGGCGTCCATGATCGCCTGCTTGGTCAAGGCAACGATGTCCGACGGCAGGGCCGGGTTGTCCGCCAGTTGCACCGCGAAACGCACGGGCAACGCGGCAGGGGTTTCCCATGTCACGACATACGACGGGTAGGGATAGGCATATCCCTCCTTGTCCTCCACGGTGTACGAGGTGTTGCCGTTGTAGTCGGAGCCATTGCTCTTCTTGCGCCAGATGGCGTCCGCGATGTCCGCCGCCTCGCCGCCCGTCACCGCGACCCAGATGGAGTGCGGACGCAGGACGACGCCGCCCACCGTCTTCGGCACGGAGAGATCGTTCTCCGTCACGTAGGCGTCGATGACGCCCTCCACGTTCGCCACGTTGGCGTAGATTGCGGGGATCGAGCCGCGGGCGTTCAGCGCTACCGACTGCCGCCGGCGCTCCTCGAACTCGGCCCGGCTTTCCACATGGCTGCCCACCGTCCCGGCATCCGCGTTCGACACCGAGTCCCAACCGGGAATGGCCTGATAGATCTGGTTCAGTGCGCCAGGCGCGCAATCCACCGGCCCGTCGACCGAGCAGGCGAATGGCAGGTCGACGCGTCCGCTGGCCGGTATCGTTCCCGCCTGCGTGCACAGGTACAGATTGCCATCCACCGCCTGCGCGCGCGCGCCCACCGGTATCGTCACGCCCGCCAGGCCCGTGCAGGTGGCGATGACGGCGGTGGGCGTACCGGGCTTGCGGTCCAGGAAGTAGATCCGCCCGATGGCGTCCTGCATCCGCCCTTGCGCATAAGCCGGGTCGACCTGGTTCACGTAGGACGCGAACTCGTTGTTCTTGTCGCCGATGATGGCGGTGGTGCTGGAGGCCAGCTGGCCCTGGGGCGTTTCCAGCGCGGGATTCAGCCCGCCACCGAAGGCCGCGTCCATGTCGGACAGGACGCCGGCAAGGATGGCGGATTCGTTGGGCAGCACCAGCCCTTCCGGCGTGAACTGCACGCGCGGCACTTTCGAGATGTTCGGCATGGTTTCCTCAGAAGCTGACGGTTTGCGTCGTTCCGTCTTGCAGGGTGATTGCGACATAGCCCGCCAGGGCGCGGTCGGTATAGGAGGTCAGCGTGCAGGCCGCGTCGGCCACGTCCGGGACCGTCAACGCGGCTCGCCGGACGTGTTCCCGCACCAGCGCCAGCGGCGGCTGATGGCCCAGGAATTCTTCCCAGTACGGAACGCCCGAGGCGGTGTTGTAGAACAGCTCCCCCTTGAAGAGCTTGATGGCGCTGGCGACGTCTTGCGCCACGGCGTAGGGCTTGGACGCCAGTGCGATATTCCCCGCGGCATCGAGCACCAGGTCCCAGGCCGTCCGGTCTAGCAGCATCGTGTTCAATTGGGCGCTCCTGTGTTTGCCGGCCCGCTCTGCACGCCGGAATGCGTGTGGGTGCTGCCCACGTCCTTGCCGTTGTTGCGCAGCGTACCCAGCGTGTGCATGTCGCCCTGCCAGGTAGACGTGCCGCCGAAGGATCCACCGCCTTGTTGCACCGTCCCGTTCAGCACGATCCGTGGAGAATTCAATGCGCACTGCGCGCTGGCGTTCAGTTCGATATTGGGCGCGGCCACCGTCACCTTCGAGGGCGACACGATGTGTATGCCGTCCGCCGTGAACTGCACATACTGCACCGGGGTTCCATTCAACAGACCGCCGAAATACAGCCCGTCCGCCATGTCGTGGGACCGCCAGGAACCGGGGTTGTTCTGCGCCTTCGAGGTCTTCACCAGCGAGATGTCCCGATTCGCGAAAGCCGCCATCCCGATATCCCCGACCTTCGGGTCCAGGATGACAGCGTCCGCTCCGCCCTGAAGGCGAAAGTAGGGAAGACGATGCAGAACCCCATGCGGCACGGCATTGCCGGCGCCATCGAGCTGGTTGACAAGCGGCTGCACATCGACGAAGCCCACGGGCGATAGCCCGCCTGCATTCGTCACCGACACCACCTTGACCAGCGTCGCCGTGCTGACTCGGATCAGCGCCTGGCTGATCAGGAACTGCAAGGCGCCGAACTCGCTGTCACCCTGGCCGGCTTGCGCCAGCCCTGCGTATCCGTATTGCTCAGGCATTGAGGTTCCTTTTGCACACCGCCACCGACTGCCAGACGCCGCCGGGGACCTCCGCATCCAGCTTGTGGGACAAGCTCACAATGATCCACTCGCCATGCGCGGGTTCGACGGTGCTGATGACCTGCACTCTTTTTCCCAATCCGAGATGCGGGTTGTAGAGCGTCGTCAGTTGGAGCCCCTTGCTCGTAAAAGCCGGATATCCGCTCAACCCCGTTTCCGGGGCCACGAGAATCGGATCGCCCTTTCTGTATCCGCCCTCCGGCCAGACTGACAGGACGCCGCGGTCTATCGTGAAGTTGACCCGGGCCGCCTTCGCGCAGCTGCGCAATTGGTCCATGTCGGTTCCGGAAAAATAGGGATCGGCCAACACATAGTCCTCCCCGCTTTTTTCGCCCTTGTATCCCATCGATTCAGCGATATCGCACATGATTTCTTGCGCTTTTTTCGCACCGGGAAACGACCTGGCGGATGCGGGCTTCACCTGCTTGGCCCCGGCCACCTCGGCCTTGACCGTGAATACGCCCCCTGCGGCCGCCTTGCCCTCTGCACCCATTCCGTAGCCAGCCCAGGCCTCAACGATGTCCCCCTCGTAGACCAGGCAGGGAGCACCGGATTCCCCCCCTGCGTCGATCCGGACAAGATTCTTTCCCCGGCGTTCCGTCATGACGGGCCCTATCGTCGTCAGCTTGTTCATCAGGTCTTGATTCAGTCCGTGGATCAGCAGGGTCATCGGACTGTTTTCGAAGGTCGTATAGGCAGGAATGGTCACCGACATCCGGTAGCCGCTGAGCGTTACGTCCGGCCCCTGCTCGTCGCCGAACTTTCCTTTACCCAGGCTGATGGTCACGTCCAGCCGGCGCTTGATGAAGCTCATAGTTCCAGCGGCTCCAGGTAGGCCAGGACGAAGCGCGATCCGAGATCCTGATACTGCGGGTCGGCGTGGCCCTGGGTGTCCACAAAGGCCAGATCCCCAACGAAGCCCAGGTAAGCAGACCGCACCAGCCGTACTCGATCATGGCAAAGCACCGTGGTCACGATGGGCGCATTGTCGAGTTCAATATCCAGATAGAGTCCCGTCGACTTCTGGTAGACGGCGATCTGGCAGTTCTGCCCGGACAGCACGACGCTGAGCATTTGTGCAGGAACGGGCCTCAAGGGAATTCTCTTCATTGGATCGGCTCCAGATCGGCCACCTTGTTCTGATCGCGCCGGGGATAGGCGTCAATCTCGAACGCCTGTACCTGGCCATTGCTAACTTCATTCGCGCCGCTGGGGTCCTGCGTGGCCGGCGATAGCTGGACGGCCGTCTGCCGGACTTCCTGCAGAGTCAGTTCAACGATCAGGAGGCTGGAGCCGTTCTTGTCGGCGCGGGTGTATGAGTACTTCACCAGGTTGGCCGACGGATAGACGATCTCTGGCGTCGCCACTGAATACAGCTCCGTGCTGCCGACGATGCGCTCCAGCACGGACAACATGACTTTGCGCGACACTGGATCGCCGCCATGCGCCAGCTTGATGGTCGCTTCGAACGGCGCATCGACCTTGTTGAAGGACGAGAATCCGCCCTGCTCAACCGGATGGCTGGATATCTGGCCGCTCTGATTGAAGGTGATTCCAAGGAACGTCTCGAAGACCAGCATCTGCCGCCCATCGACGCCATACAGCCCCCAGCGAGGAGGACCGAAGATCCTGTCGGTCAGCGCCGCAAGTTCGAAGCTTGCCGGTTCGGAGACCGAAGGAAGGAACGCGGCGCGAAAGACTGCGGGGACGCCCGGACTGCTCGGAACATCGGGAAAAGGAATAAGCGGCATCAGAACATCCCCGTATTGCCTTGTTGGACGAGATTCTGGGAGCGCCCCACACGCCCCAAATCGCGAGCGACTCCCTCACCATCGGTCGCCTGCGTCACAACCGTAATGGGGCCGTGGATATGGGTTTCGGACGTATTGCTGGTGGTTGCCGTGCTGCTCGGGATGGCGGCAGCGCTGGCTTGGGCGACTGTGGCCGTCGTAGCCGCAGCTGCGGCGCCTCGTTCCTGATCTTCGAGGAAAAGCGTCCCATAAATTGCCCCGGCAGCGGCGGCGAGCTTGCGCTCTTCGCTTGAGCTGGCCCCTTCGGACTTGTTCAATCCGAAGTGGCGGTACACGGCCACGCTGGCCTGGGCCGGGGTGGTGGCAGCGGCCAGATGTACTCCCGCCCTGCGCCTGGTGCTCTCCAACTCACTGGCGACGAAATCCAGTTGCTGTTCAACCGTGGACTCGCGCAGGTCCATGCCATATATGCGCTTGAAGTCGGCCTGGCGTCGCGGATTCCATAGTCCGATGCCGGCGGAAACGCCATCAGCGCCCACGGCCCTGGGGTCCAGGTTGCTTTGGGCCTGCAGGTTGGCCACCACCCCCACGGCCGCCTCCCGGGTGTAGCCCTTCTTGGACTCGAAGTACCTGACCGCATCGAGAACCTCTTTACTCCTCAGCGCGGGATTGTCCCTTGCTGCCAGAAATTCGGCTTCGCCTACGTTCGTGTCCTTGCTATTGAACAACAATGCGATGCCTGCCGCGACAGGTCCTGCCGCTCTCAACGCCGCAGGTCCCAAGCCTCTCAACGCACCCAGTCCACGCGCCGCGCCTGCGCCACCAAGGGTTCCGAGAGCCGTAGCCACGGCCCCCAAGGCAGATGCCAGGCTCAGCAGCGAATTTACCCAGGAAAGAATCTTGAGCGCCCCCAGCGCTAGCAGGACGTTTTGCCATCCTCCCACCGCCTGCGCCGCCGAATCGACTGCATCAATGAACTTCACGATGGCCTGCGCCGCGCCGTCGACCCACTCGACGATCTCGTCTCGGTTCTCAAGCAGATAATCGCCCCAGCCCTGTGCGAGCGAGATAAGCCGCTCGAACGCCGGCATGAGCGCCAGCAACACCTTGACACTCACCGATTCAAAGGTGTCGCGCAGATCCAGGTAACGGTCGCGCAGCTGCGCGGCCGCTTGCGCATCGTTGCCGGAGATGGCTGCGCGTTTCTCCTGGACCTGAAGCATCCGCTCGAGCTCGTCGGGCCCGCGCTTGAACAGATTGAACAGGCCCTCGCTGATGCCCATGTCCTGGGCCGCCAGCGCGGCTTGGCCTCTGTCCTTCTGGTAAAGATCGGCAATGATCCTCGACCTGGCCAGAAGGTAGGTGTTCCCGTCCTTGAGGTCGCCGACATTGCCGCCGTTGCGAAAGAACGCGGGTAGCGAGTCCGCGGCGGATCCGCGGTTGAATCTGGCTACCTCGACCGAGGATTCCCTCAATTGGGCGGAAATGGCTTCCGCAGTTCCGCCAGCCCGCTCGGCCGCCTTCTGCCACGCGGACAGCCGCTCGGTGCTCATATCCAGATTCTGGGCCATTTGGGCCAGACTGACCGCACCAGATAGTCGGTCCGCCGCGGAACGCTTCGGATCGAAACCCGCAGTGACGAGCAAGGCATCGATGATGGTAGCCATGCAATTACCTCGGTTCAGCTAGGACGCGCCTGTTGTGTGCGTCCACCGCAATCACCTCAAGCAGGTTGTACAGGTCTTCGGCACCGTAGACCGTCTGCAGGTCGTGCAGCAGGCCCGGGTGCCGGGAAATCACCACGCCAATGATCCGGGGGATATTGGCGTAGCGAATCAGGCGCGCGCCGCCGTCGTGGACTTGGAGCCCGAAGTCGATGGGACGGCGGCCGTAAAAAAATCCAGGTGCAAGCCCAGGACTTTCTTGCGCAACGCGAACAGCGTCGCCACCTCCTCGACATCGCCTGACATGAGCTCGCGCGTCACGTTCGGGCTGGGCTGGATCTGGACGCAATCCATCATCTTTTCCAGCAGCGGCTTGGCGCTCTCGAAAGGCAGCTTGGCGATGGCCTTCATGCCCATGGCGGCCACGCCGGCCAGCCCTGCCTCTGCGATGTTGTCCGGGATTTCCACCCCGGCGTTCATCAGCGAGAACAGCGCCCGACCGGCCCATTCCTCGGCGTCGTAGGCAGAAAGCTCCGTCAGGATGAACACCTTGCCCTTGTCGCGCCCTTCGGCGCCGATGGTCAGGGTTATTTGCTTTCTGGCCATGTCACACCAGCGCCGGAGAGACGTTCTGCCAGGTGATCTGGAACGCCATGGGTTGGAGCATCGCCTTGGCATCCGGCGCCGGCGGAATCTGCGTCAGCACGCCGCGGGTCAGCGTGTACTTGCGGTCGATCGACGGGATGTTGAGGGTGCCGTTTGCATAGAACACTTCCCGGGCCGTTTCACTGGCTGCCATCCAGATCTCGAAGACGCGCATGGACGGGGAGTCGGGCTGGATCGTGATGGTCTGCACGCGGGGAACCGGCACGTAGCCGGCCGACATGCGGCCGTCCACGCCCATGGTTACCTGCGCGGGCTTGGCAGCCTCGAAGGTGAAGGCGCTGTCGGAAGCGTAGCCCTCGATCTTCTGCGGCACCGGAAAAACGCCGCCCACCGCAAGCATCAGAACCGAGTTGGCACTGGTCAAAGTCGCCATGTTGAATCCTTAAAGAATGGCCAGCGAGGCCAGGGTGATCTGCTGGACGGAACCGCCGTCCAGGTACCAGAACGTCATGGGCGGGGTGCCGCGGGCCTCTCTCACCTGCGGCGTCGCGTCCTTGATCTGCAGATACCAGCCGCGGGTCTGGAGCGTGTCGGAGATATCCACACCGGCCTGGCTGTTGATCTGCGCCTTCTGCTGGCTCGACAGCGTCACGCCGGCGCGGATGGCGCCGAAGTTGACCGCGGCGTTGATCGGGTCCAGGCAGGCAGCGTCGATCAGCGTGTAGCCGTCGATGTTGTAGGGAATGGCGTTCACCTGGGTCAGCAGCGTCATCAGCGCCTGCTGAAACGCCGCGTTCAACCAGATCTGGTTGACGTAGGTGTCGACCCATTTCCAGTTGCCGCTGATCTGGCCCGGGTACAGGAAGCGGAAGCGGTCGTTGCTGGTGGCGTAGTCGCCGTAGAAGTTGTAGCCGTTGTCGATCAGCGTCTGAGCGGTGGTCGCGTCAGTCACGGAGAACGCGAGGCCCGACTGGCCCTTGAACGCCAGGGTGGCGCGGCCGTTGGTACGTTCGAAGTCGAGCGATGCAACGGCGCCCAGGACGAAGGCTGCATGCAGCACGTCCTTGTAGACCGGCACGGAGCCCGAGTATTCATTGGCGCTTACGACAGCCGCCCAGTTGGACGTGTTGCCCTGCTGGGTAGCGGTGATATCGGTGTCCCAGCCGACGTAGGCGTAGCGGTCGCCCTGGGCATTCGTCCACGCCGAAAACGCCACTTTGCCGGCCGTATCGGGCTCGAAGGTCGTCATGAACGCCGCCCAGTTCTGGGTCAGGTCGGTAATCCGGCCCATGTCCACCGCTGGAATGCCGGCCGCGGCGCCCAGCGACACCTTGGCGCCAGCGGCCTGCGTCAGCTTCAAGCCCGACGCGAGGGTGCCGCTGCCATAGGAGATCGTGCTGGCGACGCCATCGGTGGCCGAGACGATCACGAAAGCGGCACGCTGCGCATCGTAGGTGCAGGTGGCGCCCATGGCGGTGAACCCGGCTTCGATGATCGTGGCGGCGTTCGAGAAGCTCGTTGCCGTCGACAGGTCGATGCTGGCGGAGGTCTTCGCCACGCCGTCCACGGTCACCGTCAGGATGCCGGACAGCGCCTGCAGCTGGGTCAGCGTTACCGCGGCCATCGAGCCGCCGCGCAGATAGGCGGAAACCGCTGCCGCCGGATACTGGGCATACAACAGATTGCCCGGCTTGCGGGTCGAGTTGTCGAAGCCGTTGAAGTAGACGTCGGCCAGGGCGGCCTCGGTCGAGGTCGGACCGAAGAAGCGCTGTACGTCGCGCGGGGTCGCGAAACTCTGGACGGTGCCGATGGGGACGGCGGTATCGTGGGTCAGGATCAGGCCGTTCAAATCGAGCGCCGATCCGCCGGCGGAGATCACGCCAGGCACTACCTGGACGATTTCACTGGCGGGAATGGACATAGGATTAAGCTCCCGTAGGGTAGGTGGTGTCGGCCTCGATGAGGCCCACGTGAAGGTGATCCGCAAACTGCTGCGGCATGCTGATGGAAGGGTTGAACTGCAGGACGGCGTCGAACCACCACCGCTCGAAGGTCTGGCTTTCCCCGCTCTCGAAGGGCACTTGCTTGAGCTCGCCCGCGTACAGCGGCTGAGTTCGTCCCAGATTCCCCAGGAACTCGCACCCGTACTGGCTGCGCAGGGCGATCGAGAGCGTGAGCGCCAGGTCCAGGGCCCGCGCCCCGTAGCCATCCACGCGGGCAGACCATTGCGTGGCCTGGGTCATGATCCGCTTCCCCGCCGCGGGCGACGGATCGGCATAGGCCATGACCGGCACGGAAAGTCCCTGCGCCGCCAGCGGAGTGATGACGACGCACTCGCGCGGTGGCGCGGGAACCCAACCGGGTAGACCGCGGACAACGTCGCAGTCGACCAAGGTCTTGAAGAATGCGGCGAGGTCCTCTACCAGCTGGTTTTCAGTGATGCTGATCTGAACGCTCATGGAGTTGGATTCCTGCTGAAGAAGACTGGCGCCGAAATATCGCGCCCAAATGCAAAAGCCCCGGCACGTGGCCGGGGCTGCATTTCGAGGTTGCATTTGTCAGGGGCGCAATGCCCCGGACAAATTGTGACCGATTGCGTGACCGTTGGGGCGGGGTCTTGTGACGGTTCCGTCACATGCAGTGCAAAGAAGTTCGACCCCTGCCCCAGCAGTGAAAAAGCCGGGGCCACGCGCCCAAAACAAAAAGCCCCGGCGCGTGGCCAGGGCTGCATTTGCTTGGGGCGCAATGCCCCGGACCCATTGTGACCGATTGCGTGACCTATGGGGCGCGGTCTTGTGACGGAACCGTCACACGCCATGCATAGGTGCGCCCATGCCCGCCTGTTTCGGGCTCTTGAATCAGCACGCTGCCGGTATCCTGCAGCGCATCCATGGCCCGCTGGATGCCTCTTTGCAGGCGCGTCTTTTCAGGAACAGACAAAGGCCGGCCGCGTGACACATGACGGACCAGCTCCATCAAACGGAATGAGCGACCGGGATAGCAGGCCATCAGATCCATCACCTCGTGCGCGTACTTCACGCCAGCCTCCTTTCCACCAGGCTGCGGAAAAGACCCAGGTACAGTTTGTATTCGGTTTCGGTCATGGCCACGCCGGTCGTATCGGCAATCCAGTCCAGCGCCTTGGCGCGGCGCGCGCGGCCATCCAGCTGGCCGAACATCACATTCTTCTGCGGGTATTCGGCAATGATGATCATGCGCTCGTGCCAGGGCAGCGCGGCATGCATCGCCTCGACCTCCATGGCGTGGTGATGGTTGATGGGCCGGTAGTCCTCCTCTTCGGAAAGGTACACCTCCATGTTTCCCACCGTAGCGCCGGACCAGGTCCAGCGGGCCCAGTTCCAGATCAGATCGTCACCCGTCAATTTACTCATCAGCCACCTCGCATTGTTTACCTGTCTTGCCGCTGGAACCGTTCTGCAGACGGCCCTCCGTATCCTGGCTTTCGCCCTTGGCGCGCTTGAGCATGTCGGCGATGCCCTTGCTCGGGTGGTGGCCGCGCGCAATGCGCGCATCCCACTTTTCAATCCAGCTCCGGGGCGGGCGTCTGCGGTCCCGCAGCACCTTCTGCGCGCCCATTTTCTTGAGCGCCGCCTCGGCCTCTGCGCGCGTGGCCAGCGTCTGGCCGGGCGCGGGCAGCGCTGGACGAGGCAGCGGGATATCCGCCCACACGCCCTTCGCCAACTCCTCGTTCAGCGTCTTCTCCCAGCGCGCCTTGATGGCGCCGTAGGTGCAGCCCAGCAGATCCACCGTGCTGACGCCCACCGCGGCCCAGTACACCGCCGGATGCGACCAGGCACCGGGCTCGCCGCGCCTGCGCGCTGACAAGCCACGCACGGCCTCGTGATAGGCCACTTCGGGAACCATCCACGGGCAACATAATTTGATGAACTGCGGTAGCGTCGGCGGCCATTCCTGGGTCAGGCAGGCGACCAGGCCGCGACGCACCTGCACCTCGTCCAGGCCCGCCAATTTCTGGTTCCATGAATCCTTCAGTTCACGGGCAGTCAGGCCCTGCCATTGCTGCGCGAACTTGGCGCCGTACATCAACAGCATTTCATTGACCACCAGCGCGCCCATGGTGGCAGAAGGCATGTCAGCGGGTTGCATCGATCGTCCCCATGAACCGCTCGCGCGGCCGGCCGTCGTCGGCCAATACTTCTCGCAGCTCCTCGGTCCAGTCGGCCAGGCGTTGCGCCCTGCCTGCCGGCTGGCCGGCTGTAGCGGGCGTGCGCGGAGGGAAGAGGCCCTGGTACCCGCCCGCGATGCTGTTCGCGATCACGGCCCCTGGCGGATGCCCGGCGGCCAGATAGGCGGCAAGCTGTTGCAGCTGACGCCTGGCGCCCTCCTGCGTCACCGGCTTTTTGCGCGCCTTGCGGTCGGCAATCCAACTGACCCAGTCCTCGCGGTCCAGCCAATCCGGCAGTTCGATCACGGACGCGTCGAATCCGGTCCCCCGCTTGCGGGAGGTGTGTTCTTTTGGTTCCTGGTTCTTGGTTCCTGGTTCTTGGTTAGCTTCCGATCCGCCATCTGCCGGGCCATGGCCGGGTTTCTCGTCGAAACCCATGGGAAACCCGCTTGGTTGTTCCAGATTGCGCTCTGCCAGCCTGGGCCGGCCGCCTCGCCGGCCGTTGGCCTTGGCGGTCTCGGCCTTGACGTGATACGCGGCAATCTCCACGTCCGCCCGTTTGTTGTGCCAATGGCCATCGCGCAACACGAAGAACTCGGCCAGCACCTGCGCGGCCGCCTCTCTTTCTTCTTCGCTACGGGCCCCCACCCACCGGAATACCTGCTGCAGGTTGTCCACGATGGGCTGCTCTTCGGCGTAGTACCGGCGCAGCAGGCGGCTGTAGATGGCATCTTCAAGTAAGCTCAGATGCGCCGTGGCCTGCGCGTAATCACCGATGTTGTGGCTGTAGTAGTTCATGCGTGTTTTTGCATCCCCGCCAGTCTTACCTCGCTATCATTTTTAAATCTTAGAATGCTAAGATTCTAAATGCAAGCCAACTAAGATTGTTTTTGTTTAGCATCCTAAGATGACCTTTCAGAAGCGAATCACACAGGCGTTCAACGAGGAAGCGGCCCGTCGTGCGGACGCGGCCGAACCGCGCCTTACCAAGACAGACCTATGGAAGGCAGCCGGCGCCTCTTCCGGCGCGGCGACGCATTGGTTCAATGGGTCCAACGGCATGGATATGGCGACCTGCATCAAGGTCGCCCCGCTGCTGCGCGTGAACGCGCAATGGCTATATGACGGCACCGCCCCGAAACTGCCTGCGAGCGATGGATCCCTGGCCGCAGCGGTGCCGGCGCCCCCTCCGTGGCCCTTCCCCGGCATCCCGGAAGAACAGGTGCGGGCATTGCCCCCGGATCAGCTGAACAAATTGCAGGGCGCGATTGCGTTGGCAATCGCGCAATTGAAGCTGGGGATTGACGTCTCCCCTGCTACCGCCGCGCCACAAATGCCGACGGTCCTGCGCAGCGACTCGCTGGTGGACACCTACTTGTCCCGAGACGAGTTCCCAATGCGCATCGATGGCCTGCCTGCAGCGCCCTGGGAAGGCGGCAAGACCACGCGCCAGACCGAACGCGAAGGCAGGGTCCGGATCAGCACCCAGAAAGGCGTGGTCGCCAATGTGGGCGTGGGCGAACCGCCCGCGGCCAACGACAGGTTCGAGAAGGTCCCGGAACTGGCCGACGTGCGCCTGGCTGCGGGCGACCCCATCGAAAACCATGCCGAAGAACAGACCGGCATGATCCAGTTCCGCAAGTCTTTCCTCAGGTCGGTAGGCGCGGACAACGGCCGGGGCCGCGTGGTGTATGCGAAGGGCGACAGCATGGAGCCCGTCATCCGCGACGGCGCTGCGTTGCTGGTGGTCCCCAACGAAAGCCTGACGCTGCAGGACATCGCCGCCGGCGGGGTTTATGCCATCAACTACGACGGCAAGATGATCGTGAAGACGGTGGCCCGGGAACGGCTAACCGGGCAATGGGTGGCGCGGTCGTTCAATCCCTTGCACGATGACATCCCGCTGGAGAACGGGGCATCGGTGCGGGTGTTGGGGCGGGTCGTGTGGGCGGGGGCAAGGTTGAGGGATGATGAGGCGGGGCAGTGGCGGGCTGAGTGATGGAAAGTCTCGGGGCCTCGCCTTGCGGGTAGTCGTAGAAGCCATCTCCGGATGGCTTTTTCTTGACTGGAATTCAGCCCGCGCTTGCTGAGCAAGCGAAGCACAAGATGCGCCGAAAGCGTAAAGCGCCAGCAAATGAAAAAAGGCACTTCGCTTTCGCGAAAGTGCCTTATCTTCATTGAATTCTTTGGGGTGGCTGATGGGGCTCGAACCCACGACAACCGGAATCACAATCCGGGACTCTACCAACTGAGCTACAGCCACCTCTGATACTACTTTTCTTCCTTGCCGCGCTGCTTTTGAAAGCTGCTCAACAACGAAGAGGCCGAATTCTAGCACGTTTTTTTAATCCGTGTGAAACCGGCCCTGCCGCCCCACTTGCCAGCGCGGGCCACCTTGCTATCCTTCGCCATTGATCATCTACGGAGGCCGCGCTTACGCCATCGCCATGGACCGCATACATGCAATCTTGATCGATTACTGGCCCCATCTGGTGTTTGCCATCAGCATCGTGGCGGGAACGGGCGCGGCGGTGCATGCCGCGATGACCAAACAGGACGTGCGGGCGGCCATAGGCTGGGTGGGGGTGGCGCTATTTTCGCCGCTGTTCGGCGCGTTGTTCTATTTCGTGGCGGGCATCAACCGGATCCGCAAGACTCGGCTGTCGCAGCAGCGCGATGAGGCGATGGTGGTGGATGCGGAGCAGGTCGAGACCGCGCCGGTGGACGTGGCGCCGATCTCGGGCCAGCAGTTCGCGTCGCTGAAGGTGCTGGGCGACCGCGTCAGCCGTTTCCGCCTGCTGGGCGGCAACGCGGTGCGGCCGCTGGCCGGCGGTGACGAGGCCTATCCGGCGATGCTGCAGGCGATCCGCGAAGCGCGCCACGCGGTGGCGATGCAGAGCTATATCTTCGACAACGACGCGATCGGGCGGGAGATGGCGCAGGCGCTGATCGAGGCGCGCGAGCGCGGGGTCGAGGTGCGGGTGCTGATCGACGCCATCGGTTCCAAGTATTCGCGGCCGCCCATCGTGCGCATGCTGTCGCGCGGCGGGGTGCCAGTGGCGCGCTTCATGACCAATCCGTTGGGCGTACTGCGCATGCCCTATGCCAACCTGCGCAGCCACCGCAAGGTGCTGGTGGTGGACGGACGCCTGGGCTTTACCGGAGGGATGAACGTGCGCGCGGCCTTCGTCAGCGCGCTGGCGGGCGATGGCACCAACCGCGATACGCACTTCCGGGTGGAAGGACCGATCGTGACGCAGCTGATGTCGGTGTTTGCGCACGACTGGAACTTCACGACGCACGAATCCCTGCCGGCCAGGCCCTGGTTCGATCCCGAGGCCTTGCCGCCGACGGGCGACGTGCCGATGCGCTGCGTGCCGTCCGGCCCGGACCGCGCGCTGGGCAGCACGCACAATATGCTGCTGGGCGCGCTGGCGGTGGCGCAGCGCCACGTGCGCATCCAGTCGCCCTACTTCCTGCCGGACCAGACGCTGATCGGCGCGCTGGCCACGGCCGCGCGGCGCGGCGTGGTGGTGGACATCGTGATTCCCGGGAAGAACAACCTGCGGCTGGTGGACTACGCGATGACGGCCCAGCTGGACCAGGTGGTGCGCACGGGCTGCCGGGTCTGGCGTTCGCATGGCGCGTTCGACCACTCCAAGCTGATGACGGTGGACGACGCGTGGGCCTATGTGGGTTCGTCCAACCTGGATCCGCGCAGCCTGCGGCTGAACTTCGAGCTGGATACTGAAATCTACGACCCCGGCGTGGCGCGCTGGATCGGCGCGCGGGTCGACGGCTTGATCGCGCAGGGCCAGCGCGAGACGCTGGAGAACCTGCTGCGCGCGCCGTTCGCCAAGCGCCTGCGCAACAAGGTGATCTGGCTGGCTACGCCTTACTTGTAGACCCGCAAGAAGCTCAACCGTCGGAAGCCGGCGCGGGCGCGGCGCGCACCGCGAAGACCGCGTTGGCCTTGAGCATGACGCGGCCTTCGACCTGCAGCAGGCAGGTGGCGTAGATCAGACGGCGGCCCTGCTTGTCGATGCGGACATGGGCTTCGAGCCAGTCCCCGGGCTTGACCGGGTTCAGGTATTCCACCGACATCTGCACCGTGACCACCGAGGCCTGCGCCTGCTCGGCGATGGTATGGCCCAGCGCGCTGTCGGCCAGCGTGGCGAGCAGGCCGCCGTGGGCGATGGCGTGCATATTGGTGTGCGCCATCCCCACGCGCAGGGCCAGCACGCAATCGGCATCGCGCTTGTAGAGCGCGCCGAGGTCGGCCAGATGTTCCATGAAGGGGCTGCTGGGGCGCCAAGGCGCGAAACCGGAAGGAATGGAGTCTGTCATGCTCAAGCCTGGTTTTTTCACGCGGAATACCTCGAGTATCGCAAAGAAGTCTGCTGCCGGCACCGCTATCCGCAGACCTGTGATCGCGGCGCGGACGATCCGCAAGTCAGAGTAAGATTTACGCCATAACAAACCCCTACATGGCAGGAGCAGTGGAAGATGGCGAAAGTCGGCATGGTTGGTATCGGCCTCATGGGCCATGGCATTGCAAGCAATCTGGTCAAGCACGGGCACGCGCTGACCGTGCTTGAGCACCCGGGCAATCAGCCCCTGGACGCGCTGAAGGCTGCGGGCGCAACCAGCGTGACCGATGGCGCCACGCTGGCGGCCCAGTCTGACGTGATCATCCTCTGCGTTACCGGCAGCCCGCAGGTCGAGGCCGTGCTGCTGTCCGAGGGCGGCGTGCTGGCGGGCTTGCGTCCCGGTACGGTGATCATCGATTGCTCGACGGCGATCCCCTCTTCCACCGTCAAGGTGGCGCAGGCCGTGACGGAATCCGGCGGCCGCTTCCTCGATGCGCCGATGACGCGCACCCCCAAGGAAGCCGCCGAGGGCCGGCTCAATCTGCTGGTGGGCGGCGACGCCGCGCTGTTCGAGGAATGCAAGCCGCTGCTGGCCTGCTTCGCCGAGAACATCACGCATGCCGGCCCGATCGGCGCCGGCCATCGCATGAAGCTGCTGCACAACTACGTGTCGCTGGGCGTGGTCGCGCTGCTGTCGGAAGCCGCAGCTTGCGCGCTGCGCGCGGAGATCGATCCGGCGGTGTTCGCCGACGTGCTGGCCAAGGGCGGCGGCGGCGGCGTGGCACTGGAACGCATCAAGCCTTACCTGCTGGAACAGGATCCGTCCTCGCTGCGGTTCTTCATGTCGAATGCGCAGAAGGATTTGTCCTACTACAACACCATGGCCGCGGAAACGGGCGCGGTACGGGAAATCGGCGCGGCCGTGCAGCACACGTTCGACCAGGCCGTCACTCAGGGCGGCGGCGACCGCTACGTGCCGGAACTGGTATCGCTGCTGAAGGACCGCTAGGACGGTCCTGGAGACCATCGCATCCGGCGTCACGGATGCGATGGCAAACGCTGCGGACGGCATCGCCCACAGTCCGCGGGGATCAACGGCCGGCCACCGCTACCGCGCGCGGCAGGCCCCGCGCCGGCAGGCGCAAGGAAATCAGGGCCGCCGCCAACAGCAGCGCGCCCGCTGCCCCGAAGGCCACCCAATGCGTGCCGAAGGTCTCGTAGGCCCAGCCGCCCAGCCATGAGCTGATCATGCCGCCAACCTGGTGGCCCAGGTAGACCAGTCCGTAAAGCACGCCCACCAGCCGCACGCCGTAGACGTCCGCAAGAATGGCCGACGACAGGGCGATGCTGCCTGCCCACGCGATGCCGCCCAGGGTGGCCGCTGCGTACAGTTCCCAATGCGCCCCCACCATGACCAGCGCGAAGAAACCCAGCCCGCGCACCAGATAGATCGCGGCCAGGATGGCGCGCCGTTCGACCTGGTCGGACATGCGCCCCAGCACCAGGGTGCTGAAGATGGCGACCAGGCCGATCAGGCCGATGCCCAGCGAACTGGTGGTGGCGTCAAAGCCATGGTCCATCAGCATGGGCACGCCGTGCGTGCCCAGCAGGTTCATGCTGAAACCACAGGCGAACAGGCCCAGCGCCACCTGCCAGAACGGCAGCGAGTTCAGCGCCGCGCGCACATTGGGCGCCGGCTGCTTCGCCGCGGCTTTGGCCGGTCCCGCCTTGTCGATGATCTGGTGCGGCAGCAGGTCGGTGTGCTCCGGCGCTTCATCGCGCATGACGAAGAGCGCCATCGGCACGGTCAGCAGCGCGAACAGCGCGGCGAAGCCCAGCAGCGTTTCCTGCCAGCCCACGGCCGAGATCGCGAAGGTCAGGGTCGGCGTCATCAGCGCGATGCCGGCCATGGAACCGGTGGACAGGAAGAACAGCGCCATGCCGCGCTGGCGCGTGAACCAGCGGCTGATCACCGGCGTCAACGCTACCGGGCTGGTGAAGCCCAGGCCGATGGACAGCGCCACGCCGAAGGACAGCAGGAATTCGATGGGGCCGCGCGCGTAGACCGTCCAGATGATCGACAACACGACGATGGCGGTGCCGGTCAGCAGCACGAAGCGGGTGCCGCGCGTGCCGACCAGATAACCTGCTACCGGCATGGCCAGCCCATAGCAGAGCATGCCGATCGCGACGATGCCGGACAGCGTACTGCGCGTGAAGCCCAGGGCGTCGGCGATGGGCAGGAAGAACGGCCCGACCCCCATGCGCAGGCCGACCGTCAACAGGGTGAGTACCGTAGCGGCGCCTACGATGTTCCAGCCGAAATACCAGCCGCCCGACTCTTGCTTCTCCACTTGCGCTTCTCCTCGATATCTTCTTGTGGCCGCTTGGCGCGCCCAGGTTCGCCAGCGCCGCCCAAAAAGGCGCGGCGGGAGCGGGAAGAACGAGGCGTGCACCGGCTTGTCGTCTCCGGCGGCCTGACGACGCCGGACGCGTCATATTACTCCTGGCTATATGCCTGCTCCGCCCGGAATCGGGGAATCTGTTCGGTGAGCGGTCACCGAAGCGCTGTATAGTGCTCGCCATTTCGTCGCGCCCGAAGCAGACCGTGAAGTCCAAGACCTCGATGTTCGCCCTGTCCCGCCAGGAAATCGCGCTGGTGCTGGTCACCATGCTGTGGGGCAGCACCTTCCTCATCATCCACATCGCCATGCAGCACAGCGGACCGCTGTTCTTCGTGGGCGTGCGTTTCACCATCGCCGGCCTGATGGCGCTGCTGATGTTCCGCAAGCACATGGCTGCGATCACCCGCCAGGAGGTCGGCGCCGGCATCGCCATCGGCTGCGCCCTGTTCCTGGGCTACTTCCTGCAGACCTACGGCTTGCAGACCATCACCAGCAGCCAGTCCGCCTTCATCACGGCGATGTACGTGCCCATCGTGCCGCTGCTGCAATGGGCCGTGCTGAAGAAGCCGCCAGGCCTGATGAGCTGGGTGGGCGTGGCGCTGGCCTTCGCGGGCCTGATCCTGCTGGCGGGTCCGCAGGCGGGCGCGCTGAATTTCAGCGTGGGCGAAGCGGCGACGCTTGCCGGGGCCGCGGCGATCGCCGCGGAGATCATCCTGATCGGCCACTATGCCAAGAAGGTCGACAGCCGCCGCGTCACCTTCGTGCAGTTGTTGACGGCAGGCCTGGTGTCGTTCGCACTGATGCCCGTGATGGGCGAGGCGGTGCCCGAATTCTCATGGCTGTGGGCGGGCGCGGCCATCGGCCTGGGACTGGCCAGCGCCATCATCCAGCTGACCATGAACTGGGCGCAGAAGTCGGTGTCTCCAACCCGGGCCACCGTCATCTATGCCGGCGAGCCTGTGTGGGGCGGCATCGTGGGACGCCTGGCCGGCGACCGGCTCCCGGCGCTGGCGTTGGTAGGCGCCGGCCTGATCGTGGCGGGCGTACTGGCAAGCGAGGCCAAGTTCACCCGCAGGAAAAAACCGCAAGCACAGGGCGCCGACTAGCGGGCCAGGCGCGCGATCACCCCGGCCTGCGCGGGGTACAGCCGTTGCAGGTCGGCGGCGTCGGCCAACTCGAACTCGCTGAACTCGAAGCCAGGCGCCACCGTGCAGCCGGCCAGCGCATAGCCGGCGGGGTCGGCCAATTCTGCCGCGAACCAGCTGCCGGCCGGCACGACCGCCTGGAACGCGGCCTCAGGGTCCTTCAGCGCGTCGCCCAGCCGCAGGCAGCGGTAAGCGCCGTCCGGCGCCAGCACGTGGACTAGCAGCGCGCCGCCCGCATGGAAATGCCAGAGTTCGTCGGACCGGATGCGATGCCAGGTCGACCAGGCGCCGTCGCATAGCAGGTAATAGATGGCGGTGCTGGCCGAGCGGCGCGCGCCGTCGCCGCGCGTCACGGCATCGGCGGCGCGATAGGTTTCGCGGTAGTAGCCGCCTTCGGGGTGCGGCAGCAGGTCCAGGCGGCGGATGAGATCGGCGGATGCGGTCATGACGGGACGGGCGCGTAGAGGATGACGCCAGTCTAGAGCAAAGCCGCGCGTCCTAGGCCGCCTGCTCCAGAAACGCCTGCAGGGCGGGCACCGTGTTCAGCACATGCTGACGCATGGCCGCTTCGCAACGCGCCGGGTCGCGCGTCTGCAACGCGGCGATCAATTCCTGGTGCGATTCGCGCACGCGCAGGACGCGGCCGGGCTGGGCCACCCACAGGCGCATATAGGGCTCGACGACGGAATGCAGCTCCGAGATCTGGCGCAGCAGGCGCGGCTGCTGGCAGAAGCTGCACAGGTATTCGTGGAATTCGCGATGCGCGGTGATCCAGTCCAGGTGTTCGCCCGGCCCCTGCTCCAGCTGTTCCAGCAGCAGCGACAGGCGGCGGATGTGCTCGGCGCCCATGTGCAGCACCGCGTTACGCATGGCCAGGCCTTCCAGCACGGACCGCATTTCGAACACTTCCAGCATTTCCTGCTGATTCAGGCCGCGCACCACCGCGCCGCGGTTGGCGCGGATCTCGACCAATCCTTCCGAGGCCAGCCGGCGCAGCGCGCCGCGTACCGGCATGCGGCTGGTACCGATTTCGGCCGCGACCACCTCGGGCACCAGGCGCTGGCCGGGCGCGTAGCGGCCCAGGCGGATTTCGCGCTGCAGATGCAGGTAGGCCTCGTCTTCGGCGCTGATGGCTGTCTTTTGGAATTGCAGCATTGGAGTCCCGGGGCTAGGGCCGACGGATAGGCCCACGAAAGCCGCCATGATAGATAACCACAAAAATAACACAAATTGGATCCAATGATCCATGGATGCAAATCCTAATGGTCTTGCAGCGCCCGCTTGCGTCTAATCCCTGCACGCACTCCATAACGCGATCAAGGGGAATTCATGAAGTTTCGTTTCATCCGGGCGCTGGCAGGCGCCGCCGCCGTGGCCTTTGCCGCCCAAGCGGGCGCCCAGGCGACCGACTGGCCGCAGCATCCGGTGCGCATCGTCGTGCCCTTCCAGGCCGGTTCCGCCACCGACCTGATTTCGCGCCAGCTGGGCGCCGCGCTGTCGACGGAACTGGGCCAGCCCTTCGTCGTCGAAGCCCGTCCGGGCGCCGCGGCTGCTATCGGCAGCGCTTCGGTGGCACGCGCAACGCCCGACGGCTACACGCTGTTGATGGGCGGCCCCGCCGCCATCGTGACCAACCGCTTCCTGCAAAAGCGCCTGTCCTACGACCCCGACGCCTTCGCGCTGGTATCCATGGTGGCGTACACCCCCAACATCCTGCTGGCCAATCCGTCGCAGCCGTTCAAGACCTTGCCGGAAATGGTGGCCTACGCCCGCGCCAACCCGGGCAAACTGACCTACGCCTCGTTCGGCACCGGCACGACTTCGCACATGGCGGGCGAAATGCTCAAGTCCGTGGCCGGCATCGACATCCTGCACGTGCCGTACAAGGGCGCCGGCGAAGCCATCCCCGCGCTGCTCAGCGGCCAGGTCTCGATGTACTTCGACACCATCATGACCGGCCTGCCCCAGGCCAAGAGCGGCGCGCTGCTGGCGCTCGGCATGTCCAACGCCAAGCGCTCGGCGCTGGCGCCCGAGATTCCCACGATCGCGGAACAGGGCTACGCCGGCTACGACATCGCGCCGTGGTACGGTCTGGTCGCGCCCGAAGGCACGCCCGCTCCGGTGCTCGACAAGCTCAACCGCGCCGTCAACAAAGTGCTTGCCGATCCGGCGCTGCGCAGTAAGCTCGCGGAAGCCGGCGCGGAGCCCCGCGGCGGCAGCCGCGAGGAATTCGCCGCCTTCATCAAGGCCGAAATCCCGCGCACCAAGCAGCTGATCGATCAGGCCGGCATCACGCCGCAGTAATTTTCACTACGAGTTCCCCGTTTCCATGTCCTTACCCTTCGATTGGTCTTTCCCCTACGCATCCCGGAAGATGCCGGTCCTGGCCGCCAACGCGGTCGCCACCAGCCAGCCGCTGGCGGCCCAAGCCGGGCTGCGCATGCTGCTGGCCGGCGGCAACGCCGTGGACAGCGCCATCGCCACCGCCATCGCGCTGACAGTGGTCGAACCCGTCATGAACGGCATCGGCGGCGACATGTTCGCGCTGGTCTGGCATGACGGCCAGCTGCACGGCCTGAACTCCAGCGGCTGCGCGCCCGCCGCGTGGACGCCGGAGTACTTCGCCGGCCGCGACGCCATGCCCGGCACCGGCTGGGGCACGGTGACCGTGCCGGGCCAGGTCGCGGGATGGAAGGCGCTGTCGGAGCGCTTCGGCAAGCTGCCTTTCGCGCAGTTGTTCGAACCCGCCATCGCCTATGCCGAGGAAGGGTTCGCGGTATCGCCCACCATCGCCCGCCAGTGGGCCACGCAAGCGCCCAAGCTGGCGCAGGAGCCAGGCTTTGCCGCCGCCTTCCTGCCCGAGGGCCGTGCGCCGCAGGCCGGCGAATGGTGGCGCTTTCCCGCGCAGGGCAAGACGCTGCGCGCCATCGCCGAAAGCGGCGGCGAGAGCTTCTACCGCGGCGAGCTCGCCCGCAAGATCGCCGGCTTCGCGCGCCAGACCGGCGGCGCGCTCAGTGCCGAGGACCTGGCGGAGCACCGTCCCGAATGGGTCACGCCAATCTCGCAATCGTTCCGCGGCTACGAACTGCACGAGATCCCGCCCAGCGGCCAGGGCATCTCGGCGCTGATGGCGCTGGGCATGCTGGAACAGTTCGACCTGGAAAGCATGGGCCGCGACAGCGCGGACTACTACCACGTCAGCATCGAAGCGATGAAGCTGGCGTTCGCGGACCTGCACCACCACGTCGCCGATCCGCGCCACATGCGCACCAGCGCCGCCGCCCTGCTGGACCGCAGCTACCTGGCCGAGCGCGCGCGCCAGATTTCCATGGACCGCGCCAGCGTGCCGGTCGCGGGCACGCCCGCCACCGGCGGCACCGTGTACCTGACGGCGGCCGACGCCAGCGGCACCATGGTGTCCTTCATCCAGTCCAACTACCACGGCTTCGGTTCCGGCGTGGTGGTGCCCGACACCGGCATCAGCCTGCACAACCGCGGCCTGAACTTCGTGTTGACGCCCGGCCACGCCAATCAGGTCGCGCCGCGCAAGAAGCCGATGCACACCATCATCCCCGCCTTCGTCACGCGCGGCGGCCAGCCGCTGATGTCGTTCGGCGTGATGGGCGGATCGATGCAGGCCCAGGGTCATCTGCAAATGGTCACGCGCCTGGCGACGTTCGGCCAGAACCCGCAGGCCATGAGCGACGCGCCGCGCTTCCGCGTGGAAAAAGGCCCGGTGGTCAATGTGGAATCGCACCTGCCGGCGGACGTGGTCGACGCGCTGCGCGCACGCGGCCACAACGTCGCCGTGGCGCCCGCCGACAGTCTGGAATTCGGTTCGGCGCAGCTGATCTGCCGCCTGCCGCAAGGCGGCTACGTAGCGGCGTCCGACTCGCGCCGCGACGGCCAGGCCGTCGGCTTCTGAGTCTGGCCGGGCCCGGATCCAGGCCCGGCCCTTGACGATAAAGCCATCGCCGCCGGCCTCCGGCGGCGATCTGCCGGCGTGCCGGCGATCACCAAGACGTAGCGCCGGCTGGTGTAGACCGGCTCAAGCTCCACGCCCGTCTGCTCGCGCACCCGCCGCAGATCCGCTTTTTCCACTGCCAGGAATACCCTGCCGTCCTTGGGCAATACGGCCTCCAAGCCTTCCAGCGGCACCCGTGCGGCCGCGCCCCGCGAGTAGTAGCGCGCCGAGAACGGCAGGCTGTCGACGAAGTAGAGCTTTTCGCCGGGCGCCATCAGCGCGTCGGCCCGGGCGACAAGGTGTTTTTCCGTTTTGAGCCGCTCCGGCTTGGCCAGCAGCAAGCCGCAGAAAACAATCACCGCAATCGGCCCCAACGCCATGCAGGCCGTCGCCACGCGGGCCGGCGCCAGGGCGCGGGCGCGGCTCAGGCATGCGCCTATCGCCAAGGCCAGCGGCGGCAAGGCCGGCAGCGCGTAGGTCCACAGGATGTTGCCCGACAGGGTGAAGAAGAGCGGCGTGGCCGCGCCCCAGGCCAACAGATAGGTCCAGCGTGGCCGGCGCAGCCATCTGCCGGCCCGCCGCACCGGCCCGCGCCAGCGTCGGGCAAGCAGCCAGACGCCGAACACTCCCCAAGGCAACGACGCCACGATCCCGTCCAGCCAGATGGCGCCGTAGGGCCGGCTGTGCGCCGAGCCGTAGAGATCGCCGGTCCAGCCCGGATCCACGAAGCGCAGGACGTGCTCGCCTACGATGAAATACTGGATGAAGCCCGGCGTCTTGATCTCCGCCGCCACGTACCAGGGCAACACCAGGACCGCCGTCATCACGCTTCCCGCTGCCCATGGCAGGCGCCGCAGGCTGGCCCGGACGTTCCCATGCCAGAGCATCCAGGGCACGATGGCGCCCGCCACCAACACCACGGCCAGCGGTCCCTTGGACAACAGGCCGATCGCCACTCCCAGGAAAAATCCGTAGCGCCAGAACCCCGCCGCCGGCCCGCGCGCCAGGATGAATGACGCCATGCTCAGCGTGACGCCCAGGGCAAGGAACGGATCGGTCAACACTGCCCCGGCCGCGACCAGGGGCAGGAACATGGATGCGTACACCAGCACGGTCCATCTGGCGGCCTGTAGCGTAAACAGGCGGCGCCCCAGCGCATGAAGAATGGCAAGGGTCGCCGCCGTGGCCAGCAGCGACGGCAGCCTGATGCTGAATTCGCTCAACCCCAGCAATCGGATCGACAGCGCCTCGGCCCAGAACCCCAACGGGGGCTTGCCCCAGAACGGCACGCCCGGTGCGAACCAGGGCGTGATCCAGTCGCCCGTTTCCGCCATCAGCCTGGCGATCTCCGCATAGCGTGGCTCGGACGTGTCGGCGAATGGCACCAGGACCATCGCCAAGAGGCGCACGCCCAGTATCGCCGCCAGCCCGGCGGCCATGGTCCGCGCGCTCAGCTGCAAGCCGCATCCCTCCCATGGCCCGATGCCGCCATGCCCGCCGCTCCGCTGTGCTGCACGTCGCGCACCAGATAGACCGGCCGCTGCTTGCTTTCCATATAGGTCTTGCCCACGTACTCGCCCAACAGACCGATGGTGATGAGTTGCACGCCGCCCATGAAGGTCATCATCGCCATCAGCGAGGGATAGCCGGCGACGTCATCGCCGAACATCAGGGTCTTGAAGATGATGGCGGCGCCGAAGACCGCGCCGCCCAGGGCCGCGGCCGCCCCCAGCCCCGTCGCCCAGCGCAGGGGCGCGGTGGAGAACGAGGTGATGCCTTCCATGGCCAGGCGGAACAGCGCCAGGTAGCTCCATTTGGTGACGCCAGCGGCGCGGGGCTCGCGGTCGTAATCGATGATCCGGGTCGGCATGCCCACCCAGGCGTACAGGCCCTTCATGTAGCGGCACCGTTCGGGCAGCTGCAGCAAAGCCGTCACGGCGCGTCGGCTCATCAGCCGGAAATCGCCGGTGTCGGGCGGGATAGCGGCCTTGCTCAAGCGGCTCAGCAGCCTGTAGTAGGCATAGGCGGAAAGGCGCTTCAGGACGCTTTCCCCCGCACGGCTGCGCCGCCGCATGCTGACGACGTCGGCGCCCTCTTTCCAGGCCCGCACCATGGCGGGGATGGCCTCGGGCGGATCCTGCAGATCGGCATCCAGCATGATGACCGCGGCTCCGGCCGCATGTTCTATCCCTGCGGTCATCGCGGCCTCCTTGCCGAAATTCCGGCTCAGCCTGACCAGCTTGATGCCGCGTTCCTCGCGCAGCAGGGCCTGCAGGTATTCGGCGCTGCCGTCGCTGCTGCCGTCGTCGACGAACACGATCTCGTAGGACAGCCCCAACGTCTTCAAGACCCGCCGCAGGCGTTCGTGGCAGGCCGGCAGCACCTCCATTTCGTTGAGGAATGGAATGATGACGGATAGCTGTATCGGGCTGATTGCGCCCAGCACAGCGATATCGATATCGGGTCTGGCATTCATCGGATCGCCTCCGTAACGGACCTATTCCCGGGCCAAGGCCGGTTTCGACAGTTCAAGTTCGTCGGCGTCGTCGTTCCTGTGCGCCAGGCGGTAAAGGGCCGGCAGTACCAGCAACGTGAGGATGGTGGAAGAGATGATGCCGCCGATCACCACGGTGGCCAGCGGACGCTGGACCTCGGCGCCCGTGCCGGTGGCGATCGCCATCGGCACGAAGCCCAGCGAGGCCACCAGCGCCGTCATCAGCACCGGACGCAGGCGCGTCAGCGCCCCGATACGCACGGCCTCGGCCACGGACTTGCCTTCCACGCGCAGGCCGCTGATGAACGACAGCATCACCAGGCCGTTCAGCACCGCTACGCCGCACAGCGCGATGAAGCCCACCGCGGCGGTTATGGACAACGGTATGCCGCGCATCCACAAGGCGATCACGCCGCCGGTCAGCGCGAAGGGGATACCGGTGAACACCAGCAACCCGTCCTTGACGTTGCCGAACATCGCGAACAGCAACGCGAACACCAGCACCAGCGCCGCCGGCACCACGATCTGCAGGCGCTTGGCCGCGGATTGCAACTGCTCGAAGGTGCCGCCCCAGGAGGTCCAGTAGCCCGCCGGCACCTGCACCTTTTGCCCGATGGCCACGGTGGCCTCGGACACGAACGTGCCCAGGTCGCGGCCGCGCACGTTGGCGCTGACCACGATGCGGCGCTTGCCGTCCTCGCGCGAGATCTGGTTGGGGCCCGGCGCCAGATCGAAGGTGGCGACCTCGCTCAGCGGGATGTAGGCGGCCTGCGCCTGCCCGTCCTGCCTGGGCAGGGCAATGGGCAGCTTCTTCAACGCGGACAGGTTCTCGCGCACGGTTTCGGGCAGACGCACCACGATGTCGAAGCGCCGGTCTCCCTGAAAAAAGGTCCCCGCCTCTCGACCTCCCACGGCGATGGCCAGCGTGTCCTGCACGTCCGCCATGCTCAGCCCGTAACGCGCGGCGCGGGCGCGGTCGATGTTGACCGTCAGCATCGGCAGCCCGGTGGTCTGCTCGACTTTCACTTCCGAAGCGCCCGGTATCGTCTGCAAGACCTCGGCGATCTCTGCTGCCGTACGATTCAGCACGTCGTTGTCATCGCCGAACACCTTCACCGCCACGTCGCTGCGCACGCCCGAGATCAGCTCGTTGAAGCGCAGCTGGATGGGCTGGGAGAACTCATAGTTGCTGCCGGGAACCTGGCTGGCTTCCTCCTGGATCGCCGCCAGCAGTTCGGCGCGGGTCTTCCTGGGGCTGGGCCACTGGTCCATCTGCTTGAGCATGATGTAG
Source organism: Achromobacter sp. ACM03 (assembly GCF_014851665.1). NCBI lineage: Bacteria > Pseudomonadati > Pseudomonadota > Betaproteobacteria > Burkholderiales > Alcaligenaceae > Achromobacter > Achromobacter sp. ACM03. The sequence goes on along the minus strand of NZ_JACVAD010000005.1, from coordinate 202,704 downwards.
CCGTCGGAAATGCTGGGCGGCATGGCATCGGAGGCGATCTCCGCGGTGCCGGTGCGGGCGAACACGCGCTCGATCTCCGGGAACTTCTGCTTCAGCCTGGTCTCCAGTTGCTTCTGCATCTCGACTGACTGCGTGAGGCTGGTGCCCGGGATCCGCAGCGCCTGGATCGCCATGTCGCCTTCGTTCAGGTTGGGGATGAACTCGCTGCCCATGCGCGCCGCCAGCACCCCGCTCAACACCACCAAGACGGTTGCTCCCGCCAGGATCAGCGGCGTGCGGCGCAGCGCGACGTCGAGCAGGGGCTCGTAGCGGCGCTTGGCCCAGGCCATCAGGCGATTCTCCTTTTCGGAGACGTTGTTCCCCATGAACAGCGCCACGGCGGCCGGCACGAAGGTCACGGACAGGATCATCGCCCCCAGCAGCGCCAGCACCACGGTCAGCGCCATGGGATGGAACATGCGTCCTTCCACCCCGCTCAGGGCGAAGATCGGCAGGTACACGACCATGATGATCAACTGGCCGAACAGCAGCGGCCTGCGGGCCTCGCGCGCGGCCGCGAACACCTCGTGGAAGCGTTCGCTGCGCGTGAGCGGCCTGCCATGGTGCGCCCGCGCGTGGCTCAGGCGCCGCACGCAGTTCTCCACGATGACGACCGCGCCGTCGACGATGATGCCGAAGTCCAGCGCGCCCAGGCTCATCAGGTTGGCGCTGACCTTGTAGCTCACCATGCCGGTGAAGGTAAACAGCATGGACAGCGGGATGATCATCGCCGTGATCAGCGCCGCGCGGATGTTCCCCAGGAACACGAACAGGATGACGATGACCAGCGCCGCGCCTTCCAGCAGGTTCTTCTTGACGGTGGCGATGGCCTTGTCGATCAGGGTGGTGCGGTCGTAGACCGTCACCGCCTGCACGCCCGCCGGCAGCGATTTATTGATGGCTTCCAGCTTGACGGACACGGCTTGGGACACCGCGCGGCTGTTCTCGCCTATCAGCATGAACACCGTGCCCAGCACCACCTCCTCGCCGTTGCTGGTCGCCGCCCCCGTGCGCAGCTCGCGCCCGATGGACACCTCGGCCACGTCGCGTATCCGGATCGCCTGGCCCTCCACGGTTGCCAGCACCACGTCGCGGATGTCGTCCATGGACCGGACCTGCCCGGGCGCCCGGATCAGGTACTGCTCCCCCTTGCGTTCGATGTAGCCCGCACCGGTGTTGGCGTTGTTCCTGTCCAGCGCGGCCATGATGTCGGTCAGCGCCAGGCCGTAGGAGGCCAGCTTCTCGGTGCTGGGCGCTACCTGGTACTCCTTGGCATAGCCGCCGATGGCGTTGATCTCGGTGACGCCGGGAATATTGCGCAGCTGCGGCTTGATGATCCAGTCCTGGATCTCGCGCAGGTCCATGGGGGTGTAGGGCGTGCCGTCGGGTTTCCTGGCATCGTCCTGCGCCTCCACCGTCCACAAGTAGATCTCGCCCAGGCCCGAGGATATCGGCCCCATCATGGGCGTCACGCCTTCGGGCAGGTTTTCCTTCGCTTCCTGCAGGCGCTGGTTCACCAGCTGGCGGGCGAAATAGATGTCGGTGCCGTCCTTGAAGATGACGGTCACCTGCGACAGGCCGTAGCGCGATAGCGAGCGCGTCTGCTGCAACCCCGGCAGGCCGGCCATCACCGTCTCTATCGGATAGGTGATGCGCTGCTCGGTCTCCAGCGGCGAGTACCCAGGCGCCCCGGCATTGATCTGGACCTGGACGTTGGTGATGTCCGGCACCGCGTCGATGGCGAGCCGGGAATAGTTGTAGACGCCGATGGCGGCCATGCCCAAGGTGACGAACAGCACCAGCCAGCGCTGCTCAATGGCGAAACGGATCAAGCGTTCAAACATGTTCCGCCCCGGCTCAGTGTGCGTGCTCGGCGCCGGCCTTGCCCAGCTCCGACTTGAGGACGAAGGTGTTCTCGACGGCATAGCGCGTACCGGGGGCAAGCCCAGACAGCACCTCTACCCGGTCATTCGAAGCCTTGCCCAGCTTCACCGGCTGCACCACAAAGCCGCCGGGCGCCTCCACGAACACGGCAGGCTGGTTGTCGATGGTCTGGACCGCGTCGGCCGCCACCGTCACCGCGGCGTCCGACATCCGCGTGACCACGTCGACGGAAACGAAAAGCCCTGGACGCCAGGCCATGTCCGGATTCTCCAGCGTGACGCGCGCAGTGGCCGTGCGCGTCTGCTGCCCCAGCAACGAGCCGATGTACGAGACCGTGCCCTCGGCCCTGCCGGCGAACGCGGCGGAGCTCACGCTGGCCGCTTCGCCCACGCGTACATCCTGCAAATCCTTGGGCGCGATCACGAATTCGGCCCAGACGGTGCGCAGGTCCGACAAGGTGAAGATGCTGGCGTTGTCGGGCAAGGCTTCGCCCAGCGCGATGTGCTTTTCCACCACCACGCCGTCAAAGGGCGCGCGGATCTCCAGGCTGCCCAGGTCCTTGGAGCGCGGCTCGGCGCCCACGGTGCGCAATTTCTGCTCCGCGTTCTGCACGGCGATTTCCGCCTCCTGCAGCGCGGTGCGGGCCGCCTGGTAGTCCTGTTCCGCTGATACCTTTTCCTGCCACAGGCGCAATTCGCGCCTGTGGGTCTGGGCGGCCAGGTCGCGCCGCTTGGCCGCCGCCAGCCATTCGCTGCGCAACTCGGACAGCGCCGAGCTGGACAAGACGGCCAGCAGTTCGCCCTTCTTGACCTGCTGGCCCAGGTCGGCCGACACGCTTTGCACCACGCCGGCCATGCGCGGCACCACGTGCGCGGTCCGGTCCGCATTGAACTTGATCTCGCCGGGGAACTGCGCCGATGTCGCCAGCGCGGCGGGCGCAGCGACCTCGGACTTGATGCCGGCCACCGCGATCTGCTCGGGCGTGAGCGCGATTTTTTCCTGTTCCTTCTCGGCCTGCTCGCCCTGCCCGGTCTCGGCATGTCCGTGCTCCGCCTCGCCTGCCGCCTGCGCCGGATACACGGACGCCAACAGCAGCGCCGCGCACAGGCCGGCCGCGGTCCACATCTTGGGGGGTTGCTTGCTCTTGTGCTTTGCCATTTTCTTATGCTCGTTTCAACGTCCGAGAATGCGGTCTATATCCGCGGAAGCCTGGTACACGGATGCCAGCACCGTCAGGTAGGCGATGTTTCCGTCGGAGAGGGTGCGCTGCGCGTCCAGCACTTCCAGGAAGCCGAACTTCCCCGCCTCGAAGCCTTTGCGCGCAGCCTCATAGGCCTGGGTGGCCCCCGGCAGCACGGCGCTCCGATACTCGCGCGCGGAACCCGCTGCCAGATCGAATCGGGTCACGGCCTGCAACAGCTCTCCCATCAGGCCGGATTCCAGCTCGCGGTATTGGTCCCGCGCCTTGTAGGCCTGCATGGTGGCGGCGTAGACATTGCCCTGGTTGCGGTCGAAGATCGGCAGCGGAATGGACACGCCAAGCTGGGCCTTGTCGCGGCCCGCTTCGTTGTCGCGGGCCACGCCGGCGCTCAGCGTGATGTCGGGATAGCGCTTGCTCTTCTCGACTTCCAGCTGCGCCTGCCCCAGGTCGACGGCAAGCTTGCCGCCCTGCATCCTGGGCGATGCGGCCAGGCCTGCCCGCAACTCGTCTATCGACGCCCGTTCCGGCAATGCGTTCAGATCCGCGCCCACGCTGGCAAAACCCGGCTCTGCTTCGCCCCACAGCAGGCCGAGCTTGCGGCGTGCGCCCAGCAGCGCAGCCTCGGCCGCGCGCGCCTCGATGCGCGCGCTGGCCAACGCGACCTGGGCCTTGCTGCCCTCCAGCGGCGGCGCCTTGCCCGCGGCCACGCGCCTCTCCGCCAGCCGCAAGGCGCCGCTGGCGATATCCACGGTGCCGCGCGTCACGCGCACGGACTCCTGCGCCACCGCCACATCGAAATAGGCCGCGATGACTGCCGCGCGCAGGCCGGCCCGCGTGTCCGCGACGCCCTGGCGCGCCATGTCCCTGGACAGCTCAGCCGCCTTGACCCGCGCGGCGCGCTTGCCGCCGGTTTCCAGCGGGACGTTCAACATGGCGGTGGTGGTGCGCGTGGCCGATTGCGTGTCGTCCACGCTCACGTCGATGGAAGGGTTGGGCAGCACGCCCGCCTGCGTGAGCAGGCCCTCGCTCGCCGCGGCCTCGTTCTTCGCCGCGGCAAACCCGGGATTGCGTTCGAGCGCCGCGGCCAGGGCGCGCTCCAGCGTCAGCACGGCGCCGTTCTCGCTCTGCGCCGTGGGTACGGAAGTTCGGGCTGCGCCCGCGTTCTGCGCGGATGCGGCAGCAGACGCGGCGATCATCGAGGCCGCCAGGATCAGCGGCATAGCGGATACATGCATGGTTCAACCAGGAAAGGGGCGAGCCGGCAATGTATCCAGACGGGTTCGTCAATCGAGCGACAGAAAAATGACATTTCCGTAAGGTTCGCGGCCTTACGAAAACGTAATCAGGGCGTCGGCGAATTGACGGGCATGGGTCCGTAGAGTGTCACCGTCGCTACACAAACAGCGTGTATGCGCCTGACGCAACACCGCGACCGGCGCCGCGCTCAACCTGGGAGATATCCATGAAGATCAAAACCGTTACCGCTGCCCTCGCCCTGGGTTCCGCCCTGGCCCTTCCTTTTGCCGCCAGCGCATCGAGCACCTGGCACCAGACCAACACGGAGATCGGCTACGCCATCGCGCCGGACCACGCCGTCAGCGGCAAGACGCGCGACGAGGTGAAGACCGAATTGGCCGTGGCCAAGTCCGACCCGAAGCAGTGGTTTCTGACCAATCTGAACGCCGCCAAGCCGGGCTGGGCCAAGCAGGGCACCTCCCGTACCCGCGCCGACGCGATGGCGGAGCTGGAAGCCATGACGCCGGCCGAACGCGCCCGCCTGGACGAGATCTACACCCCGGGCTGAGCGCCGGGCCCGTGGCGCACGCGCCCCGCGTGCCCGCCGGCGCTGCGCAGGGCGGCTGGGCCGCCCTGTTTGCGTTTATTCCCCAGAACGATTCCGCCTAGAATAGACGCAGCATCCGAGGACTTCCGCGCACTCTTTTTATTTCCGCTGACATGAAAGTACTCGTAATCGAAGACGAAAAAAAACTCGCCGAGTACTTGCGGCGAGCGCTGACCGAACACAACTACGTGGTCGACGTGGCCCAGGACGGCGTCACCGGACTGCATCTGGTGCGTGAAAGCCAGTACGACCTGGTCCTGCTGGACGTGATGCTGCCCGCCATGGACGGCTTTTCGGTGCTGGCCGAGATCCGCAAGACCAGCCGCGTCCCCGTCCTGATGCTGACCGCGCGCGACAAGCTCGAAGACCGCGTCAAGGGCCTGCGCGACGGGGCCGACGACTACCTGGCCAAGCCTTTCGCCTTGTCGGAACTGCTGGCCCGCGTGCTGGCGCTGGGCCGGCGCAGCGGCCACGGCCAGATCGAGACCATCGCCCAGAACGTGCTGCGCATCGACGGGCTGGAACTGGACCTGCTGCGCCGGCGCGCCAGCCGCGACGGCGTGCGGCTGGACCTGACCGCCAAGGAATTCACCCTGCTGGCCCTGCTGATGCGCAAGCAAGGCGAAGTCCTGTCGCGGCTGGAGCTGGCCGAACAGGTGTGGGACATCAACTTCAACAGCAACACCAACGTGGTCGAAGTCGCGATCCGCCGCCTGCGCGGCAAGGTCGACGAACCCTTCGACAAGAAACTGCTGCACACCGTGCGCGGCATGGGCTACGTGCTGGAACCGCGGAGCGACTGATGCCCGGGCAGCGCCCCAAATCGCTGCACCGCTGGCTGTCGCGCTGGCTGGCGATCCAGACTTTCATCGCGCTCGGCCTGGTATGCGCGGTGGTCTATTACGCGACCAACCTCAACCTGGCCAGCCGCCAGGAAGCCTTGCTGCAGCAGAAGGTCGAGGTCGTACGGCACCTGGTCGAAGAAAACGCCGCCAGCCAGGACTCCACCCGCTTGCGCCACAAGCTCAGCGACTTCTTCTATGGCCGCCCCGATTTTTCGCTGGTGTTGGAGATCGACGGCGAAAAGGTCTACTACGGCAGCCCCATCGCCGGCGACAACGACTTCAAGCATGAGCGGCGCATCGCTTTCACGCTGCCCTTTCCCGGCGCGCCCGGCGACGCCATGAACGCCGAACTGGTGCTGGACATCTCCAGCGATATCCTCCTGCGCAAGGCGCTGGCCTGGACCTTGTTCGCCTGCGCCCTGGCCGGCGCCATCGTCGTGGCGGCGGTCGGAACCCTGCTGGTGCGCAGAGGGCTGGCGCCGCTGGACGCGCTGGGCAAGCAGGCCGCGCAGCTAGCCCCGGACCGCATCGGCGAACGGCTCGACGAAAGCGGCCAGCCCTGCGAGATCCGGCCCCTGGTGCGCCAGTTCAACGCCGTGCTGCAGCGGCTGGAGCGCGCCTACGTGCAGATGGAGGGATTCAATGCCGACGTGGCCCACGAGATGCGCACGCCACTCGCAACGCTGATCGGCGAGACCGAGCTGGCGCTGAGCACGCGCCCGTCGCCGCAGGCCTTGCGCGAAACGCTGGGTTCCAACCTGGAAGAACTGCAGCGCCTCTCCAGCATCGTCAACGACATGCTGTTCCTGTCGCAGGCCGACCGCGGCGCGCAGGCCCGGGGCAGCTGGCAGGCCAGCCTGGCCGCCATCGTCCAGGAGGTGACGCAATACCACGAGGCCGAGGCCCTGGACGCGGGGGTCGATATCGCGGTAGTGGGCGATGCGTCGGCCCAGGTCGATCGCGCACTGTTCCAGCGCGCCGTGTCGAACCTGGTCTCGAACGCGGTGCGCTATGCCGCTTCCGGCAGCGTGATCGAGGTCGATATCTCCCGCGGCGACGCTGGCGAAATCCTGATCTCCGTGCGCAACACCGGCGAACCCATACCGGAAGAACATCTGCCACGGCTTTTCTACCGCTTCTACCGCAGCGACACCTCCCGCGAATTCGATGCCAACCATCATGGACTGGGATTGGCCATCGTCGCCGCCATCGCCCGCATGCACGGCGGCCGCAGCTACGCCAGATCGGCCAACCGGACCACCGCCATAGGCTTCAGCATCGCGGCGGCCGACAGTACAAAAACCTGATTGGCGCTGTGGAAGCGCCCGGGCATGGACAATCTGTACCGCGGATCGCAGGAGCCGGACGTCTTCAGCCTAAAGTACGGCCGGTCCCCCGAAAGGCGGAAGCGGCCCGGCCTCAGTCCTCTTCGACGAACGCTTCTTCGCGCTTCTTGCGGATGTTCGGCAGCGCGACCAGCACGACCAGCACCACTGCCGCGCCCAGCAGGGAAGCAGATAGCGGCCGCTCAATGAATGTCGTGAAATCGCCGCGCGACAACAACAGCGCGCGGCGGAAGTTCTCTTCCATCATCGGGCCGAGCACCAAGCCAAGCAGAAGCGGCGCGCCCTCGCAGCGCAGCTTGCTCCAGATGTAGCCGACGACCCCGAAGAAGGCCGTCATGTACAAATCGAAGGTGTTGTAGTTAAGCGAATACACCCCAATCGTGCAGAACACCAGAATCGCCGGAAACAGGACGCGGTAGGGAACCTTGAGCAGCTTGACCCAAAGCCCGACCAACGGCAGGTTGAGGATGACCAGCATCAAGTTGCCGATCCACATCGATGCGATCAGGCCCCAGAACAGGTCGGGATGGCTGGTCATGACCTGGGGGCCGGGCTGGATATTGTGGATGGTCATCGCGCCCACCATCAGCGCCATCACCGCGTTGCCCGGGATGCCCAACGTCAGCAAGGGGATGAACGACGTCTGCGCCCCCGCATTGTTGGCCGACTCCGGCCCGGCCAGGCCGGCCGGGTGGCCTTTGCCGAAACGCCCGGGTTCCTTGGACAGCTTCTTTTCCAGAGTGTAGGAAGCGAAGGCCGACAGCACCGAGCCGCCTCCGGGGAGGATGCCCAGCATCGATCCGACCGCGGTGCCGCGCACGATCGCGGGCGCCGCTTCGCGGACCTCCTGCCGGTTGGGATACAGCGAACCCACCTTGTCCGTGATCTCGACCCGCTTGTCCTTCAGTTCCAGGTTGTTCATGATCTCGGCAAAGCCGAACACACCCATCGCCACGATCGCGAAATTGATGCCGTCCTGCAGCTCCGGGATGCCGAAGTCATATCGGGCGACGCCCGAATTGACGTCCGTGCCAACCAGGCCGAGCAGCAGCCCCAACAGGATCATGCAGATCGCCTTGACCAGCGAGCCCGAAGCCAGCACCACCGCCCCGACCAGGCCCAGCGTCATCAGCGAGAAGTACTCGGCCGGCCCGAACTTGAACGCGACCTCGGCCAGCGGCGGCGCGAATGCCGCGATCAGCATGGTGGCCACAGAGCCCGCGAAGAAGGAGCCGATGGCGGCCAGCGACAGCGCGGCGCCGCCGCGGCCGTTGCGGGCCATCTGGTGGCCGTCGAGCACGGTGACGACCGCCGATGTCTCGCCTGGCAGGTTGACGAGTATGGCGGTGGTCGAGCCGCCGTACTGTGTCCCGTAGTAGATGCCCGCCAGCATGATCAGCCCCGCAACGGGCGGCAGCACATAGGTGATCGGCAGCAGCATCGCGATGGTGGGCACAGGGCCCAAGCCAGGCAACACGCCCACCAGCGTGCCCAGGACGCATCCCAACAGCGCATACAGCAGGTTCTCCGGCGTGAACGCCACGGAGAACCCCAGCATGAGGTTATCGATAAGTTCCATCCCCGCTCCTTGGTGTTTTTATCGTCATACGAAAATAGATCGTAGTGCGATATAAAAAGCCAAGGAACCCGGGTTTTTACGGACTGGAGATCGGTGAGATCAGGGCGGATCGGCGCGCTTGAACGCTGCGCGCGCCATCCGCCGTGGCGCGCAAGAAGGCCATGCCGCTGACGCGGCAAAGCCGTCCCGTCACATCGGCTTCAGGTCGACCTCTTTGGCGATCTTGCCAAAGGTTTCCAGGTCGCTCTGCACACGGGCCGTGGTCTCGGCCGGCGTGGACACGCGCGGAATCATCGCCAGGTCCAGCAGGCGCTGCTTCATTTCCGGCTTGGCGAACTCGCGCGCCAGGGCCTGCTGGATCTTGTCGACGATCTCGTCCGGCGTGCCCTTGGGCGCGGCCAGGCCGAACCAGGCGACCGCGGAGAACCCGGGCAGGCCGGCTTCTGGCGCGGTGGGCACATCGGGCAAGGCCGCCACGCGTTCCGGGTTCGTGACGAACAAGGGCCGCACCTTGCCTGCCTTGATGAAGGGCGTCTGCACGCCGGTATTGTCCAGCACCGCGTCGATGTGGCCGCCCAGCAGGTCGTTCATGGCCGGGCTGCTGCCCTTGTAGGGCACGATGTTGACCTGCATGCCGGCGGCGCGCGCAAACATGAGTTGGGTCAGGTGTTGCTGGGTGCCCAGGCCGGCATTGCCGAAGGTGATCTTGTTCGGGTTCTTGCGGCCGTAGTCGATGAATTCCTTGAGATTCTTGGCGGGGAATTCATTGTTCGTGACCACCACGAAAGGCAGGTCGACCAGTACCGTGATCTGCTTGAAGTCTTCCAGCGGCTTGTAGCGCAGCTTGTAGACGTAGGGATTGACGGCCATGGTGCCGCTGGCGGTCAACGCCAGCGTGTAGCCGTCCGGCTCGGCGCGCGAGACGAACTCAGTGCCCAGCACGCCGCCCGCGCCCGGCTTGGCCTCGACGATGGCCGGCTTGCCCAGTTCAGTCTGTAAAGCCTGCGCGGCGAAGCGCGCCAGCATGTCGGCGGACCCGCCCGTCGCGTAGGGCAGGACGATCGTGATCGGCTTGCTGGGATAGGCGTCCGCGGCCATCGCGGGCGCGGCGATCCCGGCCGCCAGACAGGCAGCGGCCAGAGTTTTCAGATGCTTGACCATCAATGATTTCCCCTCGTGGTGTATCGACTGCGCTTGCACCCGGGGAAGATTAAGCGGTCCCGCGTTATATGGCTAATCAACAATTAAAATAGATCTCTATCACCAATGTTGATAATCACCCAGGACTGCGATGCTGACCTCGATGGACTTGAACCTGCTGCGCATCTTCGATGCGGTCATGACCGAACGCAACGTCACGCGCGCGGCCTCCGCGCTGCACATGACGCAGCCCGCGGTCAGCAACGCCATCAACCGGCTGCGCCTGACCTTGAAGGATCCGCTGTTCGTGAAGATCCAGGGCGGCGTGCTGCCCACGCAGCGCGCCGAACTGCTGTGGCCCCCGATCCGCGACGCGCTGGCCCGCATCGCCGACACGCTGGAGCGCAACGATTTCGACCCGGCGCGTTCCGAGGCCGTGTTCCGCATGGCCATGTCCGACTACGTGGCGGACCAGGTCATCCGGCCGCTGTTCGTGGAGCAGCAGACGGTGGCGCCCAATGTCCGCATCCATCTGCATCCCTACTCGCTGGACAACGCCGGCGTGCTGCTGGAAAAAGGCGAAGTCGACATGGCGGCGGGCGTGTATTCGAACTTCGGCTCGTCCCTGCGCACCCTGCCGCTGGAAACGCTGACCTACGTCTGCGCCATGCGCAAGGGCCACCCGCTGCTGGCGCAGCCGCGCTTCACGCTGGACAGCTTCCTGCGCGCGCGCCATCTGATGGTCAGCCTGCTGGGCACGCCGACCCTGATCGACCATGAGCTCGCGCCCCACGGCTACAAGCGCAACGTGGTGCTCACCATCAACCAGTTCGCCCTGGCGCCGCGCCTGCTGGCCGAAACCGACCTGATCTGCGTGGTGCCGCTGAACACCGTGCGCAACAGCCCCTACAGCCATCTGCTGGAAGCCGTCGAGGCGCCCTTCCCGTTCGCGCCGCGCACGGTCAACCTGATCTGGCACGAACGCTCGGACAACATCCCCGCGCATCGCTGGCTACGCGAAGAGATACTCAAGGTCTGCCAGGCGCAAGGAATGGTGTTCGACCAGGCGCAGCCGGCAGAGTCCCATCCGTACTGATCCGTACCGACAAGTCATTCACAATAGTGATAATCACTGATACCAATCTTTGATTGGACCGAATGATGGTGCGTCAATAGCATTCTGGTCATCCCACTCCCGGCGCCTTGCGCGCCAGCATCCTGGAGACCAGCGTGACCCAGACCGCATCCGCCCCGGGCGCCCGCCGTTTTCGCGTCGGCTTCGACGTAGGCGGCACGTTCACCGATTTCACCCTGCTCGCCGAGCACACCGGTGAACTGCATTATTTCAAGGTGCCTTCGACACCGCACGATCCGTCCGAGGCCATCCAGACGGGCCTGGCCCATCTAATCCGCGAACACGAGATCGCCGGCTCCGAGCTGGCGCACGTGGGCCACGGCACCACGGTGGCCACCAACATGGTCATCGAGCGCAGGGGTTCGCGCTGCGCGCTGGTCACCACCCGCGGCTTTCGCGACGTGCTGGAGATCGGCCGGCAGACACGCCCCCATCTGTACGACTACAACGTCACCAAGCCGCAACCCCTGGCGCCGCGCGAGTGGCGCTTCGAAGTGACCGAGCGCGTCGGCGCCGACGGTTCCGTGCTGCAGGCGCTGGACGAAGACGAGGTGGTGGCGGTGGCGCGCGAGCTGGCCGCAGCCCGCGTCGAATCGGTTGCCATCTGCTTCATGCACAGCTACCGCAACGATGCCCACGAACGCCGCACCCGCGACATCCTGGCCGAACACCTGCCGGGCGTCTATCTGAGCGTGTCCAGCGAGATCCTGCCTGAGTTCCGCGAATATGAACGCATGTCCACCACCGCGCTCAATGCCTATGTCGGCCCGCGCATGGCTGGCTACATGCGCAACCTGGTAAGTTCGGTGCGCGCCATGGGCGTGGCGGCCGAGCCGACCACGGTGCATTCCAATGGCGGTCTGATGTCGGTGGAATCGGTGCTGACGGCTCCGGTGCGCACCTGCGTTTCGGGCCCCGCCGCCGGCGTGATCGGCGCGACCGAACTGGGCCGCGTGGCTGCGCTGCCCAACCTGATCACCTTTGACGTGGGCGGGACCAGCACCGACGTGTCGCTGGTGGCCGAACTGCGGCCGTTGTTCACCTCCAGCCGCCTGGTGGCCGACTATCCGGTCAAGACCCAGATGGTGGACGTGCACGTCATCGGCGCGGGCGGCGGCAGCATCGCGCGCATCGACGACGCGGGCGCGCTCAAGGTCGGCCCGCAGAGCGCGGGTGCGGTGCCCGGCCCCATCGCCTACAACCGGGGCGGCCAGGTCGTGACCATCACCGACGCCCACGTCGTGCTGGGCCGGCTGAATCCAGTCGCGCTGCTGGAAGGCCGCATGGCCGTGCATGCGCGCCAGGCGCGCGAGGCGCTGGAGGCGCAGATCGCCCGCCCGCTGGGACTGAGCGTGGAAGAAGCCGCCTACGGCATTCTGCGCATCGCCAACTCCAACATGGCGCGCGCGGTACGCGCGGTCTCCACCGAACGGGGCCATGACATCCGCAAGTTCGCCCTCTGCGCCTTTGGCGGCGCGGGCGGCCTGCATGCCGCCGAACTGGCGCGCGATTGCGGCATCGGCACCCTGCTGATTCCGCAGGAGCCGGGCACCATGTGCGCGCGCGGCATCCTGCTGTCCGACATTTCCATGGACTTCGTGCAGACGCTGATGGCGCACGCCACCGCGGACAGCTGGACCGCCGTGCGGCAGGCGCTGGAAGCCCTGGCCGGCAAGGCGCGCGCCTGGCTGTCCAGCGAAGGCGTGAACGACTCGGAGCAGCGCCTGTCCGCCGTGATCGACGCGCGCTACCAGGGCCAGAACTTCGAAATCGCCGTGCCGCTGGATGGCATGCAGCTGATGCCGCTGGATGCGTTCGTCGCGGCATTCAGCGCGGCACACGTGCGCGAGTATGGCTATGACGCCGCCGGCCGTCCGGTGGAGATCGTCAATTGCCGGGTGCGCGCCATCGGCCTGGTGCCACGCGCGCCCCTGGCCCGCGTGCAAGGCGGCGAAAGCGTGGCCGGCGCCCTGAAGGAACGCCGCAACGTGTACTTCGAAGGGGCGGGCTGGGTGGACACGCCCATTCTGCGCCGCGCCCTGCTGCCGGTGGGCGTGCCCGTGGACGGGCCGGCCGTGATCGAGGAAATGAGCTCGACCACCGTCGTGCTGCCGGGCCAGCAGGCGCGCGCCGACGAATACGGCAACCTCGTCGTCAACCTCAACAGCTAAGGCGTACGCCATGACCAATCGATCGACTTCCGCTGCCGGCACGGACACCTTCGACCCCATCGAAATGGAGGTCTTCAGCAACCGCCTGCTGTCCATTACCGAGGAAATGGGCAACACGCTGATCCGTTCGTCCTTTTCCACCAACATCAAGGAACGCAAGGATTGCTCCGTGGCGCTGTTCGACGCCGCCGGCCGCCTGGTAGCGCAGGCGGCCCACGTGCCGGTGCACCTGGGATCGTTGTCCGGCGGCATAGACGCCGTGCTGCGGCGTTACGGCGCGGCCGGCGTGCGCCCGGGCGACGCGTTCCTGTGCAACGACGCCTATCTGGCCGGCGGCACGCACGCGCCCGACATCACCGTCATCACTCCCATCTTTCACGAAGGCGTGCTGCGTTTCTTCGCGGCAAACATCGGCCACCATACCGACGTCGGCGGCGCCGTTCCCGGCTCCACGTCGCACCATCTGAAGACAGTTTGGGAGGAAGGCATCCGCCTGCCGGCCATGCGCATCGTGCGCGAGGGCGAGCTGGACATGGACCTGCTGGAGATGATTGCGCACAACACGCGCGAACCGGACAACCGGATGCACGATATCCGCGCCCAGATCGCCACCAACGACAAGGGCGCCAGGCTGATGCTGGAACTGGTGCAGCAGTCGGGCCTGGAGACCGTGCTGTCCGCCATCGACAGCATCATGGTGTACACCGAAAGACGCCTGCGCAACCGCATCGCGCAACTGCCGACCGGGACCTATACCTTCACCGAGCGCATGGACGACGACGGCATGGGCGGCGATCCCGTCACCATCCAGGCCAACGTAGAGGCGCGCGACGGCCAGCTCCATGTCGATTTCACCGGCACCAGCAAGCAGGCGCGCGGCGCATTCAACCTGCCCGCCAGCGCCCTGAACGCCAGCGTCTACTTCGCGGTGAAGGCCATGCTCGACCCCGAGCTCATGCCCAACAACGGCCTGTTCCAGCCCATCACCATCACCGCCCCCGAGGGCACCATTACCAACCCGCGCTTTCCGGCGGCGGTGGGCGCGCGCGTCACCACCGCGCAGCGCGTGGCCGGCACGGTGATCGGCGCGCTGGGCCAGCTGTTGCCGCCAGACCGCGCCATGGCTTCGTGCAACGACGTCATGCCTTCCATGCTGTTCTCCGTGCCCATGCAGGACGGCAAGGGCACCTTCGTCTACCTGGAAACGCTGGGCGGCGGCGCGGGCGGACGCGCGCAGGGCGACGGCATGGACGGCATCCAGGTGCACGTGACCAATACCTCCAACCTGCCCGCCGAAGCGCTGGAGATCGAGTACCCGCTGCTGGTCGAGGAGTACGCGCTGGTCAACGACAGCGGCGGCGCGGGCCGCCACCGCGGGGGCATGGGCATCGCGCGCCAGATCCGTTCGCTGCATGATCAGCTGATCTGCACCATCCGCTGCGACGCCGCGCTGTTTGGCGCGGCCGGCCTGAACGGCGGCCTGGCGGGAGGCACCTCGCGCGTGATCCAGAACCCCGGCCGCGCCGACGAGCAGCGCCTGCCCAACAAGATCGCCAGCCACGGCCTGGCCAGCGGCCAGTCCGTGCGCCTGGAAACGCCCGGCGGCGGCGGCTACGGCGCGCCCGCTGACCGTAGCGCGACCGCCATCCGCAACGACGTGCTGGGCGGCAAGGTCAGCCGGGCCGCGGCCGAACGCGACTATGGCGCGGAACGCGTGGCGCTGGCGCTGCAAGGAGACGCGGCATGAACGCGCCTGCCCCCGGCCCCCGCAGCGGCGGCGAACTGCTGGTCGCGCAGCTGCAGGCCTATGGCGTGGAGCGCGTGTTCATGGTGCCGGGCGAAAGCTTCCTGCCATGCATCGATGCGCTCTACGCCCGGCGCGACGCGATCGAAGCGGTGGTCTGCCGCCAGGAAGGAGGCGCCGCCTACATGGCCGAGGCGCATGGCAAGCTGACCGGCCAGCCGGGCATCTGCTTTGTCTCGCGCGGCCCGGGCGCCACCAATGCGGCGATCGGCGTGCACACCGCAAGGGAAGACTCCACGCCCATGATCCTGTTCATCGGCCAGGTCGGCGGCGACACCGCCGACCGCCAATGCTTCCAGGAAGTGGACTACCGCGCCATGTACGCGCCGCTGGCGAAATGGGTCGCGCAGATCGAGCGGGCCGACCGCATTCCCGAATACCTGGCGCGCGCCTGGGCGATCGCCACTAGCGGACGCCCCGGGCCAGTGGTCCTCTCCCTGCCCGAAGACATGCTGTCCAGCGTCGCCGACGTGGCTCTGGCCGCTACGCCACAGCCGCCCTGCGCCCGTCCGGCCGACGCCGACATGCTGCGCCTGCGTGACTTGCTGGAAGCGGCGGAGCGGCCCTTGCTGCTGCTGGGCGGCTCGCGCTGGCCGCAAGCCGCGCGCGAGGCCGTGCGCGACTTCGCGCTGCGCTTCGACCTGCCCGTGGCCACCGCCTGGCGACGCCTGGAACTGTTCGACAACGACCATCCCAATTTCGTGGGCCAGGTCAGCGCCAGCATGCCGCCGCACCAGAAGCGCGCCGTCATGGACAGCGACCTCGTCATCGCGCTGGGCACCCGCCTGTGCGAACCGACGACCATCAACTATGAATGGCTGGCCTCGCCCACGCCGCGCCAGACGCTGATCCACATCCACCCGGACGCCAACGAGATCGGGCGGCTGTGCACGCCGGCGCTGGGCATGGTCGCCAGTGTGGACGGCTTCGCCCAGGCCGCATCGGGACTGGCGCCGACGCCGGGCTGGCAGCCGCGCCGCCGGGGCACTGTAGCGGCCGCCCCAGCGCCTGCGCTGCCGCCCACGCCCGGCCCGCTGGACCTGAACGCGGCGGCGCGCCACGTCGCGGCCACGCTGCCGCCGCATTCCTGCGTCACGGTGGGCGCGGGAAATTACGCGCTCTATGCGCACCGGCACATTGCCTTCAAGGGACCGGGCAGCCAGCTTGCGCCCGCCGTCGGCGCCATGGGCTACGGCCTGCCCGCAGCCATCGCGGCCAAGCTGCGCGACCGCGATGCGGCCGTGGTCTGCTTCGCCGGCGACGGCTGTTTCCAGATGACCATGCAGGAGCTGGCCACCGCGGCGCAGTACCGGCTGGGCATTGTGGTGCTGGTCTTCAACAATGGCCTGTTCGGCACCATCCGCCTGCATCAGGAGCGCGCCTATCCCGGACGCGCCCTGGCGACGGAACTGGTCAACCCCGATTTCGCGCGGCTCGCGCACAGCTATGGCGGCTACGGCGCTGCGGTCGAGCGCACGGAGGATTTCGCGCCGGCCTATGATGCCGCGCTGGCGTATGCCCGGGAGCATCGCATGCCGGCCATCGTGGAGCTGCGCTACGACGCCGACATCATCCTGCCCGACCGCACCCTGTCGCAACTGCGCCGCGCGGAGACCGCCGCATGAAACCGCTGCTGCGCCGCGTGTCGGCGCCCGCCTCGACGCCGCTGCGCCTGACCTGGAACGGCTTGCCGCTGCAAGCCCATGAGGGCGACACCGTGCTGACGGCGTTGCTGCTGGCCGCGCAGCACCTGCGCGTCACCTTGGGCGAAGGCGCGCCGCGCGCCGGCTTCTGCCTGATGGGCGCCTGCCAGGATTGCTGGGTGCAGACGGCGGACGGCGCACGCCTGCGCGCCTGTTCCACCGCAGTCGAAGACGGCATGGAACTGGTCAGCGCCCAGCCCGGAGAACTCGCATGCAAATGAACCCGCCCGGCGCCGATGACTCGCCGCGCATGGTGGTGGTGGGCGCCGGGCCCGCGGGCGTGCGCGCCGCGCAGACGCTGCTGCGCCACGGCCTGCGTCCGGTGATCGTGGACGAAGCCGCCTTGCCTGGCGGCCAGATCTATCGCCAGGGCGCGGCCCCTCGCGGCACCGCGCGCCAGCGCTATGGCTTCGAATGGAAGCGCGCGCAAGCCATCCATGCGGCGGGCGCGGACCTGGCCGCCCGCGCCGACTATCGCGCCGCCACCGCGGTGTGGAATGCCGCCCCGGGCTGCCTGGACCTGGTCCGCGACGGCGAACTGGAAACCCTGCCCTATTCACGGCTGCTGCTCGCCACCGGCGCCACCGACCGAGTCCTGCCCTTCCCGGGCTGGACCCTGCCCGGCGTCTACTCGCTGGGCGGCGCGCAGATCGCGCTGAAGAGCCAGGGCTGTACGTTTGGGCCGCGCATCGTGTTCGCCGGCACTGGCCCCCTGCTCTATCTGGTCGCCTACCAATATGCGCGCGCCGGCGCCCAGGTGCAGGCCGTGCTGGACTGCGCGCCGCCAGGCAGCCAGGTCCGCGCCGCGCCGGCGCTGCTGAGCCAGCCCGGCATGCTGGCCAAAGGCATGTACTACCTGGGCTGGCTGCGCGCCCACGGCGTGCCGGTGCACCATGGCGCACGGCTGGATGCGGCCGAGGGCGCGGGCCGCGTCGAGCGCGCGCTTGCGACCCTGGGCGGCAAGCAGCGCGCCATTGCTTGCGACGCGCTTGCGGTCGGCCACGGGCTGCGCGCGGAAACGCAGCTTGCCGACCTGCTGGACTGCGCCTTCGACTTCGATGCCGCGCAGCGCGCCTGGCTGCCGCGCCGCGACCCGGACGGCCGCAGCACGGCGACCGGCGTCTATCTGGCCGGCGACGGCGCCGGCATCGGCGGCGCGGTCCTGGCCGAGCTTGCGGGCGAACGCGCCGCGCTGGCCATGCTGGCAGACAGCGGCATCGACGTCAGCGCCGCCAGGGTGCAGTGGCTGGCCCGCCGCCAGGCGCGCTGGGCGCAATTCCGCCGCGGCCTGGACCGGGCCTTTCCCCTGCCGGGCGCGGGCGCCGACTGCGACGACTCCGTCATGGTCTGCCGCTGCGAGGAAGTGCGCGCCGGCACGTTGCGCGCCGCGGCCGCGCAATACGCCATCCACGATCTCAACCGCTTGAAGGCGCTGACGCGCATCGGCATGGGCCTGTGCCAGGGACGCATGTGCCAGGCGGGCGCGGCCGAGCTGCTGGCCGACTGCCGCGGACTGGCCTTGGCGGACATAGGCCGGCTACGCGGGCAGGCGCCCGTCAAGCCCCTGAACCTGTCCATGCTCGGCAAGGTGAAACCATGAACCCGCTGCACACGGAAGTCGCCATCATCGGCGCCGGCCTGGTGGGCGCCAGCGCCGCCCTGGCGCTGCGCCGCATGGGGGTCGCCACGGCGCTGATCGACGGCGGCGCAAGCGGCGCACGCGCCAGCGGCGTCAACTTCGGTGGCGTACGCCGCCAGGGACGCTCGATCGAGCAGCTGTATCTGGCGCAGCGCGCACACGGCATCTGGTCGCGCCTGCCGGACCTCATCGGCACCGATGCGGAATACGTGCGCAGCGGCCACCTGAAGCTGGCGCGCTCCGAGTCCGACCTGGACAAGCTTTGTGCCTACCGCGACAAGGTCAGCGACTTCGACCTGGGCCTGGAGATCATCGACGCCGCCGAGCTGCGTCGCCGCTTTCCCGCGCTGGATCCGGGCATTGCCGGCGGCTCGCTATGTCCGGAGGATGGCCAGGCCAATCCGCGACTGGTCGCGCCCGCCTTCGCCCATGCCGCTGCGCGCGCCGGCGCAAGCCTGCTCGAACACTGCGCCATCACGCAGGCAGACACCCAGGGCAACGGCTTCCTGCTGACCGTCGCCGACGGCCGGCGCATACACGCCGACACCGTCATCAATGCAGCAGGCGCCTGGGGCGCGGCGGTAGCCCGTTGGTTCGGCGACGACCTGCCCCTGCAGGTCAAGTATCCGACCATGCTGGTCACCGAGCCTCTCACGCCGCAGATCGGCGTGTCGTTGGGCGTGGAGGGCGGCGGCTTCTATGCCCGCCAGGTCGCGCGCGGCAATGTGGTCATGGGCGGCGGCTACGGCAGCGCGCTGCCGGGAGACCGCAGCCGGCCGGGCCGCGCCGCGCTCGCCGAACTCGGCCGCATCGCTCCGACCGTGCTCCCGGCGCTGGCCTGCGCCAGCGTGATCCGCTGCTGGTCAGGCATCGAAGGCTATTTCAGCGACAAGAACCCGGTCATCGGCTTCAGCCCCAGAGTGCCGCGGCTGCTGCATGCTTTCGGCTTCTCGGGCGGGGGCTTTCAGATCGCGCCGGCGGTGGGCGAGGTCATCGCCGAAATGGCGACGGGGCGCGGCGGCTTGATGATGGCGGAGAAGTTCTCGGCCAGCCGCTGGGAGGCCGCCCAGGCCTGATCGGTGCGAGAGCCTGGGCGCGGCCCTCACAGGCATGCGAGTTGCTCGCTTCCCGCGGGGCGGCATTTCCTGCCGCCATCCACGGCAAAGGAGCACTATCCATGGTCAGAAAATCCATAGTTCACGGCCTGGGCGCAGCAATGCTCGCCTTGGCGCTGGCAGGCTGCGCGGCGCAGGACGGTCATCGCAGCACGGGCCAGTACACCGATGACGTCACTACCACGGCGCGCGTGCGGGAGGCGTTGCTGAAGACGCCCAATTTACGGTCCAACACCATACAGGTTGAAACCTACCAGGGCGTGGTCCAGCTCAGCGGCTTTGCGGACAACGAAGACAGCGCGGCCTCCGCCGTCGGCGCGGCCCGGGGCGTGGCGGGCGTGAAGGAGATCCGCAACAACATCCAGGTGCGAAATCCGCAGTAATGCGCGGCGGCGCTCGGGAGGATGGGCCAGCCGGGCACGCGGCTTGCTGCGCAACGTCTCATAGAGCCCATTGCAGCCCTACGGAGAATCATCATGCCTGGCACGCCCGTCAACTCCCTGCCCGATCCCCAGACCGATCCCTCCCCCCGCCCCGACCTGGGTCCCAGCGATTCGTCGGACTCGGCCAGCGACCTGCCTCAGGACCTGGTCCATACCGATAGCGATGCTCAAGGCACAGGCGACCGCGAAAGCGCCAACCCGCGCGACCGCGACCACGAAGGCGCCGACATAGGCGCGGACCGGGTCACCGATGCAGACCATGCCGGCGTATCGCGCAAGCCGCCCGACCCGGTGCGCAACGGCGGCTAGGCCAGGCGATCCTCAACCGGAAAGCGCCATCCGCCATGGACGCGATCGAACGGGTTGCCGCGTACATGCATGAACACGCCCTGACGCTGGTCACGGCGGAATCATGCACGGCCGGCCTCATCGCCGCCACGCTGGCGGATGTGGCGGGCGCCGGTTCGCTGCTGGACTGCGCATTCGTGGTCTATTCCCCGCAGGCAAAGATGCGTTGCCTTGGGGTGACGCCCGCGACCCTGGCGCGACATAACCTCACGAGCGAGCCGGTAGCGCGGGAGATGGCGCTGGGCGCATCGCGGCAAAGCCCGGCGCTGATCGCCATTTCCAATACAGGCGTCACCGACTCGGTCGACGACGACATTCCCGCTGGCACGCAGTGCTATGCCTGGGTCTTCAAGGCGGGCCAGGCCGATGCCGCGCCGGCAATCTACGCCGAAACCCGGCGCTTCTCCGGCAACCGCAACGGCATACGCCTGGCCAGCGCCCGCTATGCCCTGCAGCGTCTGGTGGAGTACCACGCCGAACTGACGGGCAAGCCCAAGCCCCGCTGAAGTCGCTGACGGGCGGGAACAGCGATTGCTGGTGGCTGCAGGCTCCCACCCATAACGGCGCACCGCGCCCAAATCTGGAGGTTTCCATGAAAACCCGCTATCTGACCGCCACGATCCTCGCCTCGCTGACGTTGGCTGCCGCCCATGCTGCGCAGGCGCAAACCGCGCCCGCCGCGCCTCCCACGGCCGCGGCAGCGAAATTGGACAGCGCCGACCGGGACTTCCTGGAGAACGCAGCCCAGGCCGGCCACCTGGAAGTCGCTGGCAGCAAGCTCGCTCTTGAAAAAGCCCGCGATCCGGACGTGAAGGCGTTTGCCCAGAAAATGATCGACGACCACGGCAAGGCCGGCCAGCAATTGGCCACACTTGCGCAAGGCAAGGGTTATCAGGCGCCGACCGAACCCTCGCTGGTGCAGCAGGCAAAACTGAAGGCGCTGGGCTTGCGCGACGACAGCTTCGACAAGGCCTATGTGGACGAGATTGGCGTATCCGCGCACCAGGACGCGGTGAAGCTCTTCGAGAAAGCCTCGAACGACGTGAAGGATCCCGACGTCAAGCAATTCGCGATCGAGACCCTGCCGGTGCTGCAACAACACCTGGAAATGGCGACAGCCATGCAGCAACGCCTGGATGCCGCCAAGAAATAGGAGTCTTCCCGAGGATTAGTACCAGCGAAGGAACAGATGCGCATACCTGCGGGCGCATCTGCAACCAGTGCGCTTGCTGCGGAACATGCATATGGATCGCGAGGAACTATTGGCACAAATGATCGCCACGCCAGCGGTCGACCGGGACTTCCATGACTGGCCCGAGGTGCTGGCCAACTATGCGGAATGCCTGATGGCGCTGCAGCCCAGGCTGCAGCCCGAAGAGCTGGAAAGGCTGATACGGGTTGGCGCGGATTTCTATCGCACGCTGGCGCGCGCCGAACAATATCGGCATGCGTCAGTCTGGGACGAACCGCAGCAGTAACGCTCAACCATAGGAGCCATATGAGCGCCTGTGGTACGCCTCCCTGACGTAGCGCTTGAGTTCTGCCTCAACTGAAGAGACGGCGGCAGCTGGTTCCGCCTGCGGATCGAGCAAGCGCCGCGCTGCTTCGAGCGTGCGCCGCGCCCTCAGTTCACCTTCGCTCAAGATCTCGGCGGGCGCCGCCGTCGTATCGCGCTCTTTGTCCATGACGCTGCTCCTGAAGGCGGGCGGAATGCCGCCGCCTCGCTATCAGCAAACCACGTGCCCGCGCGGACGGCACGGCAATTGCTGCGTTGCGGCTTTCCTCCAGGAGACGGCATGCTCGCAAACTGGTTGCCTGAGGTCCGGGGCCTTTCGGACCATCCGCTGATGCTGTGGGCATTGGCGCTGACGGCGGGCGCCGCGTTGTTCTTCGCGCTGAGCGCCGCCTTGCGGATCACGCGGTCGCGGCTGCGGCAGCGCGCCGACACGCCAGGCCATCCTCTTGCGCGTTCGGTCTCCGAGGTCCTGCGGCGCACCAACTGTGTCATCTTGCTGTTGCTGTCCATCCTGATCGGCGCCGAATTCATCGGCGCCCCACTGCCCTGGAGCGCGGGCAAAGCCCAGCATCTTTGGTTCGTGCTGTTGACGCTTCAGCTCGCCCTGTGGCTCGACCGGGCAGTCGAGGTGGGACTGGATCATGCACTGGCCGCGCGCGGCCAGGTCAATGCCGTCACCGCCACCTTGTTCCGGTTCCTGCTGCGCACACTGGTTGCCGTCATCGCCCTGCTGGCCATGCTGGACAATCTGGGCGTGAACATCACCGCGCTGGTGGCCAGCCTGGGCATCGGCGGCGTCGCCGTCGCGCTGGCGGTCCAGACCATACTGAGCGATCTGTTCGCCTCGATCTCGATCGGGCTCGACAAGCCCTTCGAGGCTGGGGATTTCATCGTCTTCGGACAGGTGGCCGGCAGCATCGAGCACGTGGGCCTGAAGACGACGCGCATCCGCAGCCTGGGCGGCGAACAGATCGTGTGTTCCAACACGGAGCTGCTCAAGCAGACCATCCAGAACTACAAGCGGATGCAGCAACGGCGCATCATCTTCACCGTCCGCATCACCTACATGACGCCGGTGGACCGCGCCGCCACCGTGCCGGAGCTGATCCGACAGCAGATCGAACGCCAATCCGGCACCCGCTACGACCGGGCGCACCTGGCCCGTTTCGGCGACAACGCGCTGGAGTACGAAGCCGTCTACTACGTCATGACAGCGGACTACAACCGCTACATGGACATACAACAGGAGATCAACCTGGGCATCATGCGCGAGCTGGACACGGCAGGCATCGCGCTGGCGCTCCCCGAACGCATCGTGCACCTGCCGGCGCCCGCCCGGCAGGACGCCGATGAGCAAGCCGGCTAGCGGAGCGCCGGTGGGACCAACGCGCGGTCCAGCAGCGCGGCCAGGCGGGCGAGCCCCGCCTCCACCGGCCCCGAGATGTGCACGCGCAAGCACGGCCGGCCCCGCGAGGCCAACTCTTCCATGTCGCCCAAGGCCTGCGCACGCTGCATGGCGGCGAAACCCAGGGCGTGGCCGGGCGCTTCCAGCTCCTCCCCGGCGTCCGCGGTAATGAACAGGAATCGTCCGCCCGCGGGGCCGCCCTTGTGCAGCTGGCCTATGGAATGCAGGTAGCGCGGACCGAACCCGACCATGGTTGCAGCGCCGGTCGCCTGGCGCAGCCGGCAGCGCATCCCGGCGAGGCGCGCGTCATGGACCGGATTCCGGGCGACATAGGCCAGCAGCGACACGTAGTCGCCCTGATCCATTCCCGCAAAGTACGACGCCAGCAGCTCGATCGCGGTCGCCCCCTCGGCCTCGCCATGGAAGGCCAGCGCGCCTTCGACCAGCCGGGGCATAACGTCGGCTACGCCGATGCCGGCTTCGTGGCGCGCCGCCAGGGCCTGCGTGCGCGCCTTGCTGGCTTCCACGTCCGGCTGATCGAACGGATTGACGCGCAGCACGGCGGCGGCCACGGCGGTGGCCATTTCCCAACGAAAGAACTCCTGGCCGAGCGACTGGGCAGACGGCAGTTCGCAACGCGCCACCGGGAATCCCGCAGCGGCCAGCCGCCGCATGCGCGTGTCCAGCTCGGCGCCGGGCGTATCGCAGCGCGCAAGATGGACGAACATGCGGTCGCGGCCATAATCGCACGCATCCCCGGCGGGCTCGTGGGCCACGGGAATGATGCCCCGCCCATTCTTGCCGGTGGATTCGGCCAGCAATTGCTCGAGCCAACACCCCACGTACTCCAGCCCGGGCGCGGCCAGGATGGTGAGCTTGTTGCGGCCGTCCAATGCGGCCTCGCCCAGCAGCGCTCCCAGAAGCAACCCCGGATTGGTGCGCGCCTGGGCCTGCCCCGCGCATGCCCGCACCATGGGGCGGGCGCTGCGCAGGAATGCCGCTGGATCGTGCCCCAGCAGCGCCAGCGCGACCAGTCCGAAGGGCGACAGCACGGAGTTGCGCCCGCCCACGGACGACTCGCCCTCGAAGACGGCGGCATAACCGTCCGCCCGCGCGCGGTCCAGCATCGGAGACCCCGGATCGGTAATGGCGACAAAGCGCTGCCCCGCCTCCTGCCGTCCAAGCCGCCGCGCCACCTGTTCATGGAAGTAGGCAGCGAGCATGCGCGATTCCAGGGTCGATCCGGACTTGCTGCAGACGACAAACAGGCAACGCGTGAGATCCACCGCGGACTGCACCGCGCGCACCTGGGCCGCGTCGGTGGAGTCCAGCACGTGCAGGCGCAAGCCTCCGCTGGCCACGCCCAGCGTGCGGGCCAGCGCCTCCGCGCCGAGGCTGGCGCCCCCCATGCCCAGCAACACCGCATCGGAGAACCCGGCCACGCACAACCTGCGGCAGATTGCCGTCATGCGGCCGAGCGCCCGGGGCGCCATGCCCGGTTGCAGCCAACCCAGCCAGCGATCCTCATCGGTCCCGGTCCACAGCGTGGCGTCGCGTTGCCACAGACGCGCCATCCAGGCTTCGTTTTCGGCTTGCTCGATACGCTGGCGGATACGCGCGGCCAGACCGGCCGGCGCCTGGAAGCTGAAGCCGTTGAGCGCCGCCTGACGGCCCAGGGAGACAGGGGCTCGTTCGCCGTGGCGTCTTCCCAAAAACCGGGCCGGGCGTATTGCCTGAACAGCATCGTGGGTAAGAGGAGTATGCATGGGAAGGGCCGGCCGACCGGCATGGGAAGAAGAAAGGGAAAAAAATGGAGGGGAAAAAGGGCGGCTCGCGGCCGCCCTCCCGAGCTGCGCCCTACCAGTAGGGATCCTGGTTGTAGTACTTGTGCACGCTCAACGCCCAGCTTTCGTCCGCCATCCTGGGCCAGTCGTCCTTGTCGAAGCCCGGCGCGTTCTTCAAGACCTCCTTGTCGACATTCAGGATGAAGCACTTGCGGTCGGTGTCCAGCGTCAAGGCCGCCCACGGAATCGCGAAGAGCTTGTCGCCCATGCCCAGGATGCCGCCGCGCGACAGCACGGCGTAGGCCACGCGTCCCCGCGGCACGTCGATCATGATGTCCTTGATCGACCCCAGGCTTTCCCCCGAGGCGTTGACGACGTCGTTGCCGTCAAGGGTGTCCGCCGCCATGATCTCGGGGCCAGGCCCGGTCGCGGAATCCTTGGGGCCGCCAACGATATTGGTTTGATGCTCCATACGTCTCTCCTATGCGGGGACCATCCCCACGTTGAACCACGGTCATGGCTGTATCGCTACGCCATTTCTTGCGCTCGATCCGAGTGGACCTATTCAGCAAGCGCCATGCCCATCCGGCCACTCGAAGACGTCCCGCCTTGCTTACGCGGTGGCGGGACGGTACGCAGCGGCCGCTCAGCCCTTGCTGCGCGCCCCAGCGCCTCGATTGCGCCGGCTTTGCTGATCCTGTCCGGTGCCTATTTGGCTGACATGGCCCTCCTTCTTGGTCCGGTTCTGCCCATCGCGGTGGCTGGCCTGGAGTTCCCGGTCGGTGTCATCGGCCGAAGGATTGGGTTTGCGGTCTTTGGGTTTCATGGCGGTCGTCCTCGTGATGGATCACGACCTCTCAGCAAATGCCATGCCCCAACTGCGTCTGTGCCGGCGCTGCCCGCACGCGGCACGGCGCTTGCTATCGAAACGCCATGGAAAAATTCGCCCAAATCTTCGAGTTGCAGGCGGGCTTTGCCGAAATGATCATCCGCGGCACGACCATGTATTGGGTGCTGTACGCGTTGCTGCGTATTTCCGGCAGACGTGACATGGGCTCCCTGGGAATGGCGGACATGCTGGTGCTGGTCTTGGTGGCGGATGCCGCGGGCAATGCCATGTCGGGCGATTCGTACTCCATGGGGGACGGCATCATCGTTGTCGCCACCATAGTCGGCTGGAGCTACCTGCTGGATCGGGTGGGCTATTACGTTCCTCCCTTGCGTCGCCTGCTTGAGCCACAGCGCGTCTGCCTGATCCGGTCCGGCAAAGTGCTGGTCCATGGACTCAGGAAAGAGCACATCACCCGCAGCGAACTGATGGAGCAACTAAGGTTGAAAGGCGTCGCCAACCTGGCTGAGGTCGAAAGAGCCTATCTGGAGGCAACAGGAGAGTTCAGTGTGGTACGCGTGCAAGAGCGCTCCAAGGCGGGCGCCTCCACGCTGGAAGACGACGATGCCTGCGGTTAGCGTCCACCCGCAGCAGGAATGCGCACGACCGGCGAGGAAGCGGCGCGAATCGGTATATTTTTCCGGTGCGTTCGAGCTTGGGATGGAACGCCCGCTAGCGACGCGAGGCGTTCACAAGGTAAAGCACCTTTCCTTTCAGGATCACCGAGAGACGTGCGCAGCCGGGCATGACGCTTGCGGATAGGTTCCAGCATTTCCCACATAGGAGCGTACTCATGAAAATCCGAGCCTTCACCTACGCGCTGGCCCTGTCCGCCGGACTGGCTTCGGCCGGTGCGCTGGCGCAGTCAGCCATGCCCACCTCGCCGTCCAACACGCCCAACGACAGCACCGCCGTCCCCCCCAACCAGCCCGTGCCGCCCGGACAGAAGCCGCCCGCGCCAAATGCGACGCCGAACACGCCGACCAACCCGCCCAACCTGAACAAGAGCGACCACACCCGGTCGGACATGCACAAGACCGACAAGCAGGGCCGCCACCGCGAAGCCAACGACAACGTGCCCAGCACCAAGGGCGGTGGCGCGGCGCCGCCTCCGGGCTACCCGAACTCGGGCGGTTCCAAGTAAGCGCGCAACGACGACGTGAACGCGAACCGCATACGGGCGTAGTTGTTTAGTTGTGTAAAGCACGTCCGGCAGGTTCTTCACACTCCTTAAAAGACCTCGGAAAGATTCATTCGACTGGATCGATACATTGCGCGGCAGCGGTCTGCGGACCTCCAAAAAACTGCCGTGCAAACGAGGTTGCCCATGTCGGAAGTCGTCGTCTATGTCAGAAGCCAGCCCCGGCTGGGCGACCAGATCGTCGCCCTGCCGGCGCTCTATCAACTGAAAACCTGGTGGGCTTCCAGGCGGATCCGGGTGGTGGCCCGCGACGACCTGGCCGGCTTCTACCGCGGCGTGCCCTGGGTCGACGAGTTCGTCCGGGCCGCCACGTTCGGTGACTATCTGCGCACGCTCAAAAAGCACACCCCGGTTTGCGTCAGCCTGCATCACAGCAGCGAACGCTTCGGCCTGATCAACCTGCTGCGCCGGCCAACCATGCGCTTCGGCTTTCACAACGCGCGGATGAGCGACCTGGCCTGGACGCACTCCCATCGCAAGAGCGTTGCCGAATACATCGGCTTGGCCAATCTCCGGCTGTTGGCGTCGTACCGGCAGTTCGACGCCGAGGCCGTGGCGCGCCGCTGCTTCCAGACGCTGGCCCAACCTCATCGGCACGAGGAACCAGGGGCCGACGTGGTCATGATCCCTGGCGGCGGCTCCGGCGCGTTCAAGCGCTGGAGCCTGCTGAACTACCTGCGCCTGGCCGAGAGGCTAAAGCTGCTGCTGGGCCCGGACACCCGCTACCTGTTCGTGCTGGGAGAACAAGAGGTCATCGAACGCGACAAGCTGGAAGCCATGCGGCGTCCTGAATTTTCCATCGCCTACTGCCGCTCGGTGCCGGAGCTCAGCGCTCTCATGCTGCGTGCGCGCCTGATCGTGGCCAACGATTGCGGCCCGTCGCATATCGCCCAAGGCGCTTGCGTGCCCTACGTGGGCGTATTCAACGAGTCCAACCCGGAGTGGTTCTGGGACCGCCCCTACTCCGCCGCGGTCGTTCCCCGCCATCCCCGCGACGGCATCAATTCCATCACGCCCGACGATGTGCTGGGCGCCTGCCGCAAAGTCCTGGAGCATCATGCGCATCCTGCATACGCTGGCTGAGCGCAGCCTGGGCGGGCTGGAATTCCGCGTCCTCGAGCAATCCTCCTGGCTGCAGCGCCATGGCTACGAAGTGGCGATCGCGGCTCCGGCGGACAGCGAAATCGGGCGCGAAGCCCGGCAGCGCGGCCTGCGCGCCGTGGACATAGACTTCGACGCCGCCTACTCGCCGGCCACGGTCCTGAAGCTGCGGCGCGCGGTCAAGACGCTGCGCATCGACCTGATCGACAGCCACAGTCGCGCCGACGGCAAGACCGCCGCGCTGTGCCGCGACCTGTGCTCGGTCGTCAGGACGCGCCACTTCGCCAAGCCCATGCCTTCCTCGCCGCGTCGCCGGCTGGAATGGAAAATCGGCTGCGACCACGTCATCGCGACCAGCCTGCTGGGCAAGCAGGAACTCGTCGCGGCGCGCCTGGCGGCCGCGCAGCGGATCAGCGTGGTCGGAGAATGGGCCGCGGACGAATTCTTCCAATCCGGCGACACGCCGCAGTCACGCCTGCGCACCCGGCAAGCACTGGGCATCCGTGCCCCCGACAGCGCCTGCGTCATTGCCACCATAGGCATGCTGCGTCCCGAGAAGGGCCAGGCCGATCTGTTGCGCGTGGTGCACCGGCTGCGCCGCCAGGGCCTGCCCGCCATCGCGCTGGTGGTCGGCATGCCCACCGCCAGCACCAAGCCCTATGCCTATGCGCTGCACCAGCTGACCGTGGATCTGGGCATTTCCGAACATGTGGTGTTCGCCGGTCATCGCAACAATATTGCGGAGATGATCCGCGCCGCCGACGTGGTGCTGGTGCCTTCGGCCACCGAAGCCTGGTCGCGCGTGGTACCCGAGTCGTTCGCCGCGCGCCGCCCCGTGGTCGCCAGCGACGTGGGCGGATTGCCGGAAATCGTCACGCCGGGCCAGACCGGTTGGCTGGCTGCGCCCGGCGACGTCGCCGGCTACGCGGACCGCATCATGCAAATCCGCGGCGATCCGGGACAAACCGAAGCCATGATCGGTAACGCCCGGGCCTACGCCGAAGCCAATTTCCGGCTTGCGGGCAAGATGTTCAGCACCTTGGAAGCGTACAAGCGGGCATTGCGCCCCGCCTGAAGGGCGGGCGCCACGGCGGAAGGGGTATCATGGTGCCCCCGATTTGTTTACCCGATTCAGTACCGTGACCAAGCCCGCCCTACTGCTCGTTCTGGCAATCGCCTTGACGGGTTGCTCCAAGCAGGAAGAGACCCCCTGGGAACGGCTTCAAGCCGCCACGCCGCAACTGCAGCTGGCCGCCAACACGCCGGAAGCGGCGGTGAAATCCTGGTGGCAGGTGCGCGACGCGCACGACCGCTATACCGCCACCGCCTGCAAGGAACTGGCCGAACTCTACCGTCCCTTCAGCGCCGCCGAAGACGCGCTGAGCACCGCACAGCTGCAGGCCCGGCAGAACGGCGACCAAAAATGCAGCGTCGAGATCTACGAGCGCAGTGTCGTCAACGTCGATGTCCAATCCGACACGCGCGCCTTCGTCGTCGCCCAGATCCGCAACACCACGCCCTCCACGCCCGGCTTTCCGGTGGACAACGACGAACGCGACCGCAAGGAGCGCGGCGTGCGCATGCAGTACCTGCTGGAACGCGCCGACAAGACCCAGGACTGGAAGATCGCCCAGGTGTATGGCCGCAACCGGTATTGCGAAGTGGCCCCGGTCAACGGCTGGTGCCCGCTGTACAACCAAGCGGCAGGGTCGGCGAATAGTTATGTTTATGAGTTCGGGCAGTAGGTGAACCTCGGGCAGAAGCGCGTTCTGCCCGCATCCTCTTCAGGCCACCAGGAACACAGCTGGCCGCACCCGCACCGTCTTGCCCAACGTGCGCGCAACCGGCGATGCCTGCGCCGCGTCGCGAACCAGATCCTGCTGCGCCGCCGTCAGCGCCGCAGCGAAGCGCAAACTCACCTCGAATCCGGTTTCGTCATCCAGCCTATCGATGTCCACCTGCACCGTCGCCTCGGGCAACGCAACGCCGGCGCGGTCCGCGGCCATGCCGATGGACATGCAGACACAGGCCGCTAGCGCGCTTTCAAGAAGTTCGTGCGGCCGCATGCCCGCAGTTCCTCCCTTGCCGTCTTTTTGCGTGTCGGAGAGCAGGACGTTTTGGCCGTTCGTTACTTCCACGCCATAGGGCACGCCCACCCGTTTCGCTTTCACCATGCGGGTCTCCTGTCGAAGATGAAAGAGCCGACAGGCTAGGCCTGGATCGGGGACCGGGGAAGGCCAGCGGAGATGCTGGTATGGGATGTGACAGGGTGGACGTCATTGCAGCGCAACCGAAAAAATGGGCCTGCACGCGACCTGGCAGCACGGATACACCGTGCTCACCGACGGGCCGGCCGAAGGCGTAACATCCTCGGGGCTGACCCTCGACGATCCGAAGGAGCCGTTCGCGTGGGCTCCAGGCGCCAGCTCTGGCTCGTCGCCCTTAAGTTCTGTCTGGAACAATTAGGCAGATTTTTTGAATTTTTAGGCAGAATTCCGATTTGAAAAAGTGATTCACTCAAGGTTCAGGCAAGCTTTCGCCTGCCATGCCCGCCCACCAAGGATTCCTCCATGACCCAACTTCAAATCAATGGCCAGGCCAAGGATATCGACGTCCCGGGCGAAACGCCCTTGCTCTGGACTTTACGGGATGAACTCGGCATGACCGGCACCAAATTCGGGTGCGGCATGGCGTTGTGCGGCGCCTGTACCGTGCACATGGACGGCGCGCCCATCCGGTCCTGTGTCACCCCGCTCTCCGCCGTGGCAGGCCACAGCATCACGACCATCGAAGGGATAGAGGCGGATGCGGTCGGCCGGGCGGTGCAACAGGCCTGGATAGAACAGAACGTTGCCCAATGCGGCTACTGCCAGGCGGGCCAGATCATGACGGCGGTAAGCCTGCTCAAGGTCTCGGCGCAGCCGACCGACCAAGACATCGAGGACGCCATGAGCGGCAATATCTGCCGTTGCGGCACCTATCCTCGCATCCGCGCAGCCATCCAGCAGGCGGCCAGGCTCCTCGCCCAGGGAGGCAAGCAATGACGCACATCGCTCAACTTTCCCGGCGCGGCTTTCTGCAGGGCGCCTT
Source organism: Achromobacter sp. ACM03 (assembly GCF_014851665.1). Lineage (NCBI taxonomy): Bacteria > Pseudomonadati > Pseudomonadota > Betaproteobacteria > Burkholderiales > Alcaligenaceae > Achromobacter > Achromobacter sp. ACM03. The sequence continues at coordinate 171,483 of NZ_JACVAD010000005.1, read as the reverse complement.
GGGCGCGCTCACCCTGACGGTCACGGCCAGGGGTTTGATCACGGCAGCCTGGGCCGCCGAGTCCCCCGCCCAGAAGTACGGCGCTGACAGCATGCCCGGCGGCACCGTCGACGACCCGCTGGTTTTCGTCAGCATCGCCGCGGACGGCACCGTCACCATCGTCGCGCACCGCGCCGAAATGGGCACGGGCGTGCGCACCAGCCTGCCCATGGTGGTGGCCGACGAAATGGAAGCGCGCTGGGACCGCGTCAAGGTCATGCAGGCGCAGGCCGATGAAGCGCGCTATGGCAACCAGAACGTGGATGGCTCGCGCAGCGTGCGGCACTTCCTGATGCCCATGCGACGCGTCGGTGCGGCCGCCCGCCAGATGCTCGAAGCAGCGGCGGCAGCGCGCTGGTCGGTTCCTGTGGCCGAGGTCAAAGCGGTGCAACACGAGGTGCTGCACCAGCCCTCCGGGCGCCGGTTGACTTATGGCGAGTTGGCGGCGGACGCGGCCAAACAGCCGGTTCCCGCGGGCGATGCCCTCAAGCTCAAGGATCGGGCCGAGTTCCGCTATATCGGGAAGGAGCACGTGCGCCTGGTGGACCTGGAGGCCATCGGCAAGGGCCAGGCCAGCTACGGCATGGATATGCGCCTGCCCGGCATGGTCTATGCCGTCGTCGCACGTCCTCCTGTCGTCGGCGGCAAGCTGCGCCGTCTCGACAGCGCCAAGGCGCTGGCCGTGCCCGGCGTGCTGAAGGTCGTGGAGATTCCGCCAATGCAAGGGGCGCCCGCATTCCAGCCCCTGGGCGGCGTCGCAATCGTCGCGCGCAACACCTGGGCGGCCCGCCAAGGCCGCGACGCGCTGCAAATCGAATGGGACGACGGCCCCAACGGCAGCTACGACTCAAGTGCCTACCGCCAGACGCTGGAATCGGCAGCGCGCAAGCCCGGCAAGACCATGCGCAGCCAGGGCGATGCCGCGCAAGCCTGGGCCAAGGCGCCCGAAGCCGAGCGCGTCGCCGCGGAGTACTACGTTCCCCATCTGGCCCATGCCTCGATGGAACCGCCAGCGGCCACCGTCCGGATCAAGGATGGCCGCGCCGAGGTCTGGACGTCGATCCAGAACCCCATCGCCGCGCGCGATGCCGTCGCCGCCCGGCTGAAACTGGAGCCCGCCGACGTCACGGTCAATGTCTTGCTGCTGGGCGGCGGGTTCGGCCGCAAGTCCAAGCCCGATTTCGTGGACGAGGCAGCCATCGTCGCCCGCGCCATGCCCGAAGGCACGCCAGTCAAGCTGGTGTGGACTCGCGAGGACGACATTCATCATGACTATCTGCATACCGTGTCGGTCGAACGCCTGGAGGCCGTTCTGGACAAGAACGGCCAGGTCCAGTCCTGGCTGCACCGCAGTGCCGCCCCCACCATCGCCTCCCTCTTTTCGGAAGGCGCCAAGGGCCAGCAGCTCTTCGAATCGGCCATGTCGGCCATCAACATGCCGTACCGCATTCCCAACGTCCGGGTGGAAACGGCCGAAGTGGAGGCCCATGCCCGTATTGGCTGGTTCCGCTCGGTAGCCAACATTCCGCACGCTTACGCTGCCCAGTGCTTCATCGCCGAATTGGCCCACCGCGCGGGCAAGGACCCCAAGGATTTCGCGCTCGACCTCATCGGCCCGGCGCGCAGGATCGACCCGGGCACAATGGCCGACACCTGGAACTACTCAGAATCCCCCGAGCTCTATCCCTACGACACGGGCCGCCTGCGCGGCGTGATCGAAGCGGCCTGCAAAGGCGCGGAATGGGGCAGAACACTGCCCCAGGGCCACGGCCTTGGGCTGGCATTCTGCTACAGCTTCATGAGCTACACCGCCACCGTGGTCGAGGTGGCCGTGGATGCAAAGGGCGAGGTGCGCGTGGTGGCCGTGGACATGGCGATGGACTGCGGTCCGCAAATCAACCCCGAACGCATCCGCGCACAGATGGAAGGCGGCGCCATCATGGGCCTGGGCCTTGCCCTTGCCAGCGAGATCACGTTCGAACGCGGCCGCGTGAAGCAGAGCAACTTCCACGACTATGAAGTGCTGCGCCACAATGCCTCGCCGCGTGTGATCCGCACGCATCTGGTCAACGACGATCACTCCCTGCCTCCTGGCGGCGTGGGCGAGCCCCCGGTGCCGCCCGTGGCGCCCGCGCTGAGCAATGCCATCTTTGCCGCCACCGGCAAGCGGATCCGCAGCCTGCCGGTGCGCAGGGTAGCCTAGGCATGGAGACGGTCGACGTCCGCGTGTTGCGCGAAGCCCGCGCCTGGCTGGCGGACGGGCACAGGCTGCTGCTGGCCACGGTGGTCAAGACCTGGGGCTCCTCCCCGCGCCCCGTCGGCTCCATGATGGCGCTGCGCGAAGACGGGCGCTGCGTCGGCTCTGTTTCGGGCGGGTGCATCGAAGACGACCTGATTCATCGATACACCCGCGCCCATGGCACAGGCGCCATCGCGCAAGGCGCGCCTGAACTGGTGCGCTACGGGATCGAAGCCGACGAAGCGCGCCGGTTCGGACTGCCTTGCGGCGGCACGCTGGAGCTGCTGCTGGAGTTCCAGCCGGACTACGAAACGCTGGACGCCCTGGTCCGGCGGCTCGAATCCGGCCAGTTGGTCCAGCGCACCGTTGACGTAGCCACCGGAGCAGTGACATTGGCGCCGGCCTCGACGCCCGCCACAGTGCAATTCGACGGCGCGACGCTTTGTTCCACGCTGGGGCCGCAGTACCGGATGCTGCTCATCGGCGCAGGCGCATTGGCGGAATACCTGGCCACCATGGCCTTGTTCAACGACTTTGCGGTGACCGTCTGCGATCCGCGCGGAGAACAAGTGGGCAGCTGGTCCGTGCCCGGCGTGCACATCACCCGGGAAATGCCCGATGACGCCGTGCTGGCCCTCGCCCCCGACACGCGCACCTGCATCGTCGCCTTGAGCCACGATCCCAAGCTGGACGACCTCGCGCTCCTGGAAGCGCTGCACAGCCCGGCGTTTTACGTGGGCGCCATCGGTTCACGCCGCAATACGGGCATCCGCAGGCAACGCTTCATGGAGCATTTCGGCGAAACCGCCGCATCCCTGGAACGGCTGCATGCGCCAGTCGGCATCAATATCGGCAGCAAGACGCCCGCGGAAATCGCGGTGAGCATCATGGCGGAGATACTTGCCGTGAAGAACGAGGTTGTATTGCCTGCCATCGTCGATGGTTCTTGCCGGGGGCTACCTGCAGCACACGGTCCCGTGGCGATGACCCAACCCCTGACGCCATGAGCATCGCGCCCTGGGTAGTGAAAGGGTAAATGAAAAGCCCCGTGCAAGACATGGCTCGGAGCACTCAGGTGTGTGCCATACACACCTGGACAGCAAGAAACTGATCAAATAGCTAGAGCGGTCCGCGTGGAAACTGGGAGGAGGTCAGCACCAGCAGTCCCCGTAAGCGCCCCTGTATATCTTGCGGAATTATTTAGGACATCGAGTCAGCACCTATCACTCATAGCCGGCGGACGGCCAGCTTCCGCCTGTCGACAGTTGCAGTAAAGCAAAGGACAAATTCGGACAGGTCGTCTCCACGCGCCTACTGCACTGGCGACAGGTTCGCCTCCTTGGCGGCCGCGGCATACATCGGAATCTCCCGGGCCATGGTATCGGCCAGGACCTGCGGTGCGCTACCTACAGGATCGATGCCCAGTTCCAGCAGGCGATCGGCCACGGCGGGCTCTCGCACGGCTGCGGATACGGCGTTCTGCAGCTTCTCGATGACGGCTTGCGGCGTGCCCGCAGGGGCGTACAGGGACGACCAGAATGACATTGCGAAATCCGGCACGCCAGACTCCGCGACGGTAGGCACGTCGGGCAACAAGGTAAAGCGCTTCGCCCCCGTGACGGCCAGCGCTTTCAGCCGGCCGCTGCGAATCTGGGGCAATACGGCCGCAGTGTCGATCAGCGCAAAGTCGATCTCGTTGGCCAACAAGGCCGCGACCACGGCAGAGTTCCCTTTGTAGTTGACCACCTCCGCTTCCAGGCCGACGCGCTTGGCGAAGAGTCCGGTCGCGAGCTGGAAGGAGTTGGCGCCCGAGCCTGCAAACAGAGGCTTGCCGCTCTTCTTGCCCTGGCCGACCAGATCGGCCACCGAGCGCGCCGAGCTTTCAGCCTTGACGGTCAGGATCATCGGAATATCCCCCACAAGGGAGATCGGCGCGAAATCGGCGACCGGGTCGTAGTCCAGGTTGTTGTAGATGGCCGGATTGACGGTCATGCCGCTGCTCGGCCCCACCAGCAAGGTATAGCCGTCGGCCTCGGCCCGCTTGACGGCGCCGATCGCAATGGCGCCGCTGGCGCCCGGCCGGTTCTCCACGATGAAGGGCTGGCCCAGGCGGCGCTGCAACTGCTCGGCCATCAGGCGGGCCAGGATATCGTTGCCGCCGCCCGGCGCGAAGCCCACGATCATGCGCACGGGCCGTGCCGGATACTCTTGCGCCGCGACACAGAAAGCCGACAACGCGAGCGCTGCACCTGCCCACAAAGATAGAAACCGTTTCATGCCACGCTCCATTCGTTGAACACAGTACGCCGTTACTGGGGAATGCACGGATGGCCCATTCTCCACTGCCTCGCTACATTGGGCACGACCCAACGTGCCAGCCGATGCCGCTGGCAGCGACAGCACGCAACGGACCCCGGAGCCGAAATGGCACCTGAATGGCACAACTGGAGCACCCACGACCACGGCCAGCACGCCCTGGCGTTCTGGCAGGATGCGGTCTGCGCCGGTGTGCTCGATTCTGAATTCCGCGCCGAACCCGACGCCGGATTCGCCGGCACCATGTCCAGCCAGAACCGCGCGGGAGTCCGGCTCGTGAACTTCGCGAGCTCCCCGCACATGATCCGCCGCTCCCAGCGGCAAGTCAGCCGTCTCAATGGCGATCACATCATGCTCAGCCTGCAATTGCAGGGCAGCGCCTTGATGTCCCAGGGTGACGAGCAGTTGTGCCTGCGGCCCGGAGAATTCGGGCTGCTCGACACCGGATCCGCGTTCGACATCACGTTCCCAGAAACAACCTCGCGCCGGCTGGTGCTGTTGCCACGCCACGCCTTGAGCGCGCGCGCCCCGGGCATGCGGCGGCTACGCGCGCCGGCCAGCCTGCCGGCCGATATGCCGTTCGCGCCCGTGCTTACCGAAGCCATGCGCCTGCTGACCGATACGACGGTCAAACTGCAGGACCGCACCGTCGACACGCTGCTGGATGCCGTCATCGAAATCGTGGCGCTGCATTGCGCATCCCTGGCGGACGCCGCGGCGCCCCCTTCCACCGAACTGAGCTTCGTCGGCGTGAAGCGCCATATCGATACGGCGATCGCCAACCCGGACCTGTCGCCCGCAACGGTGGCCGCAGCCTGCCGCATATCGGTCCGCACCCTACACCGCCTGTTCGCGCGGCATGCCGCCTTGTCGTTCGAAGCCTACGTGGTGCAGGCCCGCCTGACGCTCGCGCATGAGCTGCTGGCGGCCGGCAAGACCCGCACGGTCAGCGAGGCCGCCTTCGCCTGCGGCTTCAACAATCTCTCCCACTTCACGCGGCGCTTCTCCGAGCGATACGGCGAATTGCCCGTAAATCTGCTCAAGCAAGGGCAGACCCGCGGCTGACTGACGCCCTGGGCGGCGTCCGCTGACGCGCTGGGCACAGCCCCGCGCACGGCCCGACGGCAGAATGAGCTTCATCCCGGCCCTGGCCGGCAAGCTTCCGTCGCACCATGCCCAAGACCATCACCATTCACCGCCCCGACGCGGTCCGCGCTGCCGCCGAGAGTTGCGTGCATTTCGGCTTCTGCACCGCAGTCTGTCCCACCTACGTGCTCGATGGCGAAGAGCTGGATTCACCGCGCGGCCGGATCGCCCTGGCGCGCGAAATGCGGGACAGCGGCGCAGCGCCCAGCCCGGCCGCCGTGCGCCACCTGGACCGCTGCCTGTCGTGCCTGTCGTGCGAAACCACCTGCGCGGCCGGCGTTTCGTATCACGCCATCATCGACGGCGCGCGCGAGCACATCGAAAAAAGCAAGGCCCGCCCGCTGACGCAGCGCTTGCTGCGCTCAGCGCTGGCCCGGGTACTGACAACCCCCGCGCTGCTGCGTCCGGCCGCGGCCGCGGGCCGGTTGCTGCGCGGCGCCGCCGGCCGCCTCGGCGGCCCGTTGGGCGCGTTGGCCTCCCTATCCAGCGCCCCCGCACTCGCGGCGTTTGCGCCACGCACCGAAGCCGCTCCGCAGCAGCCCGCCAACCCGACGCGCCGCGTCGCGCTGCTGAACGGCTGCGCCCAATCGGTGCTCGGCGCCGAGATCAACGCCTCGGCCAAGCGGCTGCTCACACGCGCCGGCATCGCCGTCGTCGACGTGCCCGGCGTGCAATGCTGCGGCGCGCTCGAACTGCACATGGGACGGCGCGAGGCCGCCACCCGGCACATGGAACAGGCTGTCCGCAGCTGGTCGGCCGCGCTGCTGGCGGGGCAGATCGACGCCATCATCAGCACCACATCGGGCTGCGGCTCCGTCATCAAACGCTATGAAGAGCTACTGTCTGACCGCCCCGAACTGTCGACGCAGGTGCGCCTGGTGGTCGAGGCCACTCAGGACATCTCGCAAATCGCCGCCAGTCTGTCGCTGACCGCCAGCGGCTCGGCGCTAGGCCTGGCCGTTTCGTATCACGACTCCTGTTCACTCAAGCACGGCCTGAAAATCGAACGGCCGCCGCGCCGCGCGCTGGGCAAGCTGGACATGGAGGTGCGCGATATCGGGGAATCGCATCTGTGCTGTGGCTCGGCGGGGACCTACAACATCCTCGAGCCGGCCATCTCGGACCGGCTGGGACAACGCAAGGCGGCCCACGCCTCGGCCGGCCAACCGGACGTGATCGCCGCTGGCAACATGGGATGCCTGGTGCAGATCTCGCGCTTCACGCCGGTGCCCGTGGCGCATACGGTCCAGCTGCTGGACTGGGCCACCGGCGGGCCGCCCCCACGCGGTCTTGAAGACTTCCGGCCCAAGCCGCCGCAGGCAGCGGCCGACACTCCAACGCCGGCGGCCACGCCGGTTCCGACAACCGCCGGCAGCGGCGATCTTCTGTGGTGAAAGACGTATGCCTTCCAATGACCCTATCGTAGATTTCGCCCATGCGGCGGCGGCCGAGCTTGGCGCGGACGCGATCTCGCTGAGTGACGACGTCCTCGGACGCTATGGCGAACATACCCTGCCCTGCGCCGACGTGCGCCCCGGCGCGGTCGCCTACCCCGACTCGACCGAGGCGGTGCAAACGCTGGTGCGCCTGGCCAATCGCTTCCGCGTTCAGCTCTATCCCATCAGCAATGGTCAGAACATCGGTCTGGGCACCCGCTCGCCCATCCGTCCCGGCCAGGTAGTGGTGGACCTGGGCCGGCGCATGAATCGCATCCTGGAAGTCAACGAGACGCTGGGCTATTGCGTGCTCGAACCCGGCGTGAGCTTCCGCGCCATGCACGACGAGCTGCAGCGCCGGGAAAGCAAGCTGATGATCTCGCCGACCGCAGGTCCATCGCAGGGCAGCATCCTCGCCAACGCCCTGGACAAGGGCGGCGGCAGCGGCGCCTACGCCGATCACTTCGGCATGAGTTGCGGCATGGAAGTTGTGCTCGGCAATGGCGACGTGATCCGCACCGGCGACGGCAGCCTGGCGGGTTCCTCGCATCCCAACTGGCACGTCTCCAAATACAGCTTCGGCCCCACGCTGGACGGCCTGTTTTCCCAATCCAACTTTGGCATCGTCACCCGCGTAGGCATGTGGCTCATGCCCCGGCCGCCGCATATCGAACCCTTCTTTTTCACCTTCCCCGACGACGAAGATCTGGGGGAGATCGTCGAACGCATCCGTCCGCTGAAGCTCAGCAATTTCGTGCCGACGCTGATTCGCGCCACCAACGACCTGTATCTGCTGTCCTCGGCGGCCACCAACCCCGAATACGCGGCCAGCGGCGGCAAACACGCGCTGTCCGACGAGGGCCGCGCCGCGCTGCGCAGGCAGTATGACCTGGGATCCTGGACCGTATCAGGCGCCGTGTACGGCGCGAGTCGCGCCGCCGTACAGCCCCAGATCGACCGCATCGCCCAGCATTTCCTGGCCTCGGGCAAGGGACGCCAGATTCCCCTGGAGGAAGCCGAGGACATCGGCCCCCTGCACATCGCCATCAACTCCAACACCGGCGTGCCGACCGACAGCGAATTGAAGATGCTGGGCTGGCGGCCGGGCGGCGGCGCGATCTGGCTGTCGGCGGGTTCCCCGGTTGCGGGTGACATCGTCAATAGCCTGCAGGCAGATGCACGCCGCATCTGCCGCGACCACGGGCTGGAATACCTGCTGTCAAACGTTTGCGGCGCTCGATTCGCCCGCGCCATCCACGCGATCATCTACAACCGCGAGGACGCCGACGAAACCGCCCGCGCCGATGCCTGCTACCGGACACTGGCCAAGCTGTTCGCCGATCGAGGCATTTTCGTGGGGCGTGCGCCGACGATGTATCACGAGTTCCACCAGGCGCAGCGCATGCCGGAGCTGGTGCGAGCTTGCGCATCGATCAAGGCGGCCCTGGATCCGAATGGGGTGATTGCGCCGGGGAAGTACGGGATCGAATGAAGATATTGGCGCGGCAGGAGGGGCTCGAACCCCCGACCTCAGGCTTAGAAGGCCCGTGGAAAATCGACCTAACGCGTTGATTTTTCGCGGGTCTCTAATATTTGCGTTAGAACAGCTCTCTTTTTTCTGCTACGGTTTTATGCGGTTCATAGACCGTCTGTTCTAACGCAAAGGTCCATCAACGTGCAGCCGCCACACCGCGCTCAAGAAGCTGGAACAGATGGAGAAGTGCTTCCGGGCCCGGGGCATCCCATTGCCGGCCAAGTCAGATTGTGGCCCGGATACCTGGGGCCGCTCATCCGTTGGCCTCCAGAGCACGATGCCTGAGACGACGCGGTACCGGGCCGAGAAGCCGTCATCGGCCGCTGGGGCATGATTGCACCGAGTACTCCGTCGATAAGTTGGTGAAGGTGGAGAAGATCGCGACTTTCAAAGTCCAGAGCGAGACCGCACACACACTTTGGATATTTCGCCTAATGTTGGCCAACGGCCAGCGCTACATCATTACCATGGAGGCCATCTTCGAGCCCGATCGGCGCCCCGTGTATGAGCAGCGATACGCCACAAAGCAGCGCGATAACTACTCACGAACTTCTCGAACATCACATCCGCACACGGCCTGCTGTCACCGCTCAACCATGTCGCGTAGCCATTGAGCAGAGGATATTAAGGACGATTCATCCCCAAAAGCGATCATGCACATTGATGCGTTAGATCGCCGGCTTGATCTCCTTGACCAATTCCAGGCGACAAGGCCAAGCACACCGCCCCGTCGAGTGGCTTTCGAGCCCGAGAGCCCTAGGTGCAGCCACGGCCGTCAATCGCGCGGTAGCTGGCACGTTCATTAAGAATCCTTGTTTCCTCTGAGGAACACTGCAACCCTTGCTTTTAGCAGCGAGGCATCATAGGTAGAGTTGCTGAGAGCACTCTGTAGCACCTTTCTCCGGACTTCAGTCGGCATTTCACGCCAGACGCTCAAGATCGCTGCCCCAAGGCAGGCAATGACTCGCCGCTCGCCTTCGTCAAGCACGCCAGTGTCTAACATTTCAACTGACGTGGGCAATCGGATGCCGCCGTCATTTAGCCAGCGCTCAATGTCCGCGTCATCAGGATCGTGAATCATATTTGCTGCCCCGAAAAATCCCCTTCAGCGATGCGCGCAATCCTCGCCTTGAGTGCAGACCTGTCGAATGCTGCTTGAGCGATTTCGCGATTCAATACCCGCCGACGCGCATTGAGCGGGAGCTCATCCCAGAGGCTCAGTACCGACGCCCCGAGAAAAGCCAGAATTCGACGTTCAGACACCTCGAATTCCTCAATAGCGAACGACTGAGCCAGAGAAGCCAGTTGCGAGCCCCCCTCATCGTCCCATCGCTCTAGCGCTTTAGTACCGGTTGTCTGTGACATGCTGCAGCCTCCCACAGGGTTTCATACAGCCAGTGTAGGGCAGGCACTGCTCGACGCCTTACGCCTGTTTCAATTTAGTCTTAGGCCAGACCTACCACAGAGCGTACTGTGGGGATGTGGTACTCGCCACGACAACCAAAAAGGTAAACATCATGACATTTCCTACCCGCTTCAGCGCCGCAGGTCCCCCCACCCAGCCTGGTCAATCAGACGTGCCTAACAAGCAGCAAGAACAGCAAAGCCAGGAACAAAAAGAAGAGGCAGCTCGTAAGCAAGCACAGAACGACCCGCTGAAACAGCGTACCCCTCAGTAGCGAATCGCACGCTTTCGGCCCCTTCCCGTCACGGAAAGTGCAGCTGCTTGGCCGGTGATGGATGACTGAAAGCTTGTGAGCAGACGCTGACTCATCGCATGATTGCGAGGGCCAGCGTTGTCGTGTATCCGTCCCGACACGATACTTCTGCACCGGTTCAAAGGCCACGACAGAGGCCAATCGGCCCAGAAAACAAAAACTCGGACCCGATCAGCTGATTCACTCTTTCGCGTATACGCCGCGCTGCGATTCATTCAGACCGCTACCCATCATGAAGCCTTTTAGCAAGTCATTTGCGCGCCTCACTACTGCTTGCCGAAAATTCCTCCCTGCAACGACATCGTTCAATCACTACGGCGGCCACCGAGAACATCGGCCCTCTCCCCACGCGGCGACCTTGTCGCCCTGGCGTGTGTACATAATCTATGCTCGCCCTAGGCGTCTGTTTCTCCGGAATGAGCAAGGCAGAATCTTTGACTTCGGCGTTATGAAAGGACCTGAGCCCACGTTAGCCTATCGGCTGTCCATGCGAGGTCTCACTGGCCAGGGGTTTGCTTCGCGCTAGCTGTTGCTCGATGACATTACCAGTCGAATTGAGGCCGGTGAAATTACGAGCGAACAGCTTGACCTTCACGAGTGTGCTGCTGGGTCAGGAGTCGATCTGGATCGCGGCACGCACATAGACGTCGCTATGAAATTGGCTGGATAGGCTCGAGCGCGTACCCCAAGTCGAAGTTGCGGCATAGCGAACGTGCGCTTCGAAAAGATAGCGATGGTGGAGGCAGTGTATCGCTCCCTAACAACCAAGCTGCGCAAAGGGTTGGTGCAGCCCTAGTACGTGTTGACGTCGTACTCTGGTACGGAAACACCATTGCACTCGCATCCCAACTCATTTCATACTTTCCATTCGACCATCTACTTTTGGAGGGTTCAGGAATGTATGACGACATCCGAAAGCAGGGAGGAGCCGCCGCCCGCCAAGGATCGCCCCTTTGGGACTGCCCCTACCTCAAGGCCCAGGCGATGCCCGGGCACACGGGAGAATCACCCAGAGTTTGGCAGGCCAAGGTCGATGCGTGGGAAGCAGGATGGGCGAAGGAAAAGGAAGTGACAAGACCGCCGCCGAGCCCCGTTCAATTTGCAGGCCTACATGCGGTGTAAGTCTCAAGCACGCGCCCATTACGGGGCGCGTACCTGAATCGCCGCGAGGTTCACTCCGCGGAAGAATGACGCGTAAACGTGCGGCGATAGTCTTCAGCACGCGCGAGAGTCCGATAGAACTGGCCGCCCACGCCAACCAGTTCGTGAGTCTCCTCCACGGTCAACCGCGCTTCTATCCGCTCCAACACTGCAGCGTAGGCGTAGAGCACCTCCGTCCAGTCTCCGAATCCCAAATTCTCAAGGCCGGCGGTCACGATCATCTTAGAAACAAACTCGTCCGTATTCACATCGATCCCCAAGAGTTCTTGTTGAGAGCAGCAAGATTCATACCCAGGGTAGCACTGGACATACAACGAGCTAAAGACCCGGGTGTTGCCATCTGCTACGTCTGGCATGGGGCCCAAGACTTGGAATCGCCGCAAGCTGCGCAAGGGGAAGGCGCCCGCTAGGGGTTGCTACGGCTGATTTCGCCGTGCCTCGCATCCCGCACCCGCTTAAAGAGCTCAGTGATGCGCGCGTCTAGCGCCCTTCGGCGCCGAGTTTCCAGCTGTAGGCGGCGCAGCTGGATGAAGAGCATGATACAGGCGACGGGAAACGCCATTGCTGAAAGAAGCAAGACCTCAGCGAGTTGAGAGTGCTCATGCTGAATTACAAGGATTCGGATCAGCTCGTAGGCATCCGCGCCCACTAAGACCTGATGGCCGACAAGTAAATATGCCACAGTGAGGAATGCGACCTCTCCCCAACCCTCCCATACTTCTCCGGCTTTAGCCCAATCGCTCTCACGAAACATCGCCTTCTCCCGTATGGTGTAACCAATTGATAGAGGGATTTCGTGACGCTATCACAATATCGGACGGCGGCGTGGGTATTGTTGTCGCACTTTCGCTCTATGGCGATTTGCGCTGTTTGCTTCGCCGACATCTCGATTCAGTTGCATCACTATTGACGTAGTGCATCATATATCCGCTCGCAGGTCAGTCCCGCGACACGGGCACCGTCTGCAATGTCCGCAAGCTGCGTAGCTCGGTCGCTAACGCGTCTGAGCATGTAGGCGAGCAGGTCGACGCCGTCGGCCCCTGGCGGGCTTCCGCCGGCAGCGGCGGGATCTCGGCCGCTTGCGGCGCGAGCCAGTGCGTCGGCGCGGTCGCGCAACCTGTTGTGCTCAGTACGAGCGCTAGCAGCACTAGCAACCGCGGCAGCGGCTTGTTTCTTTGCATCATCTCGGGCTTTCTCCAATTCGGCGGTGCGCCGTCTTCCTTCCTCTCGTGCCGCCTCGATGGCGGTCATTTTGGCTTGGGCTTCGGCCAGCCGCTCCTTGTCGCGATCCGAGGCGACCTTGGCCTCGGACGCGTCGGCCAGCCAGCCGCGAGCCGTCCACGCCGAACCACCTACCACGCCAGCCACCAGCAGCGCGACAACCGCGTAGCCCCTCCACCCTGCCAGCACGTCGGCCGCGCGCGTCAAGGCGGTCATGGAGCCACCTCTGCAACTGCCTGGGCGTAGTTGCGGCCCCACTTGGCGCGAAGCTCTGCGCGCTGGGCGGGTGTGCCGTGGTCGTAAGCGCCGGGCCGCCAGGTGCGCAGATACAACCGCCAGGCGCCCTCTATGTCACCCATAAGCGGCAGCCGGCCTGGGTCGCTCCACAACAGCAGACGGGCCAGGCCGGCCGCCAGCACGTCGTCATGCTCGATGGCGTCCCAGATCGCGCCATCGCGCGCGGGCACGCCCCGGGCCTGGTAGAGGTGGGCAGCCGCGGCGCTCGTTGCCGCATGCAGCCGGACGCCGTGCACCATGCCGCCGCCCCGCTCCGCTTGCCAGAAGCTCTTGGCGGGACCAACCGGCCGCAGCGGGCTTCCGACCAGTTGACGGCGGTCCACAAAGCGACTTTCTTGCAGACCGGTAGCCAGCATCTGGACGCGTGCCGCAGGCGTGTCCATATCGGCTGGCAACAGCGCCAGCGCCGGGTTGATCGCCCCCGCGACAATCTCTTTCAGCGTCATGAATTAACCCTCACAATGCACGCCACATTCCCCTGGGCGCGATAAACCAACACGGCGATCAGCACCGCTACCACCGCCTGCCACACCGTCACAGGCTCATGCCGAACAAGCACATCCAGGGCCTGGCCGCCCGTGCCTACAATCAGCAGGTAGGCCAGCCAAGACATCCCTCTCCGGAACCGCGCGCCGTTGCGCCGGTAAAGCAGCAGCCGCACGGCCGAAGCGAAATTCGCCACCACAAACAAAAGGGCCACCAGATGCTGGTGGCCCATACTGATCATTTCGGCAGGTTGCATCTCAGCTCCCCTTCTTGAAGACCGTGGTGAAGTCGAACGTCTTGATGCGCTCGATAGCCGCCAAGGCGATGGTCACGACCAGCGCAGCAGCGCCGAATGCCGCGATGGCGGTTTCCTTGACAGGCGTCAGCGCCACCACATCCGGTGCGGCCAGGTAGCCAATCACGAAGGAAATCGCCCAGTAGATTCCTCGCGACAGCAAACCCCCATCCTTTCGCGACACCACGAACAGTGATGCCCCAGCAAACGCCCCGATAAGAGCGTTGCCATCGATCCCCGGCAGCAGGCCGGCGAACGTCACGCCCGCCGCTGCTGCCGCAACAACACCTGTGCTTGCAGGTTCAGCCATCACTTCTCCTTTTTAGAATTTCCAGCAATAGAATTGGGCCGCCGAAACGGGCCCATGCAATAGCCAAAGGCCTAGCGAACGAACGACAGCAGCGCCAGATTTCCCGAGACAGACACAGTGCCAGTGCCTGGTCGAGGGAATACCAAACTAATGGTGTGCAGCCCAGCAGGGATGTTGGTCCGGATAGAGCTCCCGGACTTCGTGTTTTCCTGTTCGCTTGACGTGTAGTTCACTACAGGCACCCTGCTCACTTCGGCACCATCAAAATAGAGCCGCACGTATTCGGCCACGACGACCTGGGCCGAGCTCGATTTCGCCGCAAACTCATAGCTAATCAACGCGGAGCCGGCTGAAGGCAGATTGAAAGTGATGGAAGCGGAGTTACTACCGCTGCCCGAGCCGAACTGCAGGTTCAAGGGAACGGCGCTTCCGGCCGACACCGCCCCATTCTGCAGTTGAAGAGTACCTACCTGTGCGAAACCAATATTCGCCGTCTTGACGTAGGCAGTATCTAGGTTGGCCACCTTGGCGGAGAACGAGTTTGCATCGATCCGATCAGCGCTCATGAAGCCAGTTGTCACCTTGGCGGCATCCAAAGACTCGATATTGGCGCTCTTGATCCAAGCCGTGCCAATCAGCGCCTGACTGATGAACGTCTGCCCACCTTGAATGACGAACGGTACGGTTACCTGCGTCCCATTCGGGTGAACAACGCCGAACCTATCGACACCCACCAAGAACTGGGACTCCGTTATGCCGCCGGAGCTTTCGACGCCAAGCCCGATTGAGGCTGCGTAGTAGCGCCCTCCCACTGTCACCCCGGCTCGTACATTCCACATCGCTGCGACGTCCCCGTTGACCTTGGCAATTGCCTGGCTCGTCTGTTGCACCCCCGCGAATGCCTGGTCCGCCTTTCCTGAAGCTGTGTCGGCCGTCGCCTGGACACTGGTAATGCGCAGGCCCAACGCACCGGTTTCGTTTGCTCGCGTCGTCGATTCCTCCTGAATCAGCGACGTGTTTTGCTCCACCTTCGCGCTGACAGTGCTGATGGTCTGGGCCATCGCCTCATTCTGAGTCTGTCGAGTCGTCTCCTCCTGGGCTATCCGCGTTTCAAGCGCGGGTATCTTGTCAATCGGAGCAAGGATGTCTTGCGCCAGCTGTGTCCGCGTGATCTTGTCTTTGAGGTATTCAAGAATTTCACCCGCGTCCGCGCTTGCCTGACCAAGCACACCGTTCCCCGCCGGGTAGCGTGGACCTGGTACGCCATTCCGATCACGCAGGATGGCCCAAAAGTACAGCCGCGCGCCGGCGGACAAGCCCATGAGCGTCGTGCTGTCTTGTGGGAACGCATAGTCCCCCAACTTCTGCGCCGACTCGAACTCTGGCGAGGCGCTGTACCAGATCTCCGTTCGCTCAATGATTGACGGTCCAGCAGGGAAGCCCCAGCGCAGCCGAATAGCAAACACCAACGACGTCGGAATAAGGCTCGTTACTGCTGGCGGTGGGGCCAAGATCCCGTCCAGCTGCGTTAGCAATGACGTGGCCCAGATGGACGATATATCCATTGGATTGAACGCCCTCACTCGGCACATAAAGCCGCCAGCAAAGATGTTCTGAACCTCTATGCTGGTAGACCCAGTCGGCGGCAGGCTAATCCATTCGGAATTGTCCCGCCGCCACTGCACCTCGTACTTCACGGCGCCCTCGGCAGCAGCCCACGAAAAAACCGCCGTATGGCTTGCCATACCCTGACTGATCAACGGGTAGGAACTGATGGTGACGTTGGTCGGTGGCGGCTGAACACCGGGGGGAACTACTGTGATCGGTACGGGATCCAGGCGAGTGCCAAAGTCCACGTTGTCAAACTTTCCAGGCTCGTGTTGAATGGCCGCGATTTCCGCGATGAGCCCTTCCTTACGCTTCACACTGATGATGCGAAAGCGCTGCGCAGACAGCACCTCAGATTCTAGTGTCCACACGCATTCGGCTTCCGGCACCTCGGAGAATGGCGCTATTACCGTGATGATGAGGACCATTCCCGGCACGCCGAGCATATCTGCGGTCAACTCCGTGGAGTCAACCGTGAAGGTCGTCAAATCCGCAGTCAGACCTTGCCCCACTGCTGCGCTGACAATCCGGGTTTCCGAAACGCCGCTGGGCAAATTGACGACCAGGCGATCCCCCGGTCTAACCCCCAGCGCAGCATCGACTGTAATAACGGTAGAAGTCGCCGAGTGGATGCGCCCTCCCACTCGGCGCCCCGCCAGGTGTTGATCCGCGATCCGAACAATGCTGCCGGGACGCACACGACACGCATCAAGCCCGACGGAGAATGATACGGACCTGGTTTCCATCCGCGAGGTGAGCAGAAGCCACTTACCAACCCGGTTAGCTTGACCGCGAGACGTGCAGCCAAACGCGCTTACCTCAATCTGCTTAAGCCCAAACCGCGCCAAGCCTTTACGATCTTCGACATACTCAACTTTCTGCCGCCCCATGTCTGAAAGATCATTCCAGGACACAAGGGCTGCGGTATAGCGAGCATTCAACGAAGAGCCGACGTAATTAAATCGGCCGTCGATCACGTTGGCCGACGTGAAGGTATAGACGGGATCGCCGGGCATATCTGCGACGGCAAAGACCGACGAATTTGCCCAGTACGTCATTCCCCGGAACACCGACGCCAGGTCCTGCAAAACCCGATACGCGTCCGCGGCTGTCTGCAAATAGCAGTTGCAGGTGAAGCGTGGCTCTTGCCCGCCAAATCCATCGGGCACCAGCTCATCGCAGTACCGGGCTATCTGATACAACCCCCACTTATCCAACCAGCCGGAGGGTATGCGCTCACCCAGGCCATACCGATCATTGGTCACGAGGTCATAGAAAATCCACGCAGGGTTGTCAGTCCACGCAAGCTTGAAAGTTCCGTCCCAGGTGCCCGCGTATGCGCGACGATCCTCGTCATAGTTCGACGGGACGCGAATGATTCTCCCCTTCCAGTCATAGGATCGCGCGGGTATTGATTGGAACTGGGAGGCATCAATCTTGATGCCGACCAGAGCAGACATCGGGTACCTAAGCTTCGCGTCTATTACCTCCGTAATCCCATCTACATAGGTTCGATCAGAAATGACACTGCTATTAGCGTTCGCCGTAATTCGCCGAACTCGCACCGACCAGCCAGACCGCGCGGCCGGGAGGTCAATTCGATGCGACCGCGAATAGCGTTGCGTTGTCTTCCCGTCAAATGCACTCGCAAGCGCGAGCTGGTAGACACCACCGTCCGCACTTACTTCGATCTGGTACTCAACGCGGTAGCCACCGATATCTCCATTCGAGGTGTTTGCCTTGCTCAGCCCCGTCACAGCCAACGTGATGCGCACAGCCGATAGCTGCAGGTCTGTGATAGTTCGTACCCACGGGCTTCCTTGGGTAAGCTCCACATTCACCGCACTGGTGACTTCGGATGCAGGGAAGCCCGGCAAAGGCTCTTGCGTCTGCGTTCCTGTGCGATAGTCAATCGCCATGTTCGGAAAATTCACCGAACCATCCTGGTTCGCTCCCGGCGTACCATCCAGATACACGTCACGCAACGCGCCATCAGGTCCATGCGCTGGGCCGAACACCTCGCCCTCAGAGATCAGATCGACGACGCGCGCAAATGCGGTGCTGTGCAGGCTGTCTGGGGCCTCGCGGGGGCTCCGGCCGCCTCCTCCGCCTTTCCCGCCACCGAAACCCGTTATGGGCTGCAAATTCCTTGCCGAGACGCCAGAAACGACAAGGGCGCCGTTGGGCGCCCTTTTCACTGCAAGATTATTTGCTCTCATACTTGGTCCTCGGCGTAAATTCCGGCCGATATAACGGAACTTCCAACGATCATTCGCCCGTACAAGAGAGGCACCGGATTGCCTTGGGCCATCGTGTTCACTGGACCGTTAAAGTTGTAGGAAGCGCCGTTCTCAGGGCCGTCAGCACTGCTTAGCCCCCGCTGCTGAGGCGAAAGCATCTGCACCACACCCCCCAACGCCATCGCCGCGCCAATTTTCATCATCGGCGTACCAATCGGGGCGCCGACCCCGGTGTATGTCAGCACCGCTCCGACAACGATCAGCACCGCGCCCAGAATCGTCTGAAATAGACCCGCGCGCTTTGCTCCCGCAAGGACAGGCGCTATCCGAATCGGCTCTCCTCCAACCGGATACTGCATTTCCTCCACGCCGATGTTTCGGTTGCCTACGAAGCACGCAAACTTCACACCATGTGCGTCGCTATTCGCCAGATCGCGCTCAAATCCGGGAAGCAGTATGCATAGGGCCCTGATCGCTTCCGCCGGGCAGTTCACGGCAAGCCAGTGGGTTCGTCCGTACTTCCCCCCAAGCCGCCCATAGATCCGCACCTCTCTCAGCGTCTCGGTCATTCCACGCCCTCATGACGAAGGATCAATCGGGTTGCCTCGCGCCAATAACCGCCGTAAACCACACGTTCGGAGTCTCGCCCATACAAGTGATGCAGCATTGCATTTGGAATAGGAAAGAGATCAGGCGCTTCCCGCAGCGGCCGGTCACCGATGAACATGCCGGAGTGGTTGACTCGATCCGAGCGGATCTGCATCAGCACCACATCGCCGAACTGCGTCCGTTCGCCTGCCGCAAGAGGTCGAAAGCCAGCCTCGGCATAGTGGTCCATGTAAAGATCGCCCTCCCTGCCTGGCTCCCACCAGCCATCATCCCGACGAAAATTCGGCAGGATGATGTTCAGTTCCCGAGCGTACCCATCGCGGATCAAGCTGTAGCAATCCAGAACCCCGTGAGCAAAAGGCCGCCCCAAAAGTGGCGCCTCGTAGCCCTCAGGGGCAAAGCTGACCAGTTGGCGCGTCTCTACATGGCCGGCTTCGGAACGGCCAACGGCAACAATGAACCAAGGCACCTCGCTCTCTTCGCACGCAACACGATCCGCTTCATGGATCAAGAGGGGCTGTTGGTCCGGATGGGAATGAATCACTGCCCTGACAGTCCCGGCATCGGCCGCAGCGGTGTAATCCCGAGGATCCATAACGAAATGTTCAGCGCCTGTCGCGAGGTTCCTGCACGGCCAATAGATCTCCCGACGAGCCACCTGCACCACTAGGCCACAACACTCGCGCGGGTACTCCGCCATCGCATGAGCACGGATGGCGTCAATCGTCTTCTTCCGCATGGTTACCCTCGAATGCGGTCCGCAGAAGGGAAGCCGCCGAAATTAATCACTTCGTACTCGCCGAAGCGCTGCTTGCAGTCGCTCAGCAACCCAGAACATCGATCGCGCGCTGGGTCGGAAACGGGATTCCCTTCCACATCGAACATGCGAGAGCCCGTATATCCGCAATAGGGCCCGCGATAGCCGCCCCTGGTGAGCCAGCCGCAAACGCCGGCGATGATCTGACGACCAGGGAGTTTTTGACCGTTGAAATCTAGAGCGCTCGACAGCTCAAACTCCACAACCTCGGCAGTTTCAGCCGTCTTCTGCTGGACAATCCACACCTCAGGCGGCAACTCTTCCTCGGACGAGGCGGTCGGATTTCCATCTGGAAAATTTCGCGCATCCAGATATTTCCCAAGTGTTCGGCGAACGACCACGCGGGCACCGACAAGATCGTCCAGCGCGATGCAGAGGGCCGAAATCACACCAGGAATGGGGTTGCCTGCGGTGTCTAGCCCAATATTGCCTACAGACAGAGTGGGGGTTGGCTGTTGCCCCTCACCCACCTGCTCAAACCCCTCAGCCTGGATAGCCCAGGGGTCGTATTGATTCTCTTGCCACCAGATCGGGCCTACCTGGGCATATCCGTGAAAGCGCTGAAGCGTGCCGCCAATGCCGGTGGCGTCCAGCTCGAACAAGTCGACCAACTGGCCAACCTCCAGCTTTTGAACATCCGCATAGATCCCCATTGCACTACTCCGGGGTAGCGGGCGAGCCCGCAGCTTCCAGTTGCGCGATCCTGCTGTTGGCCGTCACCAACGATCTGTTGGTTTCCTCCAGCATCTGGGTCAGGCGCTGCACCGCAGCCACCATGTCGGGCATGATGCGTGACATGTCCACGCCCTGGTATCTGGGCACCTCCGGCGCATCGGGACCGCCAGGCCCAGCCATCATCTCGTCCTTCTTGCCCACCACCGCGTTGGGGACTTTCTCTTGTAGTTCGTGCGCGATGAAGCCCCGCTGGATCTCGGAGCCTTCCGGCGCCTCATTCATACGGAACAGAATGGGACGCAGGGCGTTGATGGTGGCAAGCGAGTTCTCGGGGTCCAGGTTCCCCAAATCGGTCTTGGCCCGATAGTCCGAGGTCGTGGCGTAGGTCGTCGTCAGCGCCTGCGTCGAATAGATGTAGCCCGCGACGCCGCCAGAGGACGACTGGAACTGGATAGCTGTGGAGTCCGATGCATTGACTGGACGGGTCACAATGCCGTACTCCAGGCCGCCGCCGTTGAAGGAGACGTGGAGCTTCGTTTGCACGTTGGGCTGCACAAACCGACCGAATTGCCAACGACCGTCCTCGACCACACGGCCACATTCCCCAGAGCCGGAGCTGATAATCAAATTGGGGGGAACCGCAGCAGTTCCGTGTCGGCTGAATAGCAGATAACACCCGCCCGAGCTAGCCGACATACCTACAAATTGCGAATTGGCCGAATCGGCGTTTCGTGCAAGAAGGCCCGCCACCGACCCGCCGGCGCCCGGTACAGCCGCCAGATAGGTGTCCCCAGAGTAGGACATGAAGCGGTTCCCTGTGGCCGATGCTTGACCGGGAAATTCCCCCATGATCACTGCGCTCGGCTTCATCAGCAGTACGCCCGTAACCGGAGTCTGGGGCGTGTAGTTCGTGCCGTTCCACTGGTATACGCCAACCCCATCCACGTACACCTCGCCGCAGTCGGCCACAGGCAGGAACGCAGACGAGCTGAGACTTGCGGTGATCCTCCAGCTTTCCCAGGAGCTACCTGCGCCGAACCGCTGGAACACACGGGGCTTCTGGGCGTTACCCAGCAGCGTACAACGCTGCACGATCGCGCCAGAAGAGATACAGAACACCTCCAGGAAGCCTGCACCGACCGTACCGTTATTCACGGGGGGCCAGTTGGCGCCGCCGGCGCCCGTGATGGTGGAGCCAGACTCCCAGGTGTAGAACGTATTGTCCGCAGTCAACGTGTTGGCGTTAATGCCTGCGGCGGCACTCAGGGCCACCCGGTGCATGGCGTCCTTGAGCCTGGCCTGTTCCAGCCAGGGCCCCCAAACCTTGGAAGCGCCGAACCGAACGCGCTTGTAGGTCACCGGGCTGGTTTCTGGGAAGGCCGTGTAGGTCTGAGTGACCTGCAGATTACTGGCCTGGGATGAGACGACTTCCAGAATCCCGGCCAGCTGCACCGGGTAGTTCAAGGCAGGCGTGGCCTCAGCGCTGACGTTGCAAGCGTAAGCGCCGGGAACATCTACCGAGTTCAAGTCGATACTGACCAGCGTCTTGGCCCAGCTGCGGCGCGCGTAAGCCGACCCGTTCCAGGCGTACCAGCCGTCGCCATCCACATAGACATCACCGTGGTTCGCTGTGGGCAAGTCCACCGTCGAGCTGAGCGGCGCGACTACAAACCAGGGGTCCCATGCTCCATTGATGCGAGCCCGCTGAAGGCAGACCGGCCGGCGGCCAACGCCTGTCAGCAGCTCCAGGCTCTGAATCACAGTCGTCGTGGCCATCACAGCTACGGTCAGCGCTCCAGACCCCGGGACAACCGCCGGCCAGTTAACGCCCCCAGACACCACAGCGCCTGGACCCCAGGTGTAGAAAGTGTTGGCTGCGGTCAGCGTGTTGGCATCGGTGCCGACAGAGAGCGCGACGCTTTTCATCGCCTCGTCGAGTCGAGCCAACTCCTGCCAGGCATACCAGGTATTGGACGTTGCAAACCGCACGCGTTTGTAGGTGCGCGATACGCCACCAGAACCGCCGCGAGTCGTGTAGGTCTGAGTGACCTGCGCGTTCCCCGCGCCAGCGCGCTCCACCACCAGCGTGCCCGCCCGCAACTCGGGCCAATTGAGAGCCAGCGTCGCGTCGGCGTCGCTGTTGATGTAGTAGGAGCCGGGGTCGGTGACCGTGTTGGCGTCGGTGCCGGCCACGACAGGCACCGCGGTCAGGACTGGCAGCTGCTCGCGCGGGATCGTTCTGTCGGCGCCCAGCGATGCGGCACCGTTGGCAGCGCCCAGCATTGAGGCATCGAGCATTCTCACCCATTCAGCCCAGTCGCCTCCAGCGCGAGTCCGCCAATAGCTACGGCGCCCCGTGGTCACGTACCGCTGATACACAAACGACGTACCCGCTGCCACGACCTGCAGCAAGCCTGCGGTACCCTCGGGATAGTTCGTACCACCCACGGCCCCCGCGTTCGCGGACTGGTGGAACGTGCCGGTGGTCGTGTAGGCGTTCAGATTCGCGAACGCCGGAATCTCCACAGTCTTGAACGCGTCTTCCAGCGCCGCTTTCAGCGCCGCCATATTCCGGTTCGTTTTTTGAAATGAAT
The DNA here is from genome assembly GCF_014851665.1 of Achromobacter sp. ACM03. Classification (NCBI taxonomy): domain Bacteria; kingdom Pseudomonadati; phylum Pseudomonadota; class Betaproteobacteria; order Burkholderiales; family Alcaligenaceae; genus Achromobacter; species Achromobacter sp. ACM03. The sequence continues at coordinate 148,742 of NZ_JACVAD010000005.1, read as the reverse complement.
CCCGGTGCGTATCGCCGGTGCCATCATTGGGCGCTTGCCCAACATTGATGATTTCGAGGTTCACCATGGTCATCAGGGAATGAATTTCTGTTTGAAGGTGACGGCCAACGTGAACCAGCCGCCACCCAGAGGCACAGGGCTGTAACCCCGCTCCATCAGGAAGGCCGCCTGCTGCGCCAGGGGCGGCGTCCAAAGGAACGCCGTCCAGGTTCCGTGGCGGTCAAGGAACTTTTTGATTGGCTGGATCTCAGCCTCGGTCCCGAAGAACTCGAGCGGCCAAGACTCAGAGCGGGAATTGATGCCGTCTTCGGCGACCTGCGCGAATCCATCGCCGAATTGCGCGCTCAACCCGCGAAAGGCGACCTCCCCCTTCGGATTCCTCCGGGGGCACCAGGTAAAAATTTCCACAAAGCTCACCTACCGTTCTGACGGTTCCAAGAAGTCCCCCCGGGCCGGTAGGACCGGGCCAGGAGGCGCTCAAACCGCTGGTCAACGAATTCGCCGATTTCCTTGCCGAACTGCTCCAGGCCGGCCGGCGCGTTCGTGCGAACTCCCTCCCCTTCTTGCAGATAGATCTGCACCTGGACTGGGCGATTGCCTGCCCGCGGGTCATCGCCCGCGGCGGCCTGGGAGAAGTTCGGGATCTGTGCGCGGACACCAAGACTCCCGTCCGGCGCGCGCTTCAGCGGCATGATTGCTTCAGGGCCTGCCTCGGCAAAGACACCTGCGCCCTTCGCGAAGGCGAAGACCTGCGGTGTGTCATAGACCCCGTTCGAATAGGCGGACAAGCTGGGCGACGAATAGACGTTGCCCTTTGCGTTCGCCACCCAGCCGTTAGAGGCGATCAGCGATCCAATGCCGTCCCATCCTGCGGCCTGAACATTACTGGCCATAGCCTCCGTACCGGCGGCAGCACCCGATCCAACGCCAAATAGGCTTCCAGCAACACTGGTTACGAACCCGACCATGGCCTGGCGCGCCGCAATCTTTGCGATATCCGCCAGAACGCTGCGGGTGAAGTCCGAGAATTTCGCCTTCCCGGTGGTCACGAAGCTCGCAACGACGTTCTCCATCCCGGTGAACAGGGATGAAAAGACCTGCTTCGACTGCGCCATCAAATTCGCAGTGCCGTCGAGCCAGTCGTTGACAGCAAGCAGCGCGCCATTCTTCCAGTCAGACTGGATGGCGACACGCTCCTGCATGTAGGAGCGCTCACGCTCAACCTGGGCCAGCATGGCCGCATCGATCTTGGCGAGGCCCTCCTGATACTGCGAGGAATCCAGAGCCCGCGCACCACCTTCGCGCAGCACCTTGTCGGTAAAGCCGTCTCGGAGCCGGCGAAAACGATCCTGCGCCTGGTTGATCGAATCGACCAGAGCGCGATCGTTCGCCCCCAGCGTCATCGCGTTTATCTGACGACTGGCCTGCTGGTCACGCGTCCCCTGGTAGTTCTCGATATCGAGCTGAGTAGCCCGCAATGCTCCGCGGATCTTCTCCTGGTACTTCTCGATATCGGTGGCCTCTTGCTCCTGGGAGCGAACGATCTGGGCCTCAAGCTCCTTTACGCGGCCAAGGTAGCGCTCCCGCTCCGAAAGCTGCTTCTTGCCTCCGGCTATCTCCGCCTGCTTGCGAGCCACCTCCAGCTCATCTTGCAGGGCCGCGCGCTGTGCCTCGGCGCGCCGGTGGATGAATTGCTCCTCCGACAGCAGACCGCGGGCACGTTCGCCCTCCAGGCGCGTGGTTTCCCGTCGAAGCTCCTCCTCTCGCAAGCGCGCCTGCGCCTGCATTGCGGCCAGCTGAGCAGAAATGCCGCTTTGGACTCCTGCGCCTGCGCCCTTGTCCTCAAAACGCTTTCGGGTGGCAGCTTCCCGTGCGCGGATGGCGGTGGCGGATATCCGATCATCGTTCGGGTCGATTGCCCTCAGACTCGCTTCATTTCGTGCGTTTTCTTCGAGCGCCTTTTCCAGCCGACGCGACTTGTTTGTCGCCTCATCCAGCGAGTCGAGGGCCTTTGCCGCAGTGATGGCGCTGGCATTGGCGGCGGCATTGAGTCCGTGGACCTGTGAAGCCGCCTCCGCCAAGGCTCTCTGATCCTCGGCATCCCGCAGCCGCCCTTCCGCAGCCGCCAATTTGGCCTGGCCCGCCGCGTTAATACCGGCAGGCCCGTTTGCCCTGTCTCGGATAAGGTCAAGATTCTTGCGGAGTGACGCAATGCGAGCCTCAAGCGGATCTTGCTCCTGCCCAACCTGCTTCATCGCCTCCCAGGCGCCGGAGACTTCCTGTTTGACGCCGCGCCAGGCTCGCTCCAGCAAACCCAGCTTCGCAGGAGCCTCATCGCCCAGGTAATCATGCAGAGCCTTCGAAGTCGCCTGCATCGCGGCTTCGCGATTGCCGCTTTCCTCCAGCGTGCGGATGTACTCCCATTGCGCCAGGCTCATGAAGTTCATCGAGCGGTTATGTTCTTCCGCCCACTTCGTGACACCTTCCGGCATCCGAGCAAAGTCCTTGGAGATTTCGTCCATGGACTGCTTGGAAACGCGCTCCAGCTCCACCATCGTGGCGCTCAGATCGGCAATTGTGGCCTTCGAGATTTGGCCGGTGGCGACCAATCCCTCAACCGCATCACGCGCATTTCCGATGCCTCCGCCCCCGATCTTGGCGGAAGCGGCCGACATTTCGCGGATACTCGCGGCGGTGACGCCTGCATAGTTCCCGGTCAGGCGGATCGTCCGATTAAGCCGATCCGTCTCCTGGTCGCCTTGATAAGCCGCAATGCCCCAGGCCACTGCCGCGCCGGCGAGTAGCGTCCACGGGCTCACCATCCCCAACAGGGTGGATCCCAACGCACGGGCGGCAGGGACCATTCCGCCGAACATATCTTTCAGCTGACCGCCTTGCTGAAGCGCCACGGTCATGGGCTGCTGTCCGCTCTGCAGCGAAACCACAATATCGGTGATCTGCGCGGGTACGCCACGCATCGCAGCTTCCGTCTGAGCGGCCGACCTGGCGTGCTTATTGAAGGCCACCGCCCCTGAATTCAAGGCGGACTCTTGCGCCTTTAGGTGGCCAATCATTGGCGCGGCCTGTGCCGCTACGCCGAGTTCCGCAGCACGCAACTCCAACAGCTGGGACCGGGTCTTGCCCGCGGCCTGCGCCTGGCGCTCCAGACTCTGCAGGAACCTATCACCAGCGGTCGCATATGCCTGGGCACCAGCGGACGCAGCATTGACCGCCAGGGACATTTGGCTGGACGACGTCCCCACCCTATCCGCCGCGGTGGCTGCGCGAGTCAGCGAAGCTTCCGTGGCCGCGGCAAACTGCGCCGACGCAGCACTGCCAGCGCCGAACGCGCGCAACAAGTCCGCCTCGTCGCCGGTCATCCGAACGGCAAGGATCTTATCGGTCATATTGATTTCCGGCGTTGCGCCTATTCGTTGCTTTCGAAGACCTCAAGGGCGGCCCGCTCCATCGCCCGCAGCTCGATGAACATCTCGCGACGCATCCGCCGCTTCACCCGAAGCAGGCGCAGCGTCGATTCGATTTCTGCAGACGGGATTCCCACCCTCACGGGCCGCCCCATTGCCGGCGCCACCCAGATCCAGCAGTGGCTCAGAGCAATGAACGCCTCAAACGTCGGCCAGTTTTCTGGCCACACCTCAAACGCTTCGTCGTCGGACGCCGATGCTGGCCTGGCCGCATCTAGAACTTCCACTGGCGCGCCCGCTGCCCGAAGCGCCGCCAGCACCTGGTCGTCAGGATCAAAGCCGCCGGCCTGTGGTGCGCCAGCTCCTGCCCAGCGCCTGGCGGCCTCGATCAGTTTTTTTTCTGTGCACCCTGGTGCGCGGAATAGAAGCCGCTGAACAACGGAGCGATCAGTTCCGGCCAATCGGTAATCACCGCCTGCAGCGATTCCCGGCTGAAGGTGAGGGAGTCCCCCGCCGCATCCCTCACGCCCAGCCAGTTGGCCAGCTTTGCTTGCACGAACTCGAGGTCGCTCGAGTAGGGATACTCGGGAGCCTGGGAGCCATCGGGCCGCAGGAGGGGGGGCAAATTCTGGGTGGCGCGCGCCTTGTTGACCATACCGTCGGTCAGATCAGCCAACTGCTCCGGCGTGTGCCGGTGATACTGAGCGACGAAGCTGATTTCCAGCGGGTCGCCATTCGTGCCGTTGACGACGAGGGAGATAGGGAAGGCAGCGACCGGGCGCTTGGTGACGACGAAGGACATATAGGGCTCCAAAAGCAAAATGCCCGGGAGATCCCGGGCATGTCGTGGTAAGAATGGTGGAAGGGCGATAACTGCGGCGCTACCTGACGATGATCTCCAGCTCGTCGTTGCCGACCGCGCCGGGGTTGATGTTCGTGTCCAGGTTCAGCATCGCCACCCCTTCCTGGTCCGAGTACGTCGGATTGGTCATCTGGGCCGCGCTGGCTTTGACTTCCACGATATGGCCTGCGACCACCCCATGGGTGACCGACAGTGGCGATCCGGCGCCTGACAGGACCATGGTCGGCCAGTCAAGGTCAGCAATGCGCGGCAGCTCCAGAACGAGCTTTCCCGTCGGCTTGCGGTCCGTGATCTCCGCCCCCTCACAACCGATGAGCGAGCGCCAGACCAGCTGGTTCGCCACATCGAAGGTCATAGACTGCAAGCAGCCCGAATAGGCGCCGAGCAACCAGGCCGGCGTGTTCGCCTTGTTCACCGCCTTCGGGATCTGAAAAGCAGTGAAATCCACGCCTGAAGGCATGACGCCGTCCGTGATCGGCACATAGGCGCCCATGAACCGATAGCGCAGGACCGGAATGCTCTTGGCCGTCAGATCGAAGGCGACCGTTCCCCGGGCATCCACGATCTTGTGGAACAGCCCGTCCAGGAAGTAATGCAGGGTGATCAGTTCAAAGTCGGTCGACACCGGCAGATAGCGCACGTCGGTGCCCACCGTAACCGTCTCCGCGAATCCGCAGGAGCGCAGCAGCGGACCCCACGCAGGCGCCTTGCCCGCGGTGCCTGCTCCTGCGAGTTCCACTTCGAATTCGAGCTGGGCATACTGCGTGGTCGCAATTTGCCCGGAATTCCCCATGTAGGGCCGCAGGAGTTCGCGTTCCACGAACTCTGCCGACAGAGGCGTCGCCGTCAGGCTTCGGACCAGCACCGCGTCCGTGGCCCCGGCAGGCTGAGCGGCAGTGCCGGCCGTGGTCTGCAGCTTCGCCAACACGACGGAATTGCGAGTTTTCTTTGCCATCATGGGCTCCAAGAATGAAGGCCCAATATGGGCCAGATTGATAGCGAGACGGCCCTATCGGGCCTGGCAGCCTGAGCAGGGTTCGGTCCGCTCGATCAGAATTCGCTCGCCGGTAGCCGAATCACGGAGATAGCTCCCGCCGCGGCCATGGTGTTCATCGATCTGGGGCCCGGTCACCGCCTGCGCAGGCTGGGCGATATCGGTACTCACCGGATCGTCGGCGACTGATTTCCTTTCTTTGTTCATGCTTTCTCCGATAGTTCAGGCGCTTAGGGAGTGCTCATCGGTTTGGTAGGTGATGCGGTAGCGCTTGTTCACAATCTGCCGCCGCAGGTCGCCATTGACGTACTTGGGCTCATCGGTCCCGAACTCGGCAACCTCGACCACGTTGGGGCCGGCGTATGCCATAACGACGGGGTGGGCCTGCTCGAACACCGCCTCTGCGAAGGCCTGATGGTCATCGCCTGCTGTGTGAACGAGGACATGGATTTCACGTACGCGGGTGGCGCGCGGCGGGTGAATGCTCTCCACCGACTCCCCGCCCAACTGCACGGAGATCACCATCGGATCCTCTCTGGCGATTGCCCGTACAGGCGATGCCTCGACTTCGGCGGGGAATCCGGGCGCCGCCTTGAGGGCGGCACGGAGGTCCACTACGTATTGCATTGCCAGCGTGGTCATGGAAGCTGCTCCAGCATCGCGCGCGACCAGAAGCCGTCGCCTACCGCGGTCGGCTCCTGGCGGACTCGGTACCGGACGCCCCCGATTTCCACCTGACTTTGGTACGCAAGGTCGGGGACGTCGGCGGTGGTGTACTCGATCTCGTAGTCGGTCGAGTGCACCAGGTCCCCTTCGTCGATGACCTGCGGGCGGTCGAACCGAACCTTGAATGGGACGGGAGGCTCCGTATCCAGCAGCAACGCCGGCTCGCGCAGACCCACCGCATCGAAGGCTTCGTCGAACACGGAGTTATCCCATTCCATGGCTTCAGGTGCCCATCTTCAGTTTGATGATGGCCTTGGGCCGCGTCGGCAGATGCAGCGGATTGGACTGGCTTTCGATCTCAAGCCCCTTCCCGAACGGCAACGGCTCGACCCGCGTGTAATACGGCAGGCCATCGGTGTTGACCGTTTCCATATAGTCGGCCGGCGCGAAGCGCGTGATGAAGAAATCGGACACGCCATCGGGAAAGGCGTAAGCCTCCTCGTCGCCGATGAAGGGAGCGCCCCCCAGCTTGCCGCGGTAGCGTTCGTAGGTAATGCCGCCGATCTCGAAGGAGTCGGCCGGTTTGCCCCGCAGTTCGGCTGCTTGCGCGGTATTCAGGTACGTCTCGCGTACGCTCTTGTGGTTGATCAGCGTCTTCCAGAAGTCCTTGCCGCACAGCGCGCGAACGCCGCTGGCCGGGGTGGCGCCCAGGGCATCCTCGACCAGATCCACGACGTCGTCCGATTTCTGGCGAACGAGGGTGGTTGCGCTCGTGAGTTCCATCGGGAATTCCTGCTGGACGATGCCGAAGGAATGGTAAACGTCGAGCAACACCGAAGTGCCGTCGGCATCCAGGATCTGCCCCTTGATGCCGCCCACGCGCTGATATTCGTGCGTCAGATCGAGTTGCTGGCGATGCTTCCTCTGGTACTTGGCAACCCGCGCCTCGGCCGATTCCAGCTCCGATTGGCTCCCGAACGCGCGGATGCCCTGGATTTCGTCGGCCAGCATCGTGGAACGTTGCGGCAAGTGCACGGTGTTGAACGGAATCAGCTTGCGGCCGGTCAGGACGACCGATTGACCGACACCACCACGGGGCTTGGCGGACACCAGACCCAGTGTCTGGCCGTCGTATTCGATTTGCACCACGGTGGAGGAAACGCCCTCTTCCGAGTAAAGGCCGAGCTTGCCGATGCGGCCCGGGATGCTCTCCAGCTCGTTGATGGCGGCGGTCAAGGCGGAAACCGTGAATTTCTCGTCTTGGAAGATATTGATATCGGCCATGTCAGGCTCCAGAAATAGAAACGGCCGCCCGGAGGCGACCGCGAATGTTGGATAGATGGAGTTGTGTTGGTGGGATCAGCGGACGATGATGCCAGCCGACTGCAGGGCAACGCGCGCCGGCGCATCCAAGCCGACAAGCAGCACGCCCGCCAGTTCCGCGTCACGCGCGATGACGACGATCTGCTGATCATCGTCGGACACCGGGGCATTGCCGTACAGCACGGCGTCGGCGGTGATCGGCGCGCCGGGGTCCGCCCCCGGGCCGGCGTAGGCGGCATATTTGCCGTCGTCGCCCAGCGTGAGCAATTGCCCTGCAGCCAGGGCGACGAGGGTGGCAGCCAAGATTGCGTTTTCGCGCGAACGCTGGCCGTTGGCTTCGGAGAGGATGAAATCGGCCGTTCTGGCCTGTTGATGGATGAAAGGCATGGTGCTGACTCCTAGTGGGCAGAGAGGGCTTTTCGTTTGGCGTAGATCGCCTGGGGATTCGGCCCGCTCTGCTTCTGGGCCGATGAATTGGTGGGAGGTCGGTTATTGATAGAGTCGCCCGCATCGGCCACGACATGCTCGAACAGGCGCGCACGCGCCTGGTCTACCGTGAGGCCCGCAGACACGAAAGCGGCAGCCTTCTCAGGCAGCTTTGCTGCCAAGCAGATGGCGGCGATCTCTTTGGCTTGCGTGACCCGTTGATCCGCCAGTTCAAGACTATCCAGCGCACCGCTGAGCAGCACACCTTCCGCCAGATCCGCAATCCCCTCTTGCCGGCAAGACGCATAGACACGGGCGGCCAGCGCAGATGCCGTCGGCGCATCCGCCGGAGCAGCCGGGGACGGCTCGAGCTCGAGCTCGGGCCCGGGCTCGGGCTCGGGCCCGGGCTTCGGATTCGGCGCGGGCTCGGGGTCGCTCTCTTCCAGGGACTTGAGCATAGCTTTCACGTCGTCAGGCAGATTCTTGTGCTTTTGCAGCACGGCAGCCGCACTATCCGACATCTGCAGACGCACGGGCTCCTCGATCAGGTCGCAGAATCCCAACGCCTGCGCCTCGAGCGCAGACATCCACGTGGTCGCGTCCATCATTTCGATGATCTTGTCACTGTCCAGTCCACTCTTACGGGAGTAGGCTGCCACCACGCCGTCTCGGATCCGATCCATCATTTCTGCAGTGGTGCGCAGATCCTCGGCCGTACCACCAGTGATGATCCAAGCGTTGTGGATCATCATCTGCGTATTCTCGGGCATGATCGTTGGCTTGCCGGCCATCGCGATCAATGAGGCCGCGGAGGCGGCGACGCCGTCCACTCGCGTGGTTACCCGACCGGCGTACCGATGAAGCGCGTTGTAGATTGCAAACGCGTCGAAAACGTCGCCCCCAGGGCTGTTCAGCGACACCAAGATGTCGGCACCACCTGCCGCTGCTGCGTCCAGTTCTGCGACGAACGCTTCGGCCGTAGTTCCCCAGAACCCAATTTCGCCATAAATGCGAATCTCGACCACGGGCTTATCCGCCTGCGCATTGACGCTGATCGAATACCAAGCCTTCTTTGCCATATTGGCTCCATTCATTGATTGAGAGGGTCGGGGCTGCCGCCCCCTTCTGATCCCGTCGCCTTACCGGCGCTGGTCGTATGCCGAGGATCGCTATCGAACACAAAGCCCTCGGCGTCGGCTGTTTCGTTGTCGGCGCGAATCTCCGCCGCAATGTGGTCTGGATCGTCGCCCTTCTTGAGGATGATTGACGACCGGCTGGAAAAGCCGCTTCGCACCGACTCCTTGTCGGCCTGCGCGTCCTGCACGGGGTTGAAGTACGGCCATCCCTGGGGCACCCACAGCACGCGCAACCATTCACGGCGGCGGCGGTGGAAATCCGGCATGGGGAAGGTGCCGGAAAGCGCCAGGGCGTCGATCCAGGCATTCCAGACGGGGCGGCAGAGCTGATGGATCACGCAGTGCCATTGGTATTGCTCGATGAGCCGGTGAAACTCGTTGACCACCACCCGCAGCGTTCGATCGCTGATACCGCGCAGGTCGCCTGTTGCGATTTCATAAGGCACGCCGACAGAGGCAAACGCCCCCATCAACTGCTGCCGCATAAATCCCTCGTAGTTGTTGCCGGCATCTGGCGGACTGGAGAATGTCACCTCTTCACCTGGTGCCAGCTCCTGCATCGTGCCCGGCTCCATGGAGACGAGCGGCGTGCCGTCGTCATCGATCTCATAACCGTCCGCCTCGCCTGTAAGAGGGTTATTCGGATCGGCATCGGGATCCGGTTTGGTGATGAAGCCCGCGAAGAGGTTTGCCACCTCCTGCCGGTACATGACAGCGTCGTCCAAGTTGTCGATGGACTTCAGGCGGAGCAGGACGGTAGCCAGAGCAGTCACCCCCCGTACCTGCCCGGGCCGCAACATTGGATAGGCGTGGATGACCTGCTCGGCTGGCACCCTGACCGTATCCTGCCCAGCCGCGTTTCGGCCGAATTCGCCAGGATGATGACGCCACATGTGATAGGCAGTGCGCCGCCCGATAGCATCGAACTCCACGCCATTCACGATCTCGCCGCCGTTCGGCAGGGTAAGCGACCGCTCGACCGGCAGCTGGTCTCCCTCCATCTGCTGCAATTGCAGAGGTACGGACAATCCGTCCTGAGGTCGCCGAGCGCGCAAACGGAACAAGGTCTCACCATCCTGGAAGATGCTGCGCACAGCCAGGGCCTGCATTCCGTAGAAGTCCAGCCTGCCGTCGGCATCGGCCTCCTGCACCCAGTCGGCCCACAGTTCCTTCAGCGCCCGTCGGACGTTGGGGTCCGGGTGCTTGGGGTACGGCTGGATCCCCGTGCCGACCACGTTGGATACCCAGCGTGTGGTCGCAGTCAATGCCCATGGATCATTGCGCACGGCGTCGCGCGCGCGGCGACGCTGCAGACCCAGGTTCTGCGTCGCCGCGGCGTTCGGCCCCGACCCCGAGGGATTCCAATTTCGGGCCCGGCTGCCCGTGGCGCTTCCGCTTTCGTAGCTGCTGCTCATCTGCGCGCTAAGGCGACGAGGCACAAGCAGACTGGAACCACGATGTTTCAGATAGCTCATCGGATCCCCTTGCCGGCGTTGCGCAGCCTGAACTGCCGCGAGCGCCCCTTTCCTTTGCTGAGTTCCCGCTCCACATGGGCGCGGGCGCGCATCAATTCGTCCGTGCTGCGGAAACGCACGCGCTTGCCGTCGTACTGGACCTCCAATTGGCTGTTCGCTATCGCGCGATCCAGCCGTTCCAGGTCCGCCTGGGTGTATGCCATGACCTTGCCTTATTGGTTTCTGTTCTGCGGCCTACCTGCGCCCCCGGAGGTAGCTGGAAGCCGCCACTCGCCGGCGCGCCGGCTTGACGGCCGGCCCGGCACGCGCCGCTGGCGCCACTGGCGCGGCCTTCGCCGGGGCGGCCGGCCGCGTGGTTGACGGCGGCGGCGCCTCAGCCTCCTCGTCCCGCGGTGGCGGCAACGCATCAAGCTTTTCCGCCATGGCATCCCACCAAGCGTCCGACTTGCGAGAAAGGCCCAGATGCTCCGCCACCCATAGCGCATACACCGCGCAGTCCAGTGCTTCGACGCGCTTGCGCAGCGCCGTCCACAGCGTACGAACTCCGGTCGCCGTCTTGCGCGACACCCGCGCTTCGCCTGAGAACTGCCGGAACCATTCGTCCGACAAGTCCTCCGAAAGGTGGACATAGCCCGGGCCCGGCGTCTCGATAGCCAGGCGACTGTGCAGCAGATCCTTGGCCAGGTTCGTGCCGACGTGCCACAGGATCACGCCCTTCTTGATCCGCTTCCCTCGCCAGTCGATATCCACCTGGCCGGCGCCATCCTTGATGGCCTTCTCACCGAAGGGGCGACCGCGGACGGCAAAGACCCGGCGCGCCTTGTTGCGGCGCGCGAAATCGTAGACCGCATTCGAATGGTGGCCGCCGCTGTCAATGGCCGTGGCGTAGATACTCATCTGCTGGCCGCCTTCATGCTGGAAGCGCCGCTCGAACAGGTAAGCCGCCACGTTGGACCAGACCTCGTCCTCCGCCGGGTTCCCGTGGAATATCTGGTGATCGACGGTCCACATTTCTCCGCCGCGACCGAATCCCCAGACGCCAACCTCCACCCGATTGCCCTGGGTGTCGCAGCCTGCGAGCAACAACGAACAGCCCATAGGAACGAGGTTCTCGGCCAAGCCTGGAAGGCGATAGGCCTCGATCTCGGCGCGCCGCTTCAGCTCGTCCGCCTCGATCTTGTCGACCTCGCCCTCCCAGGCCTGGCCCAGGGTGGTGTTCCAGAAGGTCTTCAGCGGCTCGTCATCGCCCAGCTTTGCCTTGGCGTAGGCCTCCAGGAACTCACGGACCAGCTTGGCCCAGCTAACCATTGGGCTGTACGCAGTCCACACGTGGAAAGCGACGCGCCGATGAGCCGGTATTACCTCGCCAGCCGCGCTACGGAAAACTCCGTCGCGGTCGATGGTGGTGCCGTCCGAACCGCACCAGAATCCAGATTCCGATGCCTCCAGGTACTCGCTCTGGGTGATAAGGCAACCACAGTGCGGGCATAAGTGCTTCACCGATTCTGGATCGCCGTCGATCCACTTGAACCCGTGCGGTTCGTCCTTACCTCCCCAGGTCAGCGCGTGATGCCCGTCGCAGTGAGGGCACGTGATGTGATAGTCATATCGCGCATCGGCGCCGGCTGCGCGCTTATCCATCAGGCAGGTCTCTTTCAGCTTGGGCGTGGACCCAACCACCATCTTCGGGAACGTGGCCCCCTCAAGACGCTTGGCCGCCAGCTGGCCGGGGTCTCCCTCACCGTCAATGTTCGAATCGAACGAACTGAACTCGTCCAAGAATGCGACACCGATAGACAGCCGTCGGTAGTTGTCGCCCGAACGACCGCCGCGAAGGTGCAGCACGCTGCCACGGAATTTCTTAACCAGGAGCGTGTTGTCCTTGTGACGCGCCAGGCGAGTCGGAAAGATCGGATGCATCGCCGTCACGTCGCGCAGCATCGGTTCCAGTTCGGTCTTGACGAACTCGTCGCGGGCGCTATCCGTGGGCTGCCAAAGCGCCTGATTGCGCCGCTTATGCTCCGCGAAGTACCCAATGGCCGCCAGCAGGATCTTCGTGTAACCAACGCGGGCCGACTTGATTACGTCAACCTCGTGCACATCGTCGCTACCAACGCAGGCAAGGATGGCACGCTGAAACGGCCAAGCCTCCCAACGCTGTTCGACATACGACGATTCGGCCGAAAGATAAAAGTTGCGCTCGGCCCACTCCCGCAACGTCATTGGCTCGGGAGTGGCGAAGGTTGCAAGCCCACGTCGCAGCGCGCGCGCGACCGCGGCGCGATTGGACTCTATGAGCATTACTCACCCTCGTTCTCTTCGTCAGCCTCCAGATCCTCCAGCGACAGGGATGCAATTGCGTTGCGAGCCCTTGCAAGCTCGCGGCGCACAATCGTCAGATCCGCATCAGTCAGATTCGGCAGCCGGCGCTTCAGTGCCGTGGGAATAGCATCCATAGCCGCGCTTACCTTCGTGCCTGCCCGAGTCAAGACCTCCTCCAGCACGCTGACGGGCGCAAGCTCCCCGCGGGCAACCGAGTTCTCCATCTCGATCTTGTCGGCCTGTGCCGCATATAGCCGCGCCTTTTCCTCCGCAGGATCGAGCGTTCTTGTTTCCTCGCCGGCCTGGCGCCCTGCCGCTATGTCTCGAATGTGCCCACAGTAGGACAGCAGCCAGTTTGCCAGCGTATCGCCCGCGACCATGACACCACGCATGAGCAAGCCGCTGACGGCAGGCTGCGTGATCCCGACCAGTTGCCCGAACCGGGCCTGGGTCGTCTTCTTGTCAAGGTCGATCATCTTGCTGTGGACAGGGCCAGATCTAGGGCGGTGGAAAATTCGGCGTCGTAGCGTTCGCCATAGACCGCCTCGGCCGTTTCGTAGAAGGGGAATCGCTGCGTATACGAAGGCTGAGCCACAGCCAAAAGAACCGGCTTGACGTCAACCCCGTGCGTCCCAGACTTCTGCCACACGCCCGCGGGGAGGCGCTGCTGGCGATTTCCAGACATGGACCCTTTCCCGCGGGAAACGAAATACTGCACACCATTGATGCGCTTGTAGCCTTCGGCGGTCCTTCCAACCTTGGCCGTTCGCGCACGGCTGCGGGGAGTAGAGTTCGCCCTGTAGCCCTGCTCGCCGAATGCCTGCAGGTAGGACAGCAAACGCACGATCTGACCGCGCGACATATTGCCGTAGGCGTCGATCTCGGCCGCCGCCGCCGGCACCGTATAGGCCCCGGCAGGCAATCCGACCCGAGAAAACGCCCGCTCGGAACGTTTGAATCGACGCCCTCCTCCAAGCACCTGGGGCGGCAAGTATTTGTCGGCAGAAAGACCCTTACCAGCGCCATCGCGGTAATCAACGGTGGCCACCAGGTTGTCCTTGGTGGCACGGACCAGCCGCAAGGCGCGCATCGTGTACGGCGTTGGCCGGTCGAACACTTCGCCCGTGGCCCGTACCAGCGCGTCCAGGATGTGCTGCCCGACCCGGTTCAATGCCAGCGACGTGGCGTAGGGCAACTGGCGCTGCGCCTGACCATAGAAGTCCACGCCCTCTCGGATCGACGAGTGGTGCCGCAGCTTCATAAAGCCTCCAGATATAAGCCCTCCGCAGAGGGGGATGCCCAGCGGAATAAATTCGTCGGCTGCCCGGAATCGGCATGAATCATGGATTGGAGGGGCAAAATTATTATTACCCCCCATAGCGCGCCCGTGACTAGCGAGCGTTCGGGGTTCGAATTACCCTTACCGGACTGATTTCCGCAGGGGCCCCCGGGGTTTCCCTAGAACCTTAGTCATCCGTCTTCGATCTGGCAACGGGCCTCGTTGAGCCCATCAACACAGCGTCTAAGTGGCTCGGATGGCCCACGCTCACCCAAATATCTGCTTGTTCACTTTCCGATAAGAGTGTTATCTCTATGACCGATCCTGTACTGCCTATGTTCTATTGAAGCATCCCGTAGCTTGTTCCAACTAGATGAGGCGTTCAATGACCACAAGACGCGAGTTCCTAGGCTCGGGTGCACTCGTAGCACTCGCTGGCGCAACAATAGTGTCCGGCCCGGCTAGCGCACAGACAAGCGCTGATCGACCTGGATTCTTCAGCGCCAAGGACATTGCTGAGGCAGGGTTCATCTACGGCTTGCCTATCGTGATGAACTATGCGGTGATGTACGAGTACGCCGTAGATCGCAATTCGGGGCAGTTCAAGGCCCCGTTCAATCACATCAAGAACGAACCGAACGTCTTCACCTATAAAGATACGGCAATCGTCACACCAAACAGTGACACCCCATATTCCTTTGTTTGGATGGATCTGCGAGCGGAGCCCGTGGTGCTCTCCGTTCCGGAGGTCGAACCCGAGCGCTATTACTCGGTCATGCTCTGCGACGGCAATACTTACAACTATGGCTACATCGGCACGCGTGCCACAGGAAGCGAGGCTGGCGACTACATGGTGGTCGGCCCTGCCTGGAAGGGCGATACCCCACCGGGCATCAAGCGGGTGTTCCGTTCGAGCACACAATTCTCCCTTGCGGGCTATCGCACTCAGCTTTTCGGGCCGGATGATCTCGATAACGTTAAGAAGGTACAGGCCGGCTACAAAGTGCAGATGCTCTCGGCCTACCTGAAACAAACTCCGCCGCCAGCCGCACCATCCATCGACTTCCCCAAGATCGACAAGGAACTTGTGAAGACGAACTTCTTCGAGTTTCTCGACTTTGCGTTGCAGTTCGCACCGCCGGAATCCAACGAGATGGGAATCCGCTCTCAGCTCGCACGCATTGGCATTGGCCCTGGCAAGGCCTTGAACTTTAAGGATCTTCCTCTGGAGCAAAAGCTGGAACTTGGTCTCGGCATGAAAGAGGGCCAGCGAAAGGTCGACGAGGCGGTCGCCAACGTTGGTAAGACGATAAACGGCTGGCGGGTTAGTGGTCTTCCAGGCGATAGCGCTCACTACGATGGCGACTGGTTAAAGCGAGCCGTCGCTGCTCAGGCCGGCATTTATGGCAATGATCCGGCAGAGGCTACCTATCCTTTCACACGCGTTGACAAAGATGGGCAAACGTTAGACGGCAGCAAGCATAGTTACACGCTAACCTTCCCGGCGGGGCAGTTGCCACCTGTGAATTCGTTCTGGTCGCTCACGATGTATGACGGAAAGTCCCAACTTCTTATCGAAAATCCGATCCACCGCTATCTAATTAATTCACCCATGTTACCCACCATGGCCACGAATGCAGACGGGTCCCGAACGCTCTACATACAAAACAAGTCCCCGGGCGCAGACAAAGAAGCTAACTGGCTGCCCGCTCCGAACGGGCCAATTTACTTGGTAATGCGGCTCTACTGGCCAAAGACGACGCCACCTTCGATCCTGCCAGTAGGGGAAGGGACATGGTCCCCCCCCGGAATAGAACGTGTCTCCTAGTCACAGACCGCGTGAATCCTCGCTGTGTGGCGTGTAAGGCCGACGGCACACCATGCGCATGCCTGCTGAAACGCAAGAGCTCTGACCGGAGTCTATATATCGGGGCTTTTTGGTGTGGGGGTACCCTGAAGTGTAGCGGGCTACGGGGAACGAACCCACGTAAGAGGCTTGGAAGGTCCCTGCCTGAGCACTCTGCCAAGCCCACAGAATTGAAACAAACTTCGACCATAGCGCGCATGGCTGCTGGATGTGAGCTGAAGTTGTATTGACCAACCAACGGCACAGTGAATCAATGGTTGCAGGAAGGTATGCCTCAACGGAGAGGACTATGCAACCACACTACACAAAACGAACAATTGAAGTTATCGCTGTGGCATTGGACGGTACTAAATACGTCATCCAACGACGCTGCAAGGTTCTGGCGGGAGATGACGGCGAATATGCATACTTCTACAGCAGCCTCGCCGACGGACGTGTGGTTTCATGGCTCGGCGCAAACCGCTATCGGTTGCCCGACGGCACGGCCGTCCAGGCAATATCGTCTCGCTTAATCGTCGCCGGCAGTAGTTGAAGGGAAAGCGGAGTGAATCGCCCTTTTACTGCGTTGCTTGAAATACCGCTGCCTACCATGGGAAAGTCCGCAGAAATGTGAAAACCGCCTTTCGCAAGGCGGTTTCGAGTCGAGCATGGCGTAAGGCATAGGCCCGCTCTCAGCTTTCACATGTCAGCCTGATCGTGAGAGTCTGCTCGACAGTCTCTCATCGACTGTCGGGCATTGCGTTCGCTGATCGGCCGCGGGGCATTCATCCGAAGCAGACGCCCCAGCAGATACCGCACTCATCTCAAGCGTCGCCCACTGCGATGAACATGTTTCGCTCTATGGCGTCTGCCATCTCACGCAGCCGACTGGCCCGCTCGTACTTTGTCATTTTCTGAGCCAGCATCGTGCCACCTTCCTACACATCTGAAAAAGCCCATCAGCTTCATGCGCAGGAAATCTAGCGGACGTCTATCAGAAAGGTCGAACATGAGCGTCGACCAAATGACGCCCATGATTTATTGCCGCATCCACCGCGATTACAGGGCTTGAAACAAACCCTCCAGAGGCAAAGAGTGGCACCTCCTGTGGCTCGTTCAACTCATGCTGGTCCGAAACGGCACCCAATGCCACAGTTGCGACAAAAGCGGGCCGCTGACTGCCTCCAACCGATATGCGAGAGACACTAGCCGTTAGTCGATAACCTTTATAGACCACGTTGTTGGGGAACATTAGTCCTCCCTGTCTATTCATCAGTCCAGGACCGTTGTTCACAATGCACGAATTTGCGTTGCATGCGGGCCTTTAGCCCCTTGCGCGGTGACGTAGCTCACGCGTTGATTCTCGACCAATACTTTGTGGCCATCGCCACTGACGATTTCAGAGAAATGAGCAAATAGGTCCTTGCCGCCATCCTCTGGCATGATGAACCCAAAGCCCTTGGCGTCGTTGAACCACTTAACTATTCCGGTTTCCATTTTTCAACTCCTTGCATAGCGGGCGAAGCCCGAAAAGGGAGCTAATCAAGGAAAGGACTGCGAACAATGAGGCACCCTGAAGGGTACAAAACCGGACGGAAATCGCGATGCTCGAAAAGCCGCTAACCCACTATGGGCGCATAACTTTCGAAAGTCAACCTACGTTTCTAATTAGCATCAAACCGCAATTTAGACCTTGGCCGCAGGGTGTCGGGCAGAGTGCAACACGCTCGCTAAGTCTTGTGTAACGACTTCCCTTTATTGCGATGGGCCAGTCGCGGGTCGCGTATGCTGAACACATGGAGTTTGAACGTGCGTCACCTCGCCGTATCGCCATGTGGGAGTACAAACATGCAACAAGTCCAATGCCAGCACGATCCATCCTTGCAACTTGAAAGGCAGAGGACGGCGTTCACGTCCGCACGATCATCGGCGATAACGTGAACGCTATCAGAAGGTCCATTGCTAGACTCGCGCACACCTTTGTTAAGCTTTTCCCTCCTGCATCACCCCAAAATGCGGGGAGAGAATCGAGCATAAGAACAAAACCTTCACATCCCGTCATTTCGTCGCCATGGCGTATCTACCGCATCTACGCCCGCCCAGGCCATTTGCTAATTCGAAACGAGCAAGGTCAAGTACTCGATCTGGGGGTCATGAAGGGCCAAGTACCCAACCTCACCTATCGACTTTTCATCGGTGGATTGAGCGGCAGAAACTTCGCGAATCGCACCCAATTGCTCGATGATGTAGCTCGCCGCTTCCAAGCTGGCGAAGTTGGCAAGGAACTGCTTTCTCTCCCTCAGTGGGAAAAAACACCCGGAGCAGATCTAGATCGGGGCACGCATGTGGACGTGTCCATGAGGGTTAAGCGTTGAAGCACTAGCGAGTTAACGCCCAGCGAGGATTGCCAAAAGGACACATGAAAAAACCCGCCTGCTTTCGCCTGGCGGGTTTTCGGGTGCATTACATGCGGGCGCACCTGTGGACGGAGAAATTGTCGCGGTTCCTGTCGCACTAATCAACTACTTCATGTCGCACTTTTCCACCGATACACAGCAGCGTTGCGAACACCGGGGCGGCTGGGCCGGCGCAACACTTGCCCGTGATCGATAAGTGCGGTGACCGCGCGCAGTACGCCTTGCCGCGCCGCCGTGCGCTCCTTGATTGTCAGTTCCCGCGCCCCCGTCGCGGCTCTCACGAGATCCGCCATCTTGAATTCTCGACCGGGATACGGGGCCATCAACCCGATGATTTCCTTAGCAAACTTCACGTTTCACCTTGTCTTTGAAAAGCCCCAGATACAGCCTGTATTCGGTGGCCGAAATTGCCTTGCCCGTCACCTGGGCAATCCAGCGCAGGGCTGCCGCGCGCCGCTGGTGCGCCTCCAGCCCTGCGAACCGTTCATGACGCTGCGGATACTCGGCGATGATGATCATGCGTTCAAGGAGAGGTAGCGCCTGATGCAGACGCTCAACCGCCATCGCATGGTCCACCTCGATCGGGTGGTAATCCTCAGTCGCCGGCTCGTACCACACCATGTTTCCAACTGATGCACCGGACCAGCACCAGCGCGCCCAGTTCCACAAAACGGCGTTAGCGTCGAATCGGTCAGCCATTGCGCCCCCGAGCCTTAGCCCAGCTCCTTAAGGAGCGTGGCAATCTGCTTGACCTTGGCCAACTCTTTCGCATCCGCTGCCGCGCGCTCCTCGATCATGATTGCGGCCTGGTCGATCTCTTCGGCCAACGTCCCCAGCCCAGCCATAACCGTCCGAACCTTTTCGGCGATGATCGCCAGCACGTCCATGGGCGCCGCTTGCTTTGTGCCCCCGAGTACATCAACGGGTTCCTTGCCGTGGAAGGTGTTGCTCATCATCTGCTGCCCCTGATTCGTCATCGTCAATTTTTCCTTCACCTCAATGCGCCGGAACGACCCCGGCACAACCTCTTTGATCAACCCCGCCTCCCTCAGCCTCCTCAAGCATCCGCGCATGGTGTGGATATCCGGGGATGCGCCCGTGGTGTCCTTCATGGCCTGAGCAATCCGCAACGCGGTAAAGGCGGTGGTGCGCTCGGCCGGCAAGACCGCATAGATCTTCTGAGCCAACGCCGTCTGTCCTGCCAGCAAGGCCGCATTTCGTCCCGGGGTCATCAAATCACCCCCGGGGAATAAGTCACTTTCGGATTCAGGTATTCCAGCAGGACGGATCGCGCTTGATCAAAGCTGCGGCACACCTCGACGCGATATCCCGCGCCCTTGAGGTATGCAATCCAGTCTTTCTGGCTTGTGCTGACCCGGCCGTCGCTGGTCTTCATTTCGATCCACAGCCCCGGGCATCCGAAGCGCGGCACCGGCAAACAAAGATCTGGCACCCCAGGCTTCACGCCCTGCCCCTTCAGCTTTGCCGCTACAGCCGCGTGCCGCTGACCGCCGTTGGGAACATGGAAGAGGCGCGATAGCTCCGGGTACACACCGGCCTGAAGGTTGGCCCAACGTATAACCTGGGCTTGAATGGTGTCTTCGCTGGGTCTAGCGAGAACCGCCACGCGACTGGTCGTGCAATGCGTGCGAGTAGCAGCAGTGTTGGGCCATCGCTTCATGCCTGCGCCCCCTGGTCCGTGCCCATGCGCAGCGCATTGCGCGCCATGGCGACAATCCCTGGCGAGTAGCGCTTGCCATTGGGGTTTTCGGTTTCAGCGATCACCCGCTTCCACCCGCGCAACGGATCACGGCCCGACTGGTTCAGGATCGCACCCACTCCCGTTGCCTCCAGCGCCTTGGCGGCCTCTGCCGGCGTCGCATGAGTCGCCCCAGGCGGAGGCAATGCGACAGCGGGCACGGGGATGGCTGCCCATTCGCCCCGGCCCAGTTCATCCGACAGTGCCCGCTCCCAACGTGACTGCATCACCGAGTAGCCGCAGTTCAGCAGGTCATGGGAGCCGACGCGCACCGCAGCCCAGTACACGGCCGGATGGCTCCATTGCCCCACCTCGCCGCGGCGGCGCGCCGTCATCCCCGCAACAGCGTCATGGAATGCGTTCTCCGGGATCAGGCCTGGCCGGCACGCGCGGATGAACTCGCCTACGGCGGGCGGCCAGTCGGGGAACATGCGGCGGCAGGTCCGCAGCCCCTCGGCCACTTCCTGAGGCGTCACGCGGTCCTCGTCCAGCGCTTCGGCCCAGGCCTCTTTCCAGTTCTCGATACTCTGCATGTCCGGGAAGTCCTTCAGCCAGCGCCCCCCGTACGTGCCCGACAGCCGGTTCCACAGATGGTCAATCGGCGTGATGCCATCCAGCTTTTCACGGGGCACGAGCCAGCCGTTTCCCTCAGACGTTGATCGTGCGACCGTCGTCATAGTCGTTGCCTCCTGAGGCTCGATTGCGATTCACGTATTCCGTGGGGTTGAACTTGCCGCCCCGGCCGGATGGTTGCCCACCTGGGGCGAACAGCCCTTGCCAGCTTTTGCCGATGGCATGGGCAATGACCGCTTCCGGCGTGTGGCCCTGGTGCCGGAACCCGGCCAGGTCTTTCACCTGCTGCTTGGCAGCCTCTTCGGTCAATGGCTTCCGAATCTGCACGCGGTGACGCACCCAGCGCCCCCACAGTTCCGCATCCAGCCAATCCGGCAATTCCACGCACATCGGATCGAACCCCGGCGAGCGCTTGCGCGCGCCTGTGACGGTTCTTGATGGTTCTGACGGTTCTATGACGGTTATATGCGGGTGCAACCCGTTGCACCCTTTCATGTCGCCGTTTGCACCCTTTGCGTCGTCAGTTGCACCCTTTGTGTCGTGGTTTGCACCCTTTTCCGCCGGTTCAGGTGGTGCAAAATCTGCACCGTTTTCCTGCTCCGGGTCCGTCGGTTTGAGGGATGCAAAATCTGCACCCTTTATCCAAGCCTCAGAAATCCGGTACTCACGGCGCTGATTGCGGCCGCCGTTGCCAGCATTCACAAGGATCAACCAGCCGGCCTTTTCCATGCCGCGCAGTTGGTACTGAACGGCGCGCACGGACTGGCGGGTCTTCTCGGCCAGGGACGCGATGGACGGATAGATGCCCGTACCTTGATCGCTCGAATGGTCCGCGAGCGCCAGCGCGAGAATCATCTCCCCACCGCCGTTCGGATACCGCTCGAACACCATCCCCATGACTTTCACGCTCATGGCGACACTCCATACAAACGTTGGTACCCGCGCTCGGCTTCCTCGGGCCATTTGCCCAAGGCGATGATGCGCAAGCGCGTAAGACGCAGCCCAGGAACGAAGTAGCTCAGCTTCATTTCCCACGGCGCGGTTGATTGATCGAGGAAGTAATGGCATCCGCCGCAGCCAAAGGCGATCGCCCAGTCATGGGCCTTGATCCCCTTTCCTTTCCCGTCGCGTATCTGGTTGGAATGGCATGCCACTGTCGTGTCTGTACCGCCCTGGCAGTACTTGGGCACGCGCAGCAAGCATTCCTCGCCCTTGGCAAGGTCCAGCAGCGCCGGGTTGCGGTAGACGGTCTTGGGCGGCTTCTTGCCCTTCTTGCGCGCCTTCATGGAAGCGCGGGGCGGCGGCAGCGCCTTTGCGCGCATCATCGGGGCCTTGGCCTTCAGCGGCGCGCCACGCTTCATCGGCGTCTTCTGGCGAAGCGGCGTCTTGCGTTGCAGCGTCATGCAGCCCCCGCTTGCTTTCGAACACGCCACCATGCTGGCAGATGCCACGCATTCACGCGTTGCTTGACCAGCCCGTCTCGAACGGCATCGAACAGGAAGGCATTGACTGCGCAGCTGGCGGCCATGGCGCGTGATGTGCTGAACCAGGGATCTACCGGCAACAACGCGGGCTCAACGATGGCTCGCAGCGCCCCCACATCCACACGGCGCGGCGTTTCGATAATGGCCTGGCGGACAGCTTCCACCGTCGCCAGCGGCACGCAGTAGCCCCTGAACATGTGCAGGCAGTCAGCCATAGATGCCGCTCCATGCCACGAACGGCTTGCGGATGGCCGTATGAAACAGCCCTGCTGCCGTAGCGTTGTGGTCCAACTCCGCGCGACTGGTGACCCCGCACATGTCGCGCACGTACTGCGCTGCATGCTGGCTCGAGGACACGCCCACAGGGGCGGCACCGATGCGGGAAACAACCCACCGCTGGAACTTCGCTCTGCTGCACATCATTGCAGCCGTGCGCGACAGCGCCGCCCCCTTACGCTCCGCGGACGGGACACGCGCCCGCACGGGTACACCCGATGTTCCGCGCTGCATCATTCTTCGGCCATCCCGCTCAGACGGTTCGCAACACTCGCCACAGCCTCCATGACCACGCGTCCAGCCGCGGTGACGCGTGCAACCTCCTGCTGGTCCACGCCGCCGTCGGCCAGGGCGTCGTACACCTCATGGCCAAACTTGCCATGGGCGACCATCAGGCCGGCGACCTGTTCCAGCACGGAGATGTCGCTTTCACCGCAGGATTCTGGGGCCTTCACCAGCAGATACCCGTTGCTGTGCGCGAATGCGGCCAAGATCCGAGGATCGCCCGTCATGCGGACGATGCGATCCGCCTCGGTAAGGGTCAGGTGGTGCGTGGTGTTGTTGGGGTTGACCTTGTTGCGCAGGACGGCCGCTGAGATGCCAACCAGCGGCCCCAGGGACTCACTCCCACCCTTGTATTCATGCACCGTCAGATCGGCCGCAGTAGTGATGTTCATCTCATGAATTCCTGAACGTATTAATTGCTGCGCAGCGGCCTTACGCTTCGCAGCATGGAAACAAGAATCTCGCCCCGCCCATCAATCGCCACTGGCTGGACGTCGCCCCACGCTCTTTTGGGACCTGTTGGTTCAGGTGTCAGCGATATCTGCACCGGCACGCTACTCACCGGGCCTCGCGCGAGAATCGGGCGGAGGCACCGGCAACGGCGAGTGCTCTGTGTTCGGGATCTTCTCGGTTCCACGCAACGTAGAATCAGTGGTTCCTACGCCACCGTTTCCTACCCTGGGGGAACCTTCTTGGACTTTTCTCTCATCACTAGCGCAGTCGCTGCCATCAATGGCGCCATCGACCTCGGCAAGGGGGCTATGTCCGTCAGAGACGAGGCCAAAGCGATGGACATAGTCCGGGCCATGAACGAAAAGCTGCTCGATGCCCAACAGCGTCTTTTCGAACTCAGCGCTGCCATCAACGCGCTGCAACATGAGAACTTCCATGCCACACAAGAACTCCGAGAAGTTAGAGAAGCCCTCGCAGAGCGCGGCCGCTACTCGCTTGTCGAGATCAGTAACGGCCAGCTGACTTATCGGATAAATCCCTCCCCAACACTTTGCGGGGCCAGCGACCCAAGCTCCCCGGAGCCTGATCACTACATCTGTCAGAAGTGCTTTGACGGCCCAGGTAAGAACAAGGTTGTCCTGCAACGCCGGTTCCGCACCGGAGGCCGGAATTCGTACTGGCACTGCGCCGGCTGCAATATGGGATGGGCCTTCGACAAATGATTGAGCGCGTCTGCTAGCGTCGTGGCTACGCATAGGAGGGCTCCCGAAGCGGAGTGAGCAGCTCCCGACTGCTATGACTTGCGCCCTCAATCCACACACCCTCTGAAAAGGAATTGCCATGGCGACGCTCAATCGCGAGACTCAGCTGATTTGCCTTCAACGCCTGGCCGCGGAGTATCCGAACGAGGTAAATGTAGATTCCTGGGAAAACGAGTTCCCTGACTGCGCCGTGAACCTTGCGTACCTGCATGAACACGGCTTGATCAACGCAACCATCGTGCGCCCCATGTCCGGGCCTGCTCAGGTCGTTGCTGCCTGCATCACCGCGCAAGGGATGGATTTCCTTGCCGACGATGGAGGCCTCGGCGCGATCCTCGGTGTAGTGACCGTGCGGCTCCATGACGACACCATCAAGGCGATGATTGAATCTACGATCCTGCAATCGGACCTCCCGCAGCCAGAAAAGAAGAGATGGCTCGATCAGCTTCGATCGCTGCCCGCCGAGACCACAAAACACCTCGTACTGAAGCTCGTTGATAAAGGCCTGGAGTCGGGACCGGCTGCACTTGCTGCAGTCGGAACCGTGCTGGGGATGACCTCATGAACAGCGCGAATCCCGCTTCTGGGCCAAGTTCGACCCAGAATCCGTCAACGCCGGTCGATACCTCCATGACGCACTGGCCGTTGTGAAATACCAAGGAGGTGGGAAGCAGCTCAAGCGTCTGCACCGACCTATGCATGGGAGGGCTCTTGATAGACGTGAAAGCCGAAATGCAGATTGCGGTGCATTGATGTCATGCCGCCCTCGCCTCACTAGCCATCTCAGGCCAAATTCGCTGCCAGTCCTCAGGACGCAGTTCGCGACGCGTAACAGCGCTAGCCGTGGCGAGTTCGATCGCGACCGCCCGCTCTGGGGAGATTGGAGCCAGCCCCGAAGCCATTTGCGACAGGTAGGAAGGCGAGATGGACAGCGCCTTGGCCAGGCCAGAGGCCGTGCCGCGGGGGCTGTTGGCGATGTAGGTTTTCAGGTCCATGCGCGGAGTTTAGTAGCCACTAAACCGCATGGTCAAGTGTTTACTAATTTAGTGACCTATAAACTTCGGCCATGAGCATTCAAGACATTCGGAGAGCGAACCTCCGCGCCTGGGTCCAGCAACATGGGGCCCCTGCCAAGGAGAAGAGCTACTTTTCACAAATCCTGTCCGGGACGTCACCCATCGGCGAGCGAGCCGCGCGCCGGCTTGAACGCGACTATCGGATGGGGGAAGGCTTCCTAGATGTTGAGAATGCGGCGACTGTTGAAGTCGCGCCACAGCAGCCAGAAGTGTCTGCCGAGCCTGTATGGCCTTTTCGGTCGGTCCTCGAAGCTGATGTCCGAGCGTTGCCGGCCAATCAATTGAGCGAACTTGAAGGCGCCATAGCGCTTGCGATTGCCCAGTTGAAGCTTGGCCTCAAGGTTTCTACTGCCGCGTCTGCAGCGCAGTCTCGGGCCGCGACACCCGTAAATCCTCCCAAGGCTGGCGGGCTCGTGGATATGGATACCGCGCACGATCCCTTCCCAATGGGTAGCCGCACCCCTATTCCGCAGGAAGGCGAACAGCGCGCCAGAATCAGAACCGAGACAGGCATCATCGCAAATGTAGGGGTGGGCGAACCACCCGCGGCCAACGATAAGTTCGAGAAGATTCCCGAGCTGGCGGACGTGCGCCTGGCGGCCGGCGACCCTATCGAGAACCATGCCGAAGAACAGACCGGCATGATCCAGTTCCGTAAGTCGTTCCTGAAGTCGGTGGGCGCGGACAACGGCAAGGCGCTGGTCGTGTATGCGAAAGGCGACAGTATGGAACCCGTCATCCGCGACGGAGCCGCCCTGCTCGTCGTGCCGAACGAAAGCCTGACGCTGCGCGACCTCGCGGCGGGCGGAGTCTATGCCATCAACTACGACGGCAAGATGATCGTAAAAGCGGTGGCCAAGGATCGGCTGACCGGGCGCTGGGTTGCCCGGTCGTTCAACCGTTCCTATGACGACATCCCGCTTGAGAACGGCCACCCTGTGCGCGTACTTGGCCAGGTCGTCTGGGCGGGCGCCAGGCTGCGGGATGATGAGGCGGGGCAGTGGATTCGCTCGTAGCGCCCCTACGACCTCAGCAACAACATGGGTGTGCGGTTGTTGTGGGGGAACACCCGCAGCCCTAATGAGGTCCTCACTGTATGGCAAAAGCTATGCTTCGATTTTCACCGCACATTGTTGCCCTAATGCTAAGCCTCTTAGCTGCGAGAGCGACCCACGCCGCGACGCCCCCCCTCTCTCCCGCTCAGTCTGCCGTGATCGCCGCTGAGATCGGAAAGATCAAGATTTCCGAAGGGCGTTCCATTACCGACACTTGGTCGTCCGCGAAGAAGGTCGCGGAGTTCATTTGCCAGCCCTTGGCCAAGGCAACGTTACGCTGGCAGGAGAATGCAGACCGCGTGTTTCTCGGTACGAGCGATACCGCCGGGCTAGCCCTTGAAGGCAACACGACGCTTACCGGCCACGGGAGTTACCGAGCACGGAATAGTTGGGTGAACATCCAGTTCACGTGTCGACTTGACCCCGAGACCGGAAGGGCTACTGCCTTCACTTGGGGGCCTGAGAAGAAGCGTTGATCGTGGAAGCCTTCGGCAGGAATGGCGGGCCGCGTAGTCTGGAGGAGGTGGGGCTGAGAGATGATGAGGCTGGGCAGTGGGTGCGGTCGTAGCGATGCGCTTCCGCACTAGGTTCCTCGCAATCCAAAGACTTATCGGGCGCTTCCAACCGCAAAGTCGAGTAATCTTTAGTAACTGGGTGAAGTGACCCAATCTGCACGGGCTTAGGCCCGCCCCAAAGTTGCTATAGATCAGAGGCTTAGGAGGTTTATATGGCGGATCAGTCCCGGGGTACGCTGAAGGCGCAGCACGCTCTATTCAAAGTCGAAGCCCAGGCTGAAATTGATGGGGTCGAGATGGGCGTCCTCGATACGGGCATTCCATATTTGACGGAAAGTGGTCTTGCGAGGATGTGTGGTATCGATCGCAAAGTTCTCAATCGTCTGGCAATCAACTGGGACGACGAGCAAGTTAAGCCTCGCGGCCGACAAATCTCCCAGCTACTTGAGCAAGGCGGATACCGTGAAGACACGCTCTTCCTAAAGTCAGAACACAAGGGTTCAGAAGTCAACGCATATACAGAGCCCGTTTGCCTAGCCTTGCTGGAATATTATGCGTTTGTTGTCGACGATCCTCGCCCCGAAGCTGTGCGCGCCTTTCGGTCACTCGCCCGGCTTACCTTCCGAAAGTTTGTCTACGATGCGGTAGGCTATTCTCCCGAACAAAAGGTTCTCGACAGTTGGCGCCATTTCCACGATCGCATCGACATGACCGCAACTGCGGTTCCCTCGGGTTACTTTAGCGTTTTCAAAGAAATCGCTTCCATGATTGTTCCAATGATCAGAGCGGGGGTGATCATTAGCGACAAGGTGGTCCCGGACATCTCCGTGGGCAAAGCGTGGAGCAAGTACTGGGAAGAAGCTGAGCTCGCCAACATTCACGGGCCACGCACTAAGTACGACCATGAATACCCTCTGTACTACCCTCAGTCAAAGAGCAACCCCCAACCTTCTTTTGCTTATCCTAATTCGGCTCTAGGAGAGTTTCGAGACTGGCTCGAAAAGACGTACATCACTACCAAGTATCCGGCCTATGTATTAGGGCAGTCAAAGAAAGGCCTGTTGCCCGGGGTTACTGCCGATCAAGCTATCGCCGCTCTAGCAGCTCCTGCCACAGCAAAACGACTATCTAGCTAAAGATCCCGATTCTTCAAGCCACCTCCGGGTGGCTTTTGGTTGCCTGCTCATTTCTATCTGCAGTTGATCATGACTTTCCATGTACCTGGGCAATGGTGCTCAGATGCAGGAGCCCGCATGATGAAGATCATCATCTGGGTGACGGTAGCGCTAGTACTGGCCCTCTGGGGCCAGCCAGCCTACTAAGTCCCCCTTCCCCCCAAAGCCCGCCTCGAGCGGGCTTTTTTGCGCCCGCCTGTTTAGTAAATACTTGACAATGAGTTTAGTGAACACTAATATTCACTTAACAACTGCAGCACCGAACCCGCAGAACGCCTAGGCGGAAGCCAGCTAGTAGAGGGTCGGCAGCAGCACCAGCAGTACCGCTCTTTAACAACCGAGGCCGCCCGCCCCCACCCGGGAAGGGCGAAACAGGACAACCAGGCGCCAGCGCGCCCCCGGACCCTGTGTGCTTGGCCCCGACGGTCAGGCAACGCCCAGCCGGGCGTGGCGACGATAACCCCGGCCTCTTTCCGATTCCGCTGAAAAGTGGGTTTCGGCCAGCGCCGCGTGCGGCGCTTACCGAAGCCTTCCCACCCCTGCGCATGCCCACGCAAAGGAATCCCATGGAACTGAAAGTCACTATCGACCTGGAAGCAGCGCTGGCCCAGGCACTCGCCCCCGAGAAGCTCCAGCCCATTTTGGACAAGCACATCATTGGAGCCATCACCAGCGCCATTGATGACGCCACAGGCTATCGCAGCACTTTCCGCACCGCACTGAAGGAGCAACTTGCTGGCGCAATGCCCCATGGCCTTCACGTGGCAGACGTGGCGAAGTTCCAGCACGTCTTGAACGAAGCCCTACGCGCGGCGGTCCACGGCCAGAATGCAGCGACCATAAACGCCGCCCTGGCCGAAGCAGCCGCTAGTGTGCTGCCGGACGTGCCGGCCACAGTCAAGCTGTCTGACCTGATGAAGGGTGTACGCGAGGGTCTGCACGTCGATGGGCACGCCGAATTCTTTGCTCACCTTG
The DNA here is from genome assembly GCF_014851665.1 of Achromobacter sp. ACM03. Lineage (NCBI taxonomy): Bacteria > Pseudomonadati > Pseudomonadota > Betaproteobacteria > Burkholderiales > Alcaligenaceae > Achromobacter > Achromobacter sp. ACM03. Next base: position 120,184 of record NZ_JACVAD010000005.1, on the reverse strand, counting down.
AAGAATCGTCGTACGGATACAAGCACCTCTCTCTCGACAGTCAGACACGCAAGTCGCGCGGCTACGGGGATGCACCCATAGACAGATTCGGCGCCGATTACCAGCTTGCATTCACCTCCGAAGGCGAATGCTATTCGCTGCGCTTGAACGGCAATCAGGTGACCCCCTCGTCCCTGCCGAACGCGGTCGGCGGCTTCCAGGCCACGCTACTCGCCCTGTACGTTGGTCGCACCCGCCTCGAGTTCGACATGGATCCGGATGACGTGGAATCGGCCGCTTCCGAGCAGTACGACGACTGACAGTCCCGGCGCTTATCTACTTATTCCTCAACGATCCGACCCAAAACATAGGCGTCGTATCTGTTGCCAGAATTGGAGCCTTCCTGAAAGTGGTTGAGTAGTTCAGTTAACTCGCGTTCGGACCCTGCGCCAAGTCTTAACAGAAGCTCATGCACATCTATGCACTGCGCCGAGGCGGATAGACTCGCAAATCGCCAGCATTCCAGAACCCAAATATCCTCAGCCCGGATCGCAGCCGCGCCACTGGACGCGAGTCCGATCCGCGAGAATGCGGCGCGACAGCTCTCATGCTCTGCGCTCACCCGCTCTAACCCACGGCGAATGGCTGCTCCAAAACGACGATTCCAATCTTCCATATTGCCCCCCCGGAGTCGCCGAATATCGTAGCCAGCCTTTCAATCATTTGCACATAGAGAATCCGCTACATAGAAATCCGAGAAGACTTCACTTCCCGGAGATCCTGACACCTCCGGCTCATGCCCCGCGTGCGGGGTATCGGCAGGCGCTGTTGCCTGACTTTGAACGGACCCGGCCAACTCAGCAAGTTGCGGCTGACCGCCCACGGGTAAATGGGTGGCAACGGTAGGTCAACGCCGATAGCCCATCGCAGCAATCGGTAGCGGGTCGCTGTGTCACCAGCCCCCGCAGCGCGCAGAAGCTTGCGCGAAGTGTCGTGGTGGTACGCGGCGCCAGACACCCCGGAAAGACGGGGACCATCATCGGGTCGGTAGCTCAGTGGACAGAGCGCCCGGCGTCCCGGAGGTTCGGCAATGCCAAGGGGTCGCGCCCCAGACGCATCCGAAGGCAGGCATGCCTCGCTGGTTCGAATCCAGCCCGACCCGATGATGGTGAAGCGCCTTCGGGCGCTCGCTCTTAGGAGCGCGGCGACGGCCGGCCCATCCCCCTTCCCGCCATTCAGGCCGGCGCATCCCCCTCGGCAGTTCGCCGACCGGGGGGGGCCAACTTTGTACGAAAGGCGCGCCCCTGGCGACGAGGTGCGCCGGCCTGAGTGGCCTTTTCCCTCCACCTCCCCCCCGAGGACATCCATCATGTTCGCAATGCTCACGCACTCGCTGCGCCAGTTCGGCGCGGCCCTGTTCAACGTCCTGCACGTGATCGCCAAGGCGAATCACTGGTAACGCGCGCAGCAGCCAGATTTTCAACCCGTGGCGCCCGGTCGGCGCCGATCATCCCAGAGGAATCTATGTCCGAAATTACCGTCGGCCAAACCTACACCCTGAAACCCTCGACCCCGCGCGGGAAGCCCCTCGGCGCCAACGTCACAGCGATCAAGCGTCGCGGCCTCGGCTATACCGTCGAGTATCGAAGCGGCGGCAAGACGATGCAGTGCTCGATGGGAAAGTTCAAAGACCGCCTGGCCAGCTAAATAGCCTCCCCCTGCGCCTCAGGCGGTCGGGGGAATTCGGAGAGCGGGCCTACCCCGGCCCTCGCTCCAGTAAAGAAGGAAGGACGAAACAGGACAACTAGGCGTAAGCCCCCCGGAACCTGTGTGCCTGGGCTTCTTAAGCGTGGTCACACCCAGCCGGGCTGGCAACGATCATCCCCACCATTCACCTGCGCCGCAACAGGACGCAGACAGATAAGTTTCCCGCTACTTTGGTTCCTATTTTTGAGAAGGGACGGTGTCAGCGAAACACCGTTGCAAGACAGCATTCGCCGTTTAATAATTGATCACCCCAGCATCGCGAATCGGAGCAATGATGAGCACCGTTGAGCCCCCGGAACAAGGGAATACTGTTCACCTTAGCAGCTTGGTCCTACAGGATGAACCGTACCGCTACAAGCTTCTGGTAGAGGCCGTTCTCGACTATGCGATTTTTCTGCTCGACGCCAATGGCTTCGTCGCAAGCTGGAATGCTGGCGCCCAGCGCTTCAAAGGCTACGAAGCAGCCGAAATCATCGGACAACACTTCTCCCGCTTCTACACAGATGAAGAACGGGCTGCAGGCGTGCCAGAGCAGGCTTTGGCGATCGCATCGAACGAAGGTAGATTTGAGGCCGAAGGTTGGCGAGTGCGCAAGGACGGCTCGCGATTCTGGGCCAGCGTAGTAATAGACCCCATACGGGATAGCTCGGGCCACCTCATCGGTTTCGCCAAGGTCACACGGGATATCACAGAAAAGCAACGAAGCCAGCAGGAGCTACAGGCTACGCAGCTGGCCCTGCATCGAGCTCAACGCCTGGAAGCGCTTGGGCGCGTGACTGGTGGGTTGGCTCACGATTTCAACAATTTCATTTCAGTCATCGGTGGCGCTACGGAATTGCTGCGCAATACCGAACTCGCTCCCGAAAAGCGCCTCAAGTACCTCAATGCAATTGCGGATACGGTGCAGCGCGCAACTCATCTAACGCAACAGATGCTCGCATATGCGCGCCGTCAGCCTCTTGAGCCGTCCAACGTGGACGTGGGCTTATGTGTCGAAGGAATGAAACCGATTTTCCAAGCCACACTGGGGTCTGCGGTTCGGGTGCAATACCAGCTACCTAGCGAACCATGCCTAATATGCGCCGACGTCAGCCAGCTAGAAAACGCACTGCTAAATTTGGTGGTCAACGCTGGAGACGCAATGCCTTTCGGCGGCAATGTAAAAATTACCGTCAATTGTGCCGACTCGCGCCCGGATGGGGATGGCCCCATGGTCACAGGCCAATTTGTAGTTGTGAGCGTTGCAGACGACGGCGAAGGTATTCCCCAGGAGGTTCTGCATCACATCTTCGAACCTTTCTTTACCACCAAACCGGAAGGGAAAGGAACGGGGTTAGGGCTGAGCCAAGTTTTCGGATACGTTTCGCAAACGGGAGGACATGTCAATGTGGTCAGCTCTTCCGAAGGAGGAACGACGTTCACCCTCTACTTTCCGAAGGTCTGCCCCCCTCAGTAGCTGCAACACAGCACTGTTTCCAGCAAACGAATCAGATCATCCGCGGCCCAAGGCTTCTGGATGAACTTCGTCCCCGGTGGAAGCGCATCGGTGGCCGGGTAACGACGCCCAGACGTCAAAAGCACAGCAATTGTTGGGGATTGGCCGCGTATTAGCTCCGCCATCTCCAGACCATCCATAGAGCCAGGCATCTCGATATCCGTGACGACCGCGCGAATGTCGGCGCGCGCGCGAAGGCAGACCAGCGCATCATCAGCATTACTTGCCTCGACGACGACATAACCTTCTCCCGCCAAGATCTCCGCGAGGATCCACCGGGCGGTAGAGTCGTCATCCACGACGAGTACAACCTTCTGCTTTGCGCAAGGTTTGGCGTCTGTCATGTGTCGTAATCCGGTTTGCAGCGGGCGAAGATTCCACGTGCAGTCGCCCGCTCGCACGCGTGGCGGGATTTCTTGTTTGTTGGCACCGCAGAAGGGCGAACTGGCGCTCTTCTTGGCCTGTTACGCCGTCGCTCGATAGCAGCAAGTCTCATGCCTGTCTATGGCATCCACGGTATCGGCAGGCGCTGTTGCCTAATCAAGAGTTTCTTGAAGCCCTGCTCGACATCCTCGCGCCCATTCTCAACGTGCTGGACAGCAACGGCGACCTGAAAGACCTCCCCAACCTCCCCGATCATCGGGGCGGCCTCGGAAAGCAGGCCGGCGATGATCGGGCTTCCGGCCTGCTCTCCGAATCCCACCACCGCACACACCGCGCAGATCCACATGCAAATGAGCAGATGTAGAGGATCAACTGCCAACCAGAAGCGGACTACGATTGCATTGGTCTGTTAGGTCAAATACGACTACTCGGGCGACTCGCCTCAAAGCTGATGATCCGAGCGCCGTTGCGGGGATGGCGCCCATGCTGGTAGTCACCCGACACCACCACATCTACAAATCCAGTTTCCCGCAATGCGAGAGCCAACTCTTCGACACCCCACCAGCGCAAATGGAATAGGTCAAGTTCTGTCGACAGCAACGCTCCATCCCGCCAGTGTTCGTAGCGCAGATGATCAAGGGTTGTTTGTTTGATGTAATCAATCTCGGCCCGATGACTGGTCAGTGTCAGCAAATCGCTACCGTCCACCGCCCAACTGCGCACGGAGCTCGCCTCTCCAATGAGGCTCTCGATGGGATCAATATCCACGATTAGCCTGCCACCGGGCAGTAGATGATCCCAAAACCGCTTGAGCACTACCATTGCCGACGCGGTCTCCGTAATCAACTGCAGCGACCCCGCCGGCATGACAATGCAAGCGAAGCGTCGATCGTAGCTAAATTGTTCGAATGTTTGACAGGTAAGTGCGGGAGCAAGGCCTCTACTTAGGCATTCCTGCCTACAGTAGTCGAGCATGTCTTGCGACGCGTCGAAACCTTCCATCGCTAGCCCCATCTCAAGCATCGGTATGAAAATCCGGCCATTGCCGACCGCCGGTTCCAAGATCGGGCCATCACATCCAGTTAGGCGCTGCCGATAAAATTCCAGATCGCCGAATGAGTGGCCAATGGGCTTATCTAGGTGATAGATCCAGGAAGCAAGTTTTCCGTACCTGTTGGGCATTTCTTCTCCATGTCAAGATGAGTAGGCTACCTTACGTGACTCGGACATGAATACAAACTTGGCGGTAGAAGACAAGGTCTTACTTGGACGCAGAACGGTGGATCAAGCTTCGCTGAACCACGATCGAAAGCGGGCAACTGGGCCTCGGCCTAGGCTAAGCGCCTGCACTTCACCCTGAGTATGCTGGCGCAAAGAGCGGGACGATAAAAAGTTGCCCGACGGCAGGAAAAGCCCCCATATACGCGGGGAGACGGCGCCATCCGTGTCTTTTCTACATCGGCAGTAGCATCACCCAACAACCGATCTGTCGGCCACAAACCAAAGGGCCGAATCCACTGTTTCAATGGATCCGGCCCCGTACCGCAAGCAGCTTGCCTTAGGGCAAGCTGCCGAATTAAATCGCTTTGATCATCGTCGCCGTGGGGCCTTTTTGCCCTTGACCGGCCACGAAGGAGACGCGCTGGTTCTCTTCCAGAGATTTGTGGCCATCACCCTGAATTTCAGAGAAATGGGCGAAGAGGTCTTTGCCACCCAGCTCCGGCATGATAAAGCCGAAGCCCTTGTCGTTGTTGAACCACTTCACGATACCAGTTTCAATCTTCAATGTAAGTCCTAGATTTGCAGGGAAAATGTTCCCGCGGCCACTATCAATGATTAGCTGCAACAAAGATATAGCCGTTACGAATTAACACATTCCCTGAATCCCATTTCTCGTGGCTTCAGAGAGCGGGCCGGCGCCGCAACGTCACCGGCGCGAAAGTGACTTTCCAACGTGAAACGATGATCGGGCCTCCGGCCTGCTCTCCGAAGCCCACCACCGCGCAATCCGCGCAGATCCCCATGCCATCAACTATCCCCGCCATCTGGTGGGGCCTGGCGCTGCTCGCCCTGCTGGCGGTGGCCCTGGTCCCCATCGGCAACTACTTCACCCGCCGCTATGTCGCGGCCGATCCCTGGAGCCCCACATGAACACCATCAGCGCAAGCGCGCCCCCGGTGCGCATCCGCCCCTTGCAAGCCATCGCGAAGGCCTGCCGCAAGCTGGGCAACTTGATCGCACCGCGCGACCACGCCGGCCGCGGCAACTGGAGCAAGGATGCGGATATCCCGTGGTGGGCCTGGCCCGCCAGCCTGGCCCTGACGGCGTTTTTCCTCTTCGGCCCTCAGATCCTGGGCTGGCTGCTCCGCTTCGTCCTATGAACGGTATCGAGTTCATCGTAAGGGACCGCAGCGGCTGGCGCCCGCAGATCCCATTACCCCGACGCCATATCAGCGACGAAGAAGTTAGCCAAGTCCGCGCTCTGAAGAAATTCAGCCCCGCTCCTACATCGATCAAGGTGCCAGCATGACCAAAGCAACAATCCAGATTGACCATACCGCCCTGAAAGCCGCTTGCCGGATCATGGCGAAGAACGATATCCGCTACTACCTCAACGGTGTCTACGTGGAAGCGACCAAGGATCAAACCCTTGTGGTCGCCACCGATGGGCATCGCTTGATCCTCATTCGCACTCAGACTGACAACGAGGTCGAGGACGCGGAGAGCCTGATCATTGCCGGTGATGTCGCCAAACGAATTGTGGACGGCTCCATGCGCTCGATTCGTCAGATTTCGATGACGAGAACAGAGGCGGGGAAGTGGCAAATCCCCCTATTCAAATGGGGAGTTGAACTCTCATTCGGCGCCGTGGAAGGTCTGTTTCCGGATTGGCGAAAAGTCGTGCCAAAGCGGACTACAGGGGAACCCGCAAACTTCAACCCCCAATACCTCGCCGACTTCCAAGCCGCTGCACTCGATTACTTCGGCGGCAGCCGGGGAAGGCTCGGCCTCATAGAGGTCAGCCAGAACGGCCGCGGCGGCGCGCTCGTTACCTCCTCACGGGCAGATGACGACTTCATCGGCGTGGTCATGCCGTTTGAAGCGGGAGCCAGTCAACAGGCTGAGCCACCGGCCTGGACGCTCACGCCCGCCCCAAAGGCCATAGCAGCCCGATACAGGCCCGCCCCCGCAAACACCGCCGGTCAAACCGAGGCTCGCGCGTAAGCCGCCCTCTTTCGCAACGCTTGGAGTTACCCCAATGTGGTTCAAGAACCTGAAGATCTACCGCCTGTCCGCCGCCTGGTCGCTGTTCGGTGATGACCTGGAAGACGCGCTGGCCCGCCAGGCATTCCATCCGGGCAACAACGTGGAAATGCAGTCCATTGGCTGGATTCCACCCCGCGAGAATGGCGGACTCGCCCACGTTGTCGGCGGTCAGATCCTGCTGACCCTGCGCGCCGAAAAGAAGCTGCTCCCTGGCACGGTCATCAACCAGGTGGCGAAGTTCCGCTCCCAGGAAATCGAAGAGCAGCAAGGCTACAAGCCGGGCCGAACGCAGATGAAGGAAATCAAGGAGCGCGTGATGGATGAACTCCTGCCCCGCGCCTTCAGCGTCTACCGCGATACCCGTGTGTGGATTGATCCGCTCAACCGCTGGCTGGTGATCGACGCGGCAACCTCCAGCAAGGCCGATGAGGTGATCGGCATCCTGGCGAAGTGCATCGACCCGTTCCCGCTGGAAAACCTCTATGTCGCCCAGTCGCCCGCCTCCGCCATGACCGGCTGGCTCGCCGAGGACGAGGCCCCGGCCAACTTCAGCATCGACCAGGACACCGAGCTACGCTCATCCGGCGAAAGCGGCGCAGCTATCCGCTACATCAAGCATTCCATCGACGCCGACGACGTGCGCCGCCACATCCAGTCCGGCAAGCAATGCGCCCGTCTCGCCATGACCTGGGCTGACCGCATTTCCTTCGTCCTCTCCGAAGGGCTGGATATCAAGCGCGTGTATCCCCTCGATGTGCTGAAGGAAGGCAATGAAGGCGTGGCCGCCAACGACGACGAGAAATTCAATTCGGACATGCTGCTGATGACGGGCGAGCTCGCCAAGATGATGGCCGAGCTGGTCGATGCCCTGGGCGGCGAAAAACGATTCTGACGAACCTCAAACGTCCTTGTGCTCAGGCAAGCCGTCAACAAAAGCCTTTCCCCTTGCCTCGCCGTCTTTATAGGCCGAATCGGAATCCGCGAAGTGCATCCCGTTCCCGACGGGCACCCAGTCCCCTCCTTCCGGTTGCACAGTCACATTAGCCCGCCATAACCCGGTCGAGAATCCGGCCGATTCGTCGGAGATCTCGCGAACGCGGACATAAACACGGCAACCCCGGTAGTCGAATTCCGTATCCATCACAACCCCGTCTGTAGTCGATTTGAGAATCGTACTCCACTGAGGATTTCCCATGTCCGATCAATCCACTGCACCGGTCTCCTTCAGGCAGAAGATTCTGTCCAAGGAAATCAAGCGCGCTCACGCAATGCAGGTCCGCTATGAGGATCTGTACGTCGAACCTGATTTCAACCTGCGTACCCCTATCGAACTCCTGGAAGGCGAGGAACGCGAGGCCGCCGAGCAAGACGACAAGGCGCTGTTTGAACACATCATGGCCGGCGGCAAGGTTCCCCCGCTGGAGGTCCGCCCCCGCCCCGGCGCAGGGGTTTGGATCGTTGACGGTCACCGCCGTCACGAACAGATCGGCCGGGCAATCGCAAAGGGTGCACCACTCCAGGACGAAGACGGCATCGTCTGGATTGACGTTGTGGCATTCGTGGGTAACGACGCCGACCGGACCGCCCGAGTGATCAGCAGCGCAAAGGGCCGCCACCTCCGCCCGCTTGAGGTCGCATTCGGCTATGCCAAGCTCGCAGGTTTCAGGTGGGAAAACGAACGTATCGCCCGCCTGGACAATGTCTCGCCGCAGTGGGTCGCCAAGATGCTCGCCCTGGCCCACGCAAACAGCGACGTACACGCCCTGGTCCGTTCAGGCGTTGTCAAGGCGTCCACGGCCATCGACGCAATCGCTATGCATGGCGAAGGTGCCGGCGCGTTCTTGCAAGCCCAGTTTGACAAGGCCAAGGCTGCGGGCAGATCAAAGGTGACGCCCAGCACCATCCACGGCCGCGCCCTCCCCCGCAAAGTCCTCTCCCCGCTCATCAGCGGCGTGGACTCCTTCATCAAGGGGCTGGACGCGAACCAGCGCGCAATCCTCATCGACATCCAGGAGGGCCGCGTAGCCGCAGACACCATCACGGTCAAGGCCCAAGATCTGCTGGACCTGTTCGAAGCCCACGGAGCCGTCGAAACCGTCCGCGCCAAACGCGCCGAGAAAGCCGCCAAGGAGGCACAGCAAGCCGCCCCCGATACACAGGCACCTATGGACCTTGAACAAGAGGAAGTCACAGCATGAGCGCCCCCGAGATATCCATCCCCGTTGAAGTCGTAGACGCCGCCATCAATGGCTGGTTCAGCACCCTGCCGGACAGCCGGGATCAGCAGGAGCATTTCCGTATCCGCATGCGCGCCGCCCTCGCGGCGGCGGGCTATACCGCCGCTCCTGCTGCTGGCGATGCGCAGGATGCGCGGCGGTATCGCGGCTGGCGCGACGCAATGATGGCCGAGGACACCGAGCTCCGGCAGGCCGTCGCCGCTGCCCTTCCCTGCGACGTAGGAGACACGCGACCGCCGACCGGCGCGGAATGGGATGCCGCCATCGACGCCGCCATCGCCGCCCAGCGCGGTAAAAGGGGGTGAACGATGGTGCCCGACCATATTTTCGACAGGCCCGCCTAGTGCGGGCTTCGCTTTGGAGATTCAGATGAACGAGTATCTATCGGCGTCTGACCTGGCCGAACTGGTCGGGTGCAGGCCGAATCAACGAGCAATGATGGCGCGCTGGCTCGACCGACATGGATGGCGCTATGCCATCGACAAGAATGGTGTCCCGCGGGTTCTGCGGTCCTATCGAGATAAGAAACTTGGAGTATCAGATGGCCCGCAAAAAGCCAGCCTCACCGGCGCGCCAAACCGAGAAGCGTTCGCCCGCATGGGAAAAAACCGCAGTACCCCGGCTGTACAAGCGCGTCGGTAAGCAGCGCATTAGCTGGATCTACAAACACATGGATGGCCGGTCCCAAACGTTGGCGTCATGTGATGTCGGGGACCGAGAAGCACGCTTTGCTGCTGAACGAAAGGCGAGCCGAACCGCCATTGAGATTCAGGAAGGCGCAGTGGTTGCGGGCTCGGTCGCCGACATGATCGAGCGATTCGAACTTCAGGTAGATCCGGAATACTACGCAGACCAATCAAAGGACGGCCGCAAGATCCGAAAAGCGATGTACGAAAACCTCGTCAAGTTCTTCGGGAAGATGGGGCCGGCACAGTTGACCACCCAACACGGCTATCAATACCTGGAGGACCGTGCCGCAGGCGGCGCCCCCATCAAAGCCAATAAGGAAATAAGCCAATTCTCCGTCATCTGCCACTACGGGGTGCGCTGGGGCCTGCTCGCAGCCAACCCGTTCATCAATATGATGAAGAACAGGGGAACGGCGGAAGCCAAGGCCGTGCCGCGCAGGCTGATCCTTCGGTTCTACCTGTGGGGCCTAAAGCAACGGCAGAACTTCCGCACGATGGGATGCGCTGCCATGTTCACCTATCTCACGGGCTTTCGCTCATCCGAAGCACGGCCATTCTTGAAGTCTGGAATTCAGAAGGATGCCGTACGAGTCATTGCGACGAAGCGCCGGAAGGGCGAAGTCATCACCGAAAAAGAGCGGACTTGGTCCACGCGGTTGCGCTGTGTCGTGGCCCGTTCTCTCGACCGTCAGGACCAAGACAGCCCGTACCTGTTCGCGCCAACGAAACGAAGCGGTTTCTATACACGATGGGGATGGGCTTCAACCTGGAAAGATGCCATGCTGGCTTGGATTCAGACCTACGATCCGGCGGTTAGCGAGAAGAGCCTCACTGCGCACGCGATGTACTTCAATCTCCAGGACATTCGACCCACCGCAATCACTTCGAAGCTGCAAAAACGCGAGGCAGATGCATACGATTTTGCCGCACACGCAAACCCTGCGACCACTCACCGGCACTACGACCGACGACGCGTAAAACGCGCTTCCGCGACTGAGTAAAATTCTAACGCTGGCTATTTAGTTCTAATGCTTGCCATGTTAGCGAATCGAAGCCGCTAATAAGCGATTGATCTTTCGGGAGATTTTGGCGCGGCAGGAGGGGCTCGAACCCCCGACCTCAGGCTTAGAAGGCCCGTGCTCTATCCAGCTGAGCTACTGCCGCGCGGTGTGGTGATGGCCCGGAAAGGATCCGGGCGCCGCATTTTACCTTGTTGCGGGCGGCTTGGGCGGCCGGCCCGCAATACCTGGGTTTGAACCCTACTCTTCGCCTATATCCGCATGGGTCGACACCCACAGCACCAGGGCGTCTTCGGGGCTCAGGCTGATCACCCGGTGGCCCATGCGGCTGTCTATATAGAAGCTTTCCCCGGTCTTCAGCCGGGCGGGTTCGTAGAACTCGGTGTAAAGCTCGACCTCGCCTTCCAGGACGTAGACGAATTCCTCGCCGCGGTGGCGGCTCCAGTCGTGGAATTCGTCGAAGGAGCGGGCCTTGACCCGGGTGTGGAAGGGCATCATGCGCTTGTGCGACAGCGCGGTGCAGAGCAGGCGGTGGTCGTAGTACGGGGTTTCGTACTGGCGCCCTTCCCCTTGGCGGCTGAGGCTGCGGCGGCCGGTGCCCATGTGGGCGTCGGACGCGGTGAAGAGTTCGGCCACGTCCAGCTCCAGGCCTGCCGCGATCTTGATCAGGTTGTCATAGGTGGGCGACAGCAGGCTGTTTTCGATCTTGGACAACGTGGACGCGGACACGCCGGTGGCCGCGGCCGCCTGCTTCAAGGTCCACGCCCGCGCCTGGCGCAAGGCTCGCAGCCGCTGTGCCAACACGCTTTGTTTGTTGCCTTCCATCTATGCACCCTGTCATGCCCGCGACCGCCGCTCCCGCCACCAGTCGCGCGCCTGGTAAGACCAATAAGTAAGTTGCACCGCTGCCGTGCCCAGACCGCCGCCGTTCCAGGCCAGCCCGAACGGCGCGTACAGCTTGTAGCGCTGGGTGTCGCCCGCGATCCCTTCGGCGACGACCCGGCCGCCGATCGACGCGGTGTTCATGCCGTGTCCGCCGAACGCCGTGCAGTACCAGACGTCCGGCGTCAGCTGGCCGATCTGCGGCATCAGATGCCGCGCGTAGGCCATGCGTCCCGACCACGCCGTCTCCACGTGCAGCCCCTGCAATTGGGGGTAGACGGAAAGGAGCTCGCGGCGCAGCGACTCCGCCAGATCGGGCGGGTCGTCGACACGGGTGGTGATTCTACTGCCCCAGCCGATGCGCCCGCCATCGAGCACGCGGTAATAGTTGCCGGCGCGCCGGTCGTCGCCGATGGCGGCGGTGGTGCGTATGGCTTCCAGCACCCGGTCGCCCAGCGGCTCGGTCAGCATGATGTAGGTGGCGATGGGCAGCATCGCGCGGCGCAGCGCGGGCACCACGCCCTCGGTGTAGCCGCCGGTGGCCAGCACCACGGTGCGGGCATCGATCTGGCCTCGCTCTGTTTTCAGGCGCTTTACGGCGCCGTCCAGCGATGCCTGCACGACAGGCGAGTCCTCGTGGATGCGTACGCCCAGGCGCGCGCATTCCCGGGCCAGCGCGCGGGCGTAGTTCAGCGGGTGGAAGTGGAAGGACGTGGGGTCCTCGACGCCCTGGAAGTAGACGTCGGACAGCAGCCGTTCGCGGACCTGGCTGCGGCTCAAAAGGCGCACGTCGCGGCCGAAGTCGCGTTGCTGGCTGTCGCACCACTGCCGCAGGGCGTCGGTCGCCTCGTAGCGCACCACGCGCAGCCGGCCGTCAACCTTGCGGGCGTCGGTGATGTCCAGGTCGCGGATGTTGTTGCGGATGATCTCCACGCCTTCCATCGACAGGCGGTAGAGCTTGCGGTAGTGGTCTTCGTCGACGTGCTTTCTGATGGCGTCGGCGCCGGCCGAGTATGCCGGCGAGACGGAACCGCCGTTGCGCCCGGATGCGCCCCAGGCGATGCGCCGCCCTTCCAGCAAGGTGACGTCGCGGCCGCGCCGGGCCAGTTCCAGCGCGGCAGACAAGCCCGCCATCCCTGCCCCGACCACGCAGACGTCGGTGCTGGCCGCGCCGGACAGCGGCACATAACGGGTGTCGCCGTCGGCCAGCGTGCGCTTGTAATAGGTGTCGATGTACTCGGAAGCCATGGAGGTCGGCATCAGTTCAGGCCCGCGCCCTGCAAGCCGCCCGTCAGGCGCTTTTCCAGCCAGTTGGCCAGTCGCAGCAGCGGGTAGCAGTAAATGAAGTAGATGGCGGCGATCATGCCGTAGATGAACAGCGACTTGGCCGGGAAGGTGATGATGAAGACCTCGCCCTGCCGCGTCAGCTCGGTAATGCCCACCACCGACAGAATGGCCGTGCTTTTGATCAGCATGACGTAGACGCCGCTCATGGGCTGCACGATCAGGCGCATGGCCTGCGGCAGGATGACCAGGCGCAGGATCTGGAACGGCCGCAGGCCCAACGTCATCGCGCCTTCGGTCTGGCCGCGCGGCACGGCCTGGATCGCGCCCATGACGATTTCCGCGACATAGCAGGACGTGTAGACCGACAACGATACGAAGGCGGCCGTGCCGGAATCCCAATGCAGCATCTCGATGCCCGAGCTGGGCAGCACGAAATAGAAGATGTAGAGCTGCACCAGGAACGGCGTGCCGCGCAGGATGTGGATGTATAAGCCCAGCAGCTGGTGCACGCCGCGGATGCGGTAGCTGCGGATCACGCCGATCACGAAGCCCAGCAGGGATCCCGCGATGATGGCCACGAAGGAGATCTTCAGGGTCTCCCAGAAGCCTTTCAGCAGGAAGGGCAGCACGACGCCCGCGGTGGAGAGATAGGAATCCAGCATGCTTACCTCGCGTTCCAGGCGGGTCCCGCCAGCCAGATGCTCACACCGCGCGACAGCAGCAGCATGCAGGCATAGATCAGCAGATAGCCGGCCGCGATGGTCAGGAAGCTTTCGTTGGGCACGATGCGGTCGCTGTTCATCTGCACGCCGGCCGCGACCAGTTCGAACACCGTGATCAGCGACAGCAGCGAGGTGTCCTTGATCAGCACGGCGGTCTGGCCCAGGAGCGGCGGCAGCGTATTGGCGAAAGCCTGCGGCAGCACCACGTAGCGCAGGCGCTGGTGGTAATTCATGCCGCAGGCCTTGGCGCCTTCGATCTGGCCGCGCGGCACGGATTCGATGCCCACGCGGATGATTTCGCTCATGTAGGCCGCATGATGCAGCGTCATGGCGAGGATGCCCAGCAGCATCTCGCTCCAGCCCTTGGCGCCCGGCACCAGCATGGGCACCGCGTAATAGACCAGGTAGATCTGCACCAGCAAGGGGGTTGAACGGATGAATTGCACATACGCCGCCACCGGCCGCCAGATGGCGGCGCGGGGCGACATATGGGCAAGCGCCAGCGGGATGCCGGCCAGCACCGACAGCACCAGGCTTGCGCCCGCTGCGATCAGGGTGTTGGCCAGGCCGGTGGCGAACTGGCCCGTGTACTGGCTGACGATGCGCCAGTTATAGAAGTCGAGCAGCCAGTCCATGGGCTCAGTGGTCTTTCTTCCAGTCCGTGGAGTACCAGTACTTCACCTGTTCTGGCAGCGTGTTGTCGGCCGTCTTCAGCGTCTGCCAGTTGTCCAGCCAGAACTTCAGGCGGAAGGCGTTGGGACCGACGGCGAAGGCCAGCGGCTCGCGCACCATGATGCCGTCCAGCACGCGCAGGTTGCCGAAGTCGACCAGGAACTGGTTGGCGGTGGACAGCGACATGATGCCGGCGTCCAGGCGGCCGCTGGACAGGGCTTGCCCCACGGGTGCGCTACCGCCCGAAAACTCCTTCATGGTGGCCTTGGGCAGCATCTTCTTGCCCACTTCCGCATAGGTGCTGGCGCCCAGCACGCCCACGGTCACGCCGTCCTTGTTGAGTTCCTCGTACGATTTGTAGGGCGAATCCTTGGGCACCACGGCCACGGTATCGGCGTAGAACATGGGCGTGGAGAACAGTACCTGGGCCGCGCGCTGCGGGGTCGGCGTCATGTCGGCGGCCACCATGTCGGCCTTGCCGGACAAGAGCGCGGGAATCAGGCCCTTCCACTCGTAGTCCTGCAGCACCAGCTTCACGCCCAGGTCGTCGGCCATGCGCTTGGCCACTTCCACGGCCAGGCCGGTGCGCTTGCCGCTCTTGTCCATGAAGCTCATCAGCGGCCCGGAGGTCTGCACCGCGACGCGCAACTCGCCGCGCTTGAGGATGTCGGCCAGTTCGTCCGCTTGCGCGGGCAAGGCGACAGTGGCGGCCGCCAGGGCGATGCCGGCCATGCCCAGCCATTGTTTGATTTTCAGCATTTCCTACCCCTTGTGGTGAATGGACTCACATCATTCCGGGCAAAGCACAGAGCGCCGGCAGCGCCCGGATCAGCCGGACCGGCCCTGGTTACCGCCGGGCGCCGCGCATGCGGACGACCCGTTGCTTCCTTGCTGCTAGGAACTACAGAATCTTTTCCAGGAAAGCGCGGGTGCGCGCTTCCCTGGGGTGGCCGAACACCTCGTCCGGCGTGCCCATTTCCACGATGCGGCCCGCGTCCATGAAGAGCGCGCGATCGCCCACGTCGCGGGCGAAGCCCATCTCATGGGTCACCACGGCCATGGTCATGCCGTCGCGCGCCAGCGCGCGCATCAGTTCAAGAATGCCGCCCACGGTTTCGGGGTCGAGCGCCGACGTGGCCTCGTCGAACAACATCAGCTTGGGGTCCATGGCCAGCGCCCGCGCGATCGCCACGCGCTGCTGCTGGCCGCCGGAGAGCTGGCTGGGATAGCGCGCACCGTAGTCGCCCATGCCCACGCGGCCCAGCAGTTCGCGCGCGTAGCGCTCGGCGTCGGCGCGGGCGCGCCCGCGCACCACGCGTTGGGGTAGCGCGACGTTGTCCAGCGCAGTACGGTGTTGGAACAGATTGAAGTGCTGGAACACCATGCCGACTTCGGTGCGCCAGCGGTTGACGTCGGTGGCCGGATCGGTGAGCGACACGCCGTCCACGCGGATGGCGCCGCTGTCGATGCTCTCCAGTCCGTTGAGCGTGCGCAGCAAGGTGCTCTTGCCGGATCCGGAGGGGCCGACCACCACCATGACCTCGCCGCGGCCGAGCTGGCAGTCGATGCCGTCCAACGCCAGATGCGGGGCCTGCCCGTCGCGTTGATAGGTCTTGCTGACTGCCTGGACTACCAGCAGAGGTTCCGCCACGGATCCACCTTCGTATGAGTGCTGCCCTGGTTAAAAAGGTTTCGCAATTCACGCTGGAGTTTCGTATAGTAAATTTTTTTCCAGAATCGCCACTTAGGCATAACCCTTAAGCGAAGACAGGCTCTTCGCAGGCAACCCAAGGAACCGGCATGGACACTCCCCAAGACATCCTGCGCGCGCTCGGGCTGAACCCGGAATCGCTCACTGGCGGCACGCTGCGCGCGCGCAGCCCGATAGACGGCGTCGAGCTGGCTCAGGTGCATGAGCACACGGTGGCCCAGGCCCATTCCGCCATCACCCGCGCGCGCCAGGCCAGCCTGGCGTGGCGCGACGTGCCGGCGCCGCGCCGCGGCGAGCTGCTGCGCCTGTTCGGCGAAACGCTGCGTCAGCACAAGCGCGAGCTGGGCCGCCTGGTGAGCCTGGAAGCCGGCAAGATCGTGGCCGAAGGCGAAGGCGAAGTGCAGGAGATGATCGACATCTGCGACTTCGCCGTGGGCCTGTCACGCCAGCTGTACGGTCTGACCATCGCTTCTGAACGCCCCGGCCACCGCATGATGGAAACCTGGCATCCGCTGGGCGTGGTCGGCGTGATCAGCGCGTTCAACTTCCCCGTCGCCGTGTGGTCCTGGAACGCCGCGCTGGCGCTGGTCTGCGGCAACGCCGTGGTCTGGAAGCCGTCGGAAAAAACCCCGCTGACCGCGCTGGCCTGCCAGGCGCTCTTCGCACAGGCCGCGCAACGCTTCGGCGACGCGCCCCCCGGCCTGTCCGAAGTGCTGATCGGCGGACGCGACATCGGCGAAGCGCTGGTGGATTCGCACGCCGTGGCCCTGGTCTCGGCCACCGGTTCGACCCGCATGGGCCGCCAGGTGGGCCCGCGCGTGGCGCAGCGCTTTGGCCGCGTGCTGCTGGAGCTGGGCGGCAACAACGCCATCATCGTCGGCCCCACGGCCGACCTGGACATGGCCGCGCGCGGCATCGTGTTCGGCGCCATCGGCACGGCCGGCCAGCGCTGCACCACCACGCGCCGTCTGATCGTGCACGAGAGCGTGGCCGAAGATCTGGTGCAACGCCTGCACAAGGCCTATGCCAGCGCCACCATTGGCAACCCGCTGGAAAGCGGCACGCTGGTCGGTCCGCTGATCGACCGCGTGTCCTATGACGCCATGCAGGCGGCGCTGACGGCGGCGCGCGAACAAGGCGGCAAGGTCACGGGAGGCGAGCGCGTGCTGGCCGAGCAATATCCCGACGCCTGGTACGTGCGTCCCGCCATCGCTGAAATGCCGGGCCAGACCGACGTGGTCTGCCACGAGACCTTCGCGCCTATCCTCTACGTGATGCGCTACGCCGACTTCAACCAGGCGCTGGCCTTGCAGAATGGCGTGCCGCAGGGCCTGTCGTCGGCCATCTTCACCAATGACCTGCGCGAAGCCGAGACCTTCCTGTCGGCGGCCGGCTCGGACTGCGGCATCGCCAACGTCAATATCGGCACCTCGGGCGCCGAGATCGGCGGCGCGTTCGGCGGCGAAAAGGAAACCGGCGGCGGCCGCGAATCGGGTTCGGACGCCTGGCGCAACTACATGCGCCGCGCCACCAATACGATCAACTATTCGCGCCAGCTGCCGTTGGCCCAGGGCATCAAGTTCGGCGAATAAGCCCGCGCGCAACGCTGTCCCCACAAGCCCCCGCCATGCGCGGGGGCTTACGCTTTCTACATACGATTAGCCTGCCTTACAAACTGTAGCGGGGGTCGATGCTACATTTCCTGGTCACAAAACTACGTTATGACCAGATGACCATCAGCCGTCCTGCACGATCCGCCCTCCCCCTGCGCACCCTGGCCGCCGCCCTGGCCATGGGCCTGGCGGGCGCAGCCACCGCGGGCGTGTCGTACCGGCTGGATCGCCCCTCGGCCGCCCCCGGAGAGACCGTCACCATCGAGGCGGTGTACTTCAACGAAGGCACTTCCCGCTCCACCTGGGAAGCGCCACCGGAACTGGTGCTGCAATGGCGCGGCCAGGACGGCCAGATCGTGCGCAGCCTGGCCAAGCTGCGCGGCGGCACGGCCAGCTTCAGCGTGCCCGTCAACAACTTCGCGCGCATGGCCTGGACCGCCGTCGTGCCCGCCACGGCCCAGGGCCTGCAGGCCGTATCCATCGAAGGCCAGCCCGCGATGATGGCGCTGGACGCCACCGGCCGCGACAGCGGCACCCTGGCCAGCACGCCCGCGCGCGGCCCGGTGGTGGACGCCAGCAGCGGAGAACCCGTGCCCGCCGCGGCCGTGGCCGCGGTCGGCGCATCGCCCGAAGGCGGCCCCTCGCCCGACGCGTCCGCCGTGCCGACGGTACAGCAGCAGACCGCGTTCGACCGCTTCCGCAGTTCCATTTCCGAATACAAGCCGGTGTACTTCGACGTCGGCACCCGCGGGCAGACCACCGCGCGCTTTCAGATCAGCGCCAAGTACCGACTCTTCAGCCCCGCGGGCGACCGTCCCGCGACCTGGGACGAGAATTTCTACCTGGCGTACACGCAGACCTCGCTGTGGGACCTGGAAGGCGATTCCATGCCCTTCATCGACACCACCTTCAATCCCAGCGCCTTCTGGCTGTCCGACAACATCTGGCAGTCCGCCAGCCAGAACTGGCGCTTCGGCATGAATACCGGCGTCGAGCACAACTCCAACGGCAAGGACGGCGAGGATTCGCGCTCGCTCAACGACGGCTATATCGAGCCGCGCTTCCACTACCGCTTCGACGGCGGCAGCACGCTCACCTTTGCGCCGCGAGTCAAGGCCTACTTCGGCGTCGCCAGCGAGAACAGCGACTATGCCGACTACGCCGGCCACGTCGACTGGCAATTGCGCTGGGCCCAGGACAATGGCGCGGTCATCTCCGCCATGTACCGCCAGGGCGACCAGAAGCGCCGAACCACCCAGCTCGATTTCGCCTGGCCGCTGCAGCGCACCTGGCTGAACATGAACGGCTACCTGCATCTGCAGTACTTCAACGGCTACGGCGAAACGCTGCTGGGCTACAACCAGCGCAACGAATCGCAGTTCCGCATCGGCCTGTCGCTGGTGCCGTAAGGCGCGCCGCCAGGCTCGCGTAGGCGTCCTAGCCTTCCACCGCCAGCTCTTCCCAGCCCAGTTCGCGGGTGCGCTCCAGCGCCACCGTGACCTGGGCGGCGGCCGAGCGCACCGCCTCGACCAGCACCTGCCCGTTCAGCAGTTGCGCCGTAACGCCGGCCATGAACACGTCGCCAGTACCGTGCACCGAAGGCGGTATCGCAATCTCCGGATGCGTCACGACCGTGGCCTGATCCCGCGTCACCACCGCCAGCTGCAAGGTGCCGGCCGCGGCGGCCATGGGCGCGGCGCTGGTCACGACTATCCAGTCCGGACCGCGCGCGATCAGTTCGCGCGCCGCCGCCACGACCTCGTCGATCGACGACAGGGCGCGCCCCACCAGCAACTCCAGCTCGAAGTGGTTCGGCGTCATGCCGTCGGCCAGCGGCACCAGCAGGTCCCGGTATTGTTCGACCAGGCCTTCGTTCACGTACAGCCCGTCGTTACGGTCGCCCATGACGGGGTCGATGTGCACCTTCAGATCAGGCCGGGATGCGCGCAGCGCAGGCAGCCAGCCGGCCAGAAGCCCGGCCTGCCCGGGTTGGCCCAGGTATCCGCAGACCACCGCGCGCGCAGTCCGGGTGACGCCGCGCTCGTCCAGGCCCTGCAACAGGCCCTCGAACCAGTCCAACGGCACCGCGCCGCCATGCAGGGTCGGATAGTGCGGCGTGTTGCTCAGGATCACGGTAGGCACCGCGATCGCGTGCAGGCTGGCCTTGCGGAAGACGGGCATGGCGGCGTTGTTGCCGACGCAGCCGTACACGACCTGGGATTGGACGGAAACGATATCCACCTGCGCGGTAACGGCGGGGATTGCGCTCATGGGGCTGGCTCCTGGGCTGCCGCGGTCTACGCGGCGCTACATGCGGGTGATGAAATAGATCTTCTTGACGAACTGGTCCACTTCCCAGCGGCCGGTATAGCCTTCGGGCATGACGAAAGCCTCGCCCACGGTCAGTTCATGCACGGTGCCGTCCGGATCGACCAGGCGCGCCGCGCCTTCGACGATGTAGCCGAACTCGATATAGCCCGTGGTGTTGGACTGGAACACGCCCGCGGTGCTTTCCCAGACGCCGGCTTCAGCCTTGCCGCCGTTGCCTTCGAAGGCAGTCACGGTGCGGAACGCCGCGTCGCCCGAGATCGGGCGGCGGGGCTTTCCAGGCACCGGATTCTTCATGGGGCCGGCATCGATGCGGACGAGCCGCGATTGATCGTTCTTCATGGCACTCCTGTATGCGGATAGATGATGAGTCCGAAGGCCTGCTCAGTGCGAGGCCACCACCAGCACCTCGGCCATGGCCCGGCTGACGGTGCGCATGCGGTGCGGCAGTTCGGAGTCGAAATAGACGGAATCCCCGGTCTCCAGGCGGAACTGGCGTTCGCCCACATGGACCTCGATGGCGCCCTTGAGCACCAGCAGGAATTCCTCGCCGGGGTGCGGAAACACCGCGGTCGCATCGGGAAAATCGCGGGGCGGATGCACCACAAAAGGCTCCATCGCCTTGACCTTGCGGCGGCCGGCCAGCGACTCGTAGTGATACTCGCTGCCCAGCCCCCGGCGCTGCAAGGCTTCGCGGTCCGCCACCCGCACCACGCTGACCACTTCTTCCTGCGCAGCATCGTCCGTGCCCACCAGCTCCGACACGCCCAGGCCATAGGCTTCCGCCAGCCGCAACACGGTGGAAATGGAGGGTTCGCTCAGGCCCCGCTCCAGTTTGGAGAGGTAGCTCTTGGTCAATCCGGTGCGCTGCGCCAGCTGTTCCAGGGACAGGGTTTGCTGGCGACGCAGGGCGCGCAGGCGGTGCGGCAGGTCTATCATGGACGGGGTTGCAAAAATACGGTCGCGGAATACGACCGGTAAGCATGCCCTAATCCGGCCCTGCCGTCGAGCCGGCCCCGCCCGCCGCCGCCATCAGGCCAGCACGTCGGGATGCGCCCGCAGCGCGCGCCGCGCATAGTACGAAAAGCCGACCTGCGAACGCTTGGGCGTCAGGATCCAGTCATGGGCCTCGCGGCCCAGCGCCGGCGGAATGGGCTGGATCTTGCCGGCGGCCATGGCCAGCAACTGCATGCGGGCGGCGCGCTCGAACTGCAGCGCCAGCACGCAGGCCTCTTCCACCGAACCCGCCGCAATCAGCATGCCGTGGTGCGACAGCAGGATGGCGCGTTTCGAACCCAGCGCGGCCGAGATGATCTCCCCTTCCTCGTTGCCCACCGGCACGCCGGGCCAATCCTTCAGGAAGGCCACGTCGTCGTACAGCGGGCAGTTGTCCATATGCGAGATTTCCAGCGGCACCTCCAGCATCGACAACGAAGCCGCGTGCAGCGGATGCGTGTGGATGATGCAGTTCACGTCCGGACGCGCGCGGTAGATCCAGGAGTGAAAACGGTTGGCCGGATTGGGCATGCCGCCGCCTTCCTGCACGCGCAGGTCTTCGTCCACCAGCAGCAGATTGCTGGCGGTGATCTCGTCAAAGCCCAGGCCCAGGCGTTGCGTGAAATAGCGGTTCGGCTCCGGCGCGCGCGCCGTGATCTGTCCGGCCAGGCCGGAGTCATGTCCGCCGTCGAACAGGATGCGGCAGGTCAGCGCCAGGCGCTCGCGCAGGCTCCAGTCGGGCGTCTCGAACTGGCGCTGCATTTCGGCTTTCGCCCGCGCGATCAGTTCGTCCTTGCCCAGGTGCATCGTATCGGCCATCGTCGTCACTCCTAAGATAGTGTCTCTGTCATGCCGCTTCGATCAGCGGCGTAAACCCTGGCAAGGCGCGCATGCGCGCCAGCCAGGCATCGATATGGGTAAAGCCGGACAGGTCGTAACCGCCCTCGGCCGCCATGCTCGTATAGGGATACAGCGCAACGTCGGCAATGGTCGGCGCGGTACCCACCAGATAATCGCGGCCGGCCAGATGCGCGTCCATCAACGCGGCCGCCTTCATGCCGATCTCGCGCCACGCCCGCATCGCCGGGTCATCCACCTGCGCGGTGTTGCGCAGATGGATCAGCAGGCGCGGCTGCGCAAAGGCGTGCATGTGCTGGGTCTGCTCGAAACTGAGCCAGCTGCTGACCTGCGACTGCTCCAGGCGGCCGGCGGGCAGCCAGGGCGTGCCCATCGCCAGATACCAGAGTATCGCCTGCGACTCGGCCAGCCACTCGCCCTCCGGCGTCAGCAAGGCCGGCACCTGGCGCCACGGATTGATGCGCGCGAACGCCTCCGTTTCCAGGTCGCCCTGCACGATGTCGAAGGTGCGCCGCTTGATCGGCAGCCCCATGTAGCCGCAGGCCAGCCGGATCTTCCAGGCATTGCCCGAACGCAGCGTATCGGCCAGTTCCAGCGGCTTGCCCGCCAAGGGATGCGGTATCTGGTTCATCGTCAGTCCATCTTGATGTTGGCGCGCTTCACGATCTCGGTCCACTTGGCCTTCTCGCCGGCGATGAAGCGCTGATACTCATCCGGCTTGCCCGTGTACAGCTGCGTCCCCTGCGACGCCAGCCGGTCCTTCAGTTCCGGCGACGCCAGCGTCTTCTGCAGCGCCGCGTTCAGCTTTTCCATCACGTCGGGCGGCGTACCTGCGGGCGCGAAGAACGCGTTCCACGAGCTGATCTGCAGGGCCGCGTCGCCCACCTCGCTGCTGGCGGGCACGTCCGGCGCGGACGGCAGGCGCTTGTCGGCGGCCACCGCCAGCGCGCGCAGCTTGCCAGACGCCGCATGTGGCATGATCACCGGGCTGGCGTCCATCACCACGTCGACCTGCTCGCCGATGGCGGCATTGACGGCTTCGCTACCGCTCTTGAACGGCACGTGCACGATGTCCAGCCCGGCCGTCAGCTTCAGCAGCTCCAGGCCCAGGTGCGGCGAACTCGCATTGCCCGCCGAACCGAAGTTCAGCTTGGCCGGATTGGCCTTGGCATAGGCCACGAACTCGCCGAAAGTCTTGGCCGGCACGCCCGCACGCACGGCCAGCAAATACGGCGATCCCGACACCATGCCCACCGGCGCGAACTTGTCCGCGTCATAGCTGAGCTTGCTGTAGATCAGCGGGTTGACCACCTGCGTGCCCACCGTACCCATGAAGATCGTATAGCCATCGGCCGGCGCGGTGGCGGCCACCTGCGCCGCGATCACTCCGCCCGCGCCCGGCCGGTTCTCGATCACGATGCTCTGCCCCAGCGCGTCGCCCATGCCCTTGCCGACCTGACGCGCCACGATGTCCGTGATCCCGCCCGCGCCGAAAGGCACCACCAGCCGGATCGGCCGGTCCGGATAGGCCGCCTGGGCCCCATTGCCCGCCATTGCCGCAACCAACGCCAGCGCGCCGGCGATTCCCGAAATCTTCATGTCATCCCCCTACGGGCGCCGCCTATCGGCACCATCATGACACGAAGTGTCCTATAGGAGATTGATTTTCCGCAAGGAAAATGAGTTTAGGGAAAACCCTGGGCCGCAGGAATATAGTTCGCCTTTGAAGTTCGCCTTTTGGCTTTGGCGCGCGAGGCGCGGCATTGCGCACGCATCTTGCGCTCGTCTCTGCGCATGGAGACGCAGCGTCATACTGACGCTGCGGTGCCAATACTGGGAAGTACGCGGATCAGACCGGGCGGTGACACACCGCTTCTATGTTGTAGCCATCCGGGTCCAGGATGAACGCGCCGTAATAGTGCGGGTGGTATTGCGGACGCAAGCCAGGCCCGCCGTTATCGCGCCCTCCAGCCGCCAGCGCCGCCTGGTGAAAGGAATCGACCTCGGCACGGCTGCGGGCGCGAAAAGCCAGATGCACGCGCGGGGTGCTGGGCGTGCCCTGATGGATCCAGAATTCGCCGCCCGGGTCTTCAGACTCGTGAGGCTGGCCTACTCCGAAGCCCATCCCGGTCGCGAGCACTTTGCGCGGTATGTAGCCTAGCGCCGCGAGCGCGCTGCGGTAGAACATCCGGCTGCGCTCGAAGTCGCTCACGTGAATTTCGACATGATCCAGCATGCGCTGACCCTTCGGAAAGCGGCCCCAGCGGGCCAGAAAGATCAGGATAGGTCAGTTGGCAAGCCAGGGAAGCTTCGATTTGCAACGCGGGCCTCGCGGTTTCTCCGCATTCGCGCACCGCAAGCGCAACTCCGGCTCGCCGCGATCAACGCTCAAACGCGGCCTGCGACACTCGTTTGGGAGAACGGAATGATCTTGCGCTCCATCAGCACCCCCAGCCAGTGCTTCACGCAGGCCTCGGTGTCGTAGGTTTGCGTGAAGCCCGCCTGCTTGATCTTGACCGTGCTGACAAATGCGGGCGCGGGCGGGGTCTTCAGGCCATAGCCGAAACGGGCGTCGGCGGAGTAATGGGATTCGCCAAGGATCTGCGCCATGCTCAGCGGCCGCAAGCCATGCTGCTTGACGATCTCGTTCCACAGGTCCGCCCGGCCGGGCAGGTACTCGGCCAGGCGCAGGGGCTGGTCCGGACCCGCTTCGACGTCCAGGAACTCCGCCAGGGACGGCCATAGGTCATGCCAGCTGAACACTTCGCCGTTGGTAAGGTTGTAGTGCTCGTTCCAGGACGCCGGATTCTCCGCCGCCCAGACGCCTGCATCGCCGATCAGGCGCGCGTCCACGGCTTCACGCGGATAGGAAATGTGGCCGGGATAGCAGAACGGCTTGCCTTCGGCGCGGCACACTGCCGCGTAGACGCCTATGACCGGCACCGTGTTCATGGCCACGCCCACATTGGGGCCCAGCACGATGGTGGGACGGAATATCGTCCAGCCAAAGCCGGACTGCGCGGCCTTTTCCCGGATGTAGTCTTCCTGGAACCAGTACGAGTTCGGATGATCGTCCCGCGGCTGGCATTCGCGCGCCGGCGTGCGGATGGGATGCAGGTGTACGCCATAGGCCTTGGTACCCTGCAGCACGCTGACATGCTGCAGCCTGCCGCTGGCGGCCAACGGCTCGATGACGTTCCTGATCATGCCCAGGTTGGTGGCCATCTGCTCAGGGTCCTGCCAGCCGGCGATGAGCCCTGGCTTCTCATAGACGGCCGCATAGAAAACGTGCGTGGCTTCAGGCATATCCCCGAAGGCGCGGCGGCAAGCCTCCGCGTCCTGCAGATCGACCGGCAGATGGGTGTACGGCCGTTGGCTGATGATCTCCGGACGCCGGCGGGAAACCGCGATGACTTCCCAGCCCGCGTTGAGGAATGAATCGACGGCAGCGGAGCCGACCAGCCCGCTGGCGCCAGTAACGATTACGGTGCGTGACATGATTCCGTCAATCCATGACCAGGTTGATCTGCTTGAACAATTCCTTGAAACGGACGTACTCGTCCGCCATGCGCTTGCCGAAGTCCGCCCGGCTGTCCGCTGAAGGAACGATACCGAGGCCGGCGAATTTCTCCTGGGTTTCCGGGTTGTTCACGGCCTTGACGATTTCGTCGTGGAGACGGTCCAGGATCGCCTGCGGCGTGCCGGCAGGCGCGACGATGCCATACCAGGCGACGCTCTCCGCACCGGGCAGTCCGGCTTCGGCAACAGTGGGGACGTCCGGCAGCAAGGGCGAACGCTTGGTATCGGCCACGGCCAGGGCGCGCAGCTGGCCGGACTTCACGAACGACAGGATGGGCGGGACGCCGCTGATGACCATCTGGGTGCGCCCGCCCAGGGTGTCCGTAATCGCATCGCTGTTGCCCTTGTAGGGCACGTGCAGGATTTCGGTCTTGGACAAGTGCTGGAACAGCTCGCCGGCGATATGACCGCTGGTGCCGACGCCAGCCGAGGCGTAGTTGACCTTGTTCGGATTGGCCTTGATGTAGGCAATCAGCTCCTTCAGGTTGGTCACCGGAATCGACGGGTTGACCAGGATGACGTTCGGTCCCGTCGCCACCAGGGCAACCGGCGCCAGATCCTTGAGCGGGTCATAGGGCATCTTGCTGCGGGCATTGGGATTGACCGTGATCGGCCCGGCCGAGGCGAAGCCGATGGTGTAGCCGTCCTTGCCGGACTTGGCGACGATGTCGGTGGCCAGGTCGCCGCCGGCGCCGGGCTTGTTCTCTACGATCACCGGCTGGCCGAGTTGCTCGGCCAGGGGCTTGGCCACCAGGCGCGCAATGATGTCGATGGAACTGCCGGGGCCGAAGGTGGCGATCAGGCGTATGGGGCGCGCAGGGTACGCATCGGCGGCCTGCGCGCCTGTGACGGCGGCCAGGCTCAGGGCCAGGCCGGCGATCAATCGAAAAGCAATCATGATGTTGTCTCCCATGGATAGTGGTTTTTTTGCGGATCGTGTTCGCGGCGCGCGGCTCAGTCCCGGTGCGAGTACATCCGCTTGCCGGGATGCGGCAGCCGGGCGCGCAGGATGACGCCCTGCTCCGCTTCGGTGATGAACAAGGAGCGCCCGTCCTCGCCGCCGAAAGCGACGTTGGTGGTGCGCAGGCCCGCGCAGGAACGGATGCGGTAGAGGGGTTCGCCCAGCGGGCTGAACAGCCATACGGTGCCCGCCTGCGCGTGGACGATGGCCAGGTTGCCGGCCTCATCCAGGGCCATGCCGTCCGGCCCGGCCGTGCTGCCCGATAGCTGGATGAAACGGCTGGCCTTCTTCATCTGGCCATCCGGCTCCAGCCGCAGGGCGTAGATGGCGTTGTCGTGCGTGATGGCCACGTAGAGCACGTTCTCGGCCCTGTTCATGACCAGGCCGTTGGGGCCCGCCAGGCCATCCATGATGAGGTCCACCGTCTTGCCGTCGGCGCGCAGGCGGAACACGCGGCCGGTGGGGTTTTCCAAGGCGCTTTCACCCTGATCGGTGAAGTACAGGTCGCCGTTGGAAGCGAAGAACAGATCGTTCAGTCCCTTCAAGCCTTCCCGCCGCACGTGCTGCAGGTAGGGCCGGATGCTGCGGGTCTCGGGATCCAGAAGCATCAGGCCATGCAGATGGTCGGCAACGAAGATGCGGCCGTCGCGATGGATCTTCAGGCCGTTGGGTTCGCCTTCGTAGCTGACGATGACCTCGAAATTGCCTGCCGGATCCACGCGCAGGATGCGTCCATGCGCCAGGTCGACGCACCAGAGATTGCCCAAGCGATCGAAGGCGGGCCCCTCCAGAAAGGAGTGCATCTTCACGTGACGCGCGGCGAGCCAGGTCGAGGCCTGATCGGTCAGGTGCAGGGATTCGGGCAGCCGGGCGTAGACCTCGGTGCCCATGGGTTCAGCGGGAGGGTACATTACTGTTCCTTTCAGGATTGCGATGGGCTGGCCGGAAGCTCGATTCCCAGCATCAACGAACTGAGCGACTTGCCATGGGGATCCAGGCGCAGCGAGCGCGTGACGCCGCCGGACAGTACGTCCGGGATGACAAAGTTCAGCGCCCTCAGGCTTTCGACCTCGTAGCGCCTCACCTTTCCTGCTCCCAGATGGGCAAAGGCCTGCTCGACGCGCTCGGCGGTAAGCGCCTGGCGCAGCAGGCGCCAGGCGTCCTCGTCGTAGGCAATGACGGCGATGCTCGAGGTATTGCCCTTGTCGCCAGCGCGCGCATGCGCAAGGTCATGAACCAGAATGCTCATGGTCAGGCTCCCACCGTAATGACTTCGGGCGTGACCCAGTCGCGCGGAATCAACAGGGCGTCCACGGCTATGACTTCCTTGGCGCCCAGGTTGACGGGACCGCCTGCGCCATAAGGTCCCTGCATGTTCAGTTGCCGCACGTGATCCCCCAACAAGTGCGCGCTCTTTTTGTCGGGACAGCGGGCCGACACGCGCAACCGGACTTCGTAGGGGTGGCCGGCGACGGCCTGCGGATGATCGCCATGCAGGCTGCTCACGCCGATCAGATCGACCTGGATCTCGCTGGCCGCGCCGCCGTCGAGCCGGAACCGCTCTTTCACCGTGTCGGCCGCCAGCCGCGCCCGCGCGATCGCGTTCACGCCTGCATAGGCGACCTCGCCAGTGCCTATCCAGCCATCGAAGTAGCCGACCACGACCTTGTAGCTATCGGTGCGCGGCGCGGCGCGTATGCCGCGCACGGCCACGCGGTCCGCGTGCTGCTCTTCAAAATGCAGGCCTTCCAGGCTCAACACGCAATCTGGCGTGATGTAGGCCGAGGGATCATGGATTTCGTATAGCGCCTGCTCGGTACAGGTCATGCGGTCGAGGCGGCCGCCCGAGCCGGCGGGCTTGCCTATGTACAGTTCGCCGTCGCTGTAAAGATCGGCATAGGGATAAGCCAGTTCGGCCAGGCGGGGCACGTCTTTCTTTCCCGGGTCGGCGAAATAGCCGCCGGTGATCTGCGCGGAACACTCCAGCAGGTGGCCCATGATGGTGCCCGCCGCCAGCTTGGGCAGGTCCTCGTAGCTCCAGCCGTGATGATGCAGGGCAACGCCCAGAAACAGCGAGGGATCGGCGACCCGGCCCGTCAACACCACGTGCGCGCCGGTGGCCAGCGCATCGCGGACCACATCGGCGCCCAGGTAGGCATTTGCCGAGGCCAGCTGGGGCAGGATCGCCTCCAGCGGCAGATCGCGATCCAGCAGGCGCAGTTCAGGATGCAGGCGCACGCGCTCGGCCACGTCGTCGCCGACTACGGCGGCGCACTTGAGCTCCTGCCATCCCAAGGCGTGTCCTATGTCCAGCGCGGCCTGCGCGGCGCCGGCCGGATTGGCCGCGCCCATGTTGGACACCAGCCGTACACCTTTCTCCCGGCACGCCGGCAGGAAGGCACGCATGCGCTCCTCCAGCATCGGGTTGTAGCCATGAGCGCCGTCATGCTTGCGTGACAGCGTTTCGCGCGCAATGGTCCGTTCGGCCAGGCATTCGCACACCAGGTAATCGATATCGCAGTCTTCCAGCAGCGGCATGGCCGGACCGATGCGGTCGTCCGCCATGCCGGCCCCTACGCCGATGCGCAGCCGCTTGCGCGGTTCATTCATGTCTGTCTCCGTCCGTATTGCTACTTTGCAGCCTAGTATGCTGCGGCCAGCCTGATCTGAAAATTGATATATTTATATCTTCGTAATAACCCAAACGCATCACGCAGGCCATGACCCTGACCATTTCCGAATTGGAGGCGGTGCTGTTGGTGGCGGAAACGCTCAACTTCCGCATGGCCGCCGAACGCGTGCCGATTTCGCAGCCGGCGCTCAGCCGGCGCGTACAGGCGGCGGAACAGAAGCTCGGCGCCAGGCTGTTCGACCGTGACAAGCATGGCGTGGCGCTGACCTCCGCTGGCGCGGAACTGGTGCCTATTGCGATGCGGATGCTGTCGGAGTTCCGCGACTCGCTTAGCGATCTGTCCGAATTCATCGCGGGCCGTCGCGGCAGCATCAACATCTGGGCCCTTCCCTCCGTCGCCTCCGCACTGCTGCCCGCGGCGACGCGCACTTTCCAGAAGTCGCACCCGCAGGTACGCCTGAACATCCACGCGGTTTCCGCGCGCCAGATCACGCAGGCCGTATCGGAAGGCAATGCCGACATCGGCATCTCCATCGAGATCCCCGACCAGCCGGCCAGCGTGCAATTCACGCAACTGCTGAAAGAGAACTTCGTGCTGATCTGCCCTATCGGCGATCCGCTGGCGCAACGCAAGCGCGTGGATTGGAGCGTTTTTGCCGACCGGCCTTACGTTGCGAGCGGGCCCGCCAGCAGCATCCGCCAGGTCACCGACCAGATCCTGGCAGCCTCCGGCCGGCTGCCGGAAATGAACTACGTGTCCGACAATATTTCGGTAGTAGGCGCAATGGTGGCTGCCGGCGTGGGCATAGCGGCAGTGCCGCAACTGGCCCTGCGCCTGATGGATACCACGCGCCTGTGCAGCGTGGCGCTGCACTCGCCCGCCGCGTCACGGAACATCGGCATCTTGCTCAAGCGCCAACGATCCCTGTCGGCGGCGGCGCAACGCTTCCTGGACACCTTGCGGCAGACGGATCCGGGTTAGGAGCGTAGCGCTCGGTCTGCTGCCATCATCCACCTTAGAAAGTCATCCTGAAACCCGCGGTAGCGGTGACGACATGGCTGCCGGAGAAATCCGAGTCCGCGTCGACCTGGCCGTAGATCGCATAGCGTTCCCCCCAGCCGTAATTCACGCCCGCCCCCACGCTGCCCCAGGTTCGAGCCATGCGACTGGCGACCTGCGTGTCGGCCACGCGTACACGCGTTCCGTCCAGGAATTCATGTTTCACGTTGACGACGCCATAGACGCTGGACTCGCGCTTTACACCGGCCGTTTGCCAATTGCTCTTGTAATCCAGCGCAATGCCAAGGCGGCCCAGCAGGCTGTCGCCCTTGTCGCTTTCGACGCGCGCGCCGAATCTGTCGTTGAAGCGGTCGAAGCGGGTCGATACGTATGTCAGCTGCGCCTGCGGAATCAGGGCGAACCCCTCGCTCAGACCGAACGCCTTGCCTGCCTCGATACCCAGCCCATAGCTCTGGGCCTTCTGGCCGCCTTTCAGTTTTCCTGCCAGCCGTGAATTGAGGTCGCTGTCGAACCAGGTCGCCTGAGCCTGGGCATCGATATAGACGCCATTCTTGCCATACCAGGTCAAAGTTGGCGTCAGGCCATAGGCAGTGGTGTCGATGGTGCCGTCGCCATACACCGACGACACACGCGTGTCGGCCTTGCCGTAGTAAAAGGCCAGGCCGCCCACCAGACGGGAGCCCTCTTCCTGGCCCGCCAGGATACGGTCAACGCCGAATTGCGCTTTCCAGCTATCGATGTCCTGGCGCGCGCCCGTAGTCGACGCCGCGGGATCGAGCCGGCCC
Source organism: Achromobacter sp. ACM03 (assembly GCF_014851665.1). NCBI lineage: Bacteria > Pseudomonadati > Pseudomonadota > Betaproteobacteria > Burkholderiales > Alcaligenaceae > Achromobacter > Achromobacter sp. ACM03. Next base: position 89,300 of record NZ_JACVAD010000005.1, on the reverse strand, counting down.
GTCGAGCCCTCCACGCGGCTCCATACGCCGTTGCGGCCGGCGTCCGCCGGATCATAGAGGCGATTGCCGACCCGCTGGCGCAGGGTAGGCAGCTGGCTCAGGTGTAGCAGCGTATTGGCATAGGCCTCATAGACCGGCACGCCGGGCTGATAGAGCAAGGGCGGCTCGGCGCCCGGCGTACCGCCGCCGGGCGAGGGTGTGCCAGGATCGGTCGGCGTAGTGCCCGGGTCCGTCGGGGTAGTGCCTGGATCCGTCGGGGTAGTGCCTGGATCCGTCGGGGTAGTGCCTGGATCCGTCGGGGTAGTGCCGGGATCCGTGGGAGTGGTGCCGGGATTGGTCAGGGACGACCGCAAGTACCAGCCGCCGTCGGCCGAATCCTGTTGCAGCACATAGCCATAGGCGCCGGCCACCAAGGCCGGACGCCCCCCGATGACGTAGTCGCCGTTGGCCAGATCGAATCTTCCCGCCGACAGGCCATGGACCTGTACCACCTGGATGCCCCGTTGGGTCTGCGCGCCGGCGCCTCCCATGTTCTTCACCGTGACCGGTGTCGTGCCAGCGCTGTCGCCCGTGATCACCAGCTTGTCCGTCGGCGAATCATCGGCGCCAAGCTGCGTGCGAATTTCCAGATTGCCGCCCTGCGCCGCATAGTCGCCCGCGATCGAGAGGGTGCCGAAGCCACTGCGCGGACCCGGTGCGATCGTGCCCTGGTTGACCGTTGCGCCTACGCGTCCCGTGCCGGTCAGCCGTGCTGCCACAAGCACATTCACCGGGCCGCCCAGGACGCCATCCACCTGCAGCGTCCCAGCTTGAATGTCAGTGGTTCCCGTGAACGCCGCGCTATTGCCTGACAGAGTCAGCGTACCGGCGCCCTGCTTGTTCAAGCGCGACGTCCCCGAGAACGCGGTAGAAACGCCCACGTCGTGGCCGTTCGTATCAAACCAGGCGCCACCGCTGCCCACGGCCTGCGTGGCGAAACCGTTCAGGAAATTACCCTCGTCACGATTGGCCCGCAGGATGCCGCCGTCCAGGTTGAACGTGGCGTTGCCCGCGCCCTTGATGACCGAGCCGGTCTCAAGCACGCCGCGGCCGCTGGCATCGCCGGTCAGGTTGAGCGTGCCGGTGGAAGTGCCGGCAGGGGCAAGCCACGTGTTGCGGGCGGCGACCGCAACCCCGCCCTTGGTTATGGTCAGCGTGCCCGTGCCTTCCGAACCGATTTCGATGCGGTCGCTGGCGGTGAGCGTGGAGATATCGGCCGTCGCGCTCGATACGGTCACCGTGCCGACGCTGCCCGCGCTCTTGCCGATGTAAACCGCTGCCGCGGCGCCTGGCCCGCCCGAGCCGACGGTGCTGACGCTGGCGCCATCCAGGACGCGCAAGTCGCCAGTTCCTTCGAAACCCACGTATATATTGTTCAGCGGGTCCCAGACCGCCTTCGGGCCCGATACCGTGACGCTCCCCTCGCCGCCGGCGTTCCAGCCGATGATCGCCTGGCCGCTGTGCACGACGCCGTTGTCGATCTGCAGCGTGCCCTTGCCGCCCGTGCCGATCTCGAACGCGCCGATGGTGTTGAGATTCCAGGTGGACCCCGCCCCGGAAACAAGAACGTTCCCGACGCTGCCATTGTCGACGCCGATTCTGGCCGAGTCGCTATGCGCCACGCCGCCGTCCAGGATACTCAGCGTGCCGATGCTGCCGGCCTCGCCCCCGATCAGCACCGGGCTGGCGCTGGTCCAGGTGGACGCCGTGCCATTGCCGTCGCGGCCCTTCACCGTCACGGCGCCTGGAGCGCCATTAAAAATTCCAACGTTGGCCCAGTCATTTTCTACGGAACCGCCCGCATCGATGACCAGCTCCCCGGCCAGGGTATCTCCGACCGTCAGATCGCCCCCGACATTCCAATGCGGCGTCTGGACGGGCCCCGGCAAGACCTGGCCAGTGACGGAGACCGATTGGGCATTTGCGGGACTGGCGAAGTTCGCCGCGTAGACAACGAGGGCAGCCGACTTCAGCCATCCCGTGCGCGAGCAATTCCTGGCGACCATGAACAATCCTTTCTGAGTAGACGAGATCTCCTGTCGGTACGGCATGCAACCTGGCTTTCTTAATAGGTATTTTCACCAAAAGCGCGGGATTGCATACGCGGGTTGGAGCTCGCCCTCAGAACGCCCAGCGCACACGCACCTGCGCCGATTGGTCGCGGTTGCCTCCTCCGAATTCGCCGTTGTAGCCCAGCGCCAGGGCGGCGCGATTGCTCAGGTCCACCTCGGCCTCCAGGCCGACTACCGCCGCGTTGCGCGCCAGCGGCACGCCAGCCACAGTGAAGTCCTGCCCGCCTTCGAAAGCCATGGTGGACTGGGTGGCCAAGTCGCCAAACGCATGACGCCAGCCCAGCGTGGCGCGCAGACGCCCGTCCCTGCCGCCTGCCGCGAAGTCGCTATGGGCGCGCACGCCCAGCGTCGTGCTGGCCAGGTCGTCGCTGCTATTGTTGCCGCGCAGGGCCGCAAAGCCGCCGCTTTCCTGGAAACCGCGCGTACGTTGCTGGCCCAGGCTGACGCCGGCGAAGGGCTCGATGCCTGCCTTGTCGTCCTGGCCCATGGCGTAGCCCACTTCGGCAAACACCTGCGTGGTGCTGGCGTGATAGTCGGCCTTGAGGGTCTGGCTCAAGGACGTCACCTGGCGTTGCGACGCGATGTCGTGCCAGGTGTAAGCCAGGCCGCCCATGACGTTCAGGCGGCCCGCCCCCAGGCCAAAGGATTTGCCGCCATAGATGGCGGCGCTGTAGCTGTCCACCGTGGCCTTGGAGCTGCGGTCGGACACCTGGCCATCGGCGCGCGTGTAGCCCAACGATCCGCCCAACCGCCAGCCGCTGGCAGCCACTTCGGCGTCGCCCCCCAAGAACAGGCCGCCGGTGTTTTGTTTCCAGCTGGCGGCATTGCCGTCGCCCGCGTAGTTTTGCCAATGTCCGACGACCTCGGCCCACATGGGCAAGGCGTTGGACGCTGGCCAGGCGGATGCCGCAATCGTGCCGCCGGACTGCGCGGTCGGAGCGCCAGGGCGCAGCGTGGCAGTGAGATTGCCGTGCAGGTGATTGAGCGCACTGGCGCCGAACATGGCGGCGCCGGCGCGCATGCTGCCTTTGGCCGTGGCGTGGCTTTCGCCGGACAGGCTGTCGAACACGGCCTGGGGCGTTCCCGCAGGCAGCGTTTCAACGTAGCGGTACAGGGCGCTTGCAGGCGCCAGGCTCTCCGCCCCGTTGGCCACGGCGGCCTGATTGCGGGTCTCGGCCAGATCGGCAAAGGTCATGCTGCCAAAGCTGCCGTTGGATTTGCGCCGCAACTGCAGCGTCACGTCGGTGCTGGTGTAGTTCAGCGTCGGGGCCAGGTAGGCGTAGTCCGAAGCCACGGTATCGAATCGGCCGATCAGGCTGTTCGCCGACAGGATGGAGTAGGTTTTGGCGACCTCGAAACTGCCCGGCGCACCCATATGAACCACGCCTCCGGCCAGCGTAGCCGTGCCTGCCACCTGGGTCAGCGTGCTGGCGCTGCTGTCGGGGTCGGCCCGCACCTCGTAGGTAGAGCCCGCCTGCAGTTCCAGATCGCCCTGTACGCGCAACGTCCCATAGGGCGTTGCCGCATCGGGGCTCAGGCCCGCTGCCAAGGCTCCGCCGCTCTGGATGATGGTCTTCGCGCCAGAGGATCCTACCGAGCCCGTGCCCGCCAGCTTGCCGCCGCCGGCTACGGTGAGCGCGCCGCCCAGGTTGCCGTCCACGACCAGATAGCTCTGCTGCACGGTCGTGCTGCCGGCAAAGCCGCTGCTGTCGCCTGTCAACGTCAGCGTGCCCGCGCCGGTCTTGGTCAAGCTGCCGTTGCCAAGCAGGGTTTGGCCCATGCTGGCATCCAGCGTCTGGCGCAGCTCCAGGGCGGCATTGTTGGTGATGACGCCGCTGCCCAGGTTGGCCGCCGATGCCACCAGGCGGCCGGCGCTGATGAACGTGGCGCCCGTGGAGGTGTTGGCGCCCGTCAGGGTCAGAGTGCCTGCGCCCGTCTTGCTCAGGCTGCCGCTGCCGCTGAAGGCTTGCGCCATGCTGGCATCCACGGCCTGGTTCAGTTCCAGCGCCGCATTGTTGATGATGGCGCCGCTGCCCAGGCTGGCCGCCGATGCCACCAGGCGGCCGGCGTTGATGAGCGTGGCGCCGGTGTATGTGTTGGCCCCCGTCAAAGTCAGCGTGCCGGCGCCGGTCTTGCTCAGGCTGCCGCCGCCGCTGATGGCCTGGGCCAGCGCGCCGTCCGCGGCCTGGTTCAGTTCCAGCGCCGCATTGTTGATGATGGCGCCGCTGCCCAGGCTGTGCGAAGACGCAATGAGGCGTCCTGCATTGATGAGGGTGACGCCGCTGGAGGTGTTGGCTCCGGTCAGGCTCAGTGTGCCCGCTCCGGTTTTGGTCAGGCTGCCGCCGCCGCTGATGGCTTGGCTCAGCGTGGCGTCCGCGGCCTGGTTCAACTCCAGCGCGGCGTTGTTGACGATGGCGCCGCTGCCCAGGCTGGCGGCGGAGGCCACCAGCCGGCCTGCGTTGATGGTGGTGCCGCCGGTCGACGCATTCGCGCCCGTAAGAATCAACGTGGCATCGCCCGTCTTGATCAGGCTGCCGCTACCGCTGATGGTTTGGGCCAGGATGGCATCGCTGGCCTGGTTCAGCTCCAGCGCCGCATTGTTGATGATGGCGCCGCTGCCGATGCTGGTCGCCGACGCCACCAGACGCCCGGCGTTGATGGTTGTGCCGCCGGTGGCGCTGTTCGGCCCCGTCAAGGTCAGCGTCGCGTTTCCTTGCTTGATGAGGTCGCCAGTGCCCCTGATTGCGCCGCTCAGGAGCAGATCGTGGCTGCCGTCCACCGTCAACGCCTGATCGAGCTGTATGCGATTGCCCACCGTCATGCTGCTGGCGGTATCCAGATGGGCAGCGCCGGTGACGTGCAACCTACCGCTTCCGAGGGCCGCTTGCTGCCCCAGTATCAAGGTACCGGCATTGAGCTGCGTGTTCCCTGAGTATTGGTTATTACCGTTGAGTTCGAGCGTACCGCTGCCCAGCTTGACCAGCCCCCCTGCGCCGGCAATGTCGCCGTTCAGCGCAAGGTTGTTGCTTCCCGCCAAGGTCAGATCCGCGTCCAGGGCAATGGCGTTGGACAGCGCGATTGCAGCGCTGCTGTCCAACGCAGCCGCCCCCGTGACGCGCAGGCTGCCACTGCCCAGCGCGCTGCCAGTGCCCAGCAACAGTTTGCCTCCCGCCAGGCGGGTGCCGCCGGTGTAGCTGTTGTTGCCATTGAGCGCCAAGGTGCCAGCGTCCAGCTTGGCCAGCGTGGCGTTGCCGCCCAGGTCGACATTCAGCGTGGCCGTCTTGCCGGCGTCTACGCGGATGGCGGCATAGCCGGCGGATCCGTCCACCAGTTCCAGCTTCCCGGCCGCTCCCGCCGTCAGCAGATAGCCGTCACTGGTGAACTGCATCCCGGTGGTGCGCTGGGTTCCTTCCACGGTAACCGTGCCGGGGCTGCCCGCGAACACCGCAAAGCTGTCATTCCATCCCGCATTGAACCCGCCGCTGGCGATGGTCCAGTTGGTGTTGCTGCTATTCCATACACCGCTGCCGCCCTCGACGTTACCGTTGCCGGCAGGCCCGCTGCCGTCCCAGAAGCGGACGTTGGACGTTCCCCCCACCACCAGATTGACCTGACTGGCAACGCTGGTCTGTACTTCCAGGTCGTTGGCGCGTACGCCTGAGGGCAGTGTCCCGAACGCCAGTCCGCGATCGGTCAGCGTGCCGACGTAGTCGAACAGGCGATACACGCCGATCCCGAAGCCACCGGTGTCGATGATGTTGAGCTTGCCATCCAAACTCAGGTTGCCAGCGACCTTGGCCAAGGCTGGCGCATTGGGCGAGGCGACGCCCAAGGCCGCGTCGATCTGGGAGTCGCCATTGAGCGCCAGCGCCCCCAGACGCAATGTCGCGCCGCTGACCAGCCCCAGGCGGCCGCCATCGGCAATGCTGACGGCTCCGGTCAGCGTGCCCGAGCCCGTCAGCGTGGCGCCGCTGGCCACGGCAACGCTGCCAGATCCCAGCGTGCCGTCCACGCGCAGCGTACCCGCATCCACCGTCGTGGCGCCGGCCAGGATGCTATTGCCGCTGAGAACCAAGGAGCCGTTTCCGGTCTTGTTCAGGCCGCCGTTGCCGTTCAGCGCGCCGCTGAAGCTGCCTGCCTGCACATTGAAGGATCCGGCCCGGAGGTCCACGCTGCCCGCGCCATTGAGTTGCCCCGCGCTGCCGCCCTGGTTCAACTGCAGGGTGGCGCCGGACGCGACGTTGACCTGGCTTGGGCTGCCCAGGCCACTGGCGGCGCTGCCGATCAAGCGGCCGGCATCGATGTTGTAGACGCCGCCAAAGGTATTCACGCCGCTCAGGGTCAGCGTGCTGGCCCCGGACTTGGTCAGGCCGCCGTTGCCGCTGAGCGTGCCCGTCAGCGCCAGGCCCTGGGTGCCGGCGAAGGTCAGCGAACCGCTGATGTCTACCGCGTTGGCCAGCGTCACGAAAGCGGTGCTGTCCAGCCTCGCAGTGCCAGCCACGTCCAGACGGCCGCTGCCCAGCGCCTTGTCATGGCCCAGAGCCAGGGTGCCGGCGTTGAGCGTGGTGACGCCGCTGCGGCTCAGGTTGCTGCCGCCAAGGATCAGCGTGCCGTTGCCGTTCTTGATCAGATCGCCGCCGCTCCTCATCTCGCCCGTCAGGGCCAGGCTATTGGCGCCATCCACGGTCAATGCCGCGCCCAGGTGCACCTCGTTGGCCACGGTGATGCTGTTGGCAGCCTGCAAGGTAGAGGCCGAATTCACGTTTAGAAGCGTGTTGCCCAGCGATGTGTCCTGCCCCAGGCGCAGGCCGCCGCCGTTCAGGGTAGTCTGGCCGTCCAGCGCATTGGCGCCTGTCAGGCTTAGCGTACTGTTGCCCTGCTTGACCAGGTCGCCGGTGCCAGACAACGTGCCAGAGAGGGTCAAGTCTCGATCGCCGACGAGGGCCACGGTCCCGCTGACCCACACATTGGTGCCGACATTCATGCCCGCCACGCCCGCCTCGATCGACGTGCCATTGATGGCGTTGAGGATCCCCGTACCGAGCGCCAACGGATTGCCGATGACCAGCCTCCCGCCGGTCAGATTGAGGTTGCCGAGCATGTTGTTGACGCCGTTGAGCGTCAGGGTGCCGCTGCCCGCTTTGATCAGGCCGCCGACACCACTGACGTTTCCGTTCAGGGTCAGATTGGTTCCCACACCCGTCTGCACCGTGGACACGCCATTGAGCACCTGGCTGTTGGCCAGTGCGACATCGATGATATCGGTCGCCAAGATCGTGCCGCTCCCCAGCGCCACGCTGCCTGTGCCCAATGCCCGGTCGTGGCGCACGACCACGGTGCCGGCGCTGAGCGCAGTGCCTCCCGTCCAGCTGTTGTTTCCGCTCAAGATCAAGGAACCCGCGCCTGTCTTGGTGAGCTTGCCGGCGCCCTGGATTGGCGCGCCGATCAGCGCGCTGACGTCGGTATCTGTGATTACCTGCGCGATGCCGTTTGAGCCGTTTATAAGGTTCAGCGCACCGGACGCGTCAAGCTGGCCGACGATGTAGCCGTCGGTTTTGAATTGCATGGCGCGGACATCCTGGGCGCCGTTCACCATTACCAGGCCGTTCTGCCCCAGGAACACCGCGTTGGTGCCTTTCCAGACGCCGTTGTCATTGCCGGAAGACTTGGTCCAGTTGCTGTTGACGCTATTCCATATCCCGCTGCCGCCCTCCACGACGCCGTTGGCGACAGTATTGCCGCCATCCCAATACTGCGTGCCGAGGGTAGGCGAATTGATGACGAGGGTCAGCGTCTTGCCTGCGATGTCGAAGACCCGCCCCACATCGACGGTGCTCAGATCGCTGGGCGTACTGGCGGCAACGAGGTTGGTGCCGGTCAGGCTACCGGTGTAATTGAACAGACGGTAGTTGCCATTGGCCAGGTTGCCCGCGTCGATGATGTTGAAGGTGCTGCTGGTGATCGACAAGTTGCCCTGGATGTTGACCATCGGCGTAAGGCTCGGCGCGCCCAAGGCGAGATCGAGTGTGGCGCCGTTGCTCAGAGTCAAGGAACCCGTGGTCAGGGTATTGCCGCTGCTCAGGGCGAGGCGGCCGCCGCCGGCGACGGTCACGGCGCCGCTCAGGGCGCCGCTGCCGCCAAGCGTGCCGCCGCTGCGGACGTTGACCATGCCGCTGGCCAGGCTTGCGCCGGCAGCGAGGTCCAGGCGTCCGCCGTCTATCGTGGTGAAACCGCTGAAGGTGTTGATGCCGCCCAGGGTCAGCTTGCCGCTGCCCGTCTTGGTGAGGGTGGCGCCCGCAGAGCCGGAGATCGCGCCATTGAGGGTGATGGCGTTGGAACCCGTCACGGTCAGGCCATTGGTCCCCGCAGGCACGTTCAATGCCAGGGAGATGGGATTGTTCACGGTCAGCTGGCTGGCCGAGCTGCGCAGGGTCCCCCCCGCGGCCGTAATTACGCCGCTGCCAGCGAAACCGCCGTTGTCCACCACCAACTCGCCGCCCGTCAGGCTGGTGCTGGTGGCCGCGCCGCTCAACAGCGCGCCGTTGACGGCCCAGGTCCCGCCTTCGACTTGCAGGTTGCTGAAGTTGGTGTACACCGACGAGAAAATCGCACCGCTCCCGGCGGCGCTCGAATCAAACCCGTTGCGCAGGGTCAGCGTGTTGTTGCCATTGGCACCGCCATCGACGATGCCGACCGGCGCGAATGCCAGGTTGACGCCCAGATTGTTGCCCAGGACGCCGCTGGAGCCGCTGCCCGAGACGCTGCTGCCGGTGACCGCGATGAACTGGTTGGTACTGCCCGCCCCCAGCGACACGCTGCCATATATCGTGCCGCTATTGGTGACGACATTGCCCTGGCCTGACGTTTCGAACGCAACCCGGCCATGGATGGTGGCGCGATTATTCAGGTGGACCCGGCCGCCGCCATAGACGGCGATCACCGGCCTGACATCGGCAGCCTCGATGGCGCCGCTTAGCGCCCTGGAGCCGATGGTGCCATTGTTGTCGATGGCGGTCAGCCCGCCGCCGGCATTTTTCACCTCGATCGCCATGCCGTCGAACGTGGACAGGCTCGGCGGCAAATTGCCTGACGCGCCGTATATGGCGGCGCCGCTGCTGTTGGTGATGGTCAGGTTGGATGCGACGCCTCCCTCCATTTTCAGCGCCGTGGTGGACTGGTTGAAAGTGCCCCCGCCCGTCGGGTCGAAGACGCCGCTGTTGTTCACCGTAATCCCGCGGCCGAGCAGGTGCATCGAGGGCAGGCCGATGACGCTGGAACTGACCGTAGCACCGTTCTGAATATCAAAGAGGAGGTCGTTGCCGGTGACGAAGTAGTCCTGGACCGTGCCGCTACAGGTGAGCGTAGTGCCGTCCGCAGGCGCCACAGGCGTACAGGCGGCGTAGGCCGCGCTGTTGCCAAGCGCGGCGGCCAGCAGCGTGGTCGCGGCGGTCAGCGTGGGCAAGCCGGCCCGGCGCGCGCGCCGCGGGCGTTGGCGGCCTTTGCCCGGGCCTCCAGCGATTTCGCTGACAGCCTGCCACACGCCTACGGCTGCGTTGAACACCACGCGGTAAATTCGGTTCATGGCACCTCCCAGGGGTGCATGGCCCTGGTCTACGAGTGAGATTGCAAGGATTGGAAGGGCCGTTCCGCCCGTCGTGACGCCGCATTGGACGCGGCTGGAGCCAACGTCGCTTTTGTATGCAAATTTTTACAGATCCGCACAATAAGCGATAAGCGGTAACACTGCAACGCTGGATTCTTGCGTGGCCAACATCGCGCGCCGTACCCGATCGGAAAAGATGCCAGCTAGAACAGCACGCCGTCCTGCGGCGACAACGGCGGCGGCAAATTCTTGTCGCCCAGCAATTCCCCGACGTTGATCTCGATGCCGCGGCACAAGGCATCCAGGGGCAGGTTGTTGGGCAGGCGGTCGAAGGGTTCCTCGATCTGTTCGCCCAAGGCGTCCAGCCCGAAGAACGTGTAGGACAGCACGCCTACCATGAACGGCGTCACCCAGCCTATGCTGCCAACCAGACAGAACGGCAGCAGCAGGCAATAGATGTAGACGGTCCGGTGCAGCAGCAGGATGTAGGCAAAGGGAATCGGCGTGCTGCGTATCCGCTCGCAGCCGCCGCCTATGTATGACAGGCGCGTGATCTGGGCATCGATGTCCGCGAGCAGGATGCTGTCCAGCCGCCCTTCCCGCCGCAACTGGGCATAGGCTTGGCTCAAGTCGCCCAGAAGCACACTGGGCGGATTCTCCGCCTGCATGATGCGGGTCGCAGTAGCGGCGGGCAGCCAGGGCTGCAGGTCTTCCTTGGGATCGCTCTGCCTCAGCATGTGCCGCAAGGCATGGGCATAGGCGATGAGGCCGTGCGCCAGTTCACGCTGGCGCACGGCGGGCAGGCCGTCGGGAAGGCTCAGCGTCTGCCGCGTCAGGTTGCGGATGACGATGAGCAGCTCGCCCCAGAGCTTGCGCGCCTCCCACCAGCGTTCGTAGGCCACGCTGTTGCGGAACCCCAGGAAGATGGCCAGGGTCAGTCCGACCAGCGTCAACGGCACCGCGCCCAGCCCCACCCCGCTCAAGGGCAGCCGATGCTCCGCCAGCACCACGGCGGTGGCCAGCAGCATCATGGCGACGACGCGCTTCCAGATGATGGAAACAATCGATCCCTTCAACGTGAACAGCAGCAGCCAGGGAGAGCGGGATGCGGGGCGGACGATCATGACGGCTTACGCTTGGGCGCCTCCCTGCGCGGCTTTGCGGATGCGCACCGGTATCGACTTGTAGGAAGGCGTGCCGCATTCCTTATCGATATAGTCCAGCGGAACCAGGACATTGGCCTCGGGATAGTAGGCCGCGACCGAGCCCCGCGCGATGCTGTATTCAATCGCGGTGATGCCTGCCAGCCGCAGCGTCCGATTCCGCGACACGGTTTCTATGTCCACCAGATCACCGTGTTCCAGGCCCTGCGCGGCCAGGTCTTCCGGATTCATGAAAAGCACGTCGCGGCGGCCGAAGACGCCGCGGTAGCGGTCGTCCAATCCGTAGATCGTGGTGTTGTACTGGTCGTGGCTGCGTATGGTCACCAGCCGCAGCACCTCGTCCGGCCAGGGTTCATAACGCTCGCGCACGCCGGGGAATACCGAGAACATGGCCTTGCCGGTGGGCGTGTTCCACTTGCGCTCGGTCGGCGGCAAGGGCATGCGAAAGCCGCCGGGCACGCGGATGCGTGCGTTGTAGTCGTCGAAACCCGGAACCGTGCGCTCGATCAGGTCGCGGATGCGATCGTAGTTTTGCACCAGCCCCAGCCAGTCGACCTTGCTGTGGGGCAAGGTCGACCGGGCCATGGCGGCGACGATGGCCGGTTCCGAGCGCAGCTCGGCGGACGCCGGCTTGAGCTTGCCCGCCGAGGCGTGGACCATGGACATCGAGTCCTCCACCGTCACCGATTGTGGGCCGTCGGCCTGGACGTCGAGTTCGGTGCGTCCCAGCACCGGCAGCAGGAAGGTCTCGCGCCCCACCAGCAGATGCGAGCGGTTGAGCTTGGTACCCAGATGCACGCTGAGCGTCAGTTCCTTCATGGCCGCGAAACAGAGTTCGGGATCGGGCAGGGCCACGGCGAAGTTCCCGCCCAGGCAGATGAGCGCTCGGGCGGTGCCGTCGACCATCGCTTCCATGGCCTGCACCGCGTCATGGCCATGGCCCTGCGGCGGCGTGAAGCCGAACTCCGCTTCCAGCTTTGCCAGGAACTCCGGGCTGGGCTTTTCCGTGATGCCGACCGTGCGGTTGCCCTGCACGTTGGAATGGCCGCGCAGGGGGCAGATGCCGGCGCCGGGCTTGCCGAAGTTGCCGCGCATGAGCAGCAGGTCGGCGATCAGCTTGACATTGGCCGTGCCCGTGTTGTGCTGGGTGATCCCCATGCCGTAGGTGACGATGGTGGCGTTGGACTTGGCGTAGGCCTCGGCCACATGCTCCAGGTCGGCGCGCTGCAGGCCGCTTTCGGTTTCGATGTCGGCCCAGGAGGTTGCCTCCAGGTCCGCGGCCAGCGCGTCAAAGCCCAGCGTGTGTTCCGCGATGAACTGGCGATCCAGGACGTTCCCGCGCTGCGCTTCGAGCGCCAGCAGCGCCTTCATGATGCCCTTGAGCGCGGCTGCGTCGCCACCCGCCCGGACCTGATAGTAGGTCGAGGCGATATTGGTCGAGCTGAAGGTCGCCATTTCCACGATGCTCTGCGGATCGGCGAAGCGTTCCAAAGCGCGTTCGCGCAAGGGGTTGAAGACGATGATGGGAACCTTGCGGCGCGCCAATTCGTGCAGCGTGCCCATCATGCGCGGATGATTGGTGCCAGGGTTATGGCCAATGGAAAGGATGAGCTCCGCATGGTCGAAGTCCTCCAGCGAGACCGTGCCCTTGCCTATGCCGATGGATTGCGGCAAGCCCACGCTGGTCGCCTCATGGCACATGTTCGAACAGTCGGGGAAATTATTGGTGCCGAATTCCCGCGCGAACAGCTGAAACAGATAGGCCGCCTCGTTGGAGGCCCGCCCCGAGGTATAGAACTCGGCCTGGTCAGGCGCGTCCAGGCTGCGCAGCGCCTCGCCGATGCGTTCGAACGCGGCATCCCACGATACGGGAACGAATTTGTCCGTGGCCGCGTCGTAGGCCATCGGGTGAGTCAGGCGGCCGAAGTCCTCCAGCTCGTAGTCCGACAGCGCCAGCAATGAAGACACCGTGTGCTGGGCGAAGAAATCCGGCGTCACGCGCTTGCTCGTCGCTTCCCAGGTAACCGCCTTGGCGCCGTTCTCGCAAAACTGGAACGTGGAGCGGTGCTCCTTGTCCGGCCACGCACAGCCTGGACAATCGAAACCCGCCGGCTGGTTGGTACGCAGCAGGACGACGGGGGCCTCCACCACTTCCATCTGTTGCCGCACGGCCTGGGCCGTGGCCTTCAATGCCCCCCAGCCGCCCGCCGGACCGTCATAGGGGCGGATGCCGGGTACTTCACGTCGTTGTTTCATGGCTGGTCTCCTTCAAGCGCCCAATTCCCGCCAGCATGCGGCAACGACAAGAAATGATCTAATTTTTCCTGTGAACCTTTTGATAATCCATGGTTATCAAGGTTTGGCCGCCAACGAGTGGTTGAGGACGGCCTCCAGGTCCATTTGGCCGGCGATCTGCCAGGCGGCGTCCGATAAGGCAGGCGGCTTGTCGCGCCGCAGCCTGACCAGGCAGACGTCCTCGGCGTGTTCGGGAATGATGGGATGCGCCAGCAGCCCGGCCCCTTCATACTGGGCGGGCAAGGCGCTCAGGGGCATGATGGAGAATGCCCGCCCGCTCTGGCATTCCGTCAGCAGCACGCGGATGTCGTTGCTTTGCAGCACCACGCGCGGCTTGGCTTCCACGCTCTCGAAACATTTGTTCAAGGTCTGGCGGTTTTGCATGTCCGGGCTGAGCAGGCAGAGCGGAAGTTCGCCCACTTCCGACCAATCCAATTGGCGCGGCAAGGAGGCCTGCTCGTTCGCCACCAGCACGTAGCGCTCGGCGTACAGCGGCATCACGTCAAAGTCGGCGCTGTCGAGCACGGACCGCTCATAGAGGATGCCCAACTGGATTTCCTGGGCCTTCAGCCGGCGCAGGATTTCCGGAGTGCTGAGCGAGGTGACTTCCAGCGTCAGTTGGGGAAGGATCTCCCGATACTGGGCGCTGAGCAGCGTCGCCGCATGGTTGGCAGTGGGAATGGCGCCTATCGCCAGGTGGCCTTGCGGCACGCTGCGCACGAGATCGGCCTCCTGCCGCAGCCCCTCCAGCGAAGCCATCACCTGCCGCACCCATTGGATCACCCGCTCGCCTTCGGGCGTAATGCCTTCGAAGGTCCGGTTGCGCTTGACGATCGTGATTCCGAGTTCGCGCTCCAGTTCGCGGATGCCGTTGGACAGCGCGGGTTGCGAGACATGACAGCTTTCCGCCGCCCGTCCAAAATGCCGGTATTTGTCCAGGGCCAGGAGATAGGAGAGCTGACGGATAAACATGGACATCCCCGGATTTCATCGTCGACTTCACGGCTTATAGCGCAAAGCGGTTCAGGTCCGCTTGCAAGCCATGCGGCCGATCTTACTCCCGGCGCTTGCTGGCGCGATGCGCCATGTAGCCGAAGACGCAGGCGGCGGCGATGCTTGCCACCCAGACCGCAAGATGCAGCGGCCGTGCCCAAGCCGACCTCAGGCTCTCGTCGAACGCCATCGCCAGCATATCGGCAGAAGCCACGGCCAGCCATAGCAGCGCCGCCGCCCGCCATTGCTCCGTCCACAAGCGGCGCTCGCCTCGCACCAAGGCATGCACGCCGCAAACCATCCATGCCAGAAAGAAAGCCGTCACCTCGCGTTCATGCAACCCCGCCGCATGTGGCCACGCCAGGCGATTGGCCAGCAGGTACGCGGCGCAGGCGCACGTCGGGCCGCAGATCATCGCCACATTCAACCGGTGCGCAGCGCGGCCGAAGCGGGAGGCGGCCGCCGCCGGCCGCGCCGCGTACAGGACCAGTCCCGTCGCGATCATGGCGGCGCCTGACAGGGCCAGCAGGAAGTACAGCGCGCGCAGCAGCGGCGCGGCGTAGTAGCCATAGTGCAGCCCTCCGAGCGTCCGGATCAGTTGCAAGGATCCAGGATAGGCGGTTTGCGCATCGACGACCCGGCCCGTCGCCGCATCCAGGCTGACGCGGTCGGGAAAGGCCAGCAGGCGGTCATCGTACCGGCGCCAGACATCCGCAAGCGCGCCTTGAGTGCCAGGCTGCCTGACCGTGATCGCGGCGATCTTGCCCGCGCCCAGTTCCGCCTCGGCGCGCTGCGCCAGGGCGGCCAGCGGCAGCATTGCGCTCGCACCGCTGCGCGGCGAACTGGCCGGCGGCTGCGGAAACACGTCCGCCACCATCGCCGCCACGTCGCCGCCATAGCGGCTTTGCACGCCTGCGGGCAGATAGCCCAGCAACAGCGTGCTCAAGGCGGTGAGCAGGATCATGCAATGAAACGGCAGCGGCAGCACCGACAGGACGTTGTGCGCATCGAGCCACGCGCGGCCGGGCGAAGCACGCGGCCTGAATAGGAAGAAATCCGCGAAGAAGCGCCGGTGCACAATGACGCCGGAAACCAGCGCCGCCAGCAGCGCCAGGGTACAGGCGCCGACCACCCAGATGCCGGCCTGGCCAGCATGCAGGCTGTAGTGGAACTCGACCAGGAAGTCGCCGCCCTCGGTGTCACGCGGCACGATCTCGCGCCCGCTGGCCGGATCGAGCAGCACGGCGCCGCCGCCCTTTTCATCCTCCCATGACAGCCCCAGCAGGGAACGGCGCGCATCCGGCAGCTCGATGCGCCAGGAAGCCGCCGCCGCGGCATTGCGCGCCAGCCAGTCTTGCGCGCGCTCCAGGGTTGACGGCTGGTCCGCTCGACCAGCCGCGGAACTCTCCGGCTTCATCCAGAGGCTGATTTCAGGCGCGTAGACACTGAGCGCGCCCGTCAGGAACACTGCAAACGCCAGCCAGCCGAACAACAGGCCGACCCAGGTATGCAGCCAGGCCATGCGCTGGCGCAGGCTTCCTTCCGGATAGGCGTTCATGCCGCCGCTCCCCACGCCATGGCCCAGCAGCCCGCGCAGCCTGCGGCAATGATCAGCCACACGCGGCCCACGCTGCGGGCCGCGAAAGCCCATATCGCGAGGCCCACGTGCGCGGGAATGGCGGCCAAGGCCGGATAGAGGATGGCGTCGGCAGGCGGCAGCGGCAGTCGCGCCGCCGCTGCCACAGCGGCCCAAACCAGCGCATACGCGCCCAGCGTGGCCGCGCCCGCGCGCGCCGTCACGCCGCGCCAATTGCCGTGCGGCCTCACCATGCGTACCGCAGCGTGGCCAACACCAGCCGCCCGGCGCCGTAGGTGCACGACGTGGTGGTCACGCAAGTGCCCACATACGTGCGGTCGAACAGGTTGCTGGCGTTCAGCGACAGCGTCATGCCCCGCATCGCGGGCTGCATCCGGCCCAGGTCGTAGGACAGGGCGGCATCGACCAGCGTCACCGCCGGAATGCGCAAGGTGTTGGCCGCATCGCCCCAGTCGGCGCCGATGTAGCGCACGCCCGCTCCCAGTCCCAGACCCTGCAGCGGCCCCTCCTGCACCTTGTATGCCAGCCATGCCGCGGCTTGGTGCGCCGGCGCGTAGTACTGCTTCTTGCCCTGCCGCGACTGCGGCGCGCCATCGACGATGTCGACGTTGGAACTCTTGGTCACCACGGCGTCGACGTAGGAGTACGAGGCGATCACGTCCCAGCCGCGCGCGAGGCTGGCCTTGCCTTCCAGTTCGATCCCGCGCGAGCGGACCTCGCCCGCCTGCAGCTGGAAGCCCGGCGGACGGCCCGGCGTGGTATCGCTGGTCAGCACGTTGGTTTGCGTCAATTGATAGGCCGACAGCGTCACCATGCTGTCGCTGCCCGGCGGCTGGTACTTCAATCCCGCCTCGATCTGCCGGCCCTTGGTCGGCTGGAAGGGGTTGCTCTCGTAGTCGGTGCCGCCCGTGGGCGCGAAGGACGTCGAGTACGCCACATAAGGCGCCAGGCCGCTTTCCAGCATGTAGGTCAGGCCCGCCCTGCCGGTAAAGGCCGAATCGTTCTGCGCGACCTTGCCGGACGTCAGCAGATTGCGGGTCGTGCCGCGCGCCATGTCGTAGCGGCCGCCCAGCGTCAGCAGCCAGTTGCCGTACGAGATCTGGTCCTGCGCGTAGACGCCGGACTGTTCGGTGCGCTGGCGCGAATCGATGCGGGGAATCAGGTCCGAGAGGCCCGGCCGGGGCCGCCCATACACCGGATCGTAGAGGTCCAGCGGCGGCACGCCGGCGATGACGTTGGCGAACTGGTAGGTGTCGCGCATGTCCAGATAGTCGAAGCCAGCCAGGAACTCGTGCCCGACCTGGCCGGTGTTGAAGCGCGCGACGGCCTGGGTATCCACATTCAGCGTCGCCCCGGTGCCCTTGCCCTGCGACATCGAACGCGACCAGGTGCGCATGTCCACCGGATTGAGCATATAGCCCACGGTGGTGCGCGCCTCGCCCCGCATGTGGCTGTAGCGCAGTTGCTGCCTGACGGTCCAGGTGTCGTTGAACTGGTGCGAAAACAGATAGCCCGCCGAGTACTGCTCCCGGTCATAGGTATCCCAGCCGGGTTCGCCGGTATAGCGGTCGCGGGGAATGCGGCCGTTGGGATTGGAGTAAAGCGTGCCTGCCGCCGGCAGATTGCCGTACATGGGCACCTGGTGGTCCTTTTGATAGAAGCCCAGCAAGGTCAGCGAGGTGGCCGCCGACGGCCGCCACGTCAATGCCGGAGCGACGAAGGTCCGGTCCTCTTCCGAGTAATGGGCGGACTGGGCCGCATCGCGCTGCAATGCGACCAGGCGATAGCTCCACTGTCCGTCCTGGTCCATCGGGCCGCTCAAATCGGCGGCAGCCTGGATCCGGCCATAGCTCCCGGTCTGCAACTCGATCTCGCGCTGGGGCGCCGGCGTCGGCAGCTTGCTGACCATATTGATGAGGCCGCCGGGCGTATTCTGGCCGTACAGCACCGAGGACGGCCCTTTCAGCACCTCCACCCGCTCCAGCCCGTAGGGCTCGATCTGCAGCATGCCAAAGCTGTATGCGCCAAATGGCAGCCGGGCGCCGTCCAGGTTGTTGCGCGCGGCGTGGCCGCCGCGCAGGTAGATGTTGTCGTAGCGCAGATCGGCGCTGCCGCCCGGCGAATAGGCGCCCGGCGTGTAGGCCAACGCCTCGACGATGCTGCGCGCGCCTCGCATCGTTATCTCGTCGCGCGTGACCACGTTCACCGTCTGCGGGATCTCCAGGATGGGCGTGTCGGTCTTGGTGCCGCTGGCGCTGCGCTGCGCCACGATGCCGGCTACGGGTCCGTAGGCCGACTCGTCCGTGCCCTCCACCCGCACCGCCGGCAGCACTGCCGCCGGCTCGTTGGGCACGCGCCTCAGCGTGTAGACATTGGCGCCATCGCGCCGCGCCGCCAACGGCGTGCCCGCCAGCAATTTGGCCAGCCCCGCCTCGACCGTCCATGCGCCTTGCAGCCCGGCCGTGCGCAAGCCTTCGGCCAGCGCCGGGTCGAACGAAAGATTGATGCGAGCCACCCCGGCGAAGGCCGACAGCGCCGGTCCCAGCGGGCCCGCCGGAATGTCGAACCGTGCCTGGACGGCTGCGCCGGACGTATTCGCAGCCGGCTGCGCGTGGATGGCCGGCGCCACAGCCACCAGTGCCGCGCAGAGCGCGCCAGCGGCGGCGCGGCGGTTCGTGCGGCAAGCTGGCCTGGCCGCGTTGTTCTTGCTTGAAAGCATGCTGATCCCGACGAAGTACGAGCGAAGGTGCTATATGGACTTGTCGGACGAAGCGAAAAAAGGGGCCAAAAATCCGCGCGCCACGGTCAGGCCGGCGCCACGCTGACCCAGTAGCGGCTGCGCGAAACCACCCGCACCGGCAGGCTGCGCGACACCGCCAGCAGCACCGCATCGGTGTCATCCACCTGGAACCCGCCCGAGATGCGCAGATCGGCCACCGCCGGATCGCAGCGCAACAGGCCCGGGCGATAGCGCGCCAGCTCCTTCAGGAAGTCGGCCAGCCTCATGTCGTCCGCATAAAGCACGCCATCCAGCCAGGCTTGCGGCGGATGGACATAGGCGCGAGGCGCCAGGACTTCACGGTCCGAAAACTCGGCGCATTGCCCTGCCGCCAGCACGACGCCCGCCGCCGCCGCACGCGGCTGCAGCCGAACCTGCCCTTCGATCACCGCGACCCGGCTGCGCGCATCCAGTTGCCGCACGCCGAAGTACGTGCCCAAGGCCTGCACGCTGCCTTCGGCGGTGCGCACCCGCAGCGGCCGAGGGTCCGGCGGCGCCGCATGGGCCGAACGCAGCAGGATTTCGCCCTCCCGCAGCAGCACCAGACGTTGTTCCGCCGAATAGTCCAGGTCCACCGCCGAGGCGGTATTGAGCGCCAGCACGCTGCCGTCCGGCAGCTGGAACTGCCGGCGTTCGCCACTGCTGGTGGCGTAGTCCGCCGTCCAGCTTTGCCAGGGCGCCGTGCGCCATGCCAGCCAGCCCGCCGGCACCCCCACGATCAGCCCCGCCAGCACCCGCAGACCCGCGCGTCGCGTTGCGTCCGCGTTCATGGCGGCCCGCCCCAGCCCCGGCGGCAAGCCGCCGAACTTGGCCAGGACAGCCTGCGCCCGGGTCCAGGCGCGGTCGTGCTCGGGGCTGCGTTGGCGCCAACGCTCACAGGCCAGCTTGTCCGCATCGGAGAAGCGCCCCGAATGCAACCGCACCAGCCAATCCGCGGCTTCGCCCGCGATCTTCGGATCGATGGCGTCCGTCGCTGCCGTCATGACGCCGCCAGGATGCAATGCTTGAAGGCCTCGGCCATGTAGCGCTTGACCGTGCGCACGCTCACCCCCATCTCGACGCCGATCTGCTCGTACGTCAGGCCGTCGAGTTGCGACAGCAGGAATGCGATCCGGGCCTTGTCCGGCAGGGCCGCCAGCAAGGCGTCCACCTCGCGCAGCGTCTGCAGCACCATCAGGCGCTGCTCTTCCGACGGCGCATGCCGCGCCGGCATGGCCGCGAGGGCGTCGAGGTAGGCCTGCTCCAGCGCATGGCGCCGGTACAGGTCCACCATCAAGCGCTTGGCGATGGTGGTCAGGTAGGCGCGCGGCTCCTGCAACTCCGGCATGGCGCGCCGGCGATAGCTGCTCAGCAACCCGACAAACGTGTCCTGGGCCAGGTCGGCGGCGTCGGCGCTGTTGCCCAGCCGCCGGCGCAGCCAGCCGAACAGCCAGCCGTGATGCGCGTCGTAGATGCGCTGCACGGCGACGGCGGAAGTCGGGTCGGGGGGAGACATGGCGAGGACGTGGTCGGATTACTTCGATAATGGGAATTAATCGCAATTATCGCCACAAATCCGCCCTCCGGCAATCCACGGTTTCCGATCGCACGGCCTCCGGCCGGCGCGGCCGATCGAGCGAACGGAACCGGATTGGACTGGGAGCCTGCGCCAGCTCGCGGCCAGCGGCGGCCGCTTTCAAAGCGCTTTGCCGTATGCCTCGAAGTCCTCCGGATCCAGCCAATCTTTCAAAGCCTCGGCATCCGGCGGCTGCGGCGCCGTCGGCCTGGCGCTGGGCGTCCTGCTGAAGCGCGGAGCCGGCGCGGGCTGCGTGATGCCGTCCACCTCCAGCAGCGTGCCGCGCGCCCTGACCTGCGGATGCATGGCGGCGTCCCTCAGCGTCTGCACGGGCGCCACGCATACATCCAGATGTGCCAGCCTTTCGCACCAGTCGTCGCGACTGCGCTGGGCGAAGGCCGCAGCCAGCACCGTCCGCAAACGGGGCCACGTGTTCCTGTCCTGGTGATCCCCCAGTTCGCGGATGGCATTGTCGTCCAGGCCCAACTGCCGCAGCAGCAGCTCGTGGAAGCGGCGTTCTATCGGGCCGACCGAAAGCCATAGGCCGTCGGCGCACGGGTACACGTCATAGAACGGCGCGCCCGAATCGAGGATGTTGCTGCCCCGTTGGGACTGCCATGCGCCCGACGCGGCCAGGCCGTAGAACGCCGTTGCCATCGAGGCCACGCCGTCCATCACGGCGGCATCCACCACCTGGCCCTGCCCGGACTGGCGCGCTTCGATGATGGCGGCCAGCATGCCCAATGCGAGATAGGGGCCGCCGCCGCCGAAATCGCCCACCAGCGCGAGCGGCGGCGTGGGCGGCTGGCCTGCGCGGCCGATGGCGTCCAGCACGCCGGTGACGGCGATGTAGTTGATGTCATGTCCGGCCACTTGCGCCAGCGGGCCGTCCTGCCCCCAGCCGGTGATGCGGCCGTAGACCAGCCGGGGGTTCTCCGCCAGGCAGGCTTGCGGCCCCAGGCCCAGCCGCTCGGTCACGCCGGGACGGAATCCTTCGATCAGCCCGTCGGCCTTGCGCAGCAACCGCAGCACCAGGGCGACGGCGCGCGGGTCCTTCAGGTCCAGCGCGATGGAACGCCGGCTGCGCAGCAGCAGGTTGTACTTCAGCTCGCGCTTGACCCCCAGGTCGGCGGGCTCCTTGCGTTCGATCCGCAGGACGGTCGCGCCCATGTCGGCCAGCAGCATGGCCGCCATCGGTCCCGGACCGATGCCGGCCAGCTCGATGATCCTGATTCCAGCCAAAGGTCCCATGTGTTCGTCTCCCCATGCATGGCGGCGCATGTGCCGCCGGATCAACACAATTCAATGGCGATGGCCGTGGCTTCGCCTCCGCCCAGGCACAGGCTGGCCACGCCGCGGCGCAGGCCGCGCCGCTCGAGCGAGTGCAGCAGCGTGACGATGATGCGCGCGCCGGTCGCGCCCACGGGATGCCCCAACGCGCAGGCGCCCCCTTCGACGTTGACCCGCTCGGCGGGCAGGCCCAGGTCGCGCAGCGCGATCAGGGCAACCACCGCGAAGGCTTCGTTGATCTCGTACAGGTCCACCGAGTCGCGACTCCAGCCCACCCGGTCGAGCAGACGCGCGATAGCGTGCACCGGGGCGACCGGGAACTGTCCCGGCGCCAGCGCTGCGGCGGCATGTCCGACGATACGCGCGCGCGGCGTCAGTCCCAGCGCCGCCACATGGCTTTGGCGCGTCAGCGCCAGCGCGGCCGCACCATCCGAGATCGAGGACGCGTTGCCGGCCGTGACCGTGCCGTCCGTGGAGAATACCGGCTTCAGACCGGCCAGCCGCGTCGCGTCGCAAAGGCCCGGCGTCTCGTCGTCGACAACCAGCGCGCCTGGCGCCACGCCGCGGCGATTCCGCGCCGCGATGGGCGCAATCTCCGCCGCGAAAGCCCCGGAGGCGATGCTGCCCTGAGCCCGCAATACGCTCTGTTCCGCATAGATATCCTGTTGGGCGCGGCTGAAACCGTGCTCGCGCGCCGCCAGATCGGCGTAGTGCCCCATCAGATGGCCTTCGTAGGCGTCCTGTAGGCCATCGCGGTACATATGGTCCAGCAATTGCCCATCGCCCAGCCGGTATCCCTGCCGCGCCCTGGGTATCAGGTGCGGCGCGTTGCTCATCGACTCCATCCCGCCGGCCAGCACCAGGTCCGCCGATCCGGCGCTCAAGATGTCGTGCGCCAGGGTTACGGCCTTCATGCCCGAGCCGCACATCTTGCTTAGCGTGGTCGCCTGCACCGTGATTGGCAGCCCCGCGCCCAGCACGGCCTGGCGCGCGGGCGCCTGCCCCAGTCCGGCGAACAGGCAGCAGCCCATCAATGCCTCCTGGGCGGCCTCGGGTGCCAGACCCGCCTGACGGATTGCGGCAGCCAGCGCATGAGCGCCCAGCTCGGGCGCGGTGTAGTGCGACAAGGCTCCCTGAAAAGCGCCAATGGGCGTGCGCTGCGCGCCGACGATGACGACGGGATCTGAATGGTTGGACATGAGTCGATACCTCGATTGCAAGGGAGTTCGAAGAATGCGCGGCTGTCGGTCCGCCTTGCGCTACGCGGCAACGCGCGCCGGCACAGCCGACATGACGCCGCGCACGAAGTCCAGCAAGGTCGGGCTGTCGCCGGCCAGCAGTTGCCTGCCGATCAGGCTGGCGCACTCGTCTTCGCTCGTGCCGATGGCGCGCCACTCATGCAGCCGCGTGGTGTATATGCCCAGGGCCAGCTCTTCGGTGATCCCGATTGCGCCGTGTATTGCGTGCGCCAGGGCGCACACCAGTGGAATGGCTTCGCCTGCCCGCAGCCGCGCGCAGGCCGCAAGCGTGGCGTCGGGAAACAGGGCCCCGCTGGCGCATGCCAGCCGTGCTGCCATGGCGGTGGATGCCACCTGCTCCGCGAGCATGCTGATCTCTTGCTGGATCGCCTGGAAGCGCCCCAGCGCTTTGCCGAACTGCTGGCGCTCGCCTACAAAGGCGACGCAGCGATCGAGCACCGCCTGCATCGCGCCGGCTATTCCGGCGGCGTCGGCGGCGTCACGCCAGGCCCGCACGGCGTCGTCCGGCAAGGCGATGCGGCCAAGGACCGCCGGTAAGTCCGCCCATTCGGGCGCGGCGCTCGCGCGCGGCCGGAACAAGCCGGGGTCCGACGCGGCGGGCGCGGCCACCAGCAACAGGCCGTCATCGCGCTGGACCAACAGGGTGCGCGCCAGTCCGGCTCCTGGCGTCTGGACGCAACGCAGGCCGCGCGGCCCCGGCAGCGCTCGGGCCAGGGCGATGGGCCCTTCGGGCACGGTCTGGCCGCTGGTGCGCAACAAGGCGCGCGCGAGCATGGTGTCGGCCAGCGGGTAAGGCAGCGCCAGGGCGCCCGCCGCACGCAGCAAACCCTCGGCGTCCTCCAGCGACAGTCCTGCGCCGCCCAGTTCCGCGGGCGTCAACGCGTCCACGTAACCGAGCGCATCGATGTCCCGCCACGTATCGGCGACGAGATTGTCCGCCCCAGCGCCCTCGCCGGCCGCCTCGATCTCGCGGACCCGCTCCAGCGGACACAAGCCAGCCAGGGCGCGCGCAAATTCGTCGTACAGGTCTTGCTGCATGGATGCCGGCATGGGCCCTCCTTCAGTGTTCGATGGGCCTTAGCGCAGGCCTAGCTCGCGCGCGATGATGCCGCGCAGGATATGGCGGGTGCCGCCGCGCAGTGAAAAGGTCGGATTGATCAGGGTCAGGTAGGCCAGCGTGCGGGCAAGCGTCTCGTCAGGCGCCGCATTGGCGTTCGCGCGCAAGGCCTGGCCTATCCATTCGGGCACGGCCTGTTCGAACTCCGTACCCAGGTCCTTCACCAGCACGGCCGCAAGACTGGCGTCGGCCCCTTCGTTCAGGCGCTGCGTCACCGCCAGCGACATGGCCCGCAGCACCGTCAGCCGCCCGGCCAAGCGCCCCGCCAGGCGGATCTGCGCCTCGTCCGGCGAGGAAGCCCGGCGCAGATGCGCGAGCCAGCCGTCCATCAGCACCATGCTGGAATAGATCCGCTCCGGACCGCTGCGTTCCAGCGCCAGTTCAGCCGTGACCTGCCGCCAGCCGCTGCCCTCTTCGCCTACCAGCGCATCGCGCGGCAGGCGGACGTTGTCGAACAGGACTTCACAGAAATGCGCATCTCCCGCGATGTCGCGGATCGGACGAATTTCAATGCCGGGCAAGGACAGGTCGAAGATCATCTGCGACAGCCCTTTGTGCCGGTCTTCCGGCACGCCCGAGGTGCGTACCAGCGCGCACATGTAATGCGAGCGGTGGGCGTTGGTGGTCCAGATCTTGCGGCCGTTGAGCAGCCAGCCGTCGCCATCAGGGGTAGCGCGCGTGCGCACGCTGGCGAGGTCGGATCCGGTATCGGGCTCGCTCATGCCAATGGCGAAGAAGGCTTCGCCCCGGATGATGCGCGGCAGGTAGAAGTCGCGCTGCGCCTGCGAGCCGTAACGCAGAATCAATGGCGCGGTCTGGCGATCGGCGATCCAATGCGCCGACACCGGCGCTCCCGCCGCGAGCAGCTCCTCGCTCAACACGAAGCGGGCGAAATTGCTGCGTTGCGCGCCGCCATAGGCGGCGGGCAAGGTCAGGCCCAGCCATCCCTGCCTCGCCAGCGCGCGGCTGAACTCCGCGTCATAGCCCATCCAGGAGCGCGCCCGTAGGTCCGCCGGCATGTCCTTCAGCGCCTCGCGCAGAAAGGCGCGCACTGACGGACGCAACGCCTCATCCTGCGCAGGAATCGCGGCAAGCTGCAGTGCCTCGTTGATAGCGCCCAATGTGATCCCCGGAACGCGCGGCGTCACGGCGCCGCCGCGCGCATTCCAATTTGCGAAAGTGCCGTGCAAACCCGGCCCGCGGCGGAGCGCGCGGGCTTCATGGCAATCTACACGGGGGGCACATCACGGTCTAATATTAGATGTGGACCGGGCAATACATCACAAATATCGCGAGCCCGGCGCATCAAGGGAGGCGCCCGTGGAGCTACGCCAGCTCAAGCAGCTGTTGGTCCTGTCCGAAACACTCAACTTCCATCGGGCCGCCGAGCGGCTGCACATGGCACAGCCGCCACTGTCGACCGCGATCAAGAAGCTGGAACAAGAGCTCGGCGTACAGCTTTTCGATAGGCTGCCGGCCGGCCTGCAGCCCACGCCAGCAGGCCAGGTTGTGCTGCGGTATGCACGTACCACTCTGTTCTATGCCGAGGAGATCCGCCGCGCGGCGAGGGAAGGTGCCAGCGGCGAACAAGGTGTCCTGAAGGTGGGCTTTGTCGGCTCGTCCACCTACTCGCTGATGCCGCGGCTGCTGTCGGAATTCCGCAAGGACTACCCGCGCGTCGACCTGATCATCGAGGAGTCCACCACCGTCGATCTGCTGCGCCGGCTGGACGCGCACACGCTGGACGTGGCGCTAGTTCGATTCCCTGTGCTCGAACCCACGGCCGCTCGCATCACCTTGCTGCAACCCGATCATCTGATGCTGGCAGTGCCAGCGGGCAGCCGCCACGCGCAGCGCGAGGACGTCGCGTTGAGCGAACTGGCGGATGAGCCGTTCATCGGCTATTCGCGCACGCATGTTCCGGGCATGCACGCGCTGGTCATGTATGCCTTCCAGCAGGCAGGCGTGGTGCCGCGCATTGCGCAAGAAGCGATCCAGGTGCAGACCATCCTGAGCCTGGTCGAAAGCGGGCTGGGCGTGGCCATCGTGCCGGCGGTGGCCCGCCGGCAAGCGGGCAGCAATGTGCGCCTGGTCAATGTTTCGCAGCTGGCCGAAACCATCAAGGTGGGCATCGCCCTGGCAGTGCACCCGGACAATGCCACCCCTACCACCGCCAATTTCGTCGAGATGGCCTGCCGCCTGATGCGGCCGGCGCCCACGGTCGCGGCCCCCGAATGACGGGGCCTGGACGCGTCTACTCCTGCTGGATATTGGCCAGCTTGGCGATGCGCCGCATGGACTCGAGCTCGTCCTTCTGGAAGGCCGCGAGCGTCTCGGGGCCGCCGACAAACGACTCGCCGCCCAGATTGGCCATGAACGCGCGGCCCTCGTCGCTGCGCACCAGCGCCTGCACTGCATCCGACACGCGCGCCACGATGGCGGGATCGACCTTCGCGGGAAAGAACGCAGCCGTCCAGGCATAGGCCTCGTAGCCCTTGGTGCCGCTCTCCTGCATCGTAGGCACGTCCGGCAGGTCCTTGATGCGCTTCGCGCTGGTCACTGCCAGCGGCCTCAGCTTGCCGCCGCGTATCAGCGGCAGCGCGGCGCTGACGTCGGCCAGGCTGTACTGCACCACGCCGCCCGCCAGATCCGCCAGGGCGGCCGACGTGCCCTTGTACGGCACGTGCGTGGCCTTGATCCCGTTCTGCTCATGGAACAGCTCCAGCACCACCTGATAGGTCGCGGTTCCGCTCGCGAAGTTCAGCTTGCCGGGCGCTTCCCTGGCGGCCGATACCAGGTCCGCCACGTTGCGGTATGGCGAGTTGGCCGGCACCACCAGCACCATGGGAAAACGCGCGATGGGCGCGACCGGCGAAAAATCCTTGATCGCGTCATAGGGCAGGTGCTTGAAGACGGCGGCATTGGTCGTCATGGGCGAATTGCTGGCCACGAACATCGTGTAGCCATCCGGCGCGGCGGTCGCCACCGCCTGGGCGGCGATGAAGCTGTTGGCGCCCGGCCGGTTCTCGACGATGAACGGCTGTCCGAACTGCTCGGCCAGATGTTTGGACAGGAATCGCGCCGTGGTGTCGGCGCCGCTGCCGGGCGGCAGCGAGACGATGATCTTCACCGGATGCGAGGGATACTTTTCCGCGGCGCGGGCGTTGCCGCCCAGCGCCAGCGCCGCGCCCAGCATCGCCGTCATGGCCAGGGTCCTGATATTCATACTTGTCTCCGCAAGGCTGTTCCATTCATAGTCATGGCCTCGCGGCCATGGCGTTTGCCATATTCATTCAGGCTGTATGCCTGCCATCCTGACCGCGTCGCCCCAGCGCCGGACCTCCTGCCCCAGATAAGCCTGGAACTCGGCGGGCGAGGAATTGCGCAGGTCTACCCCCTGCGCCGTAAACGGTCCGGCGATGGCCGGATCGCGCACCGCCGCGGCCACCGCCTGGTTCAGGCGCTGGATCACCGGCTGCGGCGTGGCAGCCGGCGCCAGCACGCCTTGCCAAGTACTCATCGTAAGGTCCTGCAAGCCGGCTTCGCGCAGCGTCGGCACCTGCGGCAACGCGGGCGACCGTTCGGCGCCGGTCACGGCCAGCGCCTTGACCCTGCCGTCACGGATATAAGGCAGCGCCGAGCTGATCGCGTCCACCATGAACTGCACCTGGCCGCCCAGCATCGCCACCATGGCCGGATTGGTGCCCTTGAAGGGAATGCCCACGGCGCGCGTGCCGGTGGCATGCAGGAACAGCGCCACGCTCAAATGCGTGATGTTGCCGACGCCGCCAGTGCCATAGCTGAGCGCATCGGGACGCGCCTTGAGGTAGGCGATGAATTCGCTGGTGTCCCTGGGCGGCAAGGCATTGGTCGTCATCAGCACCAACGGGATCGAGGCCGTCAGCCCCACCGGCGCGAAATCGCGCAATGGGTCATAGGGCAGCTGCCGGTACAGCGCGGGGCTGATAGCCAGGCCCGACGAGTGATATAGCAGGGTGTATCCGTCGGGCCGCGCGCGCGCCACGGTTTCGCCAGCGATGTTGCCGCTGGCGCCGGTCTTGTTCTCGACGATCACGGGCTGGTCCAGTTGCCGCGCCACGTGCTGCGCCACGGCCCGGGCCAGCACATCGGTCGGACCGCCCGCCGCGTAAGGCAGGATCAGCCGCAAGGGCTGCGCCGGCCACGCCGCGGGATTGGCGACGGCGCGCGCCAGCGGCAGGCCAGCCAGCGCGCCTAAAGCGGCCACCAGCGTTCTTCTTTTTGTCTCCATGGATCTCCTCCTTATGTCGCCTCGTTATCGGTTGCGCGTCGGCGAGGCTGCCGTGGCCAGGGCGCAAGCCTCAGCCGCGCGTCTTGTCCAGGTATGCGTCCAGTGCGCTGGCGTGCTCTTGGGTGTGGTGCGCCAACGCCTGGAAGCCGGCCGATAATTCCAATAGGGTATCCAGCCGGGTGTGCTGGCCTTCGCGCAGCAAGCGCTTGGTCAGACGCAGCGCATGGCCGGAATGCTGGGCAATCTCCTGTGCCAAGGCCATGGCGGCCGGCAGCAGCGCCTCCTGGCTGAGCACCTGCGAAACCAGCCCCATGTCCAACGCCTGGGCGGCGTCGACGCTACGGCCGGTAAACGCCAGCTCGCACGCGCGCGACATGCCGACCACCCGCGGCAGCAGCCAGGCGCCGCCGTCTCCCGGCGTCAGGCCCAGCTTGACGAAGCTCTCGGCGAAGCGCGCCTCCTCGGCGGCCAGACGCATGTCGCACATGCAGGCCAGGTCGCAGCCCGCGCCGATGGCCGGCCCGTTGACCGCCGCTATCGTCGGCACTTCCAGATTGCACAGAGCCAGCGGCACGCGCTGGATGCCATCGCGGTAGGCCTGCCGGCTGCGCACCGGCTCGCCCAGGCCGGCGCCGACGGCTGCGGACAAGGTCTTGAGATTGCCGCCGGAAGAGAACACGCCGTGCGCGCCGGTCAGCACCACGGCGCGCACCGACATGTCCGCGTTGACCTCGGCGCAGACGTCCACAAGCGCGTCGATCGCGTCGGGATCGGACAGCGCGTTACGTGTAGCCGCGCGGTCCATGGTCAGGAGCAGCACGGCCCCATGGCGCTCGAGTTTCAGGAAATCAGTCATGGGCAGCTCCGGTCACTGCGGCATCGTTGGTCGCCGTCAAGGTCACGCCATCCCTTAGCAGCGTGGCAATGGCTTCATCCGGGTAGCCGGCCTCCTTCAGCACCTCGACGCTGTGTTCGCCCAGCCGCGGCGCATGCCGCGAGGGGTCGGGGGGCGTGCCGGACCAGCGCGACGGCACCGCCATCGTGCGCAGCTTGCCCTCGCTGGGATGCTCGACCGTGTTGAAGAACCCGACAGCTTCCAATTGTGGATCGCGCAGCAGCGACTCCACCGTGTGCATGGGCATGGCCGGAATATCCGCCGCCTCAAACTCCTCGAGCCATTGCGCGGTCGTGCGCTTGGCGATCTCGTCCGACACCAGGCGATAGATCGCATGGATGTGCTGGGTGCGAGTCCCTATGTCGCGGAACCACGGGTCGGTGGACTCGCGCCCAGGCTGGCCGATCAATTCGAAGAATGCCGCCCATTGCTTGTCCGCGTAGATCAACACGCAGATATGCCCGTCCAGCGTGGCATAGGGGCGCCGGTCCGCGTTCAGGATGCGCGGATAGCCGGGAGGGCCCAAGGGCGGCTCGAAGGACTGGCCTGCCATGTGATCGCCCAGAATCAATTGCGCCATGGTCTCGAACATGGGCACATCGATGGCCTGCCCCTGTCCTGTCCGGGCCCGGTGGTATAGGCCGGCGCTGACCGCGTTGGCCGCGCTGATGCCCACGATGCGGTCGGCAATGGCGCTGGGCGCGTACCGAGGTGTTTCACTGCCAGCCTGGACCGACAGCGCCGGGATGGCCACCGCGCCCTGGATCAGGTCGTCGTAGGCGGCGCGCGCCGCATAGGGCCCCCGCTGATCGTAGCCGTAGACGCCCACATACAGGATCGCCGGATTGACCTGCGCCAGCTCCTGATAAGACAGCCCCAGCCGCGCCATGGCCTGGGGCCGCACGTTGTAGATCAGGACGTCGCAGGTCGCCGCCAGCTTCAGCAGCGCGTCGCGGCCGGCGGGCCGCTTCAAGTCCAGCACGACGCTGCGCTTGCTGCGGTTGGCGTGCAGAAAGATTCCGCCCATGCCAGGATGCCGCGCCGGGCCGATGCCGCGCACGTTGTCGCCGGCCGGAGGTTCGACCTTGACCACGTCCGCGCCCAGGTCTCCCAGTATCTGCGTGGCGTAGGGGCCCATCAGCACCGTGGTGACATCCAGGATGCGCACGCCTTCCAACGGGCCACTCATGCCCTGCACCCCGAACGCCCCGCCCGCACGCGCATCCCGCGCGGCCCGGATATCCTGCAAACACCACCTTCGAACATGACAGCTCCCATTCCAGAATGTCTTGCTGGACATCCTAGGTAAGAACTGCAAGCGCCGGAAATACTATATTTGGGTCAGCCGATACATCCAGGATATTGGCGGGAGATCGCGGCCGAGCCGGCCCTAGTTCAGGGCAGCGCGCCGCCGACCGTGCGCGCCAACTCCCCGTACCGCAACTTTTCGGCCTGAATTTCCCGGGAGAATTCCTTGCTCCCAATCCCCACCACTTCGCCACCGCTCTGCTGGGCCAGTTGCGCCCGCAGCGCCGGATCGTCCATGACCTGTCGCATCATGTCTTCAAGCTTGCCGGCTATCGCCGGAGGCGTCTTGGCGTGTATGGCGAAGCCTATGAAAATGTACAGGGAGTAGCCGGGATAGCCCGATTCCTGCACGGTCGCCACGTCGGGCAACAGCGGATGACGCTGGTCTCCGGCTACGGCCAGCGCCCGGATTTTCCCCGAGGCGACCAGGGGCGCGGCGCCGGCGATGTCTATCAACGCCAGATCCACCGAGCCCCCCACCACGTCCGCCACTGCCTGCGCGGCGCCCTTGTATGGGACATGGTTGAAATCCACGCCCGCGCGGCTGGCCAGGTCGAGCGCGCCCAGGCGATAGCTGTTGCCGTAGGTGGCCAGGCTGACACCGCCCTTGTCGCGGCGGGCTGCCGCGACGACGTCGCCCAGGTTCTTGTATGGCGAACTCACCGATGCGACCAGCACTGCCACGTGCCGGGTCACGTTGATCATCGGCAGCAGATCCTCGGGGCGATACGGCAAGTCTTTTACAAACAATGGGTTGATCACTGTCGCGCTGGGGCTGATCAACACCACGGTGTAGCCGTCGGCTGGCGCGCTCAGCGCCACCTGGGTGCCTAGCGAGAGTTCGGCGCCGGGCCGGTTCTCCACCAGTGTGGACTGGCCCGCCACTTTGCGCAGGTGCTCGGCGAAGGTGCGCGTCATCGTATCGCCGCTGCTGCCGGGTCCGATGGGCACGATGAAGCGTATGGGCCGTGAAGGATAGGCATCGGCTCCGGCTCCTGCGGCCGGCATCGAAGCAAGCAGTGCGGCGCAGGCGAGCACTGCAGCGCGCCACGCGGTTCTGGCAACGGACATGGTTTCGTCTCCTCGGGTTCTTGTGGCCTGTCACGATAGCGACAAGAACTCCGGCGTGCCATGCGGGAACCGACGATCAGCTATGCACGGTCTGAACAGCTGTCTGCCAGGCCTTGGCCCAGCGCGCCTCGCGCATCTGCGCGGCCTGCTGCAATCGGACGAAGTGCTCTCCCAGCACCGCGACCAGGCAGCGCTCTACCGCAAGGCTGGCGCGGTTGATGCGGTGCTTGGCGCCGGTGGCGCAGAAGGTGTGCAAGGTGAGCGCCGGTTCGACGATGCGGGAAATCGCCAGGTCGCCTTCGTCCAGGTAGTCCTCGATGCGATGCACCTGGGTAATGGCATGGCGGCCGCAGCGGCGCACCACCTCGCGGATCATCGCGCCGGAGTTGATCTCCAGTTCCGCGCGCAACTCCAGCTGCATGTCGCGGGTGCGTTCACGCACCACGGCCTCCACGGGGTTGGGCGAAGGCGGCATCACGATGGACAAGCCGTTCAATGCGGCCAGCGGCACGGTGGGGTCGCGCAACAGCGGCGAATCGCGCCGGCCCAGCAGCACCAGGTCGGACGAAAACAGGCGCTGTGCCTGGGCGGGCGGCTCGGGCTGGCAGCTGTTGAAGACGCCGATATCGAGCTTGCCCGCCGCCAGCCTGTCCATCACGTCGCGGCTGTAGCTTTCGTGTATAACCAGATGGATCCTGGGAAACTGGGACGTTATGCGATTCACCAGCATCGACACCGGGCCTTCGGCGGCCCAGCGCGGCAAGGCGATCTCCACCGTGCCGGACGGCTGCTCATTGGTGGAGGAAGCCAGCTCCAGGAAGCCGGTGGCGCCATCCAGCAGTCCCTGCGCCACGGGCAGCAGCGCCACGCCCAACTCGGTCAGCAGCACGCCGCGGCCAGTGCGGTTGAACAGGCGGCCGCCCAACTGTTCTTCCAGTTCCAATACCCGCCGGCTCAGCATGGACTGCGAGCATCCCCGCAGCACCGCCGCCTGCGAAAAACTGCCTGACTCCGCAGTCGCGACGAAAGCGGACACGTTCTCGATCTTCAGCTCATCGGCTGCGCGGGCCACCAGTTTCACTTTCTGTCTCCTGCCGGGATGGGACAGCCTGCATTGGTTTTTTTTGATCATATCAGGGCGTATCGCGCCCATGCGGCCTGGCGCGGCGCCGCGTCAAAGGTGCTGCGTTGCGGCAAGCGCGCGCCGACCGGCTGCTTCATCCATGCCGGATCGGGATCAACCCGCAGCAGCTCCGGGAGCGTTCTTGCTGCCACGCAGCACGGACCGAATCACCGCGAATCGACCTGAGCGTTGCCGATCCTGCATACCTGCCATCCGCTGCGCGTGCTTACCCCGCTCGCCCTCCATGCCTACAGTTGGCCCATCCCGATTCCGGGTGTACGGATCAACCTGCCAAGGAGATGAAATGGCTGGAGTACTTGAAGGGAAAGTCGTTCTGGTCACCGGCGCCGGCCGCGGCGTCGGCCGCGAAATCGCCCTGCTGGCGGCGCGCGAGGGCGCAGCCGTGGTGGTCAACGATCTGGGCGGCAGTCCGAACGGCGAAGGCGCAGGCACGCTGGACCCGGCATCCGAGGTGGTCGCGGAAATCCGCCAGGCAGGCGGGCGCGCCGTCGCCAACGGCGACAGCGTCTCCGACCCGGATGCGGCGGCGCGCATGGTACAGACCGCCGTCGATAACTTCGGACGGCTGGACGGCGTGGTCAATAACGCCGGCATCCTGCGCGACCGGATGTTCCACAAGATGAGCAACGTGGACTGGCAGCAGGTCATCGACGTGCATCTGCAAGGCACCTACAACGTCAGCCGCGCCGCCGCCGCGATGTTCCGCGAGCAGCAGTCCGGCGCCTACGTGCACATGACCTCGGCAGCCGGCCTGGTGGGCAACATCGGCCAGGCCAATTATTCGGCGGCCAAGCTGGGCATCGTCGGGATATCGCGCTCCATCGCGCTGGAAATGGAACGTTGCAACGTACGCTCGAACTGCGTGTCGCCTTGGGCCTGGAGCCGCCTCATCGGCACCCTGCCCGACGAAACCGAGGAGCAGAAGCGCCGGTTGGAACGCTTCAAGCAGATGACCGCCGACAAGATCGCCCCCATGGTCGTGTACCTGCTGTCAGACCTGGCCGCCGGCGTGAGCGGGCAGATCTTCGGCGTGCGCAAGAACGAAATCATGCTGTTCAGCCAGCCGCGGCCGGTACGCAGCGTGCATCGCTCGGAAGGCTGGACCGTCGAAGCCATCGCCGAGCATGCAATCCCTGCGATGCAGCCCAGTCTGGTGCCGCTGGAAAGCGCGCGCGAGGCTTTCGCCTGGACTCCGGTATGAGGCCCGCCATGAGACTCGACCCCGACAAACTGATGCGGCGCCACTTCGAACCGGTGGAGCAGACCTACACCGCCAAGGACTCCATCCTGTACGCGCTGGGACTGGGCTTGGGCCGCGACCCGCTGGATGCGCGCGAACTGCCCTTCGTCTACGAAGAGCGGCAATTGGCGGTGCCGACCCAGGCCGCGGTGCTAGGCTACCCCGGCTTCTGGATGCAGGAACCCGACACCGGCATAGACTGGCGCCGAGTACTGCACGCCAGCCAGTCGGTGCAGCTGCATCGTCCGCTGGCGCCAGCCGGCACCGTCATCGGACGTACGCGGATCAAGGACATCCTCGACAAGGGGCCGGACGTCGGTGCGCTTTTCTTCGTGGAACGCACGCTGGAAACGCGCGACGGCGCCCTGCTTGCCACCGTGGAACAGGCAGTGATGGCGCGCGGCAACGGCGGCTTCGGCGGCGCCAGCGGCCCGTCACCGGCGCCCGCCAAGCTGCCGGAAAGCACGCCCGAACACGTCTGCGACCTGCCCACGCTAACATCCCAGGCCCTGCTCTACCGCCTGTCCGGCGACCTGAATCCGCTGCATGCGGACCCCGAGGTCGCGCGCGCGGGCGGTTTCGAGCGGCCCATCCTGCATGGCCTCTGCTCCTACGGCATCGCCTGCCACGGGCTGCTGCGCATGCTGTGCGACTACGAGCCGGCCAGACTCAAGCGCATCGACGTGCGCTTCAGCGCGCCGGTCTATCCCGGCGAGACCATCCGCGTCGAAGCCTGGGGCGCCAGCGGCGAAGTCCGCTTCCGCGCCACGGCGCTGGAACGCCAGAAAGTGGTGCTGAACAACGGTCTGGCCATCATCGACGCGGCGCACGGAGCAGGCGCATGAGAGGCATACTTTCCTTCGGCGCCTACATTCCGCGCCTGCGCCTGCAGCGCGAGGCGATCGTGCGCAGCCATTCCTGGTACGACACCTCGCTGGCGGCACATCGCGCCGGCGAGCGTTCCATGTGCGGTTACGACGAGGATGCCATCACCATGGCAGTGGAAGCCGCGCGCGACTGCCTGCAGGGGTTCGATAGCCCCGCCGTGAACGACCTGCTGCTGGCCTCGACCTCGTTGCCCTACGCCAGCCGGTTGAACGCCAGCATCGTGGCGCAGGCCTTGAATCTGGCCGAGGACATCGGCGCCATCGACGTCGCGTCCTCGCAGCGCGGTGCAACCTCCGCCTTGATGCAGGCGCTGCGCGGGGGCGCTGGACGCAGCGCGCTGGTCGTGGCGAGCGACCGCCGCAAGGCCAAAGTGGCCAGCGCGCAGGAGCTGCTGTACGGCGATGCCGCGGGCGCGGTGCTGGTGGGCGATGGCGAGGCCATCGCCGAACCCCTGGCGCTGGAAAGCCGCAGCATCGACATGGCCGACCACTATCGCGGCGTCGGCGCGGCCACCGACACCTATTGGGAAGAGCGCTGGATACGCGAGGAAGGACACAGCGCGCAGATTCCGCAGGCCATCTCGGCGGCGCTGCGCCAGGCCCGGCTGGACCCTGGCCAGGTGGATACCCTGTGCGTGGCGCTGCCGCAAAAGGGCGCGGCGCAGCGGATCGCCAAGCTCGCCGGCATCCCGCCCGACCGCGCGCATGACACGCTGGCGGCCACGGTGGGCAACGCTGGCTGCGCCCATCCGCTGCTGATGCTGGCACATGCTCTGGGTGCGGCCGCCCCGGGGCAAGTGCTGGTGTTGGTCGCATTCGGCCAGGGAGTGGACGTGCTGGTCTTGCGCACCACCCCGGCCCTGGCCGCCCTGCCTGGCCGGCTGGGCGCGCAAGGCTGGCTGGCGCGCGGCAAGGCCGAGGACAACTACATGAAGTTCCTGGTTTTCAACGACCAGCTTGCGCTGGAACGCGGCATGCGCGCCGACAACGACAAGCTTACGCCGCTCTCCGTCGAATACCGCAACCGCAAGGCGGTGCACGGCTTCGTCGGCGGGCGTTGCCGCGCTTGCGGCACGGCCCAGTGGCCGCGCGCCGACATCTGCGTCAATCCCGCCTGCGGCGCCAGCGGCACGCAAGAGGACCTGCCGTTCGCCGACACCCCGGCCAGGATCATGAGCTACACGGCGGACCGCCTGGCCTATACCCCCGATCCGCCTGCCTGCTACGGCATGGTTCAGTTCGAAGGCGGAGGCCGCCTGATGATGGACTACGCCGACATGGACGAAGACGAGCTCGCTGTCGGCGTTGCGCTGCGCATGAGCTTTCGGATCAAGGCGTACGACGCCGCGCGCGGCTACACCCGCTATTTCTGGAAGGCGACCGTCGCCAACCCTAAGGAGAACAGGCATGGCAACGGGAATTCGTGACAAGGTGGTGATCCTGGGGATGGGCTGCTCGCACTTTGGCGAGCGCTGGGATCGCAGCGCTGAGAACCTCGCGGTGGAGGCCTTCGGCGAATGCCTGCTGGATGCCGGGATCGGCAAGGAACAGATCCAGGCGGCATGGCTGGGCACCGGCATCGAAACGCAGCACCTGGGCAGCGGCGGCGTACCGCTGGGCGTTGCCCTGAGATTGCCCAACATCCCCGTCTCGCGAGTGGAGAATTTCTGCGCGTCCGGGTCGGAAGCGCTGCGCGGCGCCGCCTATGCGGTGGCCTCCGGCGCCTGCGACTTTGCGCTGGCCTTCGGTGTGGAGAAGCTTAAGGACACCGGCTACGGCGGCCTGCCCCAACGTCCGCGCGGTCCGCTCAACGACATCGTGTGGCCCAACATCAGCGCGCCCGGCTCGTTCGCGCAGTTGGCCAGCGCCTACCGCGCCAAGCATGGCGTCGATGCGCGCGACCTGAAGCGCGCCATCGCCCATATCTCGGTGAAAAGCCACGCCAACGCCGGCCGCAATCCCAAGGCCCATCTCCGCAATCCGATCAGCATGGAGGACGCGATCAACGCGCCGATGATCGCCGAGCCGCTGGGCCTGTACGACTGCTGCGGCGTTTCGGACGGCGCTGCTTGCGCGATATTGACCACGCCTGACATCGCGCGCGGCCTGGGCAAGCGCGACCTGGTGGCAATCAAGGCGCTCCAGCTGGCGGTATCCAGCGGCAGCGAAGCCGGGCACGACAGCTGGGACGGCAGCTACTTCCAGACCACCCGGGTCGCGTCGGCCCGCGCCTATGAAGAGGCCGGCATAGGACGGCCGCGCCAGCAGATCGACCTGCTGGAGGTGCACGACTGCTTTTCCATCACTGAACTGGTGACGATGGAGGACATGCACATCTCGGCTGAAGGGCGCGGCGCCCATGACGTGCTGGACGGATTCTATGACGCGGACGGCACGATTCCCTGCCAGATCGACGGCGGCCTCAAGTGCTTTGGCCATCCCATCGGCGCGACCGGACTGCGCATGGCCTACGAGATGTATCTGCAGATGCTGGGCCGCGCCGGCGCCCGCCAGCGCGCCGACGATCCCGCCCTGGGTGTGATCCACAACCTGGGCGGCTTTCCCTGGCAGAACGTGTGCAGCGTCTCCGTGCTGGGCAAGTACGGCGCCTGACCGGCGCACATCGGACAAGAAAGGAGAAACAACGTGTTGATGGACGAATACCAATCCCCCTGGCGCACGCCAGAGATCGAACAGTTCCAGCAAACTGCCCGCCGCTACTGGAGCGCCGAACTGCTACCGCGCCTGCCGGCCTGGGAGGCGCAGGGCTACGTCGATCGCGAGGTCTGGAATCAGCTCGGCGCGATGGGCTTCCTGCTGGCTGATCTTCCTTCGGAGCATGGCGGTGGCGACGGCGATTACGCCCATCTGGCGGCGCTGGTCGAAGTCAGCGCGGAATGCGGCTTCGGCCCTGGTTTCGGCCCGCACTACATCGTCGGCCACTACCTGCACCACTACGGCAACGAGGAGCAGAAGCGGCGCTGGCTGCCGGGCATGGCCAGCGGCGACATCGTCGCGTCCATCGGCATGACCGAACCCGGCGCCGGCTCCGACCTGCAAGGCATCAAGACCCGCGCGCGGCGCGATGGCGACAGCTATGTGGTCAATGGCTCCAAGACCTTCAACACCAACGGCCATCATGCGGACCTGGTGATGCTGGCCGTAAAGACCGACGCCACCCTGGGCGCCAAGGGCGTGTCGCTGCTGATGGTGGAAACCGGCGGGCTGGCGGGGTTTCGCCGCGGTGAGCCGTTGGACAAGATCGGACTCAAGGCGCAGGATACCGTGGAACTCTTCTTCGATGAGGCCAGGGTTCCCGCCGCCAACCTGCTGGGCGCCGGGGAAGGCCAGGGATTCGCCCAGATGATGGCGCAGCTGCCCTATGAGCGCCTGCTGATCGGCATACGCGCCGTCGCCAGCATCGAACGGGCCTTGCGCCTGACGCTGGAACACGTGCATCAGCGCCAGGCCTTCGGCCAGCCCCTGTTCAAGCTGCAAAACACCCGTTTCGAGTTCGCCGAGATGAAGACGGAGGCCGCGCTGGCGCGGGTATTCATCGATCAGTGCATCGCCTGGCAGCAACAAGGGAGACTGGACGCCGCTACCGCCGCCATGGCGAAATGGTGGGGCACGCAGAAGGAGTGCGAGACGGTCGACCGCTGCCTGCAGCTCTTCGGCGGCTATGGATTCATGCGTGAATACCCCATCGCGCGCATGTACGTGGATTCTCGCGGCCAGAAAATCTATGGCGGGGCCAATGAGGTGATGAAGGAGATCATCGCCCGCCAACTGGCGCCGCGATGATGACAGGACGCGACGCCAAGACAGGCCCCCTGGCCGGGCTGAAGGTGCTGGACATCGCCACCGTCCTCGCTGGCCCCTTCGCCGCCACGCTGCTCGCCGACTACGGCGCCGACGTGCTCAAGCTGGAACTGCCGCGCAAGGGCGACGGCATGCGCGCCTTTCCGCCGTTCAAGGATGGCAGAAGCATATGGTGGAAGACCGCCCAGCGCGGCAAGCGCTTTGCCACGCTGGACTTGCGCACGCCGGAAGGCGCCGACATTTTCAAGCAGCTTGTGCCGCAGTTCGACGTGCTGATCGAGAACTTCCGGCCCGGCACGCTCGACCGCTGGGGCCTGACCAAGGAAGTGCTGTGGTCGCTGAAGCCCAACCTGGTGATCCTGCGGGTCACGGGCTTCGGCCAGTCCGGCCCTTACTCGGAGCGGCCCGGTTTCGCACGGATCTTCGAGGCCATGGGCGGGCTGACCACCGTCACCGGGCATGCCGAGGACGAGCCCATGCACGCCGGCGTGCCGCTCGGCGACTCGATCGGTGGACTGTTCGGCGCCATCGGCATCCTCACGGCTCTATGGCCCCGCGCCCGCGACCCTGCCCGGCCCGGCGAAGAGATCGACCTTGCGCTGACGGAGTGCATCACCCGGCTGCTGGACTTCATGCCCGGGGTCTACCAGCAGCTTGGTACCGTGCCCGCCCGGAACGGCAACCGCAGCCCCTACTCCGCACCTTCCGCGGTTTACCGGACGCGAGACAACCATTGGGTATCCATGGCCGGCTCGATCGACTCCATGTTCGCCAACAACTGCCAGGCCATCGGCCGGCCGGACCTGGCGCTGGATCCCCGCTACGCCAACAACGCCAGCCGGGTCCTGCATGAACAGGAGTTGAACCGCGTCTTCATCGATTGGTGCGCCGGACACGATCTGGACCAGGTGCTCGCGGCCTTCGAACAGGCCAACGGCACGCTGGCGCCGATCTACACCATCGAACAGGTGGTCAAGGATCCCCACGTGGTGGCGCGGCGTTCCATCGTTGACGTCCCGGACCGCGACTTCGGCATGCTGCAGATGCCCAACGTCGTGCCGCGCTTCGCCCGCGATCCGACGGAGCCCAGCCATGCTGGCGCCGAACTGGGGCAAGACAATGAAACGGTCTATGGCGAGCTGCTGGGATTGCCGCCAGACAGCATCGCCCGGCTGCGCGCGGCCGGCGTGATCTGAGCGCTCGATATGCACAAGGGAGACCAGCAATGCACCATGCCATCCGCTTGATCGCGTTCATGGCCGTCGCGATCGCGGCGCTCAACCCCGAGCCCGCCTGCGCCGCCGACCCCTACCCAGACCAGCCGGTGCGGTTGATCGTGCCCTACCCCGCGGGCGGCGCCGTCGATGGCGCCGCCCGCATCCTGGCCGAGCGCTTGAGCGTCCTGTGGAATCAGGCCGTGATCGTCGAGAACCGCCCCGGCGCCTCCGGCCGCATCGGCCTGGCCCTGGCGGCCAAGAGTCCGCCCGGCAACACCCTGGTCGCGGCGACCAATTCGACCCTTAACGAACAGCTAAGCCGCGGCCAGGATGGCGCTGCGCCGGCGGCAGCGGACCTGGTGCCCGTGTCCACCCTTTTCACCACACCGGTCGCGCTACTGGTCAACCGGCAAGCGGTTCCGGCGGATAGCCTCGCACAGTATGTCGAGCTGGCTCGCACCAAGCCCGGTGCCGTGAGCTTCGGCTCCAGCGGCGAAGGCACGAGCACGCATTTCTTCGGCGAACTGCTCAAGCGCGAAATGGACATCGACATCACCCACATACCCTTTGCGGGAGAAGGCCCCAATCTGAGCGGCCTGCTAGGGGGACACGTAGGCAGCGCCTTCCTGAGCGCATCCGGCGCCACCAAGGCGGCCCAGACGGGCAAGACCCGCGTGCTGGCCGTCACCACGCCGGCGGGCTCGCCCCTGCTGCCCGGCGTGCCCAGCTTCGACCAGTTGGGCATCGCCGGCCTGAACCGGGATACCTGGGTTGGGCTATACGCGCCGCCCGGCACCCCTCAGGCCGTGGCCGACCGCATCACGACAGATGTGGCAACCGTGCTTTCAACGAGCGACGTGCGCGAGCGCTATGCGCAACTGGGACTGATCGCTGAAGGCGGCACGTCAAGGGATCTCGCCGCAAGGATAGACGACGATCGCCAATATTGGACGCGGGTCGTGCAACAGACGGGGATCACCCTGAGATAGGCTAGCCAACCGCCCCTTCTTGCATCAGCCGCTTGCGCCAGGGGTGCGGGCCGAGAATGGCCAGGAGCGGCCCGCCGGCCCCTGAGCTGCCGGACACGCCGAGCTAGGCCGCCGTCTTGCCCTCCTCCTGCAGCTGCCGCCACAGGATCTTGCCCGTGCTGGACTTAGGCAAAACCTCCACGAACTCCACGATGCGCGGCGCCTTGTAGGCAGCCATGCGCGTCCGCGCCCAGGCAATCACCTCTTCTTCGCGCACGCTGCCGCGCGCCTCGTCGCGCAACACCAGCAGAGCCTTCACCGTTTCGCCGCGGCAGGCATCCGGCACTCCGATCACGCAGGCCTCGTGGACTGCCGGATGCTCGTACAGCGCGTTCTCGACCTCCGCCGGCCAGACCTTGTAGCCGGATGCGTTGATCATGCGCTTCAGGCGATCGGTCACGTAGAAATAGCCGTCTTCGTCCACGCGGCCCAAATCGCCGGTGCGGAAATAGCGCTGCCCGTCCAGCATGAAAAAGGCTTCCTCATCGGCCTGCGGATTGTTCCAGTACCCCAGCATGACCTGCGCGCCGCGCGTGACGAGTTCGCCGGTGTCACCCTGGGACAGTTCAACCAGCGTGGCCGGATCCACGATCCGCGTGTCCACGCCGAAGGTGGGGACGCCTATGCATTGGCGCTTGTTGCGGTCCAGCGGATTGCAGTGCAGGAACGAAGCGGTTTCCGTCAGCCCATAGGCCTCGTTGTAGGTGATGCCGTAGCGGCTGGCCAACATGGCAGCGACCGCCTCGGGCATGGGGGCTCCGCCGCCGCATAGCTGCGCCAGGCTGGACAGGTCCAGCTTTTCGATGCCGGGTTGCGCGAAGAAATCCACGACCATCGCGGGCGGCGCGGCCCAGACGCTGACGCGATGACGCGCCATCAGCCTCCCGGCCACTTCGCGGTCCCAGCGCGGCAATACCACCACCGTGGCGCCCAGCAGGATGGGCGTATTCATGCAGCTCTGCATGCCCAGCAGATGGAACATCGGCGCCACGCCCATGATGACCGCTTCGGAGGTGAGGCCGCGCCATAGCTGCGAACCGGCCAGGGATGCATTCATGGTGCCGTGGGTATGGCGGCAGCCCTTGGGCCGGCCAGTGGTGCCCGAGGTATAAGGCAGCAGGCAGAGGTCCTTCGCCCCGGCCCGGTGCGGCAACGGCTGTACGTTGACCGCCAGCGCGCCGTACCAGGGCACGCCGCCCCGCACATCGGGTGCGCGCCTGGGCGCGGCGACCCATTCGGGCGCATCAGGAGCCGGTCCCTGCAAATAATCCGAATAGGTGTGGACGATGACACGCTCCAGGCGTCCGTCAGCGGCGAAGCCGTCTAGCCGCGCGCACAGTTCCTGGGCCGCGAAGGCCACGCGG
This sequence comes from Achromobacter sp. ACM03, assembly GCF_014851665.1. Taxonomy (NCBI): domain Bacteria; kingdom Pseudomonadati; phylum Pseudomonadota; class Betaproteobacteria; order Burkholderiales; family Alcaligenaceae; genus Achromobacter; species Achromobacter sp. ACM03. Next base: position 47,292 of record NZ_JACVAD010000005.1, on the reverse strand, counting down.
GCACCGCTGTCCGCCAGGTAATGCGCCAATTCGTCCGGCGTGCTCATGGCATTGACCGGCACCACCACCGCCTCGGCGCGCAGGATCGCGTAGTACGCGATGACAAACTGCGGACAGTTCTGGCTCAGCAACAGGACGCGGTCGCCTGCCTTCACGCCCGCGCTGTGCTGCAGGTAGCCGGCCAGGGCGTCGACCTCGCGCTTGAGCCGCGCGTAGTCCAGCACTGTGTCGTAGAACACGATGGCGGCCTTGCCCGGATAGCGCGTGGCGGACGCCTCCAGGTTGAAGTACAGGCTGGACTGCGGCGGGCTGATCTCCTTCGGCAGCCCCTTGGGCCAGTACCGATAATGCGCTTGGTGCATCTTGTCTCCTCATCGTTGTTCTGACTGTCCGCCATGCGCCTCAGGCGGTCATGGCGCGCGCGATGATTTCCTTCATGATCTCGTTGGAGCCGCCGTAGATCTTGCCGACCCGCGCATCCGCGTACAGCCTGGCTATCGGGTATTCAAGCATGTAGCCGTAGCCGCCGTGCAATTGCAGGCATTCGTCGATCACCTGGCAGTTCATCTGCGTGGTCCACCACTTGGCCATGGCCGCCGTGGACAGGTCCAGCGTGCCCGCCAGCTGGCGCTCGATGCAATCGTCGACGAAACGCGCCGCAATGGTGGCGACTGTCTCGCACTCGGCCAGCTTGAAGCGCGTGTTCTGGAGTTCGATGAGCGCCTGGCCGAAGACCTGCCGGGTGCTCGCGTAGGCCAGGGTTTCCTCGATGGCGCGACGCATGGTGGCCACGGCGCCCACCGCGATCAGCAGCCGTTCGCGCGGCAGCTGCTGCATGAGCTGGGCGAAGCCGCGGCCCTCGACGCCACCCAGCAGGCAGTCCTCGCCCACGCGCGCGCCATCGAAGAACAGCTCCGCCGTGTCCAGGCTTTTCTGACCCAGCTTCTCCAGCAACCGCCCGCGCCTGAAGCCCGGCAGGTCCTGCGTTTCCACCATGATCAGCGACACGCCCCTGGCCCCCGCCTGGGGATCGGTCTTGGCGACCACGCAGACCAGGTCCGCGTGCAAGCCGTTGGTGATGAAGGTCTTGGAGCCATTGAGGACATACTGCTCGCCCTGCTTGACGGCGGTGGTGCGCACGCTCTTCAGGTCGGACCCGGCTCCCGGCTCACTCATGGCGATGGCGCCCACCAGTTCGCCCGTGGCCATGCGTGGCAGCCACCGCCGCTTCTGCTCTTCCGTGCCGTAGTTCAGTATGTAATGCGCCAGGATGGCGCTGTGCACGTTGTTGCTGAAGCCGTGCACCATGGCGCGCGCCTGCTCCGCCGCCACGATGGCCTCGTGCGCGAAGTTGCCTCCGCCCCCGCCATAGGCCTCGGGCATGCTCACGCACAGCAGGCCCAACCGGCCCGCCTTGTTCCAGACCTCGCGGTCCGCGTGCTGCTGCTTGCGCCAGCGCTCTTCGTCGGGCACGAACTCCTTTTCGAAGAGGCGGCGCGTCGAATCCTGGAACAGCGTCAGGTCCGCATCCATCCAGCCTTGCCGTGGCGTGTCCATAGCGCTTCCCCCCTTTCAAGGACGGCCGCCGCCGACGACCAGGACCTGGCCGCTGACGTAGTTGGACTCGGGCAGGCAGAAAAGGTACACCGCACCTGCGGCTTCCGCCGGCGTGCCGGCGCGGCCGATGGGGATCAGGCTTTCGGCGTTCTTCAGCACTTGCGGATTGACGCCCACCTTGATCTGCCGGCCTTCGATATCCAGCGTGGCATCACCGTCGGCCGGCGCTTCGGTCAGGCGCGTCTTGATCAGCCCGAAGGCCACGCTATTGACGTTTACCTTGTAGCGACCCCATTCCTTGGCCAATGCGCGCGTCAGCCCGTTGATGCCGGCCTTGGCGGCCGAGTAGTTGGCCTGGCCGGCATTGCCCATGACTCCGGAAGTCGACGAGATGTTCACGACCTTGCGGAACACTTCCCTGCCCTGTTCCGCTTCGGCCTTGGCCGCGACCCGGATGAAGCTGGAGGCCGCCCGCAGGATGCGGAACGGCGCGGACAGGTGCACCGCCAGGATCGCGTCCCATTGTTCGTCCGTCATCTTCTGGATCACGTTGTCCCAGGTGTAGCCGGCATTGTTGACGATGATGTCCAGGCCGCCATAGGTGTCCACGGCGGCGCCGACGAAACGTTCGGCAAAGCCCGCTTCGATCACGCTGCCCGCGCAGGCCTGCGCCTGGCCGCCCGCCTTGCGGATCAGCGCCACGGTTTCTTCCGCAGGCACCGCGTCCAGATCGTTCACCACCACGTTGGCGCCTTCGCGCGCCAGCTTCAGCGCAATCTCCTGCCCGATGCCGCGTCCCGCGCCCGAAACCAGCGCGACCTTGCCTTCCAATGTACCCATCGTTCTCTCCTTTCCTGGGCTACTGAATTGCCAGCACTGCCACGCCGCTCAGGCGCAGTTCGCCGGTCTGGCTGCGCGCATGCAGCTCCACCCGCAAGCGGGTTTCTCCCTGCGCTTCAAAGCGTTCCACCACGCTGCCGGAACAGCGGACCTCGTCGCCCACGTGCGTGATCGCCACGAAGCGCACGGCGTACTCGCGCAACGCCGATTGCGGCGCCCAGTTCGTCAGCAGCCGGGCCAGATAGGCAGCCGACAACATGCCGTGGGCGAAGACGTCGTCCATGCCGGCGGCTCGCGCGAAATCCAGGTCCACGTGTATCGGGTTGTGGTCGCCCGAGGCGCCGCAATACAGCGCCAGCCCCAATCGGCTGATCGGCCCCGCGGTAAAACCGGGCAGCTCGTCGCCGGCCCTGGCGTCATGATTCATGGCCGCAGTCATTCCTGTCTCCTAGGCGTTGCGCACGACGGTCGTCGCGCGCAGTTCGGCGACCAGGCGCCCCTCGGCGTCGGTCACCCGGGTTTCGCGCACGACGAACTCCAGCGCGCCGCCCTTCTTGGCGTAGATGTCGGCGATGCGCGGTTCAAAGCGCAATTCGTCGCCGGCATGCGCCATGGCGTGGTAGACGAATCCCTGTTCGCCGTGCAGCACCCGCGCTATGTCTATGCCCAGCAATTCACGCATGGCTGCGGGCCGGGGGCTGTCCATTTCCAGGCAGAAGAAGAAGGTCGGCGGCACCGGCAGTCCCCGGTAGCCGGCCGCTCGCGCGGCGGCTTCGTCGGTGTAGACCGGGTCGTCCTGGCCGGTGGCCTTCGCAAAGAAGCGCAGGCGGCCTGCCTCCACGGTCGCGTTGAACGCCGGCAAGGCGGCGCCGATATGGCTGGTATCGAGCATTGCGTTCTCCTCAGGCCGCCTGGTACAGCGTCACCACGCAGGCGCCGCCCAGTCCCAGGTTGTGCTGCAGCGCCAGCCTGGCGCCTTCGACCTGGCGCAAGTCCGCCTGGCCTCGCAGTTGCCACACCAGCTCGGTGCACTGCGCCAAGCCGGTTGCGCCCAGCGGATGGCCCTTGGACAGCAAGCCGCCGGATGGATTGGTCACGACCTTGCCGCCGTAGGTGTTGTCGCCTTCCAGGATGAACTTCTCGGCGCTGCCCTCGGGCGTCAGGCGCAGGCCTTCGTAGGTGATCAGCTCGTTGGCGGTGAAGCAGTCGTGCAGCTCGACCACGTCCACGTCGTCAGGGCCGATACCGGCGGCCTCATAAACTTGGTCGGCTGCGGCCCGCGTCATGTCAAAGCCCACCACTTTGCGCATGTCGCCGGCGCCGAAGGTGGACGGCGTGTCCGTCGTCATGGCCTGCGCGGCAATGCTGACGGCGGGCGCCAGGCCGTGGCGGCGCGCGAACTCGTCCGAACACAGGATGGCGGCCGCCGCGCCGCAGGTCGGCGGGCAGCATTGCAGGCGCGTCAGCGGATCGAAGATCATGGGCGCGGACAGCACCTCGTCCAGCGTGACCGGCTGGCGGAACACGGCGTAAGGATTGCGCGCGGCATGCTGGCGCGCCTTGACCGCGATGCGGGCGAAGACGTCGGCGCCGATGCCGTGCTCCTTCATGTAGTCGCGGCCCGCGCCGCCGAAGAACTGGGCGGCGCGCGGCTTGGCCGTGTCATAACCCTGCATTTCGCTCATCGCCAGGACGAAGTCCTGCAGTGGCGACGGGCGGTCCTCGTACACGCCTTTCAGCGCGCCAGGCACCATCTGTTCGAAGCCCACCGCCAGGGCGCACTCCACCGCCCCGCTTTCCACCGCCTGCCGCGCCAGGAACAGGGCCGACGAACCGCTTGCGCAATTGTTGTTGACGTTGAACACCGGAATACCGCTCAGCCCCACGCCGTAGACCACCGCCTGGCCGGCGGTCGAATCGCCGTAGACATAGCCGGCGTAGGCCTGCTGGACCGCGTCGTATTGCAGCCCCGCGTCCCGCAGGGCCTGGCGCACGGCGCTCGCGCCCATCACGGTATATGCCTCGCTGGCGCCGGGCTTGCTGAAAGGAATCATGCCGACCCCTGCCACCCATACTTTCCGATTCATGTCTGACTCTCCTGATGAGCGGGCGCAGCGACGGCCGCGCGCCTGGATTCATGGTCTTGTCTCAGCACGGACTTCAGCACCTTGCCGGCGGCCGACATGGGCAATTCGCTGAGGAACTCGTAGGTCTTGGGACATTTGTAGGCGGCAAGCTGCAGGCGGCAATGCCTGTCCAGGGCGTCGGCGTCGGCGGCCATGCCTGGATGCGGCACGATTACCGCGTGCACAGCCTCGCCCCAGCGCGCGTGCGCCACGCCGATGACCGCGCAGCGCGCCACCAGCGCGTGGCGGGCCAGCACGCCTTCCACTTCAGCGCCGTAAACGTTTTCGCCGCCACTGACGATCATGTCCTTGAGGCGGTCGACGATGTACAGGTATCCATCCTCGTCCTGGCGGGCTGCGTCGCCCGTCAGCAACCAGTCCCCGTCGAACGCGCGACGCGTTTCTTCAGGCCGGTTCCAGTAACCCTGCATCACCATGGGCCCGCGCACCGACAGCTCGCCAACGGCGCCGGGCGCCGCCTCGCTGCCATCGGGCGCGAGAATGCGCGTCTCCACGCCTACCGCAGGCCGTCCCGCCGATTCGGTGCGCGCGCCGCCCTGGCGCACGTCTGCATTGATAGCGACGGTGGCGGCGGTTTCGGTCATGCCGTAGGCATGCACGAACTCTGCTTGCGGAAAGGCCGCCAGCGCCCGGTCAAGCAACGCCCGGGAAATCGGCGAGGCGCCCCAGATCACGCGCCGCACGCCGTCCAGCCGGTACTGCGCGAATCCGGGTTCGTCCAGCAGCATCTGGATCATGCTGGGCACCAGCAGCACTTCGGTTACGCCGTCGTCCTGCAGGGCCTGCAACACCGCGCGGGGCTGGAAGCCGCGCTGGACCGCCACCGATGCGCCCGCGACAAACTGTCCGATCAATCGACCCAATCCGGCAACATGGAATAGCGGCGCGACCAGCAGGGTGCGGCTGTCGGGCGGCGTGGGGACCGTAGCCATCCTGGCCACCGCAGCGCTCCAGAGGTTCGCGTGCGTCAGCACGGCGCCCTTGGGCGCGCCGGTCGTGCCGCCGGTAAAGAGGATCGCGGCCAGCGCATCGCCACCCGCACGGACATCGTCCAGCGGCGCGGCCGCGGCGGCGTGCGCTTCCAGCACGTCGGCGGACAGCGGCTGCGTGCTGGCAGGAACGTCCACATCGGCCATGCGCGGGGCCATGGTCTCGTCCACCAACAGCAGGCGCGGACTGCAGTCGGCCAGTGCCTGCGCAAGCTCTGGGCAGCTCCAGCGCGTGTTCAAAGGCAGCACGGCCGCCCCCAGCCACCAGCACGCCAGGATCCACGACACATAGTCCGCGCCGTTGGCGCCCCAGAACGCTACGCGATCGCCCGGCAGCACGCCATGGCCGCGCAGCACGGCGGCCTTGCGCGCGGTCCAATCGATCAGCGTCGCGTAGGTCCAGCGCCGTGCGTCTTCGCACAGCGCGATCTTGCCGGGGTGCAGCCGGCCTGCACGATGCAGGCCTTGTGTCAGATACATGGTGCTCGTCTCCTGCGGCGCCGTGCTCCTTGCGCGGAACAGCGTGCGTTCGTCCTCGAGCCCCTAGCTTCCTCCTTGGAGCCGGATCGCGGCAATGGCCGCAGGCGTCAAACCGATAGGCGAAAAGTGTCAGCGGCTTGCCGGCCTTCGGGGCCGCAGACCAGGCGGTTGCGGCGGTATTCTCCCGGCGACACGCCGGTCCATTTCTTGAAGGCGCGGTGGAAGGTGCTGGGTTCGGAAAAGCCCAGACGCTCGGCGATATCCATCAGGGATAGATCGTGGCGGCCCAGATATTCGACTGCGGCATCGCGCCGCAAGTCATCCTTCAGGGCCTGGAAGCCCTGCCCCTCTTCACGCAAGTGCCGCCGCAGCGTCTGCGGCGTCATCGCCAGTTGCGCGCTGACCTGGATCAGCGACGGCAACTCCCTGGACAGATCGTTGCGCAACAGGCGGCGGATGCGATCGGTCAGGGTGGTGCGGTCCTGGTACTTCACCAACAGGTCGAACGGCGCATTGGCCAGAAACGGCTTGAGCGTCTGTTCGTTCTGCACCACCGGCAAGGCCAGCCAGCGCGACTCCAGCCACAGGCCCGTCACCGGCTGGCCATAGCGCACCGGCGCGTAGAACAGCCTGTGCGCATCGGCGCTGCGTGCGCCGCTGCTGTAGTCCACGCCCAGGATGGGGATGCGCCGCGCCGCCAGCCAGTTGGCCACGCCAAGCGTGAAGAATAGAAAGGAGCGTTCGCCATACCAGCGCGCACAGCTGCTGGGCGCGCGCGAGTCGAGCACGATGCGCGCCCGCTCGCCACTCACGCACAAGCGGGCGGTGAAATCCCGCAGCACGCCGTGGTAGTAGCGGAACGCCACGCGCAGCGCCTGCCCCACCGTGTCTTCCCGCAGCGCGAGCCGGCAGGCATGGTCGAACGCCCCCATGGGAACCGGATGCTGGCCCATGCCCAGGAAGTCGTCCCGGGTGGCTCGGCGCAGCGTCCGCATGATCTGTGCGAGCTGCGCCTGCGATACCCGCGCCATCGGCGCCTGCAGCAGGGACGGCGGCACGCCGGCGCGTGTCAGGACCCGGTCCACGTCCACGCCTCGGCTGCGCGCGCCTTGCAGGATCTGGGCGATATGTCCCACGGCGATGGTGTGATGGGTCATGAGGATATCCAGCGGCCGGCGTACGCCGATGGATCGATGGTAGCCAAAGCCTGCGCGCACAGGAATGGCCGGCGTGAGCATTCTCGCCAAGCGCAATCAGCGAATCCGCCATTGGTCAGCCGGAAAGCCGCGCCTAGACTGGCCCGAACCCCGAATGGGCATGCCACTTCGTATTTACGGGAGTCCCTCTTTGGATACACCGAACACCGCCCCGCTCGCGGGCGTCAGGATCCTGGATCTGTCGCGGCTGCTGCCCGGCCCGTTGGGCGCGCAATACCTGGCCGACCTGGGTGCCGACGTCATCAAGATCGAGGATACGCAGGCGGGCGATTATGCGCCGCCGCCCCTGCGCGCCATCTGCAACCGCAACAAGCGCGGGTTGCGGCTGGATCTCAAGCATCCCGAGGGACAGGCGGCGCTGGCCGCGCTGGCGCGCGGCGCGGACGTGGTGATCGAGAGTTTCCGTCCAGGCGTGGCCGCGCGGCTGCAGGCCGACTACGCCACCCTGGCGCGCCACAATCCCCGGCTGGTCTACTGCAGCATCACGGGCTACGGACAGGACGGTCCGCAGCGCGACGCCGCCGGCCACGACCTGAACTATGCGGCCTGCGCCGGGGTCGCCGACCAGATGGGCTGCGGGCCCGATCTGCCGGCGCTGTCGAACCTGCCCGTGGCCGACATACTTGGAGGTTCGCTTACGGCGGTAATGGGCATCCTGGCCGCGCTGTACGACGCCCAGCGCAGCGGGCGCGGACGGTACATCGATATCGCCATTGCCGACGGCCTGCTGGCCGGCGCCGTCGTGCCGCTGGCCACGCTCAATGCCCGCGGCGACACGCGGCCGGCGGGCGCGGATACCCTGTCCGGCGGGCTGGCCTGCTATGGCCAGTACCGCGCCGCGGACGGGCGCTATCTGGCGGTCGCCGCGCTGGAGCTGAAATTCTGGCAAACGCTGTGCCGGCGGCTGGATCGCCCCGACCTGGCGCCGCTGCATCGCGACGGCGACGCGGCGCAGCAGGCGCGCGTGCGCCGCGAATTGCAGCAGATCTTCGGATCCCGGCCGCTGGCGCATTGGCTGGAACTGTTTGAAGGCGCCGACTGCTGCGTGTCGCCCGTGCTCAAGCTGGCGGAGGGCCTGACGCATCCGCAGTTCGTCGCCCGCGGCATGCCGCTGCAGACCGAGCATCCGGTCTATGGCCGTAACACCCATGTGGCCAGCCCGGTGAAGATGTCGGGCTTCCAGTTCGCCATACATCGCCAGGCTCCGCTGCCGGGCGAACACACCGATCAGATCCTGCGCGAGGCCGGCTACAGCGAGCCGGACGTCGCCAGCCTGATCGGGCGCGGCATTGCGCTGTAGGCACATACGGCCAGCCCCGCCCGCCACCCAAGCGACCATAACCAGGACGGAGACAATCATGAAAGATCCACATCGCAGCCTTCCCTCGCCCCTGCGCCGCAGGCTGCTCAAGCTGGGTGCGGCCTTGCCCGCCACGCTGGCCTTGCCGCGTCAGGCCAGCGCCTCGGGCTTTCCGGCCCGCCCCGTCACGCTCATCGTGCCGTTTCCGGCGGGCGGCGCGACGGACACCCAGATGCGCGCGCTGGCGATCGCTGCCTCGCGCGAACTGGGCCAGACGGTCGTGATTGCCAACCGGCCAGGCGCAGGCGGCACGCTGGGCCCGGCGGCCATGGCGCAGACCGCCGCACCCGACGGCTATACCGTGTCGGTGGTGGTAGGCACGCTGTTCCGCTACCCCTTTCTGCAGCAGGTCAACTACGACCCGCTCAAGGACTTCACCTACGTCGCCTGCATGACCGCCTACTCGTACGCCATCGTGGTGCGCGAGGACGCGCCCTGGCACACGCTGGACGAGATGATCGCCGACGCGCGCGCCCATCCCGACAAGATCAGCTACGGCGGCACCGGCACCGGCGGCTCGGGGCGCATCGCGATCGAGCGCCTGTCGCGGCTGACGAACACGCGCTTCAATTTCATCCCCTACAAGGGCGCGGCCGAAGAGACCACCGCGCTGCTGGGCGGCCATATCCAGATGATCTCGGATGCGGGCTGGGGGCCGATGATAGACACCGGCAAGGCGCGCTTGCTCGCGGTGTTGGGTGAAACCCGCGCCAAACGCGTGCCCGACGTGCCCACGCTGACGGAACTGGGCTATCCCATCGTCGCGGCCAATCCAGTCGGCATCGCCGGACCGAAGGGCATGGATCCCGAGGTCACGCGCATTTTGCAGCAGGCATTCCACCGCGCGTCCCGCGATCCGGAATACAACCGCGCGCTGGAAACCGCCGACCAGCCGCACATGCTGATGGACAGCGCCGCCTACACCGACTTCGCGGTCCGGCAGGTCGCGGAAGAAAAGAGATTCGTGGCCGAACTGGGCCTGAAGACGTAGCCGCGACCTCAGCCCGCAGGGTTCAGCATGCAGTCGCGCAGGCGCAGCACCGATGCGCAGGACGTGTCGCGATGTGTCACCAGCGACAGGGACAGCGCATCGTGCGCGTCGGCGTCGTTAAGCGGCACGAAGGCCACGTGCGGGGTGGAATACGCGCGCGTCACGCCCGGCACCAGCGCCAGGCCCATGCCGCTGGCGACCAGACTGATCAGCGTCTGCACCTGTATCGCCTCCTGGCTGATGCGCGGCGAGAATCCCGCCTTCAGGCATAGCGCCTGCGCCACGCCGTGCAAACCCGGCACCTTCAGGGGCGAATACAGCACGAAGTTCTCGGCGCGGGCACGCTCCAGGCTGACCGGCCCGCCCGCGGCCAACGGATGCCCTGCCGGCACGGCCAGGATGAGATCGTCGCGCTCCACCACCCAGGAATCCAGCGCTGCGTCTTCCGCCAGCGGACCGCGCACCAGGCCCGCATCGATATCGTTGGCGCGCAGCATTGCGACCAGGCCGACCGTGCTGTCCTCGCGCAGGTCCAGCTGCACGTCCGGATACTGCGCCCGGAAGGCCGGCAGGCAGCGCGGCAGCAGCATGTAGGTGGCAGAACCCACAAACCCCAGCCGCAGCGTGCCCCACTCGCCCAACGCAACGCGGCGGGCCGCCTGGCGCGCCTGGTCGGCGTGGAACAGCGCACGGCGCGCGTCCGCCATCAATGCCTGTCCCGCCGGCGTCGGCGTCACGCCCTTGGGGCCGCGCACCAGCAGCGGCGCGCCCACCGCGTGTTCCAGTTTCTGGATCGAGACCGACAGCGCCGGTTGCGCAATGTGCAGCGTGTCCGCGGCCCGCCGATAGCTGCCCAACTCCGCGATGGTGACGAACTGCCGGAGCTGCCGCAAATCGATAGCCATAACAAATTCCATATCGCCCAATACCTACGCCATATTAGACGCGTATGCCGACGGCCGATAGGATTTCCGCCATGACAGACACTCCCCTATCCCAAGCCAGCGCATTGGGCGGCGTGCGCATCCTGGACCTGACGTCCGTGGTGTTCGGCCCCTACGCCTCGCAGATACTCGCCGACTACGGCGCCGACGTGATCAAGGTGGAATCGCCTGCGGGCGATTCGACGCGGCATACCGGCCCCGCCCAGGAATCCGGGCTGGCCGCCATCTTCCTGGGCCTGAACCGCAACAAGCGCAGCATCGTGCTGGACCTGAAGCAGGCCGCGGCGCGCCAGGCGCTGTTGACGATGGCGGACCAGGCCGACGTGCTGATGCACAGCATGCGCCCCGCCAAGATGGCCGCGCTGGGACTGGATCCGGACACGCTATGCGCGCGCAACCCGCGCCTGGTCTACGCCGGCCTGTACGGCTTCGGCGCGGGCGGCGCCTACGACGGCCAGCCCGCCTATGACGACATCATCCAGGGGCTGTCGGGCCTGGCCGACCTGGTGGACCGCCAGACCGGCGCACCGCGCTACCTGCCCACCGTGGCCGCCGACAAGACTTGCGGACTGATCGCGGCGCACGCCATCCTGGCCGCGCTGTTCCAGCGCGAGCGCACCGGCGCGGGCCAGCAGCTGGAAGTGCCCATGTTCGAAAGCATGGCGTCCTACGCGCTGGTCGAGCACTACTACGGCAGGCACCTGGTCGACGAGCCCGGCGAGGCCGGTTATCCGCGCGTGCTCACGCCCTGGCGCAAGCCCTGCAAGACCGCCGACGGCCATGTCTGCCTGATGCCCTACACCGACGCCCATTGGCACGACTTCTTCATCGCCGCGGACCGCCACGATCTGGCGCAAGACGCGCGCTTTACCGACATCGCGTCGCGCACGCGGCACATCGAAACGCTCTATGAACTGCAGGCCGGCATCGTGGCCGGGCGCGATACCGCCTACTGGCTGGCGCTGTGCGCGCGCCTGGAAATTCCCGCCGCGCCCATCAACCGCCTGCAGGACCTGGAGGCCGACCCGCACCTGCAAAGCGTGGACTTCTTCGCGCCGCTCGACAGCGCCTCCGGCAGCCGCTACCGCTTTCCCCGCAACCCGGTGCGTCTGCAGCATTCCCATGTGCCGCCCGCGATGCCGCCGCGCCTGGGCGAACACACGCTGGACGTACTGCGCCAGGCCGGCCTGGACGAAGCCCAGATCGCAGGGCTTCTGGAATCGGGCGCAGCCCGCGACGCGCATCCCTCAACCCCGAACTACCGCAAGGACCCCGCATGACCGCAGACCGCAACGCCGCCGACATCAAGCAGCTTGGCCAGGGCTATTACTGGCAGGACCTGGCCGTGGGCCAGCGCTTTCAGACCTTCCGCCGCACGGTGACCGAGACCGACATCGTCAACTTCATCAGCGTGACCGGCATGCTGGAGACGATCTTCATCGACGCCACGTATGCCCACGGTGCGATCCAGGGACGCCCCGCCCCCGGCGGCCTGACCTACGGCCTGATCGAGGGGCTGATCATGCAGGGCATGGTGCAAGGCACCGGGCTGGCGCTATTGGAAGTCCACAAGAAAATGCTGGCGCCCGTGGTCGCGGGCGACACCATCTGGGCGGAGATCGAAGTCACGAGCATACGTCCCACCTCGCAGCACAACCGGGCGGTGGTCGCCTCGGTCATCGAAGTACGCAACCAGCACGGCAAGCCGGTAATGGCATACACGGCCACGCGCATGCTGGCCGGCAGGCCCTGAACCATCATCAGGCGATCAAGCGCCCCCCGTAGAGGGCGCTGGCGCCGGGACGCGATCCGCGTCACAAGAACAGCACAAGGAGACAAGCAATGAAGAAAGCACTGCTGGCAGGCAGCCTCGCCATTCTCGCGCTGGGCGCCGCCGCCAGCGCCCACGCAGCCTGGCCCGAACGCCCCATCACCATGGTGGTGCCCTTCCCGCCTGGCGGGCCGACCGACCTGGTCGCCCGGGTGCTGGCCAAGCAGCTGACTGACCAGCTGGGCCAGACTGTCGTGGTCGAGAACAAGGGCGGCGCCAACGGCAACATCGGCATGCAGTACGCGGCTGCCGCCAAGCCCGATGGCTACACCGTGCTGTACAACACCTCCTCCATCGCGCTCAGCCCCAATCTGTACCGGTCGCTGGCCTTCGATCCGGTCAAGGACTTCGCGCCGGTGTCGTCCACGGCGGTGATCCCGCTGGTGCTGCTGGTGCATCCGTCCGTGCCGGCGCCGGACACCCGGACCTTCGTGCAGTATGCGCGCGAGCATCCCGGCAAGCTGTCGTATGGGTCGGCCGGCGCCGGCAACGTCACGCACCTGGGCGCCTTGTTGCTGTTGCGCTCGCTCGAAATTGATGCGGTGCACGTCCCCTATCGCGGCAGCGCCCCGGCCATGACGGATCTGGTCGGCGGGCAGGTGCAGCTCATGACCAATACGCTGAACGATTCGCTGGGCTTCATCCGCGAAGGCAAGCTGCGCGCGCTGGCCGTGACCAGCGGCGCGCGCAGCGAGCAATTGCCCGACGTGCCGACGGTGGCGGAAACGGTGGCGCCCGGATTCGAGATGGGCGCCTGGCAAGGCGTGGTGGTGCCGGCGGGCACGCCCGCGCCGGTCATCGACAAGCTGAACGCTGAAATCCGGCGCGCGCTGCAATCGCCTGAAATGACCAGGCAGCTCAAGGCGCAAGGCGCGCAGGCGCTGGGATCCACGCCGCAGGAATATGCCGCCTACATCAAGAGCGAAATCGCGCGGTGGGGAGAGGTGGTGAAGGCCGCCAACGTGAAGCTGGACTGACGGTTACCGAAGGCAGATGCAAAAACGCCCGCGAATCGCGGGCGCTTCTGTCTGAGCTGCCAGGCGGACGGCAAAGCTCAGCGGCCGTTGGCCTTGGCCGTGATGCCGTTGGCCGCGCCCATGTCGGTATTTGGCACGTCGCGCAGCAGCACGCGCACGTCCTGGCCCGAGATGCCGATGCTGGCGCACACCGCCTGGTTCAGCGCCGCGATCAGCGCGGCCTTCTTGGCTTCGTCGCGGCCGGAGATCAGCGCGACGTCGACGCGCGCCATGGCCTTGCCGATTTCGCCGCCCACGATCACATGCGCCGCCGGCACTTCCTGAAGCACGATGCGCACGCTGGGCAGCGGCGCCGCGATGCTCTCGACAACGGCGTTGGATGCGGCCTGCAGCAACGCGGCCTTCTGGGCGGCCGTGTGGCCTTCCATGATCTGGACATTCAAAATAGGCATGACTGATTCCGATGTTCCGAAAAAGGAGAAACCGGCCCAGGCGGCCGGCAAACCATCATATCCGGATCAGGACCGCGCTGACGGCCGCGCGGCCTCGATCCGGATTAGGGTTTCTCCCTGTCAGGCCGCCTGGTCGCGGCGCTCGGGTTCGGACTGCTCCTGCGCGTCGACGGCAGCGGCGGCTTCCGCCGCAGGCGCGGTTTCGGCCAGGGCCGGCGTCACCAGCTCCACCACCTTCTTGCGCGACAGCATGCCGATGAACTCATCGTCTTCGCCGGTCACCGCGACCGGCTGGTCGCTGTGCACCAGCTGGGCCAGCACCTCGCCCAGGCCAGCGGTGGCGGGCACGGAAGCCAGATCCTCGACGTAGCGGGAAATGTCGCGCGCGCCTTCCTCGATGGCGCGCGTGGCGGCCTCGGCGGTCAGCACGCCGGCCAGCCGCTTGCCGTCCAGCACCGGCGCGTACTCGTAGCTCAGGGCGCGCATGCGGTCCATGGCATGGGCGGGACGCGAACGCATGGTCAGGGTCAGGCGCGCCGGATTCACGGCGTGCGTGGCGTTGAGCACCTTGGTGCGGTTCACGTCCTGCAGGAAGGACTGCACGTAGTCATTGGCCGGATTCAGCAGAATGTCTTCCGGCGTGCCTTCCTGCACCAGTTCGCCGTCCTTGAGGATGGCGATGCGGTTGCCCAGGCGCAGGGCTTCGTCCAGGTCATGGGTGATGAAGACGATGGTCTTGTTCAGCTTGGCCTGCAACTGCAGCAACTGGTCCTGCATTTCGCGCCGGATCAGCGGATCCAGCGCCGAGAAGGCCTCGTCCATCAACAGGATTTCGGCGTCGGTGGCCAGCGCCCGGGCCAGGCCGACACGCTGCTGCATGCCGCCCGACAATTGGTGCGGGTACTGGTTCTCGAAGCCCGACAGGCCCACCTGGTCCAGCCACTCGCGGGCGCGCTTTTCGCGTTCGGCGCGGCCGACGCCCTGCACGGTCAGGCCGTAGGCGGCGTTGTCCAGCACGGTGCGGTGCGGGAACAGGCCAAAGCGCTGGAACACCATGCTCATCTTCTTTTGACGGAAGACTTCCAGGTCGCGCTTGTTCAGGCTGACCACGTCCACGCCGTCGACCAGGATGTGGCCGGCGCTGGGTTCGATCAGGCGGTTGAAGTGGCGGATCAGCGTGGACTTGCCGGAACCCGACAGGCCCATGATGACGTAGATGCTGCCTTCTTCGATCGACAGGCTGATGTCGCGCAGGCCCAGCGTGTGGCCGCTTTCGGCCAGCAGCTGTTCCTTGCTCATGCCGCCCTGGGCGGCTTCCAGCCATTTCTTCGGGTGCGGCCCGAAGACCTTGTAGATGTTCTTGACCTCGATCTTGCTCATCGCTGGCCTCCCATGCGCATGCGCTGTCCATACGATTGCGTGATCCGGTCGAACAGCACGGCCAGCACCACGATACCCAAGCCCGCCAGCAGGCCGCGGCCCACTTCCAGGCGGTTGATGCCCAGCAGCACTTCATAGCCCAGGCCGCGCGCGCCGATCATCGAGGCGATCACCACCATCGACAGCGCCATCATCGTGGTCTGGTTGATGCCGGCCATGATATTGGGCAAGGCCAGCGGCAACTGCACGCCGAACAGCTGCTGGCGCGGATTGGCACCGAAGGCGCGCGAGGCTTCCAGCACTTCGCGATCGACCAGGCGGATGCCCAGGTCGGTCAGGCGGATCAGCGGCGGCACGGCATAGATCACGGTGGCGATGATGGCCGGGATCTTGCCCAGGCCGAACAGCATGACCACGGGAATCAGGTACACGAAGCTGGGCATGGTCTGCATCACGTCCAGCACCGGCAGCATGATGGAGCGCAGCCAGTTGACCCGCGCCATCAGCACGCCCAGCGGGATGCCGATGATCACCGACAGGCCGGCCGCCATGATCATGAGCGCCAGCGTCTGCATGCCGGCGTCCCACAGGCCCAGCACGCCGATCACGCACAGCAGCGCGCCCATCGCCAGGCTCAGGCCGATGCGGCGGCTGACGCCCCAGGCGATCGCGATCGTCACCGCGACCACCGCCCACCAGGGCGAATTGCGCAGCAGCTGCTCCAGCCACACCAGGGCATGCAGCACGGGCTGGGACAGAGTCTCCAGCGTGTCGGCATAGTTGGTGACCAAGTGATCGACAAAGCCGTCGATCGCCCCCCGGACCTGCCGGGCGGGAATAATTTCAGGAAACATTCGTTCTACTCCATTCTGGCGCACTCACCGCCCGGACCGCGACCGCATGCCCAGGAATCGGGCAATGCGGCGCAAGCTTGCGGCTTCCAGCTAGAAAACGGCCGGCCATCCCGGCAGCGCCAGCGCATCTCGGTCCGGGCGCGAGCGCCCGGCCGCGAGCGCCCGGCCGGCGGCCATCCTGGCCAAGAAATCCGGCCCCGTGAAGGGCCGGAGCGCACCGCGACGGCGCGCAGCCAGGAACATGGCGGGTTACAGCGCGCTTTGGACGCGCCCGGCGACGTCGGCGGGGACCCACTTGGTCCAGACGTCGGGTTTGTTCTTCAGGAACCACTTGGCCACGGCGTTGGCTTCGTCGCCGGACTCTTCCATGTGGGCCAGGGTTTCGTTGATCACCGGCAGCGGCACCGAGACCTTGGACAGGAATTCGGTGAGCTTGGGCGCTTCCTCGGAGAACTTGGTGTTCACCGCCGTGAAGACGGGATTGTCGGGATAGGCGCTGGGTTCGGGCTTGGCGCACTTGGGCGACGTCAGGCACTTGTGCTTTTCGGCGTCGTAGGGCGGCATGTCCAGCTTGACCAGGTCCATGGAACCCACCAGCGGCGTGGGCGACCAGTAGTAGAAGACCACGTTCTGCTTGCGCTTGTAGGCCGACATCAGGGCCGCCTTCTGCGCCGCGCCCGTGCCGGGCGAATACAGGGTGTAGCTGTCGTCCAGTTTCAGGGCGTGGAACAGGTTGTTGCTGGTGATCTCGCAGCCCCAACCTGCCGGGCAGCCGTAGAAACGGCCCTTGCCGGGCTCTTCCGGATCCTTGAACTTGTCCTTGAACTTCGGCAGGTCGGCGGCGGACTTCAATTCGGGCAGGCGCTCCGCCGTGTAACGCGGGATGTACCAGCCCTCGGCGCCCATGTAGAGATCGCCGATGCGCTTGACCTTGCCGGTCTTCTCGGCGCGGTCCCAGGGGTCGGCGACGCTGTTCAGCCAGATCTCGGTATTGATATCCAGGTCGCCGCGCTCCAGCGCAGCCAGGGCGGGCAGGGTTTCGGTCGGCAAGGTCTCGGTCTTGCAACCGTAGCCCTTTTCCATGATGAAACGTTCGACGTCGACCAGGACCAGATTGGATTCCCAGTTCATCGCGCCGAAATTGACCGGGCGCTTGATTTCGCACTGGACGGCGTCGGCGGCTTGGGCCGCACCGGCAAAGGCGAAGAACACAGCCGCGGCGGCCAGGGTCTTGACAGGGGTAAAACGCATTGGCTTTTGCCTCCATAGGTTCAGGGACACACGCCAGGCTTGGGCCCGGAGGTGCCATGGAGCTAAGGGGGTTGTGCGGAAGACGGGCAGAACCGCCAATACAAACCGACACTAGCAACAAGACGGTCCGCGAGGGTGCGGCATCTTGCAAGACAGGAGCTTCAAAAACGCAGTTTTTGAAAACCCACAGAAAGTGAACAAACTGAACGAAGAAGCCAGCATCTTAAACGAAATTGATGCTCAGCCCAACCCCACCTCGGAATGAATCAGATACATTTCCGGAAAAAACGGTCCGGGATTACCCGCAATCGCAAGGAGTGAAACAGCAGCTTTCCCTAGGGGATTTTGATTCAGACGCAAAGATACATTCAGTAAATAATAAATTCATATCCATACGCTTTGGCGGTTTCGAATTGGCCGGAAATCGCGGTTCCGGCCAGTGGGCGGACGCGTTTCGGCCCACTTCTCGGTGTCAAACCCATTGAAACCGGCCATCCTGCGGACACCCGCTGACCGCTACTCGTTCTTGGCGTACATGTAGTCCCGGCGCCAGGGGTAGGCGAGGTCCGGCGGATTGTCCAGCTCATCGGCGCGTCCTGTCGCCGGATGCTGGCCCAGGATCTGGTGCAGCGCGATCCAGCCGTGCTCGAACGCCATGGCGCAGCCGGCCAGGTACAGCCGGTAGGCGCGCAGCGAACGCTCGCCCTGCTCGCCGCCCAGGATGCGCGCCGCTTCAGGCAGGCGCGCCTCCAGCGCATCGCTCCAGGCCCACAGGGTGCGCGCGTAATGCGGCCGCAGGTTTTCCACGTCCACCTCTTCCAGCCCGCCGTTGGTCAGGGTTTCCATCACCACGCTGACGTGGGTCAATTCGCCGCCCGGGAAGATGTACTTCTCGATGAATTCGCCCATGCCGTTGCCCAGCTCGGCGTTGTAGACGCCGGCAGCGGTAATGCCATGGTTCATGATCAGTCCGCCCGGCTTGAGCAGGCGGCGCAGCTTGGCGAAGTAGCCCTCGAGCTGGGCGCGGCCCACGTGCTCGAACATGCCGACCGACGCGATCTTGTCGTAGGGCGCGGATTCGTCCAGTTTGCGGTAGTCCAGCAGTTCCATGCGGACCCGGCCTGCGAGCCCCTTCTCCTGGATCAGCTTGCTGACATGGGCATGCTGGTTGCGCGACAGGGTGATGCCGGTGGCGTCCACGCCGTAATTCTCGGCAGCCCACAGCAGCAGGCCGCCCCACCCCGCCCCCACATCCAGGAACCGCTCGCCTGCACGCAGGCGCAGCTTGCGGCAGATGTGGTCCAGCTTGGCCTCCTGGGCCTGGGCCAGCGTCATGCCCGGTTCACGGTAGTAGGCGCAGGAATAGACCCGTCGCGGATCCAGCCAGAGCGCGTAGAAATCATCGGACAGGTCGTAGTGGAATTCGATCTGCTTGGCGTCGCGTTCGACCGAATGGCGCCAGACCGACACCACCTTGCGCACCAGCTCGGTCAGCCAGCCGCCGCGCGCCGCGTCCACCGGCGAGCCCGGCAGCAGCGCCGACGCCGCGGCCATCACATCGCGCATATTGCCTTCGATGTCGATGCGGCCTTCCACGTAATCCTGCCCCAGCACGCCCACTGCGCCTTCGGCCAGGTGCGCCAGCGCAGTCTTGTCGTGCGTGACGAAACGAACGCGGGGTTCGGGCGGCCCCAGCACGGCGCCGTCGGGCAGAACCAGCTGGACCGGGACCGGCAGGGCCTGGAGTTTGCGTTCCACAACAGACAACAAAGGATTCACGACTTCTCCTCTGGAATACGTACGGACCGCAATGACTTTATCGGAAAAAACTTGCAATTTGCTTGTAAGGTTGCCCGTGATACAGTCGTTTACTTGGCCCAAACCGTGCAACAAACCGCATCCGGGCCCTGTCACTGCGCTACCCCGCAATCCACATGCCCCCATCACAGTCTTTTCGCAGCGGCCTGCCTGGCTGGCTGATACTCATGGGCGCGCTGACCGCAATCGGTCCGTTCGCCATCGATATGTACCTGCCCGCGTTCCCCACGATCGCGGCGAACCTGGGCGTGTCGCGCGGCGACGTCGAACGCACTTTGGCCGCCTACCTGATCGGCCTGGCGATGGCGCAGGTGTTCTATGGCCCGATGGCCGACCGCTACGGGCGCAAGCCGCCGCTGCTGGTGGGGCTGACGCTGTTCATGATCGCTTCGCTGGGCTGTGCGCTGTCGGGGTCGGTGGAAGCGCTGACCGGCTGGCGCGTGGTGCAGGCCATGGGCGGGGCCGCCGGCATTGTGATCCCGCGCGCGGTCATCCGTGACCACTACGAAACCCATGAAGCCGCGCGCGCCATGTCGCTGCTGATGCTCATCATGGGCCTGGCCCCCATTCTCGCGCCCCTGGCGGGCGGCCAACTGCTTGCCATCACCTCGTGGCGCAGCCTGTTCTGGGTCATGCTGGCCGGCGGCGCGATGTTGATGGCTGCCGTGATCCTGATCATGAAGGAATCGCTGGCGCCTGAACGCGTGGTGCCCCTGCGCTGGGAAACCATCCTGCGCAACTACCGCGACCTGTTCGCGCATCGCGGCTTCATGGCGCACAGCCTGGCCGGCGGTTTCGGCCAGGCCGGCATGTTCGCCTACATCATCGGCTCGCCGCGCGTCTTCATCGAACTCTACGGCGTGCCGCCCCAGTACTACGGCCTGCTGTTCGGCACCAACGCGCTCTCGCTCATCGTCTGCTCGCAGATCAGCGCGCGCCTGCTGCGCACCTACACGCCGCGCCAGTTGCAGCGCCGCGCCCTGACCTCGCTGGCCTGCGCCAGCCTGGCGGCGGTCGCGCTGACGCTGGGCGGCTGGATGACCCTGCCCCTGCTGATGCTGTGCCTGATCTGCTACATGGGCAGCCAGGGCTTCGTGAATCCCAACTCGGCGGCGCTGGCGCTGGCGGACCAGGGCAAGCGGCTGGGCGCGGCTTCCGCGCTGTTGGGGACGCTGCAATTGTCCTGCGGCGCGCTGGCCGGTTTCGCCGTCAGCGCCTGGCAGACCGACAGCGCCCTGCCCCTGACGACCACGCTGGCGGCCTGCGCCTGCCTGTCCTGGATCTCGGGCCGCGTGGCGCAATCGCACACCAAGTAGCCTGGCCGCTTGATTTATTTAGGCTTTTCGTATTAGAATCTAAGTCTTCACATGAAGTTTCCCGTGCCGGACTACTATGCTTTGTAGTTCAGCACTCTGACCCCAACCGCGCAACGTCTGGCGATTTTCTTAGGAAATCCCAGAGATTCTTCCAAGAATTCCGCGGGTGGCAGGCAGCGGGTATAAGCACTGGGGCGGACCAGACGGGCTTTAACAGCCACTCCGATCCCCCCTCATCCACTAAGACTGGGTGGCCGGCAAAGGCAGCGCAAGCGCCTCTACAGCCCGGCGGCTGAAACCCTGTCTACCCCCCAAGCGATGCGCGACAAAAGAACGACCTAAAGAGGTGCATCCATGGCACGCGTATGCCAAGTGACCGGCAAAGGCCCGATGGTGGGCAACAATGTTTCGCACGCGAACAACAAGACCAAGCGTCGCTTCCTGCCCAACCTGCAATCGCGCCGGTTCTGGGTTGAAAGCGAAAACCGCTGGGTCCGCCTGCGTGTTTCGGCCAAGGCCATCCGCACGATCGACAAGAACGGCATCGACGCCGTGCTGGCCGAAATGCGTGCCCGCGGCGAACTGGCTTAATCAGCCTCCCCGCCAATCTACATACTAGGAGCACGACATGGCCAAAGGTATCCGCGAAAAGATCAAGCTCGAGTCGACTGCCGGCACGGGTCATTTCTACACGACCACCAAGAACAAGCGCAACATGCCCGAGAAGATGCTGATCAAGAAATTTGATCCGGTCGCTCGCAAGCACGTTGACTACAAGGAAACCAAGCTGAAGTAATTCAGCCGGTTTTCCCGCAAGTCGAAAAGGCCCTGCACCGCAGGGCCTTTTTTCATTTCTGGCGAGCGCCGCATGGGGCGCCTTGTCTATTGCCCCGGGGCGAAGGCCCATGTTCCAATTGGGCCGCTGTCATCCGCCGCGCCTGCTGGCGCCAGATTCCCTCTCCACGCGATACCTGACATGTTCCGTCCCTGCCTTACCCTGCTGCGCCGCGCCGTGGCGCCGGCACTCCTGGCCCTGGCGCTGGCTCCCGCCGCCTCGGCCAAGGACAAGGAGCCACCCATCCGCATCGGCGAGATCAACAGCTACAAGGCGATACCCGCCTTTCTTGGCCCCTATAAAAAGGGCTGGCAGCTGGCGCTGGAAGAGGTCAACGCCGGCGGAGGCGTGCTGGGCAGGAAGCTGGAAGTGATCTCGCGCGACGACAACGGCAACCCCGGCGATTCGGTGCGCGCGGCCCAGGAATTGCTGGCCCGCGAAAAGGTCGAGCTGCTGTTCGGCGGATTCCTTTCCAATACCGGCCTGGCGCTGACGGATTTCGCCAAACAGCAGCAGGTGTTCTTCCTGGCGGCCGAGCCTCTCACCGACAAGATCACCTGGCAGGACGGCAACCGCTACACCTACCGTCTGCGCCCCTCAACCTGGATGCACGTGGCGGCGCTGGCCCCCAAGGCGCTGGCCTTGCGCAAGAAGCGCTGGGCCATCGTCTACCCCAACTACGAGTATGGGCAGTCCGCGGTGGCCACCTTCAAGGCCATGATGACCTCGTTCCAGTCCGACGTGGAGTTCGTCGCGGAGCAGGCCGTGCCGCTGGGCAAGGTCGATGCCGGCGCCGTGGTGCAGGCCCTGGCCGACGCCAAGCCCGACGCGATCTTCAACGTGCTGTTCGCCGCCGACCTGACGCGCTTCGTGCGCGAGGGCAATACCCGCGGCCTGTTCGAGAACCGCGCCGTGGTGTCGGTGCTGTCTGGCGAACCCGAATACCTGGAACCGCTGGGCGCCGACACGCCCACCGGCTGGATCGTCACGGGCTACCCCTGGTACGCCATCGACACCCCGGCCAACACCACGTTCGTCGAAGCCTACAAGAAGCGCTACAACGAAACGCCCAAGGTCGGCTCGGTCGTGGGCTACGCGTCCCTCATGTCCATCGCCCAGGGCCTGAAGGCTGCGGGCGAAGTGGACACCGAAAAACTGGTCGACGCGTTTGCCGGCCTGAAGGTGGACACGCCCTATGGCCCCATCCAATACCGCAAGATCGACCACCAGTCGACCATGGGCGTGTACGTGGGCGTGACCGCGGTGGAAGACGGCAAGGGCATCATGAAGGACTTCGCCTATATCGACGGCGCACGCCTGCAGCCGCCTGACGAGCAAGTGCGCAAGATGCGTCCGGCGCACTGATGAGCCTGTCAGGGCTGCTGCTGCAGCTGCTCAATGGGCTGGCGGACGCCAGCGCGCTGTTCCTGGTCGCCGCCGGCCTGTCGCTGATCTTCGGCGTCACGCGCGTGGTGAACTTCGCCCACGGCTCGTTCTACATGCTGGGCGTCTACCTGGCCTGGACCTTCACCAACTACTTCGGCGACGGCGCCGGCTATTGGGCCGGGCTGCTTCTGGCGGCGCTGGCCACGGGCCTTATCGGCGCG
This sequence comes from Achromobacter sp. ACM03, assembly GCF_014851665.1. Taxonomy (NCBI): domain Bacteria; kingdom Pseudomonadati; phylum Pseudomonadota; class Betaproteobacteria; order Burkholderiales; family Alcaligenaceae; genus Achromobacter; species Achromobacter sp. ACM03. Next base: position 24,446 of record NZ_JACVAD010000005.1, on the reverse strand, counting down.
GCCGCCGAATGGCTGGTGCTGCGGCGCCTGTACCAGGCGCCTGAACTGTTCCAGCTGCTGGCGACCTTTGCACTGGTGCTCATCATCGGCGACGCCGCGCTGGCCATCTGGGGCCCCGAAGACCTGTTCGCAGCGCGCGCCCCCGGCCTGTCTGGCGCCGTGCAGATCCTGGGCCGGCGCTATCCCGAATACGACCTGCTGCTGATCGCCGCCGGCCCCGTGGTACTGGGCCTGCTTTGGCTGCTGCTGATGCGTACGCGCTGGGGCCGGCTGCTGCGGGCCGCGGCGGAAAATCGCAAGATGCTGGCCGCGCTGGGCGTGAATCAAGCCTGGCTGTTCACCTCGGCATTCACCCTGGGCGCGTTCCTGGCCGGCCTGGGCGGCGCGCTGGCCGCGCCGCGGGTACCCGCCACCCTGGGCCTGGACCTGGAGATCATCGCCAGCGCGTTCGTGGTGGTGGTGGTGGGCGGCCTGGGTTCGATTCCCGGCGCCTTCCTCGCCGCCTTGTTGATCTGCTCGGTCAAGGCATTGTTCGTGTTCCTGGGACAGGTGCAGATCGGCCCCTGGCTTTTCAATCTGTCCAAGCTCACGCTGCTGGCGGAATTCGCCGTGATGGCCGTGGTGCTGGTCGTGCGGCCCTGGGGTCTGCTGGGCAAACCGCCCGAGCCGGCATCCCACACCGCCGCCCCGGAGCGCCCCATCGCGCCGGCCGGCCGCGGCCTGCGGCTGGCCTATGGCGCGCTGTTGGCGCTCCTGGTACTGGCGCCGGTGGCGGCCGCTCACAGCCCCTATCTGGGCATCCTGCTGACCGAAATCCTGATCGCCGCGCTGTTTGCCGCCAGCCTGCATTTCCTCACCGGGCTGGCCGGCATGACCTCGTTTGGCCATGCCGCCTGGTTCGGCCTGGGCGCCTACGGCGCCGCGCTGCTCCTGAAGCTGGCGGCCGTGCCGATGGAAGCGGCGCTGCTGCTCGGCCCCTTCGCCGCGGCGCTCGGCGCCCTGCTGTTCGGCTGGTTCTGCGTGCGCCTGTCGGGCGTGTACCTGGCGATGCTGACCCTGGCGGTGGCGCAGATCCTCTGGGCGCTGGCCTATCAATGGGATGACGTGACGGGCGGCAGCAACGGCCTGATCGGGCTGTGGCCATCGGCCTGGCTCGCCCAGGGCCCCTGGTTCTATTACCTGACGCTGGCGCTGTGCGTGGCCGGCATCGCCTGGCTGCGCCGCCTGGCGTTCTCGCCGCTGGGCTATGCGCTGCGCGGCGTGCGCGATTCGGCCCTGCGCGCCGAGGCGCTGGGCATGGACACGCGGCGCGTGCAATGGGCGGGCTTCGTGGCCGCGTCTTTCGCCGCCGGCCTGGCAGGCTCGCTCTACGCATTTTCCAAGGGCAGCATCGCGCCCGACACGCTGGCCGTGAGCCGCTCCGTGGACGGACTGGTCATGGTGCTGCTGGGCGGGTTGCAGACGCTGGCCGGCCCGCTCGTTGGCGCTGCGTCCTACACCTGGCTGCAGGATGCCGCCGCGCGCAGCACCGAGTACTGGCACGCGGTGCTGGGGCTGGCCATCCTGGCCCTGGTCATGGCGTTTCCCGAGGGGCTGGCAGGCGCTGCCGCGCGCCTGGCCGCAAGCTGGAACAGGAGGCGCGCATGAACACCGCCCCCCTGCTGCGAGTCCGGGACCTGCGCAAATCATTCGGCGGCATCGACGCGCTGGCCGGCGTGTCCTTCACGCTGGAAGCGGGCCGGATGCTGGCGCTGATCGGCCCCAACGGCGCCGGCAAGTCCACCTGTTTCAACGCGCTGGGTGGCCAGCTGCGGCCCGACTCGGGCTCCGTCCTGCTGGACGGCCGCGAACTGGTAGGCCTGTCGGCAGGCAAGATCTGCCGGTTGGGCGTGGGACGCACCTTCCAGACCGCGGCCACCTTCCGCTCCATGACGGTGCGCGAGAACGTGCAGACTGCGCTGCTGTCGCGCGACCGGCTGCTGCTGAATCCGTGGCGCCGGGCCACCCGGCACGCGGCCGAGGAGGCCATGTCGCTGCTGTCCCAGGTGCAGATGGCGGACAAGGCGCAGGAGCATTGCGGCACGCTGGCCTACGGCGACGTCAAGCGGGTGGAGCTGGCGATGGCGCTGGCGCACCAGCCGCGCCTCTTGCTGATGGACGAACCCACGGCGGGCATGGCCACCAATGAACGCCATGCGCTGATGCGGCTGACGCGCACGCTGGCGGACACCCAGCGCATTGCGGTCCTGTTCACCGAGCACAGCCTGGATGTTGTGTTCAAGCACGCCGATCGCATCGCAGTGCTGGTGCGCGGCAGCCTGCTGGCCGAGGGCGAACCCGCAACGATCGCGGCCGACGAGCGGGTCCGCGCGGCCTATCTGGGCACGGAAGCGCCGCAGCCGGCCTGAGCCGGCCGCGCACGCGGCCTCAGTCGTTCCTCAGCCCGTTGGGCTGGCATTCCCAGAAGATCTTGGCCTGGCATCCCTCGCAAATGCCGCGGTCCAGCTTGGCGTAGATCGTATGCAGCGCGGTCGCCTTGTCGGGAAAGATATGGTCCTCGCCCAGCCGCTGCAGGAAACCCGTGCGACGCCACATGTCCAGCACTTCCGGCCGCGGGCGGTGGAAGTACAGATCGCCGCCCATGGCCCGCCTGGCGGCCAGTTCGTCTTCCCAGACCTGCGCGCCCGCCATGTCGATGAAATTCATGCTCTTGGCCATCACCAGCAGATGGCGCGGCGCGCCGGGCGCCGCGCGCAGCTCATGCAGGCGCTGCGCCACGTGCGTGGCAGCGCCGAAATAGACCGACCCTTCCATGCGCAGCAGCTTCAGTTGCGGGCACTCCGGCAAGGCATCCGGCGCGTGCTCCAACACCACGAAGCGCCGCTCCAAGCCGCGCGAGTCGAAGCCCATGGTGCGCATCGCCGGCCGCGAGGTGCGGTGCAGGTAGACCATCAGCGACAACACCGTGCCCAGCAGGATCGCCACTTCCATGCGTATGGTGATGGTGGCAGCCAGCGTGGCGGCGGCGATGATCGCTTCGCCGCGCTGGGTGCGGATCAGTTGCCGCCAGCGCGGAATGTCGAACAGGGTCCAGGCCACCAGCAGCAGCAGCCCGGAAATCGCCGCGTGCGGAATCATGGCCAAAAGCGGCGCGGACAGGGCCACCAGCGCCACCAGCAGCAAGGCCGAGAACACGGACGCCAGCGGCGTCTTGGCGCCAGCCTCGTAGTTGGGAATGGACCTGTTGAGCGACCCGCAAGACAGGTAACAGGAGAAAAAGCCGCCCACAATATTGGACAGCCCCTGCCCCACGAATTCGCGGTTGGCGTCGATGCGCTGGCCCGAACGCGTGGCCACGGCCTTGGCGATGGAGATGGATTGCGCCAGCGCCACGATGGTCAGCGCGAAGGCCACGCTCAGCAGTTCGGGCAAGGCGCGCCAATCGACGCTGGGAATATGGAAAGGCGGCCAAGGTTGGGCCAGCGCACCCAGCACTGACACCGGCGCACCTTCGGTCAGCGCGTTGAAGCCCGCGGCCGCCAGCGCGCCCGCCGCCAGCCCCGCCAACATGTAGGGCTTGCGCTTGTCCAGGCGCCGCACCAGCAGCGCCACGGCCAGGGTGGTCAGGGTCACCAGCAAGGCGCCCCAGTGCACCTGCGCCAGATTCGCGGCCAGGCTGGCCAGCAAGGCGCCCGCGCCGTGCGCGTCCGGCGACGGCATGCCCAGCGCGTCCTTCAGCGCATGCACGGCGATCAGCAGCGCCGCGCCGCTGGTGAAACCGAACAGCGCCGACGGCGAGATGAAGTGCGCCAGCGAGCCCAGCCTGAGCGTGCCCACCAGCCATTGCATCAGCCCGACCAGCACGGTCACGGCCAGCGCCAGCTGGATGTAGCCCTGGCTGCCGGCCACCGCCAGCGGCGTCAACACCGCATAGAGCGCCAACGAGTTGGCATTGGTCGGGCCCGACATGACATGGCGGCTGGACCCGAAGAGCGCCGCGACGATACAGGGAACGATGGCGGAATACAGGCCGTACTCGGGCGGCAGGCCCGCCAGCATGGCGAACGCCACGCCCTGCGGCAACACCAGCAAGGCGCCCAGCAAGCCCGCCGTCGCATCCGCGCGCAAGGTCCGCGCATTGACCTCGTCCACCCACGAGCCGAACAACCGGCGCGCGACGCTCATCCCCCCCTGCATCATTCTTTCTTGTCCCTCGGCATCTGCTTTCTGATTGGTTCCGCCTGCGGCGCACAGGGCGGGCGGCGGGTCGTCTAGCGTAATCGCTAGCGCCCCTCGCGCGCAACGCGTCCCGCTTACTTGAGGTAACGGCGCTCCAGCTCCCGCATATGGGCATCGCCCTGCAGCGCGATGATTTCCTTGACCGCCGGCAGCGCCGCATCCACCTGATGGATGCCGCCATCGCTGCGGATGCGGGCGAACACGTCCCGCATCGCCCCCACCGCGGCGCGGATGGCGTGATTGCCATAGATGACCAGGCCGACCTTGCCCAGCGCCTGGATATCGGCTTCGCGCAGTTGCGGATAGGCGGTGGGCACCAGCACCAGCGGCGCGCGGCCTTGCCATGCCGCGACGAACGACAGGATCTCGTCGGGCGTGTTCTGCTTGGAATGGATCAGGATGGCGTCCGCGCCCGCAGCTTCATACGCGCGCGCCCGGACCAAGGCTTCCTGCTCGCCGGCGCCCGCGATCAGCGCCTCGGTCCGGGCGATCACGCAGAAATCCGCATCGCGGCGGGCGCTGCAGGCGGCTTCGATCTTGCCCTGGAACTCCTCGATCCGCACCAGCTCCTGCCTGCCGGACGCGCGCAGACTCGTGTCCTTGGGAAAGGTCTTGTCTTCCATCACCACCGCCGACACGCCCGCAGCTTCGTACTGCGGCACCATGTAGGAGACATTGATGGCATTGCCGAATCCGGTGTCGATGTCGGCAATCACGGGCACGTCCACCGCGGCGGCGATCGCCCGCATCATGTCCAGGTGCTGCGAGGGCGAGAGTATGTTGGCATCGGGCACGGCGTAGCTGGCCGACAGCTCGAAGCCGCTGCCCCAGATGGCGTCGAACCCGGCATCGGCCGCCAGCCTGGCGGACAGCGGGTTGTGCGCCGACATGGCGTGCATCAAGACGGGATCCTGCAATTTCTGGCGGAAACGGGCGTTTCTGGTCATGGCGGACACGTAGGCAAAAACCCGGCGCGCCGCGCGCCGGCTGCGGCCATCGTAGCGCCAATCCCCGCCTTGCCCGAAACGTCAGCCGGCCTCGCCGCCGCGTCGCGCCTTCATGGCCTGCCCGATCCCGGCCAGCGTATCGTCCGGGATCAGCCGCGCCGCCATCGGCAGCAGTTCGCTTTCCTCACGCTGGATATGCGCGGCGTAGGCATCGGTGAAATCCTGCACCTGGCTGGCGGGCAGCTCGGCCTGGCGGCCCGCCGCGATCTCGGCGAGCGCCTGGCGCAAGGGCTCCCAGCGCCGCGCCAACTGCCGGTGCTCGGCCATCAGGCCGTCCACCAGCGCATGCAGACAGACGGCGTCAGAGCCGGCCATGGATTCGATCAAGGCCGGAAACAGGTCCTCTTCCTCGTCCTCGTGATGGTGTGCGGCCGCGGTATCGAAGTAGCGCATGACGCTGGCCGCCGCGGTTTGAGCCGCGGCGTCGCTGCCATGCACCGGCAGGTGCGCGGCAAGACGCCCCAAGGTCGCGCACTGGCGGGAAATGCGGCCATGGCAGGCCGACAGCAAAGCCAAGGGATCATCCGCGCCCGGCGCCGGGGCCGGGCCTCCAGGAAAGCTCACCGCCATCGCACACCTCCGTTATCCGGCGTGGCCACGCCACCACAAGCGGATGGAATCCCACGCGCGTCCCGCGAATCCGGCCTCGGCCACCGGTTCCAGTGCCACCACCGGAAACTGCATGGCGGGCTTGCCGTCCACCAGCACACGCACCTCGCCCACTGCGGACTGGGCCGCGATCGGCGCAATCAGCGGATCCTGCGGTGTCCAGACCGGTTCGACCTTGGCGCCCGCAGGCACCGTCACGTAGGCATCGCGCGCGAATCCGGCCTTCAGGCTGTCCTGCTCGCCCTTCCATACCTCGGGCGTGGCGACCGCCTGGCCGCGCGCGTACAGCTTGATGGTATTGAACCCCTGAAAGCCCCACTCCAGCAACTCGCGGCTTTCCTGCGTGCGCAGCTTGTCCGACGCCGTGCCCACCACCACCGTGATCAGGCGGCGCTGGTCAGCGCCATTAGGACGCTGCGCGGTGGCGACGATGCAATAGCCGGCCGATTCGGTATGCCCGGTCTTCAGCCCGTCCACGCTGGGATCCAGCCACAGCAGGCGGTTGCGGTTCGGCTGCGTGATCTTGTTGTAGGTGAACTGCTTGGCCGAATCGTAGGTCCTGTAGAGCTGCGGATAATCGCGAATGAAACGCGTGGCCAGCATGGACAGGTCGCTGGCGGTGGAGTAGGTCCCCGGATCGGGCAAGCCGTGCGGGCTGGCGAAATGCGTGGCGTGCAGGCCGAGCCTGGCGGCGGTGTCGTTCATCCGCGCCACGAAGGCCTCGACGCTGCCCGACACGGCTTCGGCCAGCGCGATGGCCGCGTCGTTGCCCGACTGGATCATCAGGCCGCGCAGCAGATCGTCCACCGACACCTTCGAGCCCGGCTCCAGGAACATCTTCGAGCTGCCCGCCGGCACCTTCCAGGCGCGGGTCGACACCGTGACCATTTGCGCCGCGGACAGCTCTTTCTTGCTGAGCGCCTCGAACACGACATAGGCCGTCATGATCTTGGTCAGGGACGCGGGCTCGATCCGGGTCGTCGCCGCATGCGACGCGATCACCTGTCCGCTGGTCTCGTCCAGCAAGAGCCAGGCCTTGGCCGACAGGGCCGGCGCGGGCACCGTCTGCGCCACGGCGCCCGACATGCACGCGGCCGCGACGATCAGGCTCGCCGCCAACTTCTTCATCAACATATGACTGCTTTGCTTCCATGCTTGGTTTTTTCCGCGCGGGTCTCGCGCAGGGCACGCAATTGGAACATGCCCGGCGCAGTTGGTTCAGTGCCGCAGGCATCTGAAAAGATGCGCGATGAATGTCACGACATCTTGCTGGAGCCCTTCTACAAAGCACTTTCTGTGTCGAAAACAACAAACAAGGGCCAAAAACCCGCTAGAAAACCGCATTAATCGCCACTCTTCCGCTATCATCGGCCGCGTAGCGTCAAACGCCGATACCCGGCGCGCGCTGCTCCATGACCTCAACATACGGATTTTGACCATGGCCACGAAAGCAAAAGCTCCTGCCAAGAAAGTCACCAAGCCCGCCGCCAAGGCGCCCGCAAAGAAGGCAACTGCTGCCAAACCCGCTGTGAAGCCCGCTGCAAAGCCGGCCGTCAAGAAGGTCGTCGCCGCCAAGAAGGTCGCTGCTGCCCCCAAGGCCATCAAGGCCGCCCTGAACAAGACCCAGCTGATCGCCTACATCGTTGAGCAATCGGGCGTTGAAGCCAAGTCGGTCAAGGCCGTCCTGGCCAGCCTGGAAACCTCGGTGCTGGGCTCCGTGGACAAGAAGGGCGCTGGCGAATTCACGCTGCCCGGCCTGTTCAAGGTTGCCGTGCAGAAGGTTCCGGCCAAGGCCAAGCGCTTCGGCAAGGATCCGTTCACCGGTGAAGAGCGCTGGTTCCCCGCCAAGCCGGCTTCGGTCAAGGTGAAGGTTCGCCCGCTCAAGAAGCTGAAGGACGCCGCGCAGTAAATCGCGCGTAGTTCCGGTCAAGCCGGAAGGGCCCGCCTCGCAAGAGGCGGGCCCTTCTTTTTTGCCGCGGCCGGCCTGCACGACGCATAGGTCGGCTTTTTCCAATTTATCTTCATGTTAAGATACTTCACGTAAAAATAAAGCCCGTGCACCCATGAATGACCTCGTCGATCTGGTGATCTCCCAATGGACCGCCGAATGTCCCGCCCAGGACTTCGCCGCCATGTCCGTCGTCACCCGTGTGTTCCGTCTGAACGCGCTGGCCGCGCGCAACGTGAACCGCAGCTTCCGCAACTACGACCTGCACCAGGGCGAATTCGACGTGCTGGCCACGCTGTACCGCAGCGGCTCGCCCTACGCGCTGAATCCGCAGAAGCTGGTGGAGGCCCTGCTGTTGACCTCCGGCGCCATGACCAACCGGCTCGACCGCCTGGAGCAGGCCGGCCTGCTCACGCGCAGCCCCAATCCGGAAGACCGGCGCGGCGTCATCGTGTCGCTCACGGCCGAAGGCTTGCGCACCATCAAGCTGGTGCTGAAGGACTACCTGAAGGACCTCAATGAACTGCTTGAACCGCTGTCCGCAGCCGAGCGCAAGCAACTGGCCGGCCTCCTCAGGAAGCTGCTGATCAAGCAGGACCAGGAAACGCCTGGCGGCATCGGCGCCTGAGCCGAGCCCTCTTTCGCAGCCATCATCCCCGATCCCGATCCATGACTTCCGCTACCCAGTCCTCCCAGACGCCGGTCCTGACCGCGCCCATCCTCCTGCTGATGTCGGTCGCGACCGGCCTCGCCGTCGCCAGCAACTATTACGCGCAGCCGCTGCTGCATACGATCAGCGAGCAATTCTCGCTGTCCAGCGCCACGGCGGGCAGCATCGTCACCACCGCGCAGCTGAGCTATGCGGTGGGCCTGATGCTGCTCGTGCCCCTGGGCGACATGTTCGAGCGCCGCAGCCTGATCGTGCTGATGAACCTGCTGTCCTCGGGCGGTCTGCTGATTTCCGCCTTCGCCCCCAATATCGGCGTGCTGATCCTGGGCACGGCGCTGACGGGCATGCTGTCCGTGGTGGCCCAGATCCTGGTGCCTTTCGCCGCGACGCTGGCCGCGCCGCATGAGCGGGGCAAGGCCGTGGGCACCGTCATGAGCGGACTGCTGCTGGGCATCCTGCTGGCCCGCACCGTCGCCGGCGCGCTCGCCGACGTGGGCAGCTGGCGCACCGTGTACTGGGTGGCGGCCATCCTGATGCTGATCATGTCCGCGGCCCTGTGGCGCCTGCTGCCGCGCCACCAGAGTCCGGCCGGGCTGAGCTACCCGCGCCTGCTGGGCTCCATCCTGCGCATGTTCGTCGAGGAACCGCTGTTCCGCGCCCGCTCGCTGCTGGGCGGCCTGCTGTTCGCGGCCTTCAGCATGCTGTGGACGCCGCTGACCTTCCTGCTGGCCAGCCCGCCCTATCAATACAGCAACACCACCATCGGCCTGTTCGGGCTGGCGGGCGCCGCAGGGGCCTACGCCGCCAACCGCTTCGGCCGCCTTGCCGACCGCGGCCTGGGCAACCTCGCCACCCGCGTCGGACTGCTGTTGCTGCTGGGTTCCTGGGGACTGATCGCCTTCGGCCAGGTGTCGGTGCTGGCCCTGCTGGTCGGCATCCTGGTGCAGGATCTCGCGATCCAGGGCGTGCACGTCACCAACAGCAGCGCCCTCTACCGCCTGCGCCCCGAAGCGCGCAGCCGGCTGACGGCCGGCTACATGACCAGCTACTTCATCGGCGGCGCATCCGGTTCGCTGGTATCGTCCTGGCTGTACGCCCATTTTGGCTGGCCCGGCGTGGTCACGGCGGGCGCCGTCCTCGGGGTGATTACGCTGGCTTATGGCGCCCTGGCGCCCAGCGCGCGCATCCCCGAAACGGCTCCGTCCCCTGCCCGCGCCTAGCACCTCCTATAATCAGGGGTTTTGGCCGCCTCCGCGCCCGCGCGGCGAGGCGGCTCACCCTTTTTTTGCCATCGTGCACGAGCCCATGCAGGAACGTTACCTCCCCAATACCGTCGAAGCAGCCGCCCACCAAGATTGGCAGGCGCGCGACGTCTACCTGGTCCACGAACACGCCAAGAACGCCGACGGCTCCGAAAAGCCGAAGTTCTACGCCTGCTCCATGCTGCCCTACCCCAGCGGCAAGCTGCACATGGGCCACGTGCGCAACTACACCATCAACGACATGATGGCCCGTCAGTTGCGCATGCGCGGCTACAACGTTCTGATGCCCATGGGCTGGGACGCCTTCGGCATGCCGGCGGAAAACGCCGCCATCAAGTCCAAGGTGCCGCCGGCGAAGTGGACGTACGACAACATCGCCTACATGAAGAAGCAGATGAAGGCGATGGGCCTGGCGATCGACTGGTCGCGCGAAATGTGCGCCTGCGATCCCCAGTACTACAAGTGGAACCAGTGGCTGTTCCTCAAGATGCTGGAAAAGGGCGTCGCCTACCGCAAGACCCAGGTCGTCAACTGGGACCCGGTGGACCAGACCGTGCTGGCCAATGAACAGGTCATCGACGGCCGCGGCTGGCGCTCGGGCGCGCTGGTCGAAAAGCGCGAGATCCCCGGCTACTACCTGCGCATCACCGATTACGCCGACGAACTGCTGGGCGCCGTCCAGAACGACCTGCCCGGCTGGCCCGAGCGCGTGCGCCTGATGCAGGAAAACTGGATCGGCAAGTCCGAGGGCCTGCGCTTCGCTTTCCCGCACAAGATCGCCGGCCAGGACGGCCAGCTGATCCAGGACGGCAAGCTGTACGTCTTCACCACCCGCGCCGACACCATCATGGGCGTGACCTTCTGCGCCGTGGCGCCGGAACACCCCCTGGCCACGCAGGCCGCGCTCTCCAATCCGCAACTGGCCGCGTTCATCGAACAATGCAAGCTGGGCGGCACGACCGAGGCCGAAATGGCCACGCGCGAAAAGGAAGGCATGCCCACGGGCCTGTACGTCACGCACCCGGTCACGGGCGCCGAAGTTCAGGTCTGGGTCGGCAACTACGTGCTCATGACCTACGGCGATGGCGCCGTGATGGGCGTGCCGGCGCATGACGAGCGCGATTTCGCCTTCGCCAAGAAATATGACCTGCCCATCGTGCAGGTCGTGGACGTGGCCGGCAAGGAATACTCCACCAATGCCTGGCAGGAGTGGTACGGCGACAAGCAAGCCGGACGCACCATCAATTCGGGCAAGTACGACGGCCTCTCCCACAAGGAAGCGGTCGACGCCATCGCCGTCGACCTGGGCGCGCAAGGCCTGGGCGAAAAGCAGACCACCTGGCGCCTGCGCGACTGGGGCATCTCGCGCCAGCGCTATTGGGGCACCCCCATCCCCATCATCCACTGCGCGGATTGCGGCCCGGTCCCGGTTCCGGAAAAAGACCTGCCGGTGGTCCTGCCCGACGACCTCATCCCGGACGGCAGCGGCAATCCGCTGGCCAAGAACGAGGCGTTCCTGTCCTGCTCCTGCCCCAAGTGCGGCAAGCCGGCGCGCCGTGAAACGGACACGATGGACACCTTCGTGGACTCGTCCTGGTATTTCATGCGCTACACCTCGCCGGGCAACGATAACGCCATGGTCGACGCACGCAACGACTACTGGATGCCGATGGACCAGTACATCGGCGGCATCGAACACGCGGTGCTCCACCTGCTGTACGCCCGCTTCTGGACCAAGGTCATGCGCGACATGGGCTTGCTCAACTTCGACGAGCCCTTCACCAAGCTGCTGTGCCAGGGCATGGTGCTGAACCATATCTACTCGCGCAAGACGCCGCAGGGCGGCATCGAGTACTTCTGGCCGGAAGACGTCGAAAACGTCTACGACGACCGCGGCGCCATCGTCGGCGCCAAGCTGAAGTCGGACGGCTCCGCCATCACCTACGGCGGCGTAGGCACGATGTCCAAGTCGAAGAACAACGGCGTCGACCCGCAATCGCTGATCGACACGCTGGGCGCGGACACGGCCCGCCTTTTCGTCATGTTCGCCAGCCCGCCGGAACAGACCCTCGAATGGTCGGACTCTGGCGTCGAAGGCTCCAACCGCTTCCTGCGCCGCCTCTGGTCCATCAGCTACGGCCAGCGCGAGGCCATCGCGCGCGGCCTGGCCCATGGCGCCGACTGGGCGCAGGCGCCGGCCCCGGTCAAGGATCTGCGCCGCGAGGTCTACGGCCTGCTCAAGCAAGCCGACTACGACTACCAGCGCATCCAGTACAACACCGTCGTGTCGGCGTGCATGAAGATGCTCAACGCCATCGACGACGCCAAGCTGCCCGAAGGCGCAGCCGCGGACGCCGCCTACGCCGAAACGCTGGGCGTGCTGCTGCGCGTGCTGTATCCCGTGGTGCCGCACATCACCTGGCACCTGTGGCGCGACCTGGGCTACGCCCACGAGCTGGGCGACCTGCTCGACGCGCCTTGGCCGCACGTGGACGAGGCGGCGCTGGTCGCCGACGAGATCGAGCTGATGCTCCAGGTCAACGGCAAGCTGCGCGGCTCCATCCGCGTGGCCGCCAAGGCCGCCAAGGAAGACATCGAAAAGCTCGCGGCATCCCAGGAAGAGGTCGCCCGCTTCCTGGAAGGCCGTCCGCCCAAGCGCGTCATCGTGGTTCCGGGCAAACTGGTCAACGTCGTAGGCTGATGAGGTCAAGCATGCACTTCGCCGGGCAACAAACGCACTCCCCCCGCCAGTCCTGGCTGCTGCGCGGCGCCTGCCTGGCGCTGTTCATGCTGCTCTCCGCTTGCGGTTTCGCCTTGCGTGGCGTCACGCCGATGCCGTTCGATACGCTGTATGTCGGCATTTCCGACACCACGCAGTTCGGCGCCGACGTGCGCCGCGCGCTGCGCGCGGCCTCGCCGAACACCAAGCTCGTGTCGACCCCCAAGGAGGCGCAAGCCATCCTGCAGCAGGTCGCCGACACTCGCACCCTGCGAGAGGTGTCGCTGAACGCCCAGGGCCGTGTCGAGGAATACGAACTCGGCATCAACTACACGTTCCGCCTCATCGATGCCAAGGGCCGCGCCCTGATCCCGGACACCACGCTGTCGATCTACCGCGAAATGCCCTATGACGACCAGGTGGTGCAAGCCAAGCAAGGCCAGATCGAAACGTTGTACCGGGCCATGCAGCGCGACCTGGTGTCCCGCCTGCTGCGCCGCATGACCGCGCCGGAAGTGCGCCATGCATTCGAGAATGCCGAAGAGCGCGCGGAAGACGGCGAGACCCCGCTGTACGACCCGACCACGCCGGAACAAAAGCGCACGCCCGCGCCGTGGCAGACGCCGTCCACCACCGATCCGGCCATCCTGCGTTAAATGGCACAGCCCCTGGACGCGGATCGCCTGGCCGAGCACCTGCAGCGGCCAGGCAACCGCCTGGCCCCGCTCTACACGGTGTCCGGCGACGAACCCCTGCTCGTGACCGAGGCCGTGGACGCGCTGCGCGCCGCGGCCCGTAACGCGGGCTACACCGACCGCCTGTCCATGGTCATGGACGCGCGCAGCGACTGGAGCTCGGTCACCGCCGCCACGCAAAGCGTGTCGCTGTTCGGCGACCGCCGCATCCTCGAAATCAAGATCCCGACGGGCAAGCCCGGCAAGTCCGGCGCCGACACCCTGGCCAAGCTGGCCGAACAGGCCGAGAAGCAGGCGGATCCGGACACGCTCGTGCTGATCGCCCTGCCGCGCCTGGACAAGGCCACCCGCGAAAGCCGCTGGGTGCAGGCCTTGAGCCGCGGCGGCATGATGGTCGACATCGCCAACATCGAACGCGGCCGCCTGCCCGCCTGGGTCGGCATGCGGCTGGCGCGCCAGAACCAGCGCGCCGACGGCGCCACCCTGCAATGGATGGCCGACAAGGTGGAAGGCAATCTGCTGGCCGCCCACCAGGAAATCCAGAAGCTGGGCCTGCTCTACCCCGAAGGCCAGCTGGCCGCGGAGGACGTGGAGCGAGCGGTGCTGAACGTTGCGCGCTATGACGTCTTCGGCCTGCGCGACGCCATGCTCGCCGGCGACACCGGCCGCACCATCCGCATGATCGACGGCCTGCGCGCCGAAGGCGAAGCGCTGCCGCTGGTGCTATGGGCGGTCGGCGAGGAAATCCGCCTGCTGGCCCGCATCGCCGAAGCGCGCGCCCTGGGCCAGGACGTCAACGGCCTGATGCGCCGCCTGCGCATTTTCGGCGCGCACGAGCGGCTGGCGTTGCAGGCGCTGAACCGGGTGCAGCCGAACGTGTGGCCGGCCGCCGTGCAGCATGCCCATGAGGTCGATCGCCTGATCAAGGGCCTGTCGGTGCCAGGACGCCTGTCCGATCCCTGGGAAGAAATGACGCGGCTCGCGCTGCGTGTCGCCGCCGCTGGCGGACGACCGTGAAGGCGGCATAGCCGCCGCCTTCGCCTCCCGCGCCAGCCCATGCGCTGGCATTCGCCCGGCCTCGCGGCCGGATATACACTGAATCTCCAGGTGGCGTCCACGCCGCCCCATCCTCATGATCGACGCTGCCATGTCCACGTCCTCCATCGAACAAGCCATGCTCACCCTGGGCGAAAACGCCCGCCGCGCCTCGCGCGCCATGATGCGCGCCACCGGCGCCGCCAAGAACCAGGCGCTGCTCGCCATGGCCGACGCCCTGGCCGCCAGCCACGACGAACTCAAGGCCGCAAATGAAAAAGACCTGGCCGCGGCGCGCAGCAACGGCCTGGAGCCGGCGCTGCTGGACCGCCTGACCCTGTCGGACAAGACACTGGCGCACATGGCCGAGGGCCTGCGCCAGATCGCCGCCTTGCCTGATCCCATCGGCAGCATCACCGCCACCAGCGTACGCCCCAACGGCATGCGCGTGGCGCAGATGCGCGTGCCGCTGGGCGTGATCGGCATCATTTACGAATCCCGCCCCAACGTGACCATCGACGCGGCCGCGCTGTGCCTGAAGTCCGGCAACGCCGCCATCCTGCGCGGCGGTAGCGAAGCCCTGCATTCCAACATCGCGCTGGGCCGCATCGTGCAGACCGGCCTGGCCGCCGCAGGGCTGCCGCAGGACGCGGTGCAGGTCGTCGCCACGGCCGACCGCGCCGCCGTCGGCAAGCTCATCACCATGACCGAGCACATCGACGTCATCGTGCCGCGCGGCGGCAAGGGGCTGATCGCCCGCCTGTCGCAAGAGGCGCGCGTGCCGCTCATCAAGCACCTGGACGGCAACTGCCACGTCTATATCGACGCGGCGGCCGATCCGGACAAGGCGCACGCCATCGCCTTCAATGCCAAGACCTACCGCTACGGCATCTGCGGCGCCATGGAAACGCTGCTGGTCGACGCGGTCGCCGCCGTTTCCATCCTGCCCAGCCTGGCCGCGGCCCTCACCGAGCACGGCGTCGAATTGCGCGGCTGCCCCCGCACGCTGGCCTTGCTGCCCCACGCCAAACCGGCCACGGAAGAAGACTGGGCCACGGAGTACCTGGGTCCCATCCTGGCGGTGCGCATCGTCGACACGCTGGACGACGCCATCGAGCACATCGCGCGCTGGGGCTCGGGCCATACCGACGCCATCGTCACCGAGGACCTGTCCGCCGCACAGCGCTTCCAGCGCGAGGTCGACTCCAGTTCGGTGTACGTCAACCTGCCGACCTGCTTTGCGGACGGTTTCGAATACGGCCTGGGCGCCGAGATCGGCATCTCGACGAACCGCCTGCACGCGCGCGGCCCGGTCGGCCTGGAAGGCCTGACCACGCTGAAGTGGGTGCTCAGCGGCGAAGGCCAGGTGCGCGGCTGATCCCGAGCCTCCGACTGCACGCAGACTGACGCGGCCCTGAACACGGGGCCGCGGCAAGCCTTCTACAATACGGCCAGCAGTTTTCCGCAGGCATTCTTTTCATCCGAACGCGGCGCGCCGCGTCTTCCTGAGATCCCCATGTACTCACCCGCGATGGCCATGGCCTTCAGCCTCTTCCTGCTGTGCTTCATCACATGCACGCTCAGCGGCGTCGTGCTGTTCTTCAAGAGCAAGCAGATCAACGCCAAATTGAAGCACCCGTACCTGCAGCACCGTCAATTCAATCAGTATCCGCTTGCGATCCAGGCATCCATCATGCTGGATTACTTTTTCCGCCTGATGTTTCCCGGCACGCGCTTCTGGCTGATCGGCAACGCCAACGACCTGCTCTCCCACGTCGATCCGAAGAAGACGCCGCTATCGCTGAAATGGCCGATCGTCGGCTTCTGGGGTTCGTGCTGGCTCGGCCTGATCGCCATGATCGTGCTCTGGATCATGCTGTTCCTGGGAGCTTGAACCCATGCAGATCAGAATCGAAGACTATCCCGGCAGCCTCGAGGCGGCCCGCTATCTGGTCGCCGCGCGCGAGTCCGGCATCGCCGGCCCGCGCCTGCCCGCCGACTGCCGTCCCCAATCGCTGAACCAGGCCTTCGCCGTGCAGCAACGCACCGCGCAGCTGCTGCTCGAGAAGCATCAGGACGACATCGGCGCCTGGAAGAGCGCCTTGCCCACGCCCGAGAAAAGCGTGGTCGCGCCGATCTATGCCTCGACCATCGCGTACGCCGAAGCCGGCCCTGTTGCGGCCCGGACCCAGACCGTGCGCATCGAACCCGAGATCGCGTTCGAAATTGCCCGGGATCTGCCCGCGCGCCCCGAGCCCTACACCGAGTCCGAAGTGGACGCGGCCATCGGCGGCGCGCGCCTGGCCTTGGAAGTACTGGGCTGCCGTTATGCGGCTCCGGAACATGCCAGCCTGCCGGAACTCCTGGCCGACCATATGTTCAACCAGGGGCTGGTACTGGGTCCGCGCATCGCATCCCCGCACGATGCCCCCGGCGCCTTGAGCATCACGCTGTCCGTGGACGGGGTTGAAACCGAGCAGCACGCGGGCATCCACCCGAACGATCGTCCCAAAGCCGGGCTCTACTGGCTGGCCAATTTCCTGCGCGAACAAGGTCTGGGACTACGCGCCGGCCAGCACGTCATCACCGGCTCCTATGCCGGCTTCCTGGACGTGCCCGCCAACCGCGATCTCGAACTCGCCTACGGCGACCTCGGCGTCCTGCGCCTGCACTTCAGCAAGCCCTAGCCCGGCCGCACACCGAACTTCCGTCCCCTGCCCGCCTGGTCCGCTCTTGCGGACTAGCGGGCCGCGGGCTGCGCGATCTCGATGGGCGCTGCGCCCGCCTCGATGATTTCCCCCACATCCAGACACAGGTCCTCGCGGTAGCGTCCCGCCAGCACCTGCACGCCCACCGGGCTCGCGCCTGCCTCGCTCATCGCGCTGCCCATCGCCACCGACAGGCCTGGCAAACCCATGAACGGCACGCCGATCTGCGTCATCTGCGCGCGCCAGACGCGCGCGTAGGCGGCATCGCCTTGCAGATCGAGCTTGTCAGGGAACGGCAGCTCGGCCGACACGGGCAGCAACAGCACGGGATACTCGGCGAAGAACAACTCCCACAGGCGCGTCAGCGTAGCGCGCCGCGTCAGCGTGGCGGAAAAACTCGCAAGGTCGGCCCCCGCCGCCTTGTCGCGCTGGCCAGCCAGCGCCACCAGAGCTCCGCGGTCGCCTTCTTTTTCCGCGGCTGCCACCATGGCGTCGTAGCCATCGGCCAGCCACATGCGGATCTGCAGGTCCGCCGCCTCCTGCATCGGCGGCACGGCATCCAGCGTATCCACCGTCCAGCCTGCCTCGCTGAGCCGGCGGGCGGCTTCCTGCAAGGCCTTGACCACGGCGGGCTGGGTGTCCATGCCGTCCGGATTCAGGCACAGCGCGGCCCGGCGCGGCGTCTCGGCCCCGACCAGGGGAGCGGGCACCCACCAAGGATCGCGCACATCCCGCGCCGCCAGCGCGGCCAGGCCCAGTCTTAGATCTGCGATGCTGCGCCCCAGCGGGCCGGACACCGCGGTCAACTGTCCCCCGATCGAGCGTTCCGGCAGCGCCGCGTTGTACGCCGCCACGCGCCCCAGCGACGGCCGCAGGCCATGCACGCCGCAGGCATAGGCTGGATAGCGGATGGAGCCGGCGATATCCGTGCCATGCGCCAGATGGCCGATGCCAGCCGCCACCGCGGCAGCCGCGCCGCCCGACGAGCCGCCGGGCGTCAGCGCCGGATTGCGCGGGTTCAAGGTATCGCCATGCAGCGCATTGCCGGTGAACCAGCGCAAGGAAAACGCGGGCGTGTTGGTGCGGCCCAGGATCACGGCGCCCGCGCGCAACAGATTGTCCACGACCGGGCTGTTCTCCTCCGCGATCACATCCTTCTGCAGGTTCACGCCATTGGTCGTGGCGTAACCCGCCTGGTCCACGTTGATTTTCACGGTAACGGGCACGCCGGCCAACGGCCCCGGGTCTTCGCCGCGCGCAAGCATCGCATCCACTTGCGCCGCTTGGGCCAGCACTTCGCCCGGGCGGTGGTCCACCACGGCATTGATCGCGGGATTGACGGCATCCAGCCGGTCCAGCGCGCTTTGCGCGGCCTCGCGGGCGGACACCTCGCGCTTGCGGATGCGGGCGGCAAGCTCAACTGCGGACAAACGCCAAAGATCGGACACGCGCGACTCCTGAATCATGGTTGCATGGAAGATCAGGCAAACCTTAGCGCCTGCCGCGCCTGCCCACAAGCCGCCGCCGGCCCGGAACGCTACTCGTCCTCCTCGAAGACCTCGACTATCGCGTCGGCCACGGCGCGCACGCGCGCCGTGCGGTTCAGGTCGCCGTGCATCACCAACCACAAATCGTAGGGTTCGCTGCGCGTCGGCCAGATACGGACCAGCTCGGGATACCCCGGCGCCATGTGCGTGGGCACCTCGCCGATGCCCAGCCCGGCCGCGACCGCCTCGAGGATCATCAGGCCGGAGTTCAGCTCCACGCCGATGCGGCCGTTGCCCGTGGGCTCGCCGCAAAACGTGTCGGACCAGCCCGGCAGCACCGCTTGCTGGTACGTCACCAACGTGTGCCCCGCGAACGCAGTGCCCGGCCGCGGCTCGCCATGCGCAGCCAGGTAGGCGCGCGAAGCGTACAGCCCGACCTCCTTGCGCGTCAGGTGCCGGTGTATCAAATCGGGGTTGTCCGGCTTGATGTTCCGTATCGCCAGGTCAGCCTCGCGGCGCGTCAGGTTGCTGATCTGGATGGCCGTGGACAGCACCACGCGGATGTCGGGGTGCTGGGCATGCACGCGCCGCACCGCTTCCATGATGTAGTAGCTGGCCACGGTTTCCGAGGTCGCCACGCGCACCACGCCGGACAGGCGATGATCCAGCCCCTGCATCTGGCGCTGCAATTGGTCCGCCGCCTGCTCCATGCGCTCCGCGGCCGCGAACGCCAGTTCGCCGGCCGCCGTGGGCACGTATCCACCCGGCGTGCGCAGGAACAGCCGCGCGTCCAGCGAGGACTCCAGCGCCGCCAGCCTGCGCCCGGCGGTGGCCTGGTCGATCTGCAGCAGCGCGGCGGCGCCCCGCAGGGTTCCCACCCGGTAGATGGCCAGGAAGATCCTGGCGTTGTCCCAGTCCATCGCGTTCGCCCTAAGGATGCATTTTTGCATCACTATAAAGCAATTATTCGGCTTTTTTGCATCAAAGCACAGGTCTAAGCTTCAGTCCTCGACAGCCTCGCCACACCACCAGCCATGAGTTCCGCCTGCCCCAACCTCACCGCGCCCTCGCTGGCCGCCAAACCCGCCGCGGCCGGCCTGCTGCCGCTAGTCACGCTGGCCATCGGCTTCGTCATGGCGATGCTGGACGTCACCGTCGTCAACGTCGCCCTGCCCAGCATCGCAGTGCAGTTCACCGTTCCCCTGACGGATCTGGTCTGGATCGTGGACGGCTACACCCTCACTTTCGCGGCGCTGCTGTTGGTGGCAGGAGCGCTGGCCGACCGGTATGGCGCCAAGACGATCTACCTGGCCGGTTTGGGCGTCTTTACCCTGGCGTCCCTGCTCTGCGGCCTGGCGCCCAACGCGGACATGCTGATCCTGGCCCGCATGCTGCAGGGGCTGGGCGCGGCCCTGTTCATGCCGAGTTCCCTCAGCCTGCTGACCCATGCCTACGACGACGATCAGGTGCGCAACCGCATGCTGGCCGCCTGGTCCGCGATCGTGGCGGTGGCAGGCGCTGCCGGCCCGCTCCTGGGCGGCGTGCTGATCCACCAATTTGGCTGGCGCGGGATCTTCCTCATCAATATCCCGCTGGGATTGGCCGGATTGTGGCTGGCGCGACGCCGCATCCAGGCGGTTGCGCGCCGCCCGCGCGCCCTCAATCCGCTGAGCCACCTGCTGGGCGTGATCGCCTTGTCCTCGCTGTGCTTCGTGCTGATCCAGGGCAACGCCTACGGCTGGTCCTCCAACCTCATACTGGGCACGGTGGTCCTCTGCGCGGCCGCCGCCCTGCTGCTGGTGCGGCGCGAGCGCCGCCATGCCGACCCCATCATCCCGCGCGCCCTGTTCGCCACCGCGCAATTCGCGGCAGCCAACGGCGTCGGCTTTCTGATCAATCTGGCAGCCTACGGCCAGCTCTTCCTGCTCAGTCTGTTCCTGCAGCATGCGCGCGGCGCGGACGCATTGGAGACCGGCCTGCAGCTGGTGCCCATGCTGGCCGTGTTCTCCTTGGGCAATCTGTTGTCCAGCCGGGTATCGGCGCGCTGGAACGTGCCGGCGGCGCTGCTGGGCGGGGTATCGTTGGCCGCTGCCATGAGCGCCGCGGGAATCGTCATGTTCTCGCCGGACATGGCCTACTGGCCGTTCGCCGTCATCATCGCAGTGGCCAATCTGGGCGTGGGCGTCGCCGTTCCCGCCATGACCAGCGTGGTCATGCAGGTCTCGGGCAAGAGCCACGCCAACAGCGCCGCCGCCGCCCTGAATGCCAACCGCCAATCCGGCGCGCTGGTAGGCGTCGCGCTGATGGGCACCATCCTGCATTTGCTGCCGCAATGGAGCGCCAGCCTGCCCGCGGCCTACATCGTCATCACCTCAGGCTATCTGCTCGCTGCCGTGCTTGCATGGCGCTATCTGCAACGCGCGCGCAATGCCTGAACGCGGGCAAGGCTGCAGTCTTCACAGGCCATGAAGGCCGCAGCGCTCAAACGTTCGCGGCGGGGAGTATCGCCACGCCGCGCCCCGCGAAAAATTCGTCGAAGATAGCCAGCGGCAATTCGACATCGGCCTGCGTGCCGGGCTCTCCCGAAGGATTATGGAAGGTCACCGAGTCCGGCGTTGCGCGAGTCACCAGCACCAGGTGCCCGCCCTTCCTGGGCGGTTGCCGCTCGGGCCAGCGTATCCAGGGATGCACCGACGCCATGAAATAGGCGGCTTGGGACATCAATCCAGGCAGTTCGTCCGCGCGCAGATCGACATGCACGCGCGCCGCCAGGCCGAATGCCTCGTCCACGTAGCGCACGAACGGCGCGTAGATCATGCCCTTGATCTGTTCGCCTTCCACCGTATAGGCGCCGTAAACCAAGCTGCCCCGCGCCAGCTCCAACGTCGGATACTGGCGCCCGTCGCGGGCCGCCAGCACCATCTTCAGGCAGGCCATGCCGCAGACGTGGCTGGCCCAGCGCGCGTACTCATCCACGTCGCGCGCGCCCGAGCCGCGCCAGGCCGGGTCATCGGCCAGGGCCAGCGTGCCCTGGATGATTTCGCTGGCCCGATGCGCCGAC
The DNA here is from genome assembly GCF_014851665.1 of Achromobacter sp. ACM03. Classification (NCBI taxonomy): domain Bacteria; kingdom Pseudomonadati; phylum Pseudomonadota; class Betaproteobacteria; order Burkholderiales; family Alcaligenaceae; genus Achromobacter; species Achromobacter sp. ACM03. The sequence goes on along the minus strand of NZ_JACVAD010000005.1, from coordinate 3,006 downwards.
TCCCACTGGCAAAAATACGGCACGGCGGATCGGGAGGCTGGCGTCGCGTTCATGCAGGACTCCTGGATTCTGGAGGTCAAAGGGAGCCGCTATCTTGCCCGCGCGGCATGCGCGTGGCAACGGGCCGGCGTTTGCTTCACAATGCTCCTATCCGTGCTCACAGGAGACCCGCATGTCCAGCCCTGCCACGTCCAACCCGCCCGCCATCCGCCGCGTCGCCATCGTCGGCGCCGGCACCATAGGCGCCAGTTGGGCTGCGTTGTTCCTCGCCCGCGGCCTTGAGGTCGTCGTCAGCGATCCCGCCGCCGACGCCGAAACGCTGACGCGCGCCCGCGTACAGGCAGCATGGCCCGTGCTGGCGGAACTTGGACACGTGCTGCCCGGCGCCTCCGCTGATGCGCTGCGCTTCGAGCCTGACCTGGAGGCCGCGCTGGCCGGCGCGGACTTCGTGCAGGAAAACGCGCCCGAGCGCGAAGACTTCAAGACTGCCCTCTTTGCGCGCATGGACGCCGTGCTGCCGCCGCAGGTCATCGTCGCGTCCAGCTCCTCCGGCCTCATCATGAGCCGCCTGCAATCGCAGTGCCGCCATGCCTCGCGCTTTGTCATCGGGCATCCGTTCAATCCGCCGCACCTGATTCCGCTGGTCGAAGTGGTCGGCGGCGAACAAACCTCGGCCGACACCATCGATCGTTGCATCGCCTTCTACCGCAGCCTGGGCAAGTACCCCATCCGCTTGAACAAGGAAGTCCCCGGCCACATCGCCAACCGGCTGCAGGCTGCGCTATGGCGCGAAGCCATACACCTGGCGGCCGAAAACGTCGCCAGCGTGGCCGACATCGACGCCGCCGTGTCGCAAGGCCCGGGCCTGCGCTGGGCGCTGTTCGGCCCGCACATGACCTTCAACCTGGGCGGCGGCGCGGGCGGGCTGGCCAATTTCATGGACCACTTGCTGGGCCCGGTCCAGACCTGGTGGGACGATCTCGGCGCGCCGGAAGTCACCCCCGAACTGCAACAGCGCCTGATCGCGGGCGTCAACGCCGAAGCAGGCGAGCGCAGCATCGCCGACCTGGTCCAGGAGCGCGATGCGCAACTCACCGCACTGCTGAAAGCACTGCAGCGCTGAAACGGCGGCGGCCCGCAGCGGGCCGGAATGCGCCATATCCCTCACAATACCGGCAGGCCACTGCGCCTGCCCTCTGCCATAGCAGGATTGCTCCATATGATTTCCGTAACACATGACAGCGCCCTTTCCCGCTACACCGCCACCGTCGATGGCGTCCTGTGCGTGCTCGACTACCAGTTGCAAGGCAGCACCATGGCAATCACGCACACCGGCGTGCCCAGCCAGGTGGGCGGACGCGGCATCGCCGCTGCGCTGACCAAATATGCGCTGAACGACGCCCGCGCCCGGGGTTGGAAAGTGCGGCCCTTGTGCTCCTACGCCGACGCCTACATTCGCCGCCACCCTGAGTACAGCGATCTGCTGGCCTGAACCCTGTCGGCATTTCGCACCGTGACCAAGCAATCCAAGCTCCCTTCCACGGCCTGTCCCTGCGGCGGTCCCAAGCCCTATTCCGAATGCTGCGGGCGCTGGCACGAAGGCCCGCAAGCCATGCAAGCGCCCACCGCCGAGGCGCTGATGCGCTCGCGCTACAGCGCCTTCGTGCTGGACAAGCTGCCCTATCTGTTGGCGACCTGGCACCCCAGCACCCGTCCCAGCGCGCTCGAGCCCAATCCGCCCGACCTGAAATGGCTGGGTCTGGCGATCAAGCAGACACGCAGCCAAGACCCCGAGCACGCCACGGTGGAATTCGTCGCCCGCAGCCGCCAGGCCGGCCGCGCCCACCGCCTGCACGAACTCAGCCGCTTCGTGCGCGAAGACGGCCAGTGGTTCTATGTGGATGGCGACCTGTACTGATCCTGGTCCGGCAGTTCCGCACCAGGCCTAACAAACCCAGACATCAGAAAAGGCAGACATGAACCAGGATCCTCGCCACGCCGAAGCGCTATTTCACGCAGAACCTGTCGCGGCACTGCGCGCCGACCTTGCGCTCGCATTACGGGCCGCAGCCGCGCATGGTCTGGGCGAAGGCGTCTGCAATCACTTCAGCGTGGCCCTGCCCGGCGACTCGGAGCATTTCCTCCTCAATCCCCGCGGATTGATGTGGCATGAGGTGCAAGCGGACGACATCGTGCTGATCGATGCCCAAGGCAACAAGCTCGCCGGCCGGCATGCAGTCGAGCCCACGGCCATGTTCATCCATGCCGCCATCCACCGCATCGCCGGCAAGGCCTGTGTGCTGCACACGCACATGCCCTACGCCACGGCCTTGACCCTTACCTCGGATCGCGCGCTCGACACCACGCTGTCCCAGAATGCCATGCGCTTTCACGGCCGCCTGGCAATCGACCAACACTACAACGGCCTGGCGCTGGACGTCAGCGAAGGCGAACGCATCGCCCATGCGATGCAGGGCGCAGACGTGGTCTTCCTCGGCAACCATGGCGTCGTAGTCTGCGGGGAAAGACTGGACTATGCCTATGACGACCTGTTCTTCCTGGAACGCGCCTGTACCGCCCAGGTGCTTGCGCAATCAACGGGACGCCCGCTGCTGCCGGTCAACCCTGACCTGGCGGCCAAGGTGGCCGCACAGGTCCAAGGCGAACGCCTGCAATCCGAACTGTTCTTCGCCGCTTTGCGACGCCAACTGCCCTAGCCGCTCTTGAGCGGCTTTACCGCTTTGGCTCAAAAGCTTTTACCTGAGCGCCGCAAAAACAAAACCCCTCGCAGGATATTCCTGCGAGGGGTTTTTCATTGGGATTGCGGCTGGTGGTATCGCGCGAGAGATCCCGAGCGCAATACATTCGGTCGCCGCAACGACAAAACCCCACAGGGGTTACCTGTGGGGTTCTGCGGAATAAAAGCTTGACGATGACCTACTTTCACAGACGTCCGTCCACTATCATCGGCGCAAAGTCGTTTCACTGTCCTGTTCGGGATGGGAA
>NZ_JACVAD010000004.1:0-505008 GCF_014851665.1 Achromobacter sp. ACM03 | reverse complement strand
CGTGGGAGGCGAGCAACCTCGATGCGCCCGAGGGAATCTGAAGGGAAGGCCGAAGGCCTGGACGAAGATGACGAAGGGGCAGTCCGGAGCGAAGGCTCCGGACCGCAATCGTGGGCGCTCGCCTCCCACGCGCCGGCGCCGACGGGCGGCCTACGAAGCACTACGGCACCCGCACCCGCACCCGCACGCACGCACGCACGACGTCAACACCAACCAGCGCTCACCAGACGCCAAAAAAAAGCGGCGCTAAAAAGCGCCGCCCTCTTACCCGCCAGCAAGCAAAATCAACGCTTGCCCTTCTGCTTCAGCTGCGACAAATCCCGCACAGCCCCGCGATCCGCCGAAGTCGCCAACGCCGCATACGCTTGCAGCGCCTGCGACACGACACGTTCGCGACCGACCGGCTCCCAGCCATCGGCACGAGCATCCATCGCCGCCCGGCGGCGCGCCAGTTCCTCGTCGGACACCGCCAGATGCATCTTGCGGTTCGGGATATCGATCTCGATCACGTCGCCCTCTTCCACCAGGCCGATCGTGCCGCCTTCCGCCGCTTCCGGCGAAGCATGGCCGATCACCAGACCCGACGAACCGCCAGAGAAACGGCCATCGGTAAACAGCGCGCAAGTCTTGCCCAGGCCCTTGGACTTCAAGTACGACGTCGGGTACAGCATTTCCTGCATGCCCGGACCGCCCTTCGGGCCTTCGTAGCGGATCACCACCACGTCGCCCGGAACGATGTTGTCGCCCAGAATGCCTTCCACCGCATCGTCCTGGCTTTCGAAAACGCGCGCACGGCCGGTAAAGACCCATTGCGACTCGTCCACGCCCGCCGTCTTCACGATGCAGCCCTTTTCAGCCAGGTTGCCGTAAAGCACGGCCAGGCCGCCGTCCTTCGAATAGGCGCTTTCCTTGCTGCGGATGCAGCCCGTCTTGCGGTCGGTATCCAGCGTCAGGAAGGTTGCGTCCTGGCTGAACGCCACCGTGGTCGGAATGCCGCCCGGAGCCGCCCGGTAGAACTTCTGCGCCTCTTCGCCAGCGCCGCCGGCCACGTCCCATTGCTTGATCGCATTGCCCAGCGTGCCGCTGTGCACGTTGCCGCAGGACAGATCGAGCAGGTCCGCGCGCGCCAGTTCACCCAGGATGCCCAGGATGCCGCCAGCGCGGTGCACGTCTTCGATGTGGTATTTGTCGGTGGCGGGCGCCGCCTTGCACAGGCACGGCACCTTGCGCGAAATGCGGTCGATGTCGGCCATGGTGAAGTCCACGCCAGCTTCCTGCGCCGCGGCCAGCAAGTGCAACACGGTGTTGGTCGAGCCGCCCATGGCCACGTCCAGCGCCATCGCGTTCTGGAACGCGCTCTTGGTGGCGATGCTGCGCGGCAGGACCGACGCGTCCTCTTCCTGGTAGTAACGACGGCACAGGTCCACCACCAGGCGGCCGGCCTGTTCGAACAGACCCTTGCGCCAGGCGTGCGTGGCAACGATGGTGCCGTTGCCCGGCAGCGCCAGGCCGATGGCTTCGGTCAGACAGTTCATCGAGTTGGCGGTGAACATGCCGGAACAGGAGCCGCAGGTCGGGCAGGCGCTGCGTTCGACTTCCGCCACTTCCGCATCCGACACCTTGGGGTCGGCGGCCTTGATCATGGCGTCGATCAGGTCGATCTTGGCGATGACCTTGCCGTCGGTGGGCGACTTGACCTTGCCCGCTTCCATCGGACCGCCCGACACGAACACGACCGGGATGTTCAGGCGCATAGCGGCCATCAGCATCCCCGGGGTGATCTTGTCGCAGTTCGAGATGCAGACCATGGCGTCGGCGCAGTGCGCGTTGACCATGTATTCGACCGAGTCGGCGATCAGTTCGCGCGAGGGCAGCGAATACAGCATGCCGCCGTGGCCCATGGCGATGCCGTCGTCCACGGCAATGGTGTTGAATTCCTTGGCGACGCCGCCTGCGGCCTCGATTTCCTTGGCGACCAGCGCACCCAGGTCGCGCAGGTGCACGTGGCCCGGCACGAACTGCGTGAACGAGTTCACTACCGCGATGATCGGCTTGCCGAAGTCGCCGTCCTTCATGCCGGTGGCGCGCCACAGGGCGCGGGCGCCGGCCATGTTGCGGCCGTGGGTCGAGGTGCGGGAGCGGTAGTGCGGCATGGTTTGTCTCTGGCTGTAGCTGTTAGCGTAGGCGGCAAAACGTTAAATAATACGCTGGTTCGGGCCGCCCTCGCCCGTCGGCCGCCCCCGGGACGCGGCCGCGGCCATCAGGCGGACGCCATGCCGCGGGCCGCGAAGGCGCTGGGCGGCTCGCCCACGGCCTTGCGGAACATGGCCGCGAAAGCGCTGGGGCTTTCGTAGCCCAGGTCCAGCGCCACCTCCAGCACACGTTCGCCGCGCGCCAGCCGCTCCATTGCCGCCAGGAGCCGCGCCTGCTGGCGCCACCGGCCAAAGGTCATGCCGGTGTGCCGCAGGAACAGCCGGTGCACCGTCTTCGGGTCCACTCCCAGCGCGCGCCCCCAGTCGGCCGCGCCGTCCTGGCGTTCCGGGTGGCGCACGATGGCGCGGCAAATGCGCGCCAGGCGGGGTTCGGAAGGCTGCGGCAGGTGCAGCGGCAGCACCGGCTCCTGGCGCAATTCGTCCAGCAGCAACATCATCAGCCGGCCGTCGCGCGTGTCGGGCGCCCAGTCCAGCGGCACCTCGGCCGCCGCGACCATCAGCTCGCGCAACAAAGGGGAAATCGACAACACACAGCAGCTGGACGGCAAGTGCGCGGCCGCGCCCGGCTCCACAAACACGGTGCGCATGCGCGGCTCGCCACTCATGCGCAGGCCGTGCGACACCCAGGCCGGCACCCAGACGCCGCGCGTGGGCGGCACCACCCAGATCCCGGCGTCGGTATCCACCACCATGACCCCGGAGATGGCGTACAGCAACTGGGCGCGGCGGTGCCGGTGGCGGCGCACGCGGTGGCCGTCTTCGTAATCCACCGCCAATCCGGCCACCGGACGCCGCGAGGACTCATAAGGAAACAGGTCCAGCTCTGCGGGCTTATAGGGCTTGCGGGCAGCAGGCTTGTCCATTTTGCGATGATTGTGATTCAAGTGGCGTGGAATGGTCTGCGCCAGTGTACCCACGTCCTTGGGTTCACCCTCGCAACGCCAGCAGCGAGTCCTGCAGATGCCGCAACCCCCGGCTGAGCGGCTTGTCCCTTCGCAGCACGATGGCCAGGCTGCGCGACAGGCGCGGCGCCAGCGAGCGCACCTCCAGCGCCTGGCGCTGGCCCGCGCCCGACACCGCCAGCCTGGGCAGGATCGCGCAACCCAGGCCCGCGGCGACGATCTCCTTCATGGCCTCGGTGCTGCCCAGCTCCATCACGGGCTTGGCGGCCAGCCCGGCTTCCTCGAACCAGTCGTCCACCAGGCGGCGGGTGCGCGCGCCCGGTTCGAACAGCACCAGCGGCAGCTGCGCCAGCGCCTGCGGCGTGGCGGCCGCGGGTATGGCGGCCGGATCGCGGGCGGGAAAGATCGCCACGAACTCGTCATCCAGCACCGGCGTGACCTGGAACATGCGTCCCGGCGCGGGCAAGGTGACCAGGCCGATATCGAGCGTGTTGTTCTCCAGCCCGCGCAGCATGTCCGTCGTATTGCCGGTGCTGGCCACGATATCCAATGCCGGAAAGCGCCGCCGCAGGTCCGCCAGGATCGGCGGCAGCAGATAGGTGCAGGCGGTGGCGCCCGTGCCCAGCCGGATACGGCCGGACACCTGCGACGCATGCGCGGTCATGGCAAGTTCGGCCTGCGCCAGCGCCGCGTCGATGACGCGCACGTGCGACAGCAGCTCCAGCCCGGCCGCTGTCGGGCCGGCGCGGCGGCCGATGCGTTCCACCAGCTTCAGGCCGAAGCGCCGCTCCAACTGGCGGATCTGCAGGCTGACGGCGGGCTGCGTCACGCCGCCCCGCTCCGCAGCGGCGGAAAAACTGCCCAGTTCGATCACCTGCGCAAAGGTGCGCAGGTGATCCAGGTTAAGGCCACGCATCGTTAAATCCAAAGTTTTACTTATACAAATCATAATGGACCAAAGCTTTATTAATAAATAAGCTTGCGCGACACTGGCGGCTTCTGTTTTCCTTTCCTGCTCACGGCCCGCCCATGTCGTCCCCCCGCCCCACCGTCCTCATCCGCGACAGCGCGGAAGCCGATCTTCCCGCCATCAAGACCATCTACGCCCACCATGTACAGCACGGCACCGCCTCGTTCGAGCTGGAGCCGCCGTCCATCCAGGAAATGCGCCAGCGCCGCGGCGCCGTACTGGAAAAGGAAATGCCCTATCTGGTGGCCGAGATCAACGGTGAGGTCGTGGGCTACGCCTACGTCACGCCTTACCGCCCGCGCCCGGCCTACCGCCACACGGTCGAAGATTCGGTGTACGTAAAGGCGGGCCGCTCCGGCCTGGGCATCGGCGGCAAGCTGCTGGCCGAGCTGATCGAGCGCTGCACCGCCGCCGGCTGGCGCCAGATGCTGGCCGTCGTGGGCGACAGCCGCAACGCCGCATCGCTGGCGCTGCACGCCAGCCAGGGCTTCCATCCCGCCGGCACCCTGCGTTCGGTGGGGCACAAGCATGGCGAATGGCGCGACACGGTGCTGATGCAGCGCGCGCTGGGCGAAGGCGACGCCACGCCGCCGCAACGGCCGTGATTGCGCCGCGCGCCATCGTCTGCCTGGGGCTGACGCAACTGGTCGGCTGGGGCGTGACGTACTACTTGATCGGCGCCCTGGGACCCGCAATGGCCGCCGACCTGGGCTGGAACGCCGCCACCGTCTACGGCGGTTTTTCGGCGGCCATCGTGGTGATGGCCCTGGTGTCGCCGCTGGCCGGCATAGCCGTGGACCGCTGGGGCGGCCATCGCGTCATGCCGCTGGGCGCGCTACTGGGCGCGCTGGGCTGCGCGGGCCTGTCGATCGCGCACGCCATACCTTGGTACTTCCTGTCCTGGGCCGTGCTGGGCGTTGGCATGCGGCTGAGCCTGTACGACGCGGCTTTCGCCTCGCTGGCGCGCGCGGCCGGCCCCTTGGCGCGCCGGCCCATGTCGCAGATCACGTTGTTCGGCGGACTCGCGTCCACGGTGATGTGGCCGGTAGGCCATGCGCTGTCGGGCTGGCTGGGCTGGCGCGGCGCGGCGCTGGCCTATGCCGGTTTGGCGCTGGCCACGGTGCCGCTTTACCTGGCGCTGCCGCGTGCACGCTATGCAGCGGCCCCCGGCGGCAAGGACAAGGCGCCCGCCGGCCTCACCCGCAACGCCGCCGAGCGCCGCCTGGCGGGCGGACTGTACGCGTTGGTCGCCATGCTGACCAACTTTCTGGCGGCGGGCAACGCGGCCCATCTGATTTCATTGCTGTCGGGCCTGGGCTTGGCCGCGGCCGCCGCGGTCAGCGTCGCGGCCCTGTGGGGCGTCGGCCAGTTCGCGGCCCGTCTGGCCGACGTGGCGTTGGGCTCGCGCCTGCATCCGCTGACATTGACGCTGGCGGTCGGCGCGCTGCTGCCCCTGTGCTTCCTGCTGGCGCTGCTGTCCGGCGGCAACCTCTATGCCACCGCCGCCTACGCGCTGCTTTATGGCGCCTGCAATGGCCTCTTGACCATCACTCGCGGCACCCTGCCGCTGGCGCTCTTCGATTTCCGCAGCTATGGCACGCTGGTGGGTTCATTGCTGATCCCCAGCTTCCTGGTCACCGCCGCCTCTCCGGTCGCCTATGCCTACATCGTGGACAGCTACGGCGCACGCGGCGCGATGGGGCTGTCGGTGGGCTTGGCCGCGGCTATCGGTGCGGCAGCGTTCGCGCTGCGGTGGAAGTTCATCGCCAGGACGCGCGCGGCGTTTGCCTGAAGCGCCCGCCGCGCGATGGCGGCGGCCGGCGTCTCAACCCTCGGCGGCGGAGGCCACCACCCATTTTTCCCAACCGATCTTGCGCAGCTTGCAGGCGGGACACTCGCCGCAACCGTAGCCCCAGTCGTGGCGCGCGCCGCGCTCGCCCAGATAGCAGGTGTGGCTTTCCTCGACGATGGTTTCCACCAGCGCGTCGCCGCCCAGCCGATGCGCCAGCGCCCAGGTCTCGGACTTGTCGATCCACATCAGCGGCGTCTCGATCGTGACCCGCGAGCCCAAGCCCAGGCCCAGCGCCACCTGCTGCGCCTTGATGGTGTCGTCGCGGCAATCCGGATAGCCGGAAAAATCGGTTTCGCACATGCCGCCCACCAGCACGTCCAGCTGACGGCGGTAGCCCAGCGCGGCGGCCAGCGTCAGGAACAGCAGGTTGCGCCCAGGCACGAAAGTGTTGGGCAGGCCGTTGGCCTGCATTTCGATGGCGCGGTCGCTGGTCATAGCGGTATCGCCCACCTGGCCCAGCACCTTCAGGTCCAGCAGATGATCCTCGCCCAGGCGCGGCGCCCAGTCGGGGAAATTGCTGCGGATCTCGCGCAGCACGTTCAGCCGCGCAGTCAGTTCAATGTGGTGGCGCTGCCCGTAGTCGAACGCCACGGTTTCCACATGGGCGTAGCGGTCCAGCGCCCAGGCCAGGCAAGTGGTGGAATCCTGGCCGCCCGAAAACAGCACGAGCGCGCGACGTTGATGATTTTGCATAAATGGGGGCTTCTGGAAAGACGAAGGGACTGAAGGCTTGTACGCACAGGTGACGGCCTGCCTTTAGTGTAAACATGCTGCTGGCGGACTTTAAACCGATGCCGGCGGCCGGCGTAAAAAGTCTGCGTAAAATCTTCCAGATTCTCTTTCCCGGTTTACCTGCAACGCCTCTTCTTTCCTACCCCTTCCCCTCTCTCAGCAGCCTCGACGGATCCCCGCCAGATGAATGCCATGCGCCCGCAGTCCGATTCAGCAGAACCCTTGCGTCACGATATCCGGCTATTAGGCCGATTACTGGGCACCGTCATCGAGGAATGTGAGGGCAAACGCGTCTTCGACACCATCGAAACCCTGCGCCGCACGGCCGTGAAGTTCCGCCGCGAAGGCAACGACGCCGACGGCAAATTGCTGGAGCAGCGCGTCAAGCGCCTGCAAGGCAGCGACCCCAACTCCGTGGCGCGCGCCTTCAGCTACTTCCTGCACCTTTCCAATATCGCCGAAGACCGCGACCAGAATCGCCGCCAGCGCGCCCGCGCCATCGCCAGCGGCGCGCCCGAGCGCGGCAGCCTGCGCGACGCGGTGCAGACCCTGGGCCGCCAGGGCGTGGGCGTAGCCCGCATCCGCCGGCTGCTGGCCGAAGCCTGCGTCATGCCGGTGCTGACCGCGCACCCCACCGAAGTGCAGCGCAAGAGCACGCTGGACGTGCACCGCGAGATCGCCGGCGCGCTGACGCAGCGCGAAGGCACGCTCACGCCGGAAGAGCTGGCCGACCTGGACGCCTCCCTCCTCGGCCGCGTCGCCACGCTGTGGCAGACCCGCATGCTGCGCTACACGCGCCTCACGGTGGCCGACGAAATCGAGAACGCGCTGTCGTACTACCGCAGCACCTTCCTGCAAGTCATTCCGCGCGTGTACGGCGACCTGTCCAAGCTGCTGAGCCGCGAGTCCGCCAAGCCCTTCGCCGCTCCGCCCGCGCCGCTGGAGCCCTTCCTGCGCATGGGCAGCTGGATCGGCGGCGACCGCGACGGCAACCCCAACGTGGATGCCAGCACCCTGGAACGCGCGCTGCTGCGCCAGGCCACCGTGCTGTTCGAACACTATCTGCAAGAGGTCCATGCGCTGGGCGCGGAGCTGTCCGTCACCACCTTGCTGATTGGCGTGGATGCCGAACTGCTGGCCCTGGCCGACGCCAGCGGCGACGATTCGCCCCACCGCCGCGATGAGCCCTATCGCCGCGCGCTGGTCGGCGTGTACGCCCGCCTGGCCGCCACCGCGCAGCGCCTGACGGGCCAGGACCTGGCGCGGCGCAGCACCGTCGCGGCAGCCCCCTACGAAGGTCCGCAAGAGCTGTCCGCCGATCTGGCCGTGATCGCCGCGTCGCTGGCCGCCCACCATGGCTCGCCCATCGCCAAGCTGCGCCTGGCCGGCTTGCAGCAGGCCGTGGAAGTATTCGGCTTTCATCTGGCCACGGTGGACCTGCGCCAGAGTTCCGACGTGCATGAGCGCGCGCTGGCCGAGCTGTTCACCCTCGCCGGCACGCAACGCGACGGCAAGCCGCTGGACTACCTGGCGCTCACCGAAGAGCAACGCGTCGAACTGCTGCGCGCCGAACTGGCGCAGGCCCGTCCGCTGGCCTCGCCCTGGATCGCCTATAGCGAAGACACCACGCGCGAACTGGCGGTGCTGCGCGCCGCCGCCGCCGGCCGCGCGCGCTACGGCAAGCAGGCCGTGCGCCAGACCATCGTGTCGCACACCGAAACGCTGAGCGACCTGCTGGAAGTCATGGTGCTGCAAAAGGAAGCCGGCCTCATCGCCCCGGCGGGCCAGGAGATCCAGCCCGAGGACGGCCTGATGGTCGTGCCGCTGTTCGAGACCATTCCCGACTTGCAGCGCGGCGCCGAGATCATGGCTGCCTGGCTGGACCTGCCCGAAATCCGCCAGCGCGTGAAGCTGGCGCAGAACGGCGCGCAGGAAGTCATGCTGGGCTATTCGGACAGCAACAAGGACGGCGGCTTCCTCACGTCCAACTGGTCGCTCTACCAGGCCGAGCGCGCGCTGGTCGACGTGTTCTCGGCCCGCAACGTGCGGCTGCGCCTGTTCCATGGCCGTGGCGGTTCGGTAGGCCGCGGCGGCGGCTCCAGCTTCGACGCCATCCTGGCACAGCCCCCGGGGACCGTGGCCGGCCAGATCCGCCTGACCGAACAGGGCGAAGTCATCCAGAGCAAGTACAAGGACGCCGAGGTCGGCCGCTGGCACCTGGAACTGCTGGTCGCGGCCACGCTGGAATCCAGCCTGGCGCCGCGCGCCGAAGCCACCAGCGCGGAAGACGCGCACATGGCCCAGCACGGCCCGGCCATGTCCTTCATGTCCGAAACCGCGCAGCGCACCTACCGCGGCCTGGTCTACGACACCCCGCGCTTTGCCGATTACTTCTTCGCCGCCACGCCCATCAGCGAAATCGCAGGCCTGAACATCGGCTCGCGTCCCGCCTCGCGCAAGAAAGGCCAGCGCATCGAAGACCTGCGCGCCATCCCCTGGGGCTTTTCCTGGGCGCAATGCCGCCTGATGCTGACCGGCTGGTACGGCATGGGGTCGGCCATCGAGGCCTATCTGGAAACCGGCGCCCCCGACGCGCCCCGCTCGCGCCGCGGCCGCCTGGCCCAGCTGCGCGAAATGGCGCGCGACTGGCCCGCCTTCCGCACGCTACTGTCCAACATGGAAATGGTGCTGGCCAAGTCCGACCTGGCGATCGCCGCGCGCTACGCGCAGCTGGTGCCGCAGCGCGGCGTGCGCGAACGCATCTTCGGCGCCATCAGCGCCGAGCACGGCCGCACGCTGGCCATGCTCAAGCTGCTGACCCAGCGCGAACTGCTGGCCGACAACCCCACGCTGCAGGCGTCGTTGCGCGAGCGCTTCGCCTACATCGATCCGCTCAACTACCTGCAGATCGACCTGATCCGCCGCCACCGCGCGGCGCAGAAGCATCCCGAGGCCGAGGTCGACAAGCGCGTGCAGCGCGCCATCCACCTGACGATCAACGGGATTGCGGCGGGGCTGCGCAACTCGGGCTAGCGATTGCTGGTGAAATGGCGCGCGGTATAGAATGAGTCTGATTCTCATCCTTTACCCGCGCCATTTTTGCCGCCTTCGCGCGTTGCAGGGGCCCGCATGTCGACCAACCAATCCGCAGCGCAGCAGGGCATCGAAGGCCTGTATGCCGATCATCACAGCTGGCTGAGAAGCTGGCTGCGTCGAAGGCTGGGCAATGCGTTCGACGCGGCGGATCTGGCGCACGACACCTATCTGCGCATCCTGCACACTGGCCGGCTGCCCGAACCGCACCAGTCGCGCCAGCATCTGGCGCAGGTCGCCCGCGGCCTGGTGATCGACCTCTACCGCCGCCGCCAGATCGAGGCCGCCTATCTCGAAGCCCTCGCCGGTCTGCCGCAGGCGCATGCGCCGTCGGAAGAAGCCCGCGCCATGGCGGTACAAGCCCTGGTCGAGATCGACGCCGTGCTGCAGAGCCTGCCAGCCAAGGCGCGCGAGGCGCTGCTGCTGCGCAAACTGGACGGTTTGAGCTACCGCGACATCGCGTCGCGGCTGGCCGTGTCGGTGTCGTCGGTGGAGAAATACGTGGCTTCCGCGCTGCTGGCCTGCTACCAGGCCCTGCACGCGCCCCCTGGCGGCTGACCGGGCATGTCCGCCACGCCCGGCATTCCGTCAAATCCCCAGGGCTTGAATCGGGCCATCGACCCCGCCATCGTGCAGCGGGCAGCCGAATGGATGGCGCGCTTGTGGTCGGAAGACGTCAACCCCACCGACCAGTCCGACTGCGCCCGCTGGCGCGCGCAACATGCCGACCATGAACTGGCCTGGCAACGGCTGCTGGAATTCGAGGACAAGCTCGGCAGCGTATCGCCGCAGGCCGCCAGCCACGCTCTGCGCAAACGCCCGGCTGGCGTCTCGCGGCGCCGCGCGATCAGCCTGCTGGGGCTGGGCGCAACCATCGTGGGCGTGGGCTACATCCTGCGCGGCACCGACTCCTGGCAAACCGCAACGGCCGACTACCGCAGCGGCACTGGCGAAATCCGGACCATCGCCCTGCCGGATGGGTCCAGCGTGACGCTGTCCACCGCGACCGCCATCGACCTCAGGTTCACCGCGGACGAACGCGTGGTGGTGCTGCACGCCGGAGAAATCCTGGTAGCAACCGCGCCAGATCTCGCAGCCATGGCCCGGCCGTTCCGGGTGCGCAGCCGCCACGGCTCCATCCAGGCCCTGGGCACCCGATTCTCGGTCAGGGACGATACCGAAACCTCCCGCGTGGCCGTGTTCGAAGGCGCCGTGGAAATCCGTCCCCTCGGCGCACCGGAACAGGCAGTCCTGCTTCAAGCCGGCCAGGGTTCGCGCTTTTCGTCAGGCGGGGCCGCGGCACCTAGTCCTGCGCAGGAAAGCGCGGCGGCCTGGAGCCGCGGGGTATTGGTGGCCGATGCCATGCGCCTGGACGAATTCCTGGCAGAACTGGCCCGCTACCGGCCAGGCCTGCTGCGCTGCGATCCCGAGGTTGCGGGCCTGCTGGTGAGCGGCGTCTTTTCCGTACGCAACACGGACCGGGCGCTGGACAACCTCACGCGGGCTCTGCCGGTGGCGGTGAGCTACCGGACGCGCTACTGGGTGACAGTGCAGGCAGCGCAATGACGGCCAATCGGCTGTTGCCGTTACAAACTTTTCGAGGCGGCAATTGCGGATTCGGCGTTCTTGCTCGGGATATAGGGTGACCCCCTTTCATCTCCAGCACGAACCGCAAGGCATCACCCAATGTCCCGTCACCCGCAGCCCAGGTCCCATTCCCACGCGCCAGCCACGCCAGCGCTCCGCCCCGCGATTCCCCGCCTGATGCGCCTGGCGCTGTTTCTCAGCGTGGCGTTCTGCGTCATCCCTGGCGCGACCGCCACCGCGCAGGCGCAGAGCGTCGAGACCAGGAGCAGCTACGACATCGCCGGCGGCCCGCTGAGCCAGGTGCTCAATGCCTACGCCAGCGCGGCCGGCGTAGAACTGAGCATGGACGCCGCGCTGCTGCATGGAAAGCGCAGCAACGGCCTGTCAGGCAGCTATTCGGTGCGCGAAGGCTTCGGTGAATTGCTGCGCGGCCAAGGCCTGCAAGCCCTGCCGGAAAGCAACGGCAGCTACACGCTGCGCCCCGCGCCGGCGTCGCACCACGACGCCACCACGCTCGAAGCCGTGACCGTCACCGCGCAGGCCGCGGAGACCGCCACCGGCCCCCTGCATGGCTACGCGGCCCGGCTCAGCGCGACCGGCACCCGCACCGACACGCCCATCATCGAAACGCCGCAATCGATCTCGGTCGTGGGCGCGGAGGAAATCGACACCCTGAAATCGCAGAGCATTCAAGATGCGCTGGGCTACGTGGCGGGCGTCAGCCGCGCTGAAGGCATGGACCGCACGTCTGACAGCCTGTTCCTGCGGGGCTTCCGCAGCAACCTGGGCAACTACTACCGCGACGGCATGCTGTACACCGTGAACATCTACAACGGGCGGCAGGAGGTGTATGGGCTGGAGCGCATCGAGTTCCTCAAGGGCGCATCCTCCGTCCTCTACGGCTCCGCGTCGCCCGGCGGCATCATCAATACGGTCAGCAAACGCCCCACCGTGGAGCCGCTGCGCGAACTGAACGTTGAAGCGGGCAACTACAGCCGCAAGCAGATCTCCGGCGATTTCGGCGGCGCGCTCGATGAAGATGGCAAGTGGTCGTACCGATTGACCGCCTTGCTGCGCGAGAGCGATACGTTCATCGACCATGTGCCTGACGATCGGACCTACATCGCGCCTGCCATCACGTGGCAGCCAAGCGCCGCCACCTCGCTGACCCTGCTTGCGGAATACCAGAAGGACCACACCGTCTACGTTTATGGCCTGCCGGCGCAAGGCACGGTGCTCCCCAACGTCAACGGCCGGATCCCACGCAATCGTTTTACCGGCGAGCCTGGTTTCGACAAGTTCAACATGGAACGCTATTCGATCGGCTATCTGTTCGAACACGCCTTCAACAGCCAGCTTAAGCTGCGCAACAGTGCGCGCTATTTCCATGCGGACAGCACCTATCACTCCACCGACATCTGGCAGCTCGCGCCCGACCAGCGCTGGACCGCCGATCGCGGCGCCATGCCACGCTGGGATCGCTCCTCCGCCCTGATCTCCGATACGTCCTTGCAATACGAGGTGGGCAGCGGCATGGTGCGCCACACGCTGTTGGCGGGTATCGATTACTCGCTGCCCAAACACGAAACCGAACGCTATATCCGCAGCAACAACAACATCGACCTCTACGATCCTGTGTATGGCATGCCGCTAGGCCCCGTCGCGCCGTTCCCCGGGTCCTCCTCCGTCACCGACATGAAGCGCCTGGGCATCTACGTTCAGGACCAGATCAAGATCGCCGACAAATGGGTCGTCCTGCTGGGCGGACGACAGGATTGGGTCACGGTCGACGAGCACAACTTCTTCACCGACGAAAAATATGCGGACGGCGAAAAGAGCAAGGCCTTCACCGGCCGCGCCGGCCTGGTCTACCTGGCCGACAACGGGCTGGCGCCGTTCCTCAGCTATAGCGAGTCATTCGAGCCTACCAGCGGCCAGGACCGCCAGGGCAGCCGCTTCCAGCCCACCACCGGCCAGCAGTACGAAGCCGGGCTGCGCTACCAGCCCGCCGGCTCGGACACCATGCTGTCGGCGGCGGTCTACCAACTGACCCGCAAGAACATGACCGTGACCGACCCCTTGGACACGTCCTATCAGATACAGGCCGGCGAGGCGCGGACCCGCGGCCTGGAACTGGAGGCGCGCACCCGCATCGGCCGCAATGCCAACCTGATCGCCGCCTACGCCTACACCGACGCGCGCACGCTCAAGGCCAGCCCCCTGCAACCCGACGAGGAAGGCAAGCGCCTGAGCTCGGTCCCCTACAACCAGTTCTCGCTATGGGGCGACTATGGTTTCGGCGACTTCGGCCTGCCTGGCTTGAGAATCGGCGCTGGCCTGCGCTATGTGGGCAGCACCCGCGGCATGGCGCACGGCATGCCGGTGGAGGTGCCATCCTTCACCTTGTTCGACGCCATGATCAGCTACGCGACGGGGCCATGGAAGTTCGCGCTGAACGCGTCCAACCTGACCGACAAGACCTATATCGGCAGTTGCACCTACGGCTGCTTCTACGGCGAACCGCGCCGGGTGATCGGCACCGCCACCTACCGCTGGTGAGGTCAGGCCGGCCCGCGCTCGCGCCAGAGCGCGGGCCGGCGTCCCCTGCCTGCGCACCGTCCACCAGCCGGACACCCAAAATCCCCCATTTGTCCGCCCCCCGCGACTTTTAGTACTATCTCTTTCAGAAATTCTATATACGCACAAATGTTCGTATATAGAACATAAAGATTTTTCTGGCCAGGCGCACAGGAAGGCACACCCGGAAGAGACAGAAAGCATCCTGGTTCCGCACGTGCCCGCCCGCAAGCCCGGCGTGTCAGCACCGAGCGAACCATCATGGATACTCCCCTCAAGAATCTCGCCATCGTCGGCGCAGGCGCCATGGGCAGCGGCATCGCCGCGCTGTTCGCCTCGAAGGGATTGAACGTCGTCCTGATCGACCCGATGGAAGGCGCGCTGGACCGCGCGCTGCAGACCATAGACCGCCAGTTGAATGTCTATGCCCCGGGCAACGTCCAGGAAGCGATGCAGCGCATTCAAGTCGCACCGGGGCTGGAAGCGGCCTGCAACAGCGACCTGGTGATCGAGGCCGTGCCCGAGAACCTGGAGCTCAAGCGCGGCATCTTCGCCAAGCTCGATTCCCTGTGCCCCGCGCACACCCTCTTCGCCACGAACACCTCCGGCCTGTCCATCAACGCCATCGCCAGCGCGGTAGTGCGGCGCGACCGTTTCGTGGGCACCCATTTCTTTACGCCCGCCGACGTGATTCCGCTGGTGGAAGTGGTGCGCAACGACGGCACCTCCGAGGACACGGTCGCCCGGGTGATGGCCACGCTGCGCTACGCCGGCAAGCGTCCGGTGCTGGTGCGCCAGGACATCCCCGGCTTCATCGCCAACCGCATCCAGCACGCCCTGGCACGCGAGGCCATCTCGCTGCTGGAGAAAGGCGTGGCCAGCGCCGAGGACATCGACGAAGTGGTCAAGTGGAGCCTGGGCATCCGCCTGGCCCTGTCGGGACCGCTGGAACAGCGCGACATGAACGGCATCGACGTGCACTACGCGATCGCCAGCTATCTCTACAAAGACCTGGAAAACCGCACCGAACCTTCCGAACTCCTGAAGAGCAAGGTCGAAAGCGGCCAGATCGGCGCCAAGAGCGGCCAGGGCTTCTACACCTGGAGCCCCGAACGCCGCGAGCGCGTGCTGCGCGAGAAAAGCGCCGCGCTAGGCGAACTGGCTGACTGGCTCAACGGCAAGGCCAGCGGCTCCTGACGGCCGCGCAAGCAAAGCATTCACACCATAAGGCGCGGGGCATCCCGCCACCAGCGCCAGCGGGCCACAAGCCCAACCACACAAAGAAAGCAATCGTCCCACCCGCCCCCGCCGACACCCGGCGCCGGGCGGCGCAAGACGCGAGAAAACTTAGCCTTACCGGAGTTTGTAGGAGGCACCATGAATAAACTGGCTTCATTCTTTACGGAGCTGATGCGCAAGTATCTGCCCGACCCCTTCGTCTTCGCGATCGCGCTGACCCTGCTCACCGTGCTGCTGGCCATGGGCGTCGAGGGCAAGGGCATCGGCGACATCACGCGCGCCTGGGGCAACGGCTTCTGGAGCCTCCTGGCCTTCACGACCCAGATGGCCGTGATCCTGGCGATGGGCTACGTGCTGGCCACGGCGCCGCTCACCGACCGCATGCTCAACCGCATCGTCAGCCACGTGCACAAGCCGCACACCGCCATCATCGTGGCGACGCTGGTCGGCGGCATCGGCAGCTACCTGAACTGGGGCTTCGGCCTGGTCATCGGCGGCATCGTCGCCAAGAAGCTGGCGCTGAAGGTCAAGGGCGTGCACTACCCCCTGATCATCGCCGCGGCCTACAGCGGCTTCACCATGTACGGCCTGGGCCTGTCGGCCAGCATCCCCGTGCTGGTCGCCACCCCCAATCACCCCACCGCCAAGCAGATGGGCACCATCCCGCTGTCGGAAACCATTTTCTCGGTGCCAATGCTGATCACCAGCCTGGTGATCATCGTGACGCTGCCGCTGCTCAACGCCTGGCTGCACCCCAAGAAGGGCGAGAAGATCGTTGAAGTGGACCCGGCCATCGACCGCGACGCCAACACGTCCAGCGCCGCCGAAGACATGCTGGAAAAAGGCACCATCGCCTCCAAGCTGAACAACAGCCGCATCCTGAGCCTGCTGATCGGCGCGCTGGGCATCGCCTACGTGACCTTCCACTTCATGGACGGCGGTTCGCTGGACCTGAACCTGATCAACTTCATCATCCTGTTCCTGGGCATCATCCTGCTGGGCACGCCGGCCGCCTACGTGGCCAAGCTGACCGAAGGCATCAAGACGATCTCCGGCATCATCCTGCAGTACCCCTTCTACGCCGGCATCATGGCCATCATGGCCGCCTCCGGCCTGGTCACCACGATCTCGCAAGTGTTCGTCGACGTGGCCACGCCCGAGTCGCTGCCGTTCTGGGGCCTGATCAGCTCGTTCGTCATCAACTTCTTTGCGCCTTCGGCCGGCGGCCACTGGGTCATCCAGGGTCCGTTCATGATCGACGCCGCCAAGGAAATCGGCAGCGCGCTGAACCAGACCACCATGGCCGTCATGCTGGGCAACGCCTGGAACGACCTGGTGCAGCCCTTCTGGATCCTGCCCGCGCTGGCGCTGTCCAAGCTCAAGCTGCGCGACGTGATGGGCTATACCGTCATCATGATGCTGTGGGTCGGCGTGATCCACATCACCGCCGTCCTCCTTTGGGGTTATCTGACCCACTGACCGGCGCGCTTACTCTAGGAACGGAACCGATATGAGCAAACCTACTGCGTATCTCGTGACCGGCGGCAGCGCCGGGATCGGGGCTGCGATCATCCGCATGCTGCTGGATGCGGGACACAAGGTCGTCAACATCGACTACAAGCTGCCCGAGAATCCGCCCGCGGGGCTGGTGTCTTATCAGGCCGACCTGACCGACGAAGCGCGCACCAAGGAAGTGGCCCGCGAAGTGACCGCGGCCTACAACATCGTGGGCCTGGTCAACAACGCCGGCGCGACCCGCCCGGGCACGGCCGACACAGCCACGCTCGCGGACCTGGACTACGTGGTCAACCTGCACCTGCGCACCGCGCTGATCCTGGTGCAGGCCGCGCTGCCCGCCATGCGCGAAGCCGGCTTCGGCCGCATCGTGAACATGTCGTCGCGCGCCGCGCTGGGCAAGCCGGACCGCGTGGTCTATTCGGCCACCAAGGCCGGCCTGGTGGGCCTGACCCGCACGCTGGCCATGGAACTGGGCGGCGACGGCATCACCGTCAACGCCATCGGTCCCGGCCCCATCGCCACCGATCTGTTCACCAAGAGCAATCCGGCAGGCGCGCCGCAGACCGAACGCATCATCAACAGCATCGTGGTCAAGCGCCTGGGCACGCCCGAAGACGTGGCGCGCGCCGCGATGTTCTTCCTGTCGCCGGACAACGGCTTCGTCACCGGCCAGATGCTGTACGTCTGCGGCGGCACGACGCTGGGCGTCGCGCCCATCTGAGATCCGCCGTGCGCACGCCAGCCGCCCTCGTCTCTCCCCTGCCCCGCCTAACGGCGAAGCAGGGCGTGGTTGATCTGGTCGGCCGCGCGGCGCAATGGCGGCAGAAACGCCGCCAGCATTTCCTCGCGCGTAAAGCGGTTGGCATGGCCGCTGACGTTCATCGCGGCGATCACGCGGCCGCTGCGGTCCATGATGGGCACGGCCACCGACTGCAGCCCCGGCTCCAGCTCCTGCGCGACGCAGGCGTAGCCGTCGGCGCGCACGCCGGCCAGCACGCGCTTCAACTCCGCGATGTCCGTGACGGTGTGCGGGGTGTAGGACTGGATCTGGCTCAGCGCCAGCACCCGATCCAGCTCCGGCTCCGTCAGCCCCGCCAGCAACACGCGGCCCATCGAGGTCGCCCAGGCCGGCAGGCGGCTGCCCACGGCCAGGTTGATGGTCATGACCTTGTGCGTGGACAGGCGCAGGATGTAGACGATGTCCGCGCCTTCCAGCACCGAAACGGAACACGACTCCCGCGTCTGCTCGGCCACTTCTTCCATGTACGGCAACGCCAGGTTCCACAGCGGCGTGCCGGACAGGTAGGCGTAGCCCAGCTCCAGGATGCGCGGGGTCAGCGAGAACTTGCGGTCGTCGACGGTGACGTAGCCCAGGTGCTCCAGCGTCAGCAGGATGCGGCGCGCGCCGGCGCGAGTCAGCCCGGTCACGGCCGCGACCTCGGACAAAGTCATCTCGGAACGGTCGGGGCCGAAGGCCCGGATCACGGACAAGCCTCGCGCGAAGGACTGCACGTAGCTGTCGCTGGGTTGCTGGGTATCTTGCTCGGCCATCCGTCTACCGCAAAAAGAGTAAATGGGGATGACGCCGCGCCGGCTCGCCTTGACGCCCGGCTCATCCCCATGAAACGATGTTCTTCAGAAGAACGAAAGTTCTAATTAAGAACAAATTATGACACGCCACCTATGAGCAAACATCATGATTTCTAAGCTTGTTGCAAGCGCGGCGGCCGCCCTGGCGGACGTACCCGACGGCGCCACCGTCATGATCGGCGGCTTCGGCACCGCCGGCCAGCCCATGGAACTGATCGACGCCCTGCTGGAGCAGGGCGCGAAGGACCTGGTCATCATCAACAACAACGCCGGCAACGGCACCACCGGCCTGGCCGCCCTGCTCGGCGCCAACCGCGTGCGCAAGATCATCTGCTCGTTCCCGCGCCAGGTGGATTCGCAGATCTTCGACGGCCTGTACCGCAGCGGCAAGATCGAGCTGGAACTGGTGCCGCAGGGCAACCTGGCCGAGCGCATCCGCGCCGCCGGCGCCGGCATCGGCGCGTTCTTCACGCCCACCGGCTACGGCACGCCGCTGGCCGACGGCAAGGAAATCCGCGAGATCAACGGCCGCCAGTACGTGCTGGAGTATCCGCTGCACGCCGACTACGCGCTCATCAAAGCCGAACGCGGCGACCGCTGGGGCAACCTGGTCTACCGCAAGACCGCCCGCAACTTCGGCCCCATCATGGCCAGCGCGGCGCGCGTGGCGGTGGCGCAGGTGCGTGAAGTGGTCGAACTGGGCGAGCTGGACCCGGAAACCGTCGTCACCCCCGGCATCTTCGTGAAACGCGTCGTGCAGATCGCAGCCACCCCGGCCGCCAAGGAGCAGCAATGAGCACCAAACTGACCCGCGACCAGATCGCCGCCCGCGTGGCGCAGGACATTCCTGAAGGCGCCTACGTGAACCTGGGCATCGGCCTGCCCACGCTCGTCGCCAACCATCTGCCGGCGGACCGCGAAGTCATCCTGCACACCGAAAACGGCATGCTCGGCATGGGCCCCGCCCCCGCCAAGGGCGAGGAAGACTACGACCTGATCAACGCCGGCAAACAGCCCGTGACGGAACTGCCCGGCTGCTCGTTCTTCCATCACGCCGACTCGTTCGCGATGATGCGCGGCGGCCACCTGGACATCTGCGTGCTGGGCGCCTTCCAGGTTTCGCAGCACGGCGACCTGGCCAACTGGCATACCGGCGCGCCCGACGCAATTCCCGCCGTGGGCGGCGCGATGGACCTGGCGATCGGCGCCAAGGACGTGTTCGTGATGATGGAACTGCAGACCCGCGAAGGCCAGAGCAAGCTGGTCGAGGCCTGCACCTATCCGCTGACCGGCGTGCGCTGCGTGTCGCGCGTGTACACCGACGTGGCGGTGTTCGACATCCGCGCCGACGGCGTGACCGTCATCGACATGTTCGGCGACACCACCGCCGACGAGTTGCTGCGCCTTACCGGCCTGCCGCTGAAGTTTTCCCGCTGAATTTTGTGCGCGCTCCGGCATCGCCGGAGCGGCTTTACAGGAGAGAGTCATCATGTTGTTCATGGTTCAAATGCAAGTCAATCTTCCCGTCGACATGCCCGCCGACCGCGCCGACAAGCTGAAGGCCGACGAAAAGGCCCTGGCGCAGCAGCTGCAGCGCGACGGCAAGTGGAAGAACCTGTGGCGCGTGGCCGGCCGCTACGCCAACGTCAGCATCTTCGACGTCGAAAGCAACGACGAGCTGCACACGCTGCTGTCCTCGCTGCCGCTGTTCCCGTACATGGACATCAACGTCACGGCGCTGGCGCGCCACCCCTCGGCAATCTGACCAGGAGCGGCTGATGCCCTACATCATCGAAACCTTCGACAAGCCCGGCCACCAGGAAGTGCGCCAGCAGCATCGCGCCGCGCACCTGGAATACCTGGACGCGAACAAGCAGCTGCTGCTGGCCTGCGGCGCCAAGCTGCAGGACGACGGCAAGGACGCCGGCGGCGGCCTCTACATCGTGGCCCTGGAAACGCGCGAAGCCGCGCAGCAGTTCATCGACGCCGACCCGTTCTCCCAGGCCAATCTGTTCGAGCGCGTGACCATCACGCGCTGGCGCAAGGCCTATGTCGACGGCGTCTGCCACCTGTAAACGCAAGGAATAAACCCGCATGTCTTACGCCGATCTCAGCCAGGCACGGCTGTACTACGTCATCGATGGCCCCGCCGACGCGCCGGTGCTCGTGCTCTCCAACTCGCTGGGCACCTGCTCCGACATGTGGGCCCGCCAGATTCCCGAACTGAGCAAGCACTTCCGCGTGCTGCGCTACGACACCCGCGGCCACGGCAAGTCGTCGATCCCCGAGGGCGAATACAGCTTCGAGCAGCTGGGCAACGACGTCGCCGAACTGCTGGCGCACCTGAACATCAAGCGCGCGCACTTCTGCGGCCTGTCGATGGGCGGCCCCACCGGCCTGTGGCTGGCGCTGGCGCGTCCCGAACTGCTGGACAAGCTGATCCTCTGCAACACCGCCGCGCGCATCGGCTCGGCCGAAGGCTGGAGCGCCCGCATCGCCGCGGTCGCCGAACAGACCCTGGAAAAGATGGCGCCCACGCTGGTCGAACGCTGGCTCACCGACAGCTACCGCGCGGCCGAGCCTGGCCTGACCCAGGTGCTGATCGACATGCTGCGACGCACGCCGGACGCTGGCTACTCGGGCAACTGCGCCGCGCTGCGCGACGCCGACTTCCGCGAACAAGTGGCCTCGATCAAGGCGCCCACGCTGGTCATCAGCAGCACGCACGACCTGGCCGCCACCCCGGCCCAAGGCCGTGAACTGGCTGAGGCCATCCCCGGCGCGCGCTACTTCGAAATGAACACCTCCCATATCTCGAACTGGGAGCAACCCGAAGTCTTCACCCGCACGGTCGTCGACTTCCTGAAGGGGTAAGCGGCATGCAGCGCTGGAAAAACCGGCCCGAAGGCTCCAACTGGGGCGACTTCGGGCACGACGACCAACTCGGCCGCCTGAACCTCATTACCGAAGAACAAGTCCTGAAAGGCGCGCGTGAAATCCGCGCCGGCAAGACCTTCTGCCTGTCGCTGCCGCTGGACCTGCCCGGCGGCAACGTGCTCAACCCGCGCCGTCATCCGCCGCAACTGAGCCCCACGCGCCTGGCGGACACGCCCTACCTGAACTTCCCGCTGCGCAACGTCAACCCGGACGCGGTGGACGTGCTCAGCGATGACCAGGTGCTGCTGTCGATGCAGTATTCGACGCAATGGGACGCGCTGGCCCACGTGGGCGCCTTGTTCGACGCCGACGGCGACGGCAAGCCCGAACTGCGCTACTACAACGGCTACCAGGCCGGCGTGGACGTCGTCGGCCCGGCCGACGGCGACCATACCGGCTGCGGCTGCAACAGCGGCGGCCCGTCGGCGGCGCTGAAGCTGGGCGTGGAAAACCTGGCGCAGAAGGGCATGCAGGGCCGCGGCGTGCTGGTGGACCTGTTGCGCCACTACGGCCCCGGCCGCACACTGATCGGCCATGCGGAACTGATGCATGTACTGAAGACGGACGGCATCAGCGTCGAAACCGGCGACATGCTGGTGCTGCGCACCGGCTACGCCGAAGCGGTGGTCGCCATGAACGGCACGCCCGACGCCGAGACGCTGCACACCTACGGCGCCGCGCTGGACGGCACCGACCAGGCGCTGCTGCAATGGATCACGGACAGCGGCATCGCCGCCATCTGCGCCGACAACTACGCCGTGGAAGCCTATCCCGCGCGCGAGAAGACCGGCCCGCGCGCCATGCTGCCGCTGCACCACCATTGCCTGTTCAAGCTGGGACTGCCGCTGGCGGAACTCTGGTACCTGAAGGACCTGGCGGACTGGCTGCACGCCAACGGCCGGCACCACTTCATGCTGACCGCCCCGCCCCTGCGCCTGCCGCATGCAATCGGATCGCCGGTCACGCCGATCGCAACGGTGTAATCGCCAGCAACCCGGCGCCATCGCGCAAATGAAAAGAGCTCCAGACCTGGAGCTCTTTTTTTTGATGCGGCGATCGCTACTTCATGCCTTCCCAATGCGGTCCGGGCACGATGATGTCGAACAGCTCCAGCACCCGCGCCACGGTATGGTCCACCATCTCTTCGATGGAGGCGGGCCGGTGGTAAAACGCGGGCAGCGGCGGAAACACGATGCCGCCCATTTCGGTGACGGCAGTCATGTTGCGCAGGTGCGCCAGGTTGAAGGGCGTCTCGCGCACCATCATCACCAGGCGCCGGCGCTCCTTGAGGGTCACGTCGGCGGCGCGGGTAATCAGGTTATCCGACAGGCCGTGGGCCACGGCCGCCAGCGTGCGCATGGAGCACGGCACGATGACCATGCCGGCCGTCTGGAACGCGCCGCTGGCTAGCGTAGCGCCCACGTCGCGCACGCTGTGCACGTGGTCGGCCAGGGCATAGACATCATGGCGGCTGACGTCCAGCTCGTGCTTGATGTTCAGCACGCCGGAGGCCGACACCACCAGATGCGTTTCGACATCGTCCACGCCGCGCAATGCCTGCAGCATGCGCACGGCGTACAGGGAGCCCGTGGCGCCCGTGATGCCGATGACCAGTCGCCGCATGGGCTGATCAGGCCGTTGCGCCGGACTGGTCCAGCAGCGTCTTCAGTTCGCCGGATTCGTTCATCTCGTTCATGATGTCCGAGCCGCCGATGAACTCGCCGGCCACGTACAGCTGCGGAATCGTGGGCCAGTTGGAGAATTCCTTGATGCCCTGGCGGACTTCGTCGTCCTCCAGCACATTGACGGTGACCAGCTTCTTCACGCCACAGCCCTTCAGGATCTGGATGGCCTTGCCGGAAAAGCCGCATTGCGGGAACTGGGCGGTGCCCTTCATGAACAGCACGACGGGGTGCTGGGTCACGGTTTCGCGGATGAATTCTTGAACGTCGCTCATGGTGGTCTCTTGGACAGGCATAACGGAATACGCCAATTATAGGTACAGCGGGAAAATTCGCCCGGATACCCCGGGCGTCCCGCCGGGAATGCGGTCAGGCGGGCAGCCGGCCGCCGGAAATACGCTCGATGCCGGCCAGGTCCTGGCGGCTGTGCACGTCCTGGAATCCGGCCGCGGCCAGCAGGCCCCGCACGGCTTGTGCCTGGTCCCAGCCATGCTCCATCCACAGGGATCCCCCCCGTTTCAGGTGACGGCCGGCGCCCTGGACGATGCGGGCCAGGTCTTCCAGACCGCCAGCGCCGTCGGTCAGCGCCCCGCGCGGCTCGAAGCGCACGTCGCCCTGGTCCAGGTGCGGGTCGTCGCAGGCCACATAGGGCGGATTGGACACGATCAGGTCGAAGCCCTCGCCGGCTGGCACGGCCTCGTACCAGCTGCCTTCGACCAGGCGCACGGATGCGGCCAGGTCCCAGGCGTTGCCGGCGGCGACCGCCAGCGCTGCGGAGCTGACGTCGGAGGCCATCACCCGGGCGTCGCGGCGCGCCAGCGCAATCGAAATGGCGATCGCGCCGCTGCCTGTGCCCAGGTCCAGCACCGCGGGCGCGGCCAGGCCGGCCAGGCATTCCAGCGCGGTCTCCACCAGCACCTCGGTGTCCGGGCGCGGAATCAGCACGTCCGGGGTCACGCGGAAGCGGTGACCCATGAATTCGCGGTGGCCCAGCAGATAGGCCATGGGTTCCCCGGCCAGGCGCCGCTGGGCCAGGGCCTCGTAGGCCGCGGCCGTTTCAGGCAGCAAGGGGTCGGTATCGTGCGCCAGCAGCCAGGCGCGCGGCTTGGCCAGCACGTGCTCCAGCAGCATGCGCACCTCCAGGCGGGGCAGGCGCGTGTCGAGCAGCAGGCTTTTCAGCTGGGGCGGCGTCATGGCCGGGCTCAGATGTCGTCGCCCAGGGCCGCCAGCTGCTCGGCCTGGTGTTCGGAGATCAAGGCGCCGGTCAGCTCTTCCAGATCGCCTTCCATGATCTGCTGCAGCTTGTACAGCGTCAGGTTGATGCGGTGGTCGGTCACGCGGCCCTGCGGGAAGTTGTAGGTGCGGATGCGCTCGGAGCGATCGCCCGAACCGATCAGGCTCTTGCGCTCGGCGGCTTCCTTGCTCTGCCGTTCGCGGGTTTCCTTGTCCTTCAGGCGCGCGGCCAACACCTGCATGGCCTTGTCCTTGTTGCGATGCTGGGACCGGTCATCCTGGCATTCCACCACCAGCCCCGTCGGCAAGTGGGTAATGCGCACCGCCGAATCGGTCTTGTTGATGTGCTGGCCGCCCGCGCCGCTGGCGCGGAAGGTGTCGATGCGCAGGTCGCTGGGGTTTATGACGATTTCCGACATCTCGTCCGCTTCAGCCATGATGGCCACCGTGCAGGCGGAGGTGTGGATGCGGCCCTGCGCCTCGGTGGCAGGCACGCGCTGCACGCGGTGCGCGCCGGACTCGAATTTCAGGCGGCCATAGGCGCCATCGCCGTCGATGCGTGCGATCACTTCCTTGTAGCCGCCCAGCTCGGATGCGCTTTCGGACATCAGTTCCACGCGCCAGCCGCGCTGTTCCGCGTAGCGCGTGTACATGCGCAGCAGGTCGCCCGAGAACAGCGCGCTTTCATCGCCGCCCGTGCCGGCGCGGATTTCCAGGAACACGCTGCGCCCGTCGTTGGGGTCGCGCGGCAACAGCAGCAACTGCAATGCGCCTTCCAGTTCCTCGAGCTTGACGCGGCCGGACTTGATCTCGTCCTCGGCCATGGATTTCAGGTCCGGGTCGGACAGCATTTCTTGCGCCGCGGCCAGATCATCCTCGGTGCGGGCAAAGGCGGTGAAAGCTTCGACCACGGGTTCCAGTTCAGCGCGTTCACGCGAGAGCTTGCGGAAACGGTCCATGTCGGACGCGGTTTCCGGTTCGGCGAGCAGCGCGTCGACCTCGATCAGGCGGTGACACAGGTGCTCCAGCCGGCTGCGCATGGAAGATTTCATGGGGAATGACCAAAAAGAAAAGCGGGAAAGCGGATAGCGGGCGCCCAAAAGACGAACGCCCGCCAGGAGGCGGGACGTGGGGCAGAGTCGCTAACGGCGGGAGTCGCGGCCGGGGAACAGGCGCGGCATCCAGGCAAGCAGTTGCTTGCGGTCGTCGCCTTCGCTGCGGTTCAGGGCCGCCAGCGGGCCGTGCAGGTACTTTTGAGTCAGGCCGTGGGCCAGTTGTTCCAGCACGGCTTCCGGCGATTCGCCCCGCGCCAGCAGGCGGCGGGCCCGTTCCAGCTCGGCGCTGCGCACGTCCTCGGCGGCCTGGTGCAGGTCGCGGATGACGGGCACCACTTCGCGGGACTGCATCCAGTGCATGAAGCCCTGGACGCGGGTTTCGATGATGGCTTCGGCCTGCACCACGGCCGCGCGGCGCGCGTCCGTGCCGGTCTGCACCAGCCGGCCCAGGTCGTCCACCGAATACAGATAGACGTCGTCCAGGCGGCCGACCTCGGGTTCGATGTCGCGCGGCACGGCCAGGTCGATCATGACCATGGGGCGGTGGCGGCGCAGGCGCGTGGCCCGTTCCACCATCCCCAAACCGAGGATGGGCAGGGAGCTTGCCGTACAGGAAACGATGACGTCGAACTCGGACAGACGGTCGGTCAGGTCCGACAGCTTCATGGTGCTGGCGGCAAAGCGGTTGGCCAGGACCTCGGCGCGTTCGGCCGTGCGGTTGGCCACCACCATGCTGCGCGGACGCTGCGCGGCGAAGTGCGTGGCGCACAATTCGATCATTTCGCCCGCGCCGATGAACAGCGTGCGGGCCTGGTCCAGATTGCCGAACACGCGTTCGGCCAGGCGCACCGCGGCGGCGGCCATGGACACCGACTGCGCGCCGATGGCGGTCTGCGACCGGACTTCCTTGGCCACCGAGAAGGTGCGCTGGAACATCTGGTGCAGCAAGGTGCCCAGCGAGCCGGCTTCGCCGGCCGCGCGCACGGCGTCCTTCATCTGGCCCACGATCTGGGTTTCGCCCAGCACCATGGAATCCAGGCCGCTGGCCACGCGGAAAGCGTGGCGCACGGCGTCGTCCTGATGATGGCGGTATAGATGCGGGCGCAGCGTGCCGGCGTCCAGGCGGTTGTAATCAGCCAGCCAGGCGGGCAGTTGATCGGCCACGTGGCCGTCGGCGGCGCAATAGATTTCGGTGCGATTACAGGTGGACAGGATGGCGGCTTCGCGGACCGAGCCGCCGAATGCCGAGCGCAGGCCTTCCAGCGCGGGCTTCACCAGATCAACGGGCATGGAAACACGCTCGCGGACCGAAACCGGCGCGGACGTGTGATTCAGACCGAAGGCAAGGACAGCTACCGACATGTGGGAAGGATGGCCGGGCCATCCGCGCGTAAGCGTTAAGTACTGCCACTAAGAACGAGGCGCCGCACCGGGATATTCAAACCTGGATGCAGCGTCAGACCGCTAATCATTATACCCCTGCGGGTTATCCCCAGGCCATTTCACCCCCGGGGCGCGACCCTGGGTCGCACCTTTCGTGCCGTCTGACCAACAGTCAGCCCATGATTCATGCGGCGGCCCGGCCGGGAAACGACATATCTCAGGATTTTCGCCTCCGACTGGCGCAAGCCTCAAAAATTGTGTATAGTTGCGGACTTCGTTGGCCTGGTAGCTCAGTCGGTAGAGCAGAGGATTGAAAATCCTTGTGTCGGTGGTTCGATTCCGCCCCAGGCCACCAAAAGATTCAAGCACTTAGCCCCGCGAAAGCGGGGCTTTTTGCTTTGGTCTGTCGGTTTCTGCCATTTTTTGCCCCCCTGATGCCGGCTCATTCATTGGCTGAGGTTGTTCAGGCGCTCCATGATGAGGCTGGCGCGCTCCGGCTCGGCAAGAAGACCTGGCAGCACATTCGCGAAGTCGGGATTCTTGACTAATAGGGCGAATGCATCACCTACGGCTTTGCGCAATTCGACCGGTGCGACGGCCAGTTCTGCGCCCAGTTCCCCACGCCCATCGATGATGTTCAACACATCTTCCAGGTCATGGCTGTTCATGAAGTCGCCGCCCCCTCGGCTAGCGAAAGCTTCAAGTTTGGTGGCGACAAAGGCCACGGCGCTCATTAGCTTAATAGTGACGCCAGCTCCCAGGTCAATGGCGCCCGCAGTCTCGACTGCGTAGGGATACCAGCGATTGGAAAAGCCCAGGACCTCCGGCTGAATCGGCATAAGGTCAAAGATCACGCCAGATTTCTTATGTACCCACCGACAAATGACATCACTGCTCACATCGCGCGCAAATCCGCGCGCCGCCACGGCTTCTTCGAAGCGATGGAACATGGCTCGATTACCCTCCAGCACGGCATCCACGTCGCGCGTAGCGCGTACGGGGTCGGCCAATGGGTCAGTGATTAGCAAGCCTGCCACAGCGCCCCCGACAAACACGACTTGCTCCCGCAGTTCGCCCAGCGCTTCGGCGATGCTGCGCAAGTAAGGCAGGTTAGGGTCGTCAGCCCGCATCGGCGGCTCCCGGATCAACGCGCATCAGTTCAATCTCCATCAGTTTGGCGGCAAGCGCACGCTCGCGGGCGCGCCCGGTGCGCAAGGCATCCAACAACGCGAGCAGGCGGTGCAGCGCCGGGTCCGATAGAGCAGCCTGCGGTGCTGTGCGGTAGAGCGGCGAAAGCGTGGGCCCTTTTGATGAGCCCGTGGGGTATGCCCAGACGGGCGCCTCTCCTGGAGCTGCCGTCAATTGGCTGGCCAGAGGGTCGCTGCCGAAGGCTGTCGGGACGCCACGCTTGACCGGGCCCAGTGTGGCCGGCCAGACGTAGCGCACGCCGTACACGACAAACTCTAGAAGGTTGGCACGTACCGGTGACCATTGGCCGCGTGCCGGCGCCACCGCCAAGCCCGAAGCCACGGAACGCTTCACGCTCGCATGGGTTTCCGAAGCGCTCATGGACAGCGCTGCGCCCAGCGCGGCATAAGTCCAGCGCTGCGGCGGATGGGCGGCCACCTTTAGCAATACCAGCAGGTCTTGGGGTTTTAGTTCCATCTCAGGATGATATTCGCTATTCGCGAATTACGAATATCGCTGACGAGACGGTTTTTTGCAAGCGTCCTACTCGCTATCCGTCGCCAAACTGTGATTGTTTTCAGCGACGGTGCCATTGCGGAGAAGAATGATGGGCCGCCAGGCCCTCCGACGGCAGTCCGAACCGCTACGCCGCCCGATGCGCGCGGATGAATTCGAGCGCGTCCCGCTTGGCCACTACGTCCCCGTACTTGCTGTCGATATCGAAGAGATTGGCTTCATGCGGATCCGGATGGCGGTCCCCGACCCCCTCCCGCACCACGATCACGTTCAAGCCATACTGCACGCCATCCACCGCCGTCGCCCGCACGCAGCCGCTTGTGGAGCAGCCGAGCACGATCAGGGTGTCGACCCTGGCCGCCGTCAGCGTGCTGGCCAGGCTGGTGCCGAAAAAACTGCTGGCGTACTGCTTGTGCAGGACGATCTCGCCGGGCAAGGGTTCCACGCCGCCACAGAACTCGTTGTAGGGCGCGTGCTGGAACAGTTCAAGAATGGGGGACTTGCGATACCAGGCGCCGGCGTCGGCCAACGTGCCGGACCGGTGCGTGATCGTGGTGTGGATGACCATCATGCCGGCATCGCGCGCCGCGCGCAGGATTTCCGCGCCATGCGCCACGGCGTCCACGACGCCCGCGCCAAACATGGGCGACTCTTCACGCGTGTAGGCTTGCACGAAGTCGACGAGCAGTAGCGCCGCCTTGTCGCCAAAGCCGACTCGGTGCCCCCACACGCCCTTGTAGTTTTCCGCTGCACTGCTCATGCAAAACTCCAAAACAGAAGGATTTGGCCGCCGTCATTCCACGCGGGCGCCGGTCTGCTCGATGATTTCGGACCACGTCTTCAGGTCCGTGTCGATCAGTTCGGAGAACTGAGCGGGAGTTGCCTTCCCGGCTTCCGCGCCCTGGGCTTTCAAGCTGGCTTGAAACGACTTGTCCGCAAGTACGTCCGAAGTCTCGCGGCGCAGCGTTGCGACGACATCAGCCGGGGTTCCGGCCGGGGCGAACAGGCCATACCAGGACATGGCCGCAACGCCGGGCACGGTCTCCGCAATGGTCGGCACGTCCGGCAGCAACGATGAACGCTCGGACGACGCGACCGCGATCAGGCGCAGCTTGCCGGCATGGACGAAAGACATGACGCTGGGCCAGCTCGTGAAAGTCACCGACACCCGGCCAGACACCATGTCCGTATTGGCGGCAGAGGCCCCCTTGTAAGGGATGTGCAGCATGTCGACGCCTGCCGCCCGCTTGAACATTTCGCCGAGCAGATGATCGAGCGTGCCGTTGCCCGCGGATGCCATGTGCAGTTGGCCCGGCTTGCTTTTCGCCAATGCAATCAGCTCCTGCACGGTCTTTACCGGCAACTCCGGATTGACGATCAAGACATATGGAGCCGTCGCCACCAGGCCGATGGGCTCGAAGTCCTTCTTGGGGTCGAACGGCACGGTCTTGTAGACGAACGGGCTGATGGTGTAGCTGCTGCCCACGGTCAACAGCAGGTTGTATCCGTCCTGGCTGCCGCGCGCCGATACGCCAATGCCGATATTGCCGCCGGCGCCCGCCCGGTTCTCCACCACGAAGGCCTGATGCAGGCGCTCGCCGATTTTCTGGGCGAAGGGCCGGGCAACCGCGTCGTTGGCCCCTCCCGGTCCGTGCGGAACAATGACCGTAACGGCCTTGGCCGGATAGCCCTGGGCATGGACGGCGCCAGACTGGGTAATAGCCAGGGCAAAACTCAGCGCAAAGAAACTCAGTGTCTTTTTCATCTTGACCCATTCGTTCGAGTTGACGTGGAACTTCCATGCTGCGACTGAAACAACGAGGTTGATCGGAATTCTCGACATCGGGATCAATATCGTCCAATACGAATTAAGGAATCATCTATAGTGTTTCCAAATAAATTGGACGGAACGCCCAGCCATGGACTTGCGGCAGCTTCGGTACTTCGCGGCGATTGCAGAAGAACAGAGCTTCACGAAAGCGGCCCAGAAGCTACACATTTCGCAACCGCCGCTCAGCCAGCAACTCAGCAACCTTGAAGACGACCTCGGCGTGCGTCTTTTCATACGCACCAGCAGAAGCGTCCAGCTCAGTGAAGCGGGCAGCGTGCTGCTGCCCCATGTCCACGCCGTGCTGGATCGCCTGGACGAAGCCAGGCTTCAGGTACAACGCGTGGCGCAGGGCCTGGAAGGGTGCGTGACGCTGGGCCTGACCGGGTCGCACTTCCTGGGCACGTTGCCGCAGTTCATACGCGAGTTCCGACAGGAGCGGCCGCGGGTGGACGTGTCCTTAAAGGAAATGCCGCCGGCCGATCAGCTGACAGGGCTGCAGGACAGGCGCCTGGACCTGTGCCTCTCGCGCGGCATCCCTGCAGATCCAGCGTTCTCCGCCGAGCTGCTGTGGCACGATTCGTCGGTCGTGGTGCTGCCCCCCGGCCACCCGCTGTCGCATCGCAAGCGGCTGCGCCTGCACGAATTGAAGAACGAGGATTTCGTCTTCTTCCGCCTTGGATCGTCCATCTTTGCCGACTCGGTGTACCAAGCCTGCCTGTTTTCGCGCTTCGAGCCGAAGATCGTCCAACAGGTGGTGGAAGTGCCCGCCGTGGTCAATCTGGTGGCGGCAGGGCTTGGCGTCTCCATCGTTCCCGAATCGATTGCGCGCCTGCGAGCCGATGCCGTTGCGATCTGCGAACTAGGCCATGAAAAAGATATGCCGCAGATTTCATCCAGCGTCTATCTGATGCGCCGGTCCGACGAGGACCGCCAGGTCGTGCTGGGATTCGCCGCCGCGCTCAGCCTATGGGCCAGGCATTCCATGCCCGCGCCTCTTTCCCTGGCACGCCTTCCGCGATATCGTAAGACGCCCTCTCCGTAGCCCGCCGCATCCATCCACCGGAGCCGCGACATGCGCGCCCAAGCAACAGCAAGAGCAAAAGCGCTTTTCGGTCTGATTGCACTGCTGGCCAGCCTGCTCGGTTCCCCCTACGCGCAGGGCGCCGCGCCGGCGCCGACCTCCCCCGCCCCGGCTTCCACGCAAGCCCACGCGATCCTGGTGGCAGAGATCCCGCTGCGCGCGGACACCGACCACCGCTATGCCGAAAGCGTCATGGAGCGCATCACGGGGGCCGACCCCACCGATTCGCTGGCGCCGCGCCTGGAATCGATTTCCCGGTCCGTGGACGAAAAGCTCCAGCAATTCCTGCCGGCCCAATTGCGCACCCTGCCGATCATGCGGCTGGAAAGCCTGGAGCGGCACTGGATGTTCGATGCGAGACGTTTCGCCGACTGGCAGGAGGACATGCGCCAGGCGACCGCCGCCTACGCCAGCGATGCCGCCGAGCTGGCGCGCCGCCGCGAAGCCTGGCAGGCGCTCAAGGGAGCCCCCGGCGCCGCCGATCTGCCGCCCGCCCTGACCGCGCGGATGGACTCGGTCATCGCGCAACTGACCCGGGCCGAACAGGCCTTGTCGGTGCCGCTGGGCCGCCAGATTGCGCTGGGCCAGCGCGCCAACTCCGTCGAAGAGCGCATCCAGGCCGGACAGCGCTCGGTGGCCGACGCCATCCGTTACATCGATGCCCGCCTGCTCGAACTTGACGGACCGCCGCTGTGGGCCGCCACCTTCACGCCCACCGCCCGCAGCGATGCAAAGGCCTACCTGCGCAGCGGCCTGGACATGGAATTGCGCTTCGCCCGCCAGTACGCGGCGGCCGATACCGGCAACCAGCTCGCCCTGCACGTGCTGCAAGTGGTGCTGCTACCCCTGTTGCTATGGCTGGCCTGGCACAGCCGCCACGCGATCCGGGCCGGCGAAATGAGCGAGACGGCCGCGCGGGTGCTTGGGCGCCCGCTGTCAGCCTGGCTGCTGCTGGCCATGATGGGCGTGCAGCTGCTGGAGTCGGACGCGCCGCTGATCGTGCTGCAGATCGCCCTGCTGCTGGCGGTCGTCCCGGTACTGCGCCTGCTGCCGCCAACCGCGCGCGAGCAGTTGGACCTGTGGCCCTATGCCATCACCGGCCTGTATCTGGCCGAGCGGCTGGGCATTTTCTTCCTGGCCAGCGAAACGCTGTACCGGCTGCACAACCTCGTCATCACCCTGCTGGCCCTGGCCACGGCGCTGTGGCTGCATGCCCGGGCCAAGCGCCGCGGCAGCGCTGCCCAGGCTCCCGGCCGGCTGCACCGGGCCGTGCGCATCGGCGCCTGGGCCGCGGTGGCGCTGCTGGCCATTGCCGGCGTCGCCAACCTGATCGGCAACCTGTCGATGGCCGAGATGCTGACCAGCGCCGTCATCAGCAGCGGCTATTTCGGGCTGATGCTCTACGCCGGGGTCACCATCATCGTCACCCTGCTGCAACTGATGCTGGCGCGGCCCGGCGTGTCGCGCTTTCGCATCGCGCGCGAGCATGCTCCTCCGCTGGTGCAATTGTTGATCCGCCTGGTGATGGCCAGCGCGGTCGCGGGCTGGGCCATCTACACGATGGACCGTTTCCGCATCCTGCGCGCGACCTACGCCTTCACCACGAAGGTGCTGTCGTACACGCTGGCGCTCGGCGACATCACCATCAGCCTGGGCAACATCCTGGTGTTCGCGATCTCGGTGCTGATCGCGTTCTGGGCCGCGCGCGCGATCCGCCTGGTGCTGCACGACGAAGTGCTGGCGCGCATGCCGCTGCCGCGCGGCGTGGGCAACAGCATCGCCTCGCTGACCTACTACTCGGTGCTGCTGCTGGGACTGGCAGTGGCGCTGTCGGCCGCCGGAGTCAGGACCAGCCAATTGGCCCTGGTGCTGGGCGCCCTGGGCGTGGGCATCGGCTTCGGCCTGCAGAACGTGGTCAACAACTTCGTGTCGGGCCTGATCCTGATGTTCGAGCGCCCCATCCAGCCCGGCGATGTGGTGGAAATCGGCGAAACCTCCGGTCAGGTACGCGAGATCGGGATGCGCGCGACCCGCATCAGGACTTTCGAAGGCGCCGACGTGGTGGTCCCCAACGGCACCCTGCTGTCGGAAAAACTGACCAACTGGACCATGCTGGACCGCAACCGCCGCATCGAGATCAACTTGGGCCTGGCCTACGGCACGGACCCGGCGCAGGCCATCGAACTGCTGGGCTCGGTGGCGCGCGGCACCCTGGGGGTCTCTACCCAGCCGGCTCCGATCGCGCTCTTCATGGGATTTGGCGCCAGCACGCTGGATTTCAGCATCCGCGCCTGGACGCCGGATTTCGATCAGTGGATGTCCATCCGCAGCGACATGCTGTCGCGGATGTACGAGGCGCTGACGCAGGCCGGCATCGAGATCCCCTATCCGCAGACCGACCTGCACCTGCGCAGCATTTCCCCGGAAGCCGGCGCCGTCCTCGCGCAAGCCCGCCGCGCGGCGCCCGATGGCGGGCCGCCGCCCACATGACGCGGATATTGTGTATAGTGGCGGACTTTCGCGTTGGCCTGGTAGCTCAGTCGGTAGAGCAGAGGATTGAAAATCCTTGTGTCGGTGGTTCGATTCCGCCCCAGGCCACCAATGAATTCAAGCACTTGGCCCCGCCTTTGGCGGGGCTTTTTGCTTTGGAGCGCGGTGGCGCCTGTCGGATAGCATAATCATGCCGTGCCCCCCCTGACTTCCCCTCCGCGCGATGAAGCCTGATTCTTCTTCCCCCTCTTCCTCCGTCGGCATGGGCCGCGCGGCGATCGTGCTGTGTCGCGCGCTCTGGCACTATGCCGACGGCGCGCGGCGGCAGCTGATGGGCGCCATCGCGCTGCTGTCGGGCGCGCAACTGGTCAAGCTGACCCTGCCCTGGCTGGCCTCGCACGCCATCAATGCCTTGCAGCAGAACGACATGCCCACCGCCGGCTTGTGGATCCTGTTCCTGGTTGGCAGCTACATGATGTCCTGGGTATTCCACGGCCCCGGACGCGTCCTCGAAGGCAATGTGGGCGTGCATGTCCGCGAACGGCAGGCCGACGATCTTTATGCCCGCATCGCTGCCGCCCCGTTGACCTGGCGCGACGGCAGGCATTCCGGCGACCTGCAGCATCGCGTATTGCAATCCAGCCGCGCACTGGCCGCTTTTGCCCGCAGCATGTACGGCTACCTGCACAGCGCCTTGAACTTCATCGGCCCGCTGGTGGCGCTGACCTTGCTGTCCCACGTCAGCGGCATCATCGCCGTAAGCGGTTACCTGATCATCGCCCTGGTCACCTTGCGCTTCGACCTCGCGCTGATGCGGCTGGCCCGCGACGAAAACGACCAGGAACGCCGCTACGTCGCGGCGCTGCTCGATTTCGTCAGCAACGCCGGCACCGTGATCGGCCTGCGGCTGCAAGCCGCCTCGCGCAAGATCCTGGGCCGCCGCCTGCAGGCGGTCATGAAGCCCCTGCGCCGCGCCCTGTGGGTCAACGAAGTGAAATGGTGCGTGGTGGACCTGGCGGGCATGTGCCTCACCTGGATCCTCGTCGTGGAGTACGTGCTGCGGCACCGCGAGCCCGGACAGGCGCTATTGCTAGGCACCATCTTCATGATCTACCAATATGCCCAGCAGGCCGCGTCCGTGGTCAGCGCCATCGCCTCCAACTTCCAGAGCTTCGCGCGCATGCACACCGACTACAGCAGCGCCGAACCCATCTGGCAGGCCCCGGGCAACCCCAATGCCGCCGTCCCCGCGGTCCAAGCCGACGCGCCTTGGCAGACCCTGGAGTTGCGCGGCGCCACCTGGCGCTATTCGGACGAAGGACGCGGCGGCCTGCATGGCGTCGACCTGGTGCTGCGGCGCGGCTCGCGCGTCGCGCTGATCGGCGCCAGCGGCGGCGGCAAGAGCACGCTGCTGCGCACCCTTGCCGGACTCTATCCGCCGCAACACGGCGAACTGCTGCGCGACGGCAAGCCGGTGGACTGGGCAGAACTGCGCACGCTGGCCACGCTGATTCCGCAGGAAGCCGAAGTCTTCGAAGCCAGCGTGCAGGAAAACCTCACCTTCGGCGAACCCGCCGACGCGGCCGCGCTGCAAGCCGCCGTGCATACCGGCGTGTTCGACGAAGTGCTGCAACGCATGCCCGAGGGTCTCGCCAGTCCGATGAATGAACGGGGCAGCAACCTGTCCGGCGGGCAACGCCAACGCCTGGCCCTGTCGCGCGGGGCGCTGGCTGCGCAGGGCAGCTCCTTGCTGCTGCTGGACGAGCCCACCAGCGCGCTCGACCCGCAAGCCGAAGGCCGGGTGTTCGACCGCATGTACGCCGCGTTTCCGACCGCTTGCATCGTGGCCTCGGTGCACCGGCCCAGCCTGCTCAGCCGTTTCGATACCATCGTGGTGATGGAAGCCGGACGCGTGGTGGATGCGGGACCCCGCGACGAAGTGCTGGCCCGGCATCAGCCTTGATGAACTCCCTCTGCCGACCAGGCGTCTACACTCAGCTTCCATGACACAGCCGCCCGCCACCCCATCTGCACAGCGCCAGCCCAGTCGACGGCTCGCGAATCTGCTCTTCTATGTCTGCCTGGCGATCAGCCTGACGTTCGTCTACCTGGGCTCGCAAATGATCCGGGACGGCGCCGATGCAGGCATTCCCGTCACGCTGTTCTTCGGCGTCTGCGCCGCGACTGCCGTCCTGCAGATCTGGCCGCAACTGCTGCAGCGCGACTCGCGCTCGGCCGCAACACTGCTGGCGCGGTACCCAGGCCCCCTGGAACTCAAGGCCGCGAAAGGCAAGCTGCTGGCGTTCTCGCTGCTGTCCGCGGGCTTCGGTGGCGTGATCCTGTGGATGCTGCTGCAGGAAT
Source organism: Achromobacter sp. ACM03 (assembly GCF_014851665.1). NCBI lineage: Bacteria > Pseudomonadati > Pseudomonadota > Betaproteobacteria > Burkholderiales > Alcaligenaceae > Achromobacter > Achromobacter sp. ACM03. Next base: position 468,978 of record NZ_JACVAD010000004.1, on the reverse strand, counting down.
CGCTGCCGCCTCTCAAGCAATTGATCCTCTGGCCGGGCGCCGCATTCTTTCTGCTCGGCGCGGTCATGCTGCTGGTGCGCGCCGCCAAGGACGACATCGGCCTGCGCCTGGGGCGCGACGGCTTTCAAGCGCGACAGGTGTGGAACGGCAGGACAATACGCTGGCAAGACACCAGCGAGTTCAACGTGATCAGAGCCAGCCGCGCGGTGCCCAAGCTGATTGTCTTCGACGATGCTGCGGTCGAACGCAGCGGCACTGCCGGGCTCAACAAGCATTTCGTCGGCCGCAATTCCAGCCTGGGTGAAACTTACGGGCTGACCCACGAAGCTTTGGCCGACCTGCTCAATGCTTGGCGCAAGCGCGCGCTGGAGCAGGATGCGATTTTTACGCGATGGCCTGATAACCAATGACCGCCACATCGTGTCGGATGTACGCCCGCCTGCCCCGCAACATTACAAAAAAGTAATCCGCGCGTAACCTCCTCGCCCCGGTCAGCACTCCAAACTGGAGTTAATGCACTTCCAGACCACAGAAAGGAGCTGACCATGAAGACCCTGACCACCTTGTTCAGCGCGTGCGCGTTGAGCCTGGGATTGCTCGGCGCGGCCCACGCGCAGGCGGGGAACGGCGACCATGCCACGCATCATCCCGCGTCGCCTGCGGCGGGCGAATCAGCCACGAAGCCGCAAATGGCGCCGGACGCCGGCATGATGAAGAACATGGAGGCGCACATGCAGGCCATGAACGGCATGCACCAGAAAATGGCCGCCGCCCAGACGCCCGAAGAGCTCCAGGCCTTGATGGCCGCCCACATGAAGTCCATGCCCGCCAATGGCGCCGACATGCAAGGTTGCCGCCAGATGATGGGATCAATGATGAACCCGGCGGGTGATGCACCCTCGGCGGCGGAACCCGCGACTTCCCCGGCGGCCAAGGGCTGATCGCCATGGGCCATCGCTGCGGCCGGCTCCGCGGCGATACCACTGCGGCCAGCGGTTGCGCCGCAAACACCCCAGCCTGGGCATAATAGGCGCACGAAGGATCACACCAGTACTCGAAAGGGATGGGTATGAATCACTCTCGTCACGGCGACGCGGCATCGAAAGACGGCACGCTCTACGTGTGTCCCATGCACCCGGAAATCCGCCAGGACCATCCGGGACGCTGTCCGAAGTGCCAGATGCATCTGGTGCCGCAGGGACAGCCAGAGGATCAGGCTGCGCATGCATACGGCGGCCATGATGCGCACCAGCATCATGATCACGGCAAGCGCCACGCGGGCCACGACGATGCCACCGCGCTCCCAGCCGCGCCCGCCGAGGCCCCCACCGATGTCCCCGCGGGCACGATCTACACCTGCCCCATGCACCCGGAGATCCGCCAGGATCACCCCGGGAACTGCCCCAAATGCGGCATGACGCTCGAACCGCTCATCCCGCTGGACGAGGAAGACAACAGCGAACTCAAGGACTTCCAGCGCCGCTTCTGGTGGACGTTGCCCCTGCCCCTCATCGTCGCCGTGATGGCCATGTTCGGCCATCGTCTGGGCTGGTTCGACATGGCGACCCAGAGCTGGCTGGAGCTGGCGCTATCCCTGCCGGTGGTGTTCTGGACGGGTTGGCCCTTCTTCGTGCGCGGCTGGCAATCCCTTGTGCATCGCAGCCCGAACATGTGGACCTTGATCAGCCTGGGCACGGCGGCGGCTTTCATCTACAGCGTGGTCGCCACGCTGGCGCCGGGCGTGTTCCCGGATTCCTTTGTATCGATGGGCCGCGTGGCGGTGTACTTCGAAGCCGCCGTGGTCATCATTTCGCTGACCATGCTGGGACAGATCCTGGAGCTGAAGGCGCGTTCGCAGACGTCCGCCGCGATCAAGGCCTTGCTCGGCCTGGCGCCCAAGACGGCGCGGCGTATCAACGCTGACGGCAGCGAGGAAGACGTGCCGCTGAACCATGTGCATGTGGGCGACCTGCTGCGCGTGCGGCCCGGCGAGAAGATCCCGGTGGACGGCGTCGTCACCGAAGGCCGCAGCGCCGTGGACGAGTCCATGCTTACCGGCGAGCCCGTGCCCGTCAGCAAGCGCGAGAACGACAAGCTGATCGGCGCCACCCTCAACACCAGCGGCACCCTGGTGATGCGATCGGAAAAGGTCGGCGCGGCCACCATGCTGGCGCAGATCGTGCAGATGGTCGCCAACGCCCAGCGCTCCAAGGCGCCCATGCAGCGCATGGCGGACGTGGTGGCGGGCAAGTTCGTCATTGCCGTGGTGCTGGTGGCGATCTCCACGCTGCTGGTGTGGGGCTTTTTCGGGCCGGAGCCTAGCTGGGTGTACGGCCTGATCAACGCGGTCGCGGTGCTGATCATCGCCTGCCCCTGCGCGCTGGGGCTGGCCACGCCCATGTCGGTCATGGTGGCCACGGGCCGCGCCGCGGCGCAGGGCGTGCTGTTCCGCGACGCTGGCGCGATCGAGAAAATGCGCGAGGTGGACACGCTGATCGTGGACAAGACCGGAACGCTCACCGAAGGCAAGCCAGCCTTCGACACCGCCATCGCCGTCCCCGGATATACGCCCGACGAAGTGCTGCGCCTGGCGGCCAGCCTGGACCAGGGCAGCGAACACCCGCTGGCCGACGCCATCGTCAGCGCGGCGCGCGCCCAGGGCCTGGCGCTGGCCAAGGCCGAGGACTTCGATTCCGGCAGCGGCATAGGCGTGCGCGGCACGGTGGAAGGCAAGCGCCTGGCGCTGGGCAACACCGCCCTGATGGACCAGGAAGGCGTGCGGGTGGACGCGCTGCGCGCGGACGGCGAGCGCCTGCGCGGCGAAGGCGCCAGCATCATGCATTTGGCCGTGGACGGCCAGTTCGCCGGCATCCTGGCGGTGACCGACCCGATCAAGCCCAGCACGCATGAAGCCATCCAGAACCTGCACGACAGCGGCCTGCGCATCGTGATGGCGACAGGCGACGGCCTGACCACCGCCCGCGCCGTCGGCGCCGCGCTGCGCATCGACGAGGTGCACGGCGAGGTCAAGCCGGCCGACAAGCTGGCGCTGGTGGAAAAACTGCAGAAGGACGGCCACGTGGTGGCGATGGCGGGCGACGGCATCAACGACGCCCCCGCGCTGGCGCGCGCCGACGTGGGCGTGGCCATGGGCACGGGCACCGATGTAGCCATGAACAGCGGCCAGGTGACCCTGGTCAAGGGCGACCTGCGCGGGATCGCCGCCTCGCGCCAGATCTCGATCGACACCGTGCGCAACATGCGGCAGAACCTGATGTTCGCCTTTGTCTACAACGGCATCGGCGTGCCGATAGCGGCGGGCGTCCTGTATCCGTTCACGGGTTGGCTGCTGTCGCCGATGATCGCGGCGCTGGCGATGAGCCTGAGTTCGGCCTCGGTGATATTCAATGCGCTAAGGTTGCGGGGCGAAAAATAAGCGCCCCACACTGCAGGGAAATCTCTTTACTTGACGTCGTTCGTCCGCGCCTACGAGTTGTTCCAACAAGTCGGTACTTATCAAAATTTACCTAGCTTTTGGAACACTCACCCAACCGCGCCAGCGTCCCCGCCACCACCCTGTCGCAATCATCCCCATCGAACTCAAACAGACTCTTCTCCATCACCCCCACATCCCGCACCAGCGCTTCGCGCAGCAGTGCGTTGGCGCGAAAGTGGCGGCTGCGGACGGTGGCCTCGGGAATGCCCAGGCAGTGCGCCGTTTCCTCGACGGACAGTTCCTCGACCGAGCGCAGCACGAACACGGTCCGGAACGAGACCGGCAAGGCGTCCAGCCGCGCTTCGAGCAGGCCCCTGAGCTCGGCTCGGGCAGCGGCGTGGTAAGGCGGGTTGAAGTCGTTGATGGTCATCGCATCAACCTCTTTCTCGATGTCGTCGGCGATGGGCAACAGCGCCTCGCGGCGGCTGTGCTTGCGCAGCCGGCCGTAGCATTCGTTGAGCAAGAGCCGTGTCAGCCAGGTGTACAGCGTCGACTCGCCGCGGAACGCGGCCATGTTCCGATAGGCTGCCAGGTAGGCTTCCTGCAAGGCATCTTCGGCGTCGGCATCGTTGCGCAGGGTGGCGCGCGCCAGGCGGTAGAGCCGCCGGTTGTGCCGCCGCATCATCAATTCGAACGCGGTCTGCTCGCCCGCCGCGATGCGATGCGCGAGCGCCAGGTCTTCATCCTCGGTAGGCGGTGCCGCCAGCGCCGCAAGTGCAGTCATGAGTGTGACCTCCGCCATGCGTCATTGCGCAATCAAGGTGCCCTGCATCGTCGGATGGAACAGGCAGACATAGGCGCTGCTGCCCTCCTCACGCGCAGTGTAGGTCCAGGAGGCGCCGGCGGCGATAAGCCCTGAGTCGAACGCCTTGGAAACGGCGGTGGCGGTATGCGGGACCAGGTCCTTGTTGATCCACGTCACCTTGTCGCCCCGCTTGACGGTCAACTCGGCGGGCGTGAACTGCATCCCTTCGATGGTCACCACGTGTTCGGCCAGCTGGGTGCCGGGCGGGTTCTGCTGGGCGGCGGCCGACCCGCCCAGCAGCAGCACGGCCGCGGCCAGCGCGGCCAGGCTTGCGCGTGCGGACCCGCGCGCACCGGGGGTCGTTCTTTCAGCCACCGTTGAGCCTCTTTTGCAGGGATTTGGCATGCTCCAGGTGCGCGATGAACGCGGGCCGCACCTTGACCAGCAAGGCCTTCAACTCCGCGTTGTGGGCGCCCGGAATCAGGGTCGTGTCCAGCGCCTGGATCACCGCCTCGTGATAGGCCACTTCGTGGTCCACATAAGCCTTGTCGAACGCGGCGCCGTTCCTGCCCTTGAGCGCGGCAAGGTTCTTGTCGCCGCCCTGCTGCAGGCTGTCGCTGGTCGGGTTCGGTTCGGGGGTGACCTTCAGCTTCTGCACCAGTTCGTCGGCCGACTTGTTGACGGCGGCATGGTCGGTCACCATCAGCGTGGCGAACTCGCGGACATCCTTGTTGCCGGTTTTATCCTGCGCCAGCTTGCCGGCGTCGATGTCGACCTGGTTGGCCACCACCACGATCGCCGCGATCTGCGGATCCGTCGGCCCGTTGCCATGGGCAAATACCCCGCAGCTCACCAGGGCCAGCGCATAGAACCATCTTGCTTGAATCGCTTTCATCTCATCCCCCAAACCCTGGATGCAGGCGCGGCCGGAATGGCCAGGAATCTTGCCTGCTTATGGGGTTGGATGTCGCGAAAACGCGCCGCGTTCCGGCGCAGAAAACATACGGGGAAATCAGCCCACCGGCACCGCCAAGCCGTACTTGGCGCGGTTCAGCACCACCAGCGTGGAAAAGCGCTTGACGTTGGGATTGCCCCAGAAATTGCGCTGGGCGAAGGCCTCGTATTCGGCCATGTCGCGCATGGTGATGGTCAGGACGAAGTCCACCTCGCCCGTCACCGACAGACACTGCATGATTTCCGGCGCGGACTGCATGGCGCGCTTGAACTGGTCGAGCTTGTCGGCGCGTTCGCTCTCCAGCGTCACCAGCACGACCATCATGATGCCGCGGCCCACGGCGGCGGGATCGACCACGGAAACGTCACCCAGCACCACCTTGGATTCGCGCAGCCGCTTCATGCGGCGCAGGCAGGAAACCGGCGACAGGTTCACGCGCTGCGCGACTTCCTGGCTGGTGCGCTGGTTGTCTTCCTGCAGGCTTTGCAGGATCTGGAGGTCGAAATCGTCTAGTTCCATAAGGGTCTCGGAACGGCTGGAAACGGGCTGGAAAGGGCTCGCCAACAGATTCTAAGCCCGGTCGCGCCGGAATCCGGCCCCATTTTGACGGGAAACTTCATTTCCGCGTCCCGCGATGCAGGAATTATTCAGCAGGCTTGCTTACACTGAGAGCCCTCTGCCCGCGCCGCGGGTACGTCCGCCCCTCGTATCATGCCGTCACTCCAGCTTTTCCTGCTGTTCCTCGCCGCCGACGCGGCGCTCAAGCTCACGCCCGGCCCCGACATGGCGCTGACCCTGTCCCGAGGCATGACGCAGGGCTTCCGGCCCGCCTTCCACAGTGTCCTGGGCAACGTCGCCGCCGGATTCATCCAGGTGCCGGCGGTGGTGCTGGGCCTGGCCTCGGTGCTGCAGGCGTTTCCGTCGCTGTTCATGGGCATCAAGGCAGCTGGCGGCCTGTACCTGGGCTACCTGGGCATCAAGGCCATCGTCCGCTGCGCGCGCTCGGCCGACGTATCGCTGGCCGCACGCCCCGGGGATGCGCGCGACGCCTTCTGGCAAGGATTCACGACCAATCTGCTGAACCCCAAGGTGTTGCTGTTCATGATCGCCTTCCTGCCGCAGTTCACCACGCCGGACAACGGGCCGGTCTGGGTGCAGATGCTGGTGCTGGGCGTGACGATGAAAGTGTTGAGCCTGCCCTACGGCAGTTTCTTTGCCTACGGCGCCTCGCGCATCCGCGGCTGGGTGGGGCGCAATCCCTGGTTCCTGCGCATGCAGCAAGGCCTGCTTGGCGCCGTCATGCTTGGGCTGGCGCTGTATGTGCTTTACTCCACCGCCGCACACCTGACGCCCTGAACCTGCCGCCGTTCCCTACGCATTCCGCTTTTCCGCCATCGCCATGACCGCCGCAACCCTGAATACCGGACGCAACGCGTCGTCCTCCACCCTGCTCCCCATCCTGTCGTTGATCGGCGCGATGGCCTCGCTATGCGTCGGCACCTCGTTCGCCAAGTCCCTCTTCCCGATGGTCGGCGCGCAGGGCACGACTGCCTACCGCATCGCCATCGGCGCGCTGATCCTGGTGGCGATCTGGCGCCCGTGGCGCTTTCCGCTGACGCGCCAGGCGGCAGCCAAGATCGCGCTGTATGGCGTGACGCTGGCCTGCATGAACCTGCTGTTCTACATGGCCTTGCGCACGCTGCCTCTGGGCGTGGCCATTGCCATCGAATTCATCGGCCCGTTGACCCTGGCGGTGGCGCTGTCGCGCCGCGCCATCGACTTCGTCTGGATCGGCTGCGCCATCGCCGGCCTGGTGCTGCTGATTCCCACGGGGCAATCGGTGCATGACCTGGATCCGGTCGGCATCGCCTTTGCGCTGGGTGCGGCGGTGTGCTGGGCGCTCTACATCATCTTCGGCAAGATGGCCGGCAACGTGCATGGCGGACAGGCCACGTCGCTTGGGCTGACCGCGGCGACGCTGGTGGCGCTGCCCATAGGTGCAGCGCATGCCGGCGCCGCCCTGCTGGATCCGACCCTGATCCTGGCCGGCATCGCGGTGGGCGTGCTATCCAGCGCCTTGCCCTATTCGCTGGAAATGGTGGCGTTGCGGCGCCTGCCGCAAAAGACCTTCGGCGTGCTGCTCAGCATGGAGCCCGCCATGGGCGCGCTGGCCGGCGTGATCGTACTGAACGAGCAGCTGTCGCAAACGCAATGGCTGGCCATCTGCGGGATCATCGTCGCTTCCGCGGGCTGCGCGGCGACCGCCCGCCGGCAAAACACCGCCCCCACGCCCGCGCCGGACTGAGCGCGGACGCGCGCCGCCGCCCGAGGCCGCTTCAGCCGAATCCGATCTCGCGGCGGGGCGGCGCCAGCGGATCGAAGTCTTCCCAGTGGTTATTGCGCCAGCGGCCGTTGGCGTGTTCCACGTCCGCGCCGCCGGCATCGCGCAGGATGCGGCACGCCAGCATTTCGCGCTGCGGCCGCGTGCGCACGGCAACCATCACGCCGGCCTGCCGGATCTCGGCATGGGAATCAGGATTGAAGTGGCCATGCTGGGTGCTGCCGTGGCCCGTCACCCAAAGCGCGCCGAAGAGCGATCCCAGATAGGCGCCGACCCCGGCCGCGGCCAGGATCAGTGGCGTGGAATCGCTGATCTCGGACATCACGAACCCGCCAAACACCGCGAAACCTGCGCCCACCCCGCCCGCCCCCAGAAAAGCGCCGATATCGGCGCGTCCCGAGTCCGGGTCGGAACGGCGGTCGCCGCCCAAGGGGTAGCGGCCGTGCTCGCCGGCCGGATTGACGTAGAAGGTATTGATGTCCCAGTCTGGAAAACCGCTGGCGGACAGGCGCTCGGCCGCGGCGTTCGCCGCTTCGAAACCCTCGAACCGGGCTGCTACGATCAGAGACATGATGTGCTCCTTGCCCGGGCTGCCGGGCAGGATATACGTGTCTTTATCGTACGCCCGCGGCGCGGGCGCGAACGCGCCGGTTACACCTTGCGGCGGCTGTTACCGTCCGCCGTCAGTTGGCGGAAATGTTCTTGCTCCGGATCACCGCGCCCCAACGCTCGTATTCCTTGCGCGCATAGTCCGCGAAGGCCTGCGGCGTGCTGCCCGTGGGCTCCATGCCCTGCAGCTTCAATTGCTCGGCCACCTCTGGCGAACGCAAGGCCTGCTCGATGGCCCGGCTGAGTTTCTCCACCACCGGCGCCGGCGTGCCCGCGGGCGCCACCACGCCCTGCCAGGCAGCAGCCTCGAATGCCGGGCCACCCGCCTCGGCGAAGGTCGGCACCTGGGGCAATTGCCCGGAGCGCTGCGCGGCCGGCACCGCGATGGCGCGCAGCTTGCCCGCCTGGATCAGCGGGCGGGCGGCGGCCAGATCGGCCATCATCATCGGCACCACGCCGGACGCCACGTCCTGCAGGGCGGGCGGCGTGCCCTTGTAGGGAATGGCCGTGGCGCGGCCCTGGACGGTATCCAGGAACAGCTCCATGGCCAGGTGATGGGGGCTGCCCACGCCCAGGGACGCATAGCTGCCCGGTTTGTCGCGCTTGAGGTATGCCTTCACGTCGGCCAGCGTATGCATCTGGGTATCGGGCGACACCACCAGCACGATGGGCAGCGACACGAGCGTGGAAACGGGGGTCAGGTCCTTCCCTGGATCGTAGGGCAGCTTCTGATACAGCCAGGGGTTCAGCGCCAGGGTGCTCATCCCCGCCGTCAGCAGGGTGTAGCCGTCAGGCGCGGCGCGGGCGGTTTCCTGGGCGGCGACGATGGTGGCCGCGCCCGGACGGTTTTCCACCACCACCGGCTGGCCCAGCGCGTCGCCCACGTGCTTGGCGACGATGCGGGTGGCGATGTCGCTACCCCCGCCCGCGCTGAACGGCACCAGCCAGCGGATCGGATGATCGGGAAACCCGGCCGCCGCAGCCTGGCTCGGGACGATTGCAGCCCCTGCCAGCGCCGCCGCCAGCAAGGCGCGATGCAGTATGCCTTTGAACATGTGCGCTCTCCTCGCCTGCCTATTTATTTAACATATTAATGATTTATTATCGGACGCAGGACGCTGGCGCACATCACAGGAAAAACCCGCAGTCCAAGCATCAGGACCGGCGTCAGGTGCGCGCGGCGGCAAGCCAGCGCAAGCCGGCCGACGTGCCGGCGGCCGGCCGGTACTCGCAGCCTATCCAGCCGCCGTATTCCAGTTCGCGCAGCACATTGAACACCCAGCCATAGTCCAGTTCGCCACGGTCAGGCTCCTGGCGCAGCGGCACGCCGGCGATCTGCAGATGGCCGACCCGCCCCGTGGGCAGGTATTCGCGCAGCTTCATGGTGAGGTCGCCCTCGACGATCTGGCAGTGGTAGAGATCCATCTGCACTTTCAGGTTGGACGCATTGACCGCCTGCACCACGGCATGCGCCTCGTCCTGGCGGTTCAGGAAATAGCCGGGTATGTCGCGGGAATTGATGGGTTCGATCAACACGGTGACGCCCGCCGAACGCGCCTGGCGCGCGGCCCAGTCCAGGTTCTCGCGATAGCAATCCAGCATGGCCTCGCGCGATGCGCCGGGTTGGACCAGGCCCGCCATCACATGGAGATTCGGGCAGGCCAGCGCCGTAGCGTAGGACAGCGCCTGTTCGATGCCCGCCTGGAATTCCGCCTGCCGTCCCGGTTGCGCGGCCAGTCCGCGATCGCCGCGGGCGGCCACGCCGGGCGGCGCGTTGAAGAGCACCTGCGTCACGCCGGCTGCGTCCATGCGTTCGCGCACGAAGGCGGCCGGAGCCTCGTAGGGAAATATGCATTCCACGCCGGCGTACCCGTCCGCCGCAGCGGCCGCGTAGCGGTCCAGGAACGCGTGTTCCGTGTACATCATCGAAAGATTGGCGGCGAACTTCAACATGGCGGAGGCTCCGGACCGGGCGGCATGCATGGAAATTAGCACAACCGCCCGCCCCGCCATCGCCGCAGCGCTAGGCGCCGAAGTCGGGTGCCGGGTGCAGGGTCAGCCGCGGTCCCGCCTTGAGCAGCTGGCTGGGGATGTCGTGCCCCACCAGCGCGGGCAAGGTCGCCGATACGCCAAGTATGGCGTCCAGGTCCACGCCGGTGTCGTAGCCCATCAGTTCCAGCATGTGCACCAGTTCCTCGGTGCAGACGTTGCCGCTGGCCCCCGGCGCGTACGGGCAGCCGCCCAATCCGCCCAGCGATGCGTCGAAGCGGTCGATGCCGGCCTCGATGGCCATCAGCGTATTGGCCAGCGCCATGCCGCGCGTATTGTGGAAGTGCATGGTGGTGGTCAGTCCCGGGAACAGCTTGCGGACCTCGCGCCCGATTTTGCCGACCTGCGTGGGATAGGCCATGCCGGTGGTGTCGCATAGCGTCACCCCGTCCACCCCCAGCGCCGCGAAGCGTCCCACCAGTTCGAACACCTCGAAAGCATTGATGTCGCCTTCCATCGGGCAGCCGAACACGGTGGACAGCGACACGTTGATGGCGACGCGGCTGCCGCGCACCGCATTGACCACATCGCTCAATTGCTCGAACGACTGCTCCCGCGTCATGCGCAGGTTGGCGCGGTTATGGGTCTCGCTGACCGACATCACCAGGTTGACCTCGTCCACCTTGCACTCCAGCGCCCGCTGCGCGCCGCGCACATTGGGCACCAGCACGGTGTAGACGACGTCCGGATTGCGCTCGATCTCGTGCATCACGATCTCGGCGTCGCGCAAGGCGGGAATGGCCTTGGGCGAGGTAAAGGACGTGGCCTCGATCTTGGCGAATCCGCTGGCGGACAGCCGGTTGATGAAGGCAATCTTGTCCTGGGTTTCGATGAACTGCTTTTCGTTCTGGAAGCCGTCGCGCGGCGCGACTTCCTGGATGTACAGCCGCGGGCGGCTGGCAGTGGTTCCGGGGTTGGTCACATTCATGGCTGCCTTCCTCAGATGATGCCGCGCGCGCGCCAGTCCTGGCGCTGCGCCTCGCCTATGCCCAGCCCGGCCAGCACCTGGTCGGTGTCCTGGCCCAGGGCGGGCGCCGGGCTGCGCACTTCGCCCGGGGTTTCCGACAGCTTGGGCACGATGCCCGGCACCTGCACGGGCGTGCCGTCAGGCAGCGTGCCGTCCAGGATCATGCCGCGCGCCTGGTAGTGCGGGTCGGCCGCGATATCGGCCACGTCATAGATCTTGCCCGCGGGAATCTGGCCGTCATTCAAGCGCTCCAGCACCAGGTCCAGCGGATGCTGGCCGGTCCATTGCGAAATCGCGTCGTCAAGCATGACCACGTGCTTCACGCGCCCGGCGTTGTTCGCCAGTTCCGGCGCATCGGCCAGATCGGGCCGGCCGATCACGCCCATCAGGCGCTTGAAGATGCTGTCGCCATTGCCGGCGATCAGCACGTACTTGTTGTCCTGGCAGCGGTAGGCGTTGCTGGGCGCGATGCCCGGCAGGCTGCTGCCGGCCGGCTGGCGGATCTCGCCGAACACCGAATACTCAGGCAGCAGGCTCTCCATCATGTTGAAGACGGATTCATACAGCGCCACATCGATCATCTGACCCGTGCCATTCTGGTCGCGCGCGCGCAGCGCCAGCAGGATGCCGATGACGCCGTGCAACGCCGACAGCGAATCGCCGATGGACACGCCCACGCGCACCGGCGTGCGGTCAGGCTCGCCGCTGAGGTGGCGCAGGCCGCCCATGGCCTCGCCGATGGCGCCGAACCCGGGCAGATCGCGGTACGGACCCGTCTGGCCGTAGCCGGACACGCGCAGCATCACCAGCCGCGGGTTGATGGCGCGCAGTTCTTCCCAGCCCAGGCCCCAGCCTTCCATGGTGCCGGGCTTGAAGTTCTCGACCACCACGTCGATGTCCTTGACCAGGGACCGGATCAGGTCCTGCGCCTCGGGCTTGCGCAGGTCCAGGCTGACCGACTTCTTGTTGCGCGACTGCACTTGCCACCAGACGGAAGTGCCGTCGTGGATCAGGCGCCAGTTGCGTAGCGGATCGCCCTTGCCGGGCGGTTCGATCTTGATGACCTCGGCGCCGAATTCGCCCAGCATCTTGGCGGCGAACGGTCCGGCGATCAGCTGGCCCAACTCCAGCACTCGGATCCCGCTCAATGGTTTGGATGACATGATTGCCTCGTCAGCTCTTGTGTTTGCCCAGATAGGCCTCGCGCACGCGCTCGCTGGCCAACAACTCCTGGCCCGTGCCCTCCATCACGATGGAGCCCACTTCCAGGACATATGCGCGGTCGGAGATCGCCAACGCCTGGTTGGCCATCTGTTCGACCAGCAGGATCGTCATGCCGCGCTCTTTCAGCGACTTGATGATCTTGAAGATCTCGGCCACGATCAGCGGCGCCAGTCCGAGCGAGGGCTCGTCCAGCATCAGGATGCGCGGCTTGCTCATCAAGGCGCGGCAGATGGCCAGCATCTGCTGTTCGCCGCCAGAAAGCGTGCCCGCGTATTGCGCGCGGCGCTCCTTCAGGCGCGGGAACATCGCAAAGCACTGCTCGATCTCCGCAGCCAGTTCAGCGGGCGATTCCTTGCGCAGGAACGCGCCCAGCATCAGGTTGTCGTAGACGGTCTGGTCGGGGAACACCTGGCGCCCTTCCGGCACGTGGGCGATACCCAGCCCCACCCGCTTGTGCGCGCTGATCCCGCCCAGATCCTGCCCGGCGAACGCGATGTCGCCAGTGGATTTTTCGATGCCCGACAGCGCGCGCATCATGGTGCTCTTGCCCGCGCCGTTGCCACCGATGATGGTCACGATCTCGTTCGTGTCCACATGCAGCGACACCTGCTTCAGGGCATTGACGGCGCCATAGCTGACCGCCAGGTTCTTGATGTCCAGTAAACGGCTCATTGCGGTCTCCTATGCCGGCGCGCCCAGGTAGGCTTCGATGACTTTCGGATTCTCCTGGATGTGGTTCGGCAGGCCCGAAGCGATCTTCACGCCGTAGTCCAGCACCACGATATGGTCGGAAATGGCCATGACCAGATCCATGTGGTGCTCGATCAGCAGGATGGTCAGGCCCATGTTCTTGAGCTTCACGATCAGGTCCGTAAGCTGGTCGGTTTCCGCAGGATTCAGGCCTGCGGCAGGCTCGTCCAGCAACAGCAGGTCCGGCATGGCCGCCACCGCGCGGGCGATTTCCAGGCGGCGCTGCAGGCCGTAAGGCAGGCTGTTGGCGGCATCGTCCGCGTAGCGATCCAGCTCGAAAAACCGGAGAATGGCATAGGCCTGGCGGCGGATGCGCCGCTCTTCGGCCAGGCTGCCGGGCAAGCCCAGCAGGTTGGAGAAGAAGCTGGACTTCTGCACCCGGTAGAAGCCCACCATCACGTTCTCCAGCGCGCTCAGCCCGTCGAACAGCTTCAGGTTCTGGAACGTGCGGCCGATGCCGGACGCAGCGATCTCATTGGGCGACAAGCCGACCATCTGGCGGTTCTTGAAGCGGATGCTGCCGGCGTCCGGCACCACCAGGCCCGACAGCAGGTTCAGGGTGGTGGTCTTGCCGGCGCCATTGGGGCCGATCAGCGACACGACGGAACCGCGCTCCAGCGAGAACGACACCTTGTTGGTAGGCACCACGCCGCCGAAGGCCTTGTACAGGTCCTTCACTTCCAGGAAGCCGGACGCCGCGCCGCCGCGGTCGGCAGGAGGCGCCGGCGTCCAGTCGGCGGCGCCCGCCTCGGCAGCCAGCGCCTCGCGCTGGCCGCGCTTGGGCAGCACCTTGGCCAGCAGGCCCGCCAGGCCTTCCGGCATGGCGTACAGCGCGAACAGCAGGATCAGACCATAGGCGAAATGCTGCACTTCCGGCCAGCGCGCCAGCATGGCGTCGATCACCGTCAGCACCACCGCGCCCAGGAAAGAGCCCCCCGGCGTGCGGCCGCCGAACAGCACCAGCACCAGGAAGAACACCGACAGGTTGAAATTGACGAAGTCCGAATTGATGTACTGGTTCTGCTGCGCCACCAGGCCGCCCGCGATGCCGCAGGTGATGGCGCTGATGGCGAAGGCCAGGATCTTGAAGCGGTAAACGCTGATGCCCACGCTCTCCGCCGCAATCTCGGACGTGCGCACCGCGGCGAAGCCGCGGCCGAAACGGCCGTTCAACAGCAGCGAGGTCATGGCGTGCAGCGCCAGGCCCAGCACCACGACCACCACCACCCATTGGCGGCTGTCCAGCGTGGCGCCGCCGAAGGTCAGGCCGGTGATGCCGTAGAAGCCTTCCTGGCCCTTGAACACGTCGGTCCATTCGGACACGATCTTTTCGATCAGAAGGCCAAAGGCGATGGTCACCATCGCCAGGCTCGGCCCCTTGACCTTCAGCGCCGGAATGGCGATCACCACGCCGAAAACCGCTGAAACAACCGCGGCGCAGCCCAGCGCCAGCCAGGGATCGACCTGGTAGTTCACGGTCAGGAGAGCCACCGTGTAGGCGCCGACGCCGAACAGGCCGGCATGGCCCAGCGACTTCTGCCCGGTCTGGCCGACCAGGATGTTGAAGCCGGTGGCAGCGATGTAATAGACCCCGATGTTGAACAGGATCAGCAGATAGAAGTCATTCAGGCCCGAATAGGCGTAGCCGATGGCAAGCGCCGCGATGACCAGCGGAATGAGGATTTTGGAGAGCTTCATACTTTCTCCGCATGCACGCGACCGAGGATGCCGGCCGGGCGGAAATACAGCACCACGATGATCAGCGCGAACACCGCGATCTCGCGCAGGTTCGAATACCAGAGGCCGATCAGCGATTCCAGCAGCCCGATCAGAAAGCCGCCAAAAATGCAGCCGCGCGGATTCTCCAGCCCGCCCAGGATTGCGGCCGAAAAGGCCTTGAGCGACAGCAGCGTGCCCACGAACACCGAGGCGGTGGCAATCGGCGCGACCATGACGCCGGCGATCGCGGCCAGCGCCGAACTGATCGCGAACACGGCAATCGCAACCGCGTTGGCATTGATGCCCATCAGGCTGGCGGCGGTCTTGCTGAACGCCACCGCGCGCACCGCCTTGCCCATCTTGGTCTTGTGCAAGGCCCAGTCGAACACGATCATCAGCGCCAGCGTGGTGCCGAACACCAGGATTTCCTGCGGCCGCACGCCGGTACCCAGGACCGTGATGATGCCCTCGCCCAGCGGCGACGCCACCGCGATGGGCGCCGGGCCCCAGACCAGCAGCGCCAGGTTCTGGATGATGATGCCAAAGCCGATGGTGCTCATCACCCAGGACAGCCCCGCCTCGCCCACGAAGTGGCGGATGGCGGTGATGTAGAGCACGTAGCCCAGCAGGCTCAGGACCAGCATGGCGGCCAGCAGGGCGAACAGGAACGTGCCCCAGGTTACGTCCTCCGGATTCGGAAAACCGATCAGCTTGCCCTGGCTGACCAGCAGGATGGCGCTGATGCCGATCAGGCCGGCCAGCGCCAGGAATGCGCCCTGTCCGAAGTTGAAGGTCTTGGTCGTGGTGTACGTGATGCTGAACCCGAACGCGACCAGGGCATAGACGCTGCCCATGGCCAGCCCGCTCAAGATGGCTTGTAGTATTTGCATGCTGGATGCCCCCCTATTGACGACTCCCCGGCGCGCCTCCGCGCACCGGGGAGAGATCTTTCTCGTTGCCGCGCCTTCTTACAGCTTCAGGTCTTCCGGCTTGATGGCGCGGGTGTATTCGTCATCCACCGACACCACCTTGCCGTCGATCCAGCGCACCAGGCGGAAGTCCTTCACCGACAGGGCTTCGTGGCTTTCCGCTGTGAACGGCTTCTCGTAGGTCTTGATGACGCCCTTGGCCTGCGCAAGGTTCTGCAGCGCGGCTTGCACGGCTTCGCCTTCGGTCGACTTGGCCTGCTCCATGGCGGCGGCAATGAGCTTGACCGAGTCATAGGCCTGCGCGGCCATGACGTAGGTCGGCACGCGGCCGTCGCGCTTCATCAGCGTGTCATACAGCGCCTTGGACTCGGGCGAGGAGTCTTCGGTGATCGAAGCCGTGAAGATCATCTTGCTGGCCAGCTCGGGACCCGCGATGCGCAGGAACGGCGAGCTCAGGTTGGCCCAGGAAGCCAGCGTGGTCGGGAAGTAGCTGATCTTCTCGAGGCTGCGCATGACGTGCGCGTTGGAATCCGCCAGCGCGTAGACGATCAGCGTGTCGGCGCCCGAACTCTTGATCTTGTTCAGCTGCGACGACATGTCCGTGTCCTTGGGACCGAACTTCTCGTTGGCCACGGGCGTGATCTTGTGCAGCGCCAGGATCTCGACCGCATCCTTGGCGCCTTGCTGGCCGTAGCCGGTGGTGTCGGCGATGATGGCGACCTTGCCGTTCTTGCTGGCGCGGGCGGCGTAGGCCGCCAGCAGCGCGATCTGGTCGCGGTCGCGCATGGACACGCGGAACACGTAGTTGGCGGGCGACTTGGCGTAGCGGCCGGTGATGTCGGTGGCGGTGGCCACGGGCGAGATCGTCGGAATCTTCTTCTGCTGCACCAGATGCAGCCAGGCCAGCATGTTGCCGGAGTTGACTCCGCCCAGCATGGCGTTGACCTTGACGTTGTCGACCAGTTCGTTGGTGTTCTGGATGGCCTTGGGCGGCGCGCCAACATCATCGCGCTCGACGATGACGACCTTCTTGCCCAGCACGCCGCCAGCCGCGTTCAGCTCATCGGCCGCCTGGCGCGCGCCGGCCAGCGCGGAAATGCCGAAGTCCGCCGAGCCGGTGGCCGACATGTCGCTGTTGAAGCCGATCTTGATGTCGTCGGCCAGCGCGGCGCCGCTGGCGCCCGCCAGCGCCGCCGCCAGCAGCAGGGACTTCATGGTCTTGGGGAAATGCTTGAAGTACATCTTGTCTCCTTCTGGATCACTCTGGTGACCGCTGATTGGCAATTCAGGGTTGTTTGATGAGGTCGGCGGCCTTGTTGCCGATCATCATCGTGGCCGCGCAGATGTTGGCCGACGGCATGGCCGGCATCACCGAGGAATCGATGACGCGCAGATTGCCCACGCCGTGCACCCGCAACTGCGGGTCGACCACTGCGTACTTGTCATCGGCCTGGCCCATGCGGGCAGTGCCGTTGACGTGATACGACGACACGCCATAGCGGCGCGCGAAGTCCAGCAATTCGGAATCGGATTCGCACAGCGGACCGGGCAGCACTTCGCTGTCGAAATACTGCGAAAGCGCCTGCGAACGCAGCAGCTGACGCGCCAATCGGATGCCGCGTACCAGCGTCATCTGGTCGCGCTCGTTTTCGAGGTAGTTGGCCAGGATCACGGGGTCCTGCAGCGGGTCCGCCGAACGGATGCGCACCTGGCCGCGGCTCTCGGGCCGGTGCTGCCAGACGCCCGCGGTCATGCCGGGGAAGTCATCCAGCATGCCCACATAGCCTTCCTTGTAGCTGGCGGGCGTGAACACGCCCTGCAGGTCAGGCAAGGCGAGGTCAGGCGTGGACTTCCAGAAGTAATGCAGCAGCGACGGGCTCAGCGCCATGATGCTGGGACGCTTCATCATCCAGCGGCTGATCTGGCCGGCCAGGCTCAGGCCCTTGACCAGCTGGTTCATGGTCTGGCTGTTCTTCACGCGCGCCACGACCCGCACCGAATAGTGGTCGCTCAGGTTTTCCCCCACGCCCGGCAGGTCGCACACCACGTCGATGTTGTGCTGGCGCAGCAGGTCCGCCGGTCCCAGGCCCGACAGCTGCAGCAGCTTGGGCGTGTTGATCGCGCCGCAGGACACGATCACTTCGCGGCGCGCGCGCACCGCGCGGACCTGCGAAGGGTGGGCCGGGTGGCAATAGGCCACGCCAGCAGCCTTGCCGCCATCGAACAGGATGCGGGTTGCCTGCGCGTAGGTACGCACTTCCAGGTTCTTGCGGCCCATGGCGGGCTTGAGGAAGCACTTGGCCGTGCTCATGCGCCAGCCGCGGTCGATGGTGCGCTGGAAGTAGCCCACGCCGGCCTGATCCGCGCCGTTGTAGTCGGGGTTGCGCGGGATGCCCTGTTCCACCGCGCCGGCGATGAAGGCCTCGCACAGCGGGTGGATCCAGTCTATGTCCGTGACCGGCAGTTCGCCCTTGCGGCCGCGGTAGCGGTCGTCGCCGCCCACGCGCCGTTCCATGGACTTGAAGTACGGCAGCACCTCGTCATAGGACCAGCCGGTATTGCCCAGCGCGGCCCAGTGGTCGAAGTCGGCCGCCTGACCGCGGTTGTAGACCAGGCCGTTGATGGAAGTAGACCCGCCCAAGGTTCGGCCCTGCGGAATCGGCACGCGCCGTCCGTTGGTCTGTGCCGTGCCTTCGCTGGAGAACTGCCAGGCGTACTTCTTGTTGAAGACCGCCTTGATGAAGCCGGCGGGTATGTGCAGGTAGGGACTGCGGTCCGGCGGGCCGGCCTCCAGCACGCAGACCGTCGAGCCGTCCGCGCTCAGGCGGTTGGCCAGGATGGAGCCGGCCGCGCCGGATCCCACGATCACATAGTCGAACTGATCCGCGTCGCGGAGGGAAGGCTGTGCTTGGCTCATGTCTGGATCCGCGGGCGTCAGGGAATCGCGTTGAACGACTTGCCGGCAAGGCAGACGTACTTGATTTCCAGGAACTCTTCGATGCCGTACTTGGAACCCTCGCGGCCCACGCCCGACTCCTTGATGCCGCCGAAGGGGCCGACCTCATTGGACACGGCGCCGGTGTTCACGCCGACAATGCCGTATTCCAGCCCTTCCATCATGCGCCAGACCCGCTCCAGGTTGGCGGTGTAGAAATAGGCGGCCAGGCCCGAGGCGCTATCGTTGGCGCGCGCCAGCACGGCGGCTTCGGATTCGAAGGTACTGATGCCCACCACCGGGCCGAAGATCTCTTCGTGCGCCAGCTCCATGGCATCCGTGATGCCGGCCAGCAGGGTCGGCTCATACAGCAGCGTGCCCGGCTCGCGCAGCTTGCCGCCCGCCAGGAGGCGCGCGCCGCGCGCCGTGGCGTCGTCCACCAGGCGGGCCACCTTGTCCACCGCGCGCTGGTCGATCAGCGGTCCTTGCGTAACGCCTTCTTCCAGCCCGCCGCCCACCTTCATGCGGCGCATTTCCGCCAGCAGCTTGTCGTTGAAGGCGTCTGCGACGCTGGCATGGACGTAGACGCGGTTGGCGCATACGCAGGTCTGGCCGGCGTTGCGGAACTTGGACTGCACCAGGCCTTGCACGGCCTCGTCCAGATCGGCGTCCTCGAACACGATGAAGGGCGCGTTGCCGCCCAGTTCCAGCGACAGCTTCTTGATGTTGGAAGCGCTTTGCTGCATCAGCAGCCGGCCCGTCTGGGTGGAGCCCGTGAAGGTCAGCTTGCGCACCGTGGGGTTCTGCGTCAGCTCCGTGCCGATGGGCGCGGGGTCGCCGATGACCACGTTGAGCACGCCGGGCGGGATGCCGGCCTGCTCGCCCAGCCAGGCCAGCGCCAGCGCAGTGAACGGCGTCAGCTCAGACGGCTTGAGCACCACCGTGCAACCGGCGGCCAGCGCCGGACTGACCTTGCGCGTGACCAGGGCCGAGGGAAAGTTCCAGGCGATGATCGCCGCGCACACGCCCACGGGTTGCCGGATGGCCAGCATGCGCTGGTCGCCGCGGGTATGGGGCAGCACGTCGCCATACACGCGCTTGGCTTCTTCCGCGAACCATTCGACGAAGGACAAGGCGTAATTCAGCTCGCCGCGGGCTTCGGCCAGCGGCTTGCCCTGCTCCAGCGTCAGCAGCAGCGCCAGGTCGTCGGCGTGCGCCTCGATCAGGGCATGCCATTTCCGCAGGATGGCGCCGCGCTCCTTGCCCGTCCTGGCCCGCCAGGCCGGCAGGGCGTCATCGGCGGCCGCGATGGCGCGGGCCGTCTCGGCCTGGCCCAGATTAGGCACCGTACCCAGCACGCTGGCGTCAAAGGGATTGCGCACCGTAATGGTGGCGCCATTGTCGGCGTCGCACCAGGCGCCGCCGATGTAGGCCTGCTGCCGCAGCAGCTGGCTATTCTGCAGATTCATTTGTCTCGCGCTCCATCCATCATGCTCCGCACGGTCCGCGCTGGGGGGCCGGGCGAAATTTTTTGGGGAGGATAGCCCTGGCGCCCGCCTGCGCAACAGCAGTCATTAGCGATGCCGCCATCACCATCCGCGATGACAAGCCTGCCCATGGCTACAATGGAACTTCTCGTCCGCTTTCCCGCCCGTCCCGTCATGCGTCTCGATCCCACCTCCCTCAAGCTCTTCATCAGCGTGGTCGAGCAAGGCACCATCGCCGCAGCGGCCGAACACGAGCACATCGCCGCGGCCGCCATCAGCAAGCGGATCAGCGAGCTGGAAGAGAACCTCAAGATCCGGCTGCTCATCCGCACCAACAAGGGCATCCGTCCCACGCCGGCCGGCGTCGCGCTGTCCACCATGGCGCGGCGCGCCCTGCACGAACTGGATGAAATCTCGGTCCACATGCGCGACTACTCGCGCGGCCTGCGGGGCTTCATCCGGGTGCACGCCAATATTTCCGCGATCACCCAGTTCCTGCCCCAGGACATCAAGCTCTTCCTGAACGACTACCCCAACGTGCAGGTCGACCTGGAAGAGAAAATCACCTCGACCATCATCAAGTCGGTCGCCGAAAACGCAGCCGACGTAGGCATCTTTTCCGGCACCGCGCCAGACCACGACGTGGAAATCCACCCCTACCGCGAGGACACGCTGGCGCTGGTGGTGCCCGCCGACCATCCCCTGCGGGACAGGCCGGGCTTTCGCTTCGCCGACGCGCTGGAACACGATTTCGTCGGCTTGCACCGCGGCAGCGCCATCAACCGCATCCTGTCCAACGCCGCCAGCGATGAAAAGCGCAACATCCAGCTCAAGGTGCAGGTCACCGGCTTCGACGCGCTGTGCTTCATGGTGAATTCGGGGCTGGGCATAGGCGTGCTGCCGCTGGACATCGCGCGCCGCTACTCGGCCATGTTCGACATCCGCATCATTCCCCTGACCGAACCCTGGGCGCGGCGCCAGATCCAGATCTGCGTGCGCTCCTTCGACGCCCTGCCCACGGCTGCCAAGCTCTTCGTGAACCACCTGAGCAAGCGCCAGCCCTGAACCCGGGCCGGCGCCTGCCTGCCACCCTACTGCTTGAGTTCGTCCGGCTTGATGCTGCGGCTGACTTCGTCGTCGACCGTGACCACCTTGCCATCGATCCAGCGCACCAGACGAAAATCGCGGTACGACAGCGCTTCGTGGTTTTCCTTGGTGAAGGCCGGCGCGTAGGTCTTGATCACGCCGTCTACCTTACCCAGCTTGTCCAGCGCCTGCTGCACCTTCTCGCCGTCGGTGGAATTGGCCTGCGTCATCGCCGCCGCCAGGATCTTGACCGAGTCATAAGCGTGCGCCGCGAACACATATGTCGGCAGCTTGCCGTCCTTCTTGATGATGGCGTCGTAGAGCGCGCGCGATTGCGGCGTGGAATCCTCGGTGATGGAGGCGGTGAAGATCATCTTCTTGGCCAGCTCCGGCCCCGCGATACGCAAGAACGGCGGACTGAGGTTGGCCCAGGAGCCGAGCGTGACCGGGAAGTAATTGATCTTTTCCTGGCTGCGCATCAGGTGGCCGTTGGCGTCAGCCAGCGCATACACGATGACTGTATCCGCGCCCGCGGCCTTGATCTTGTTCAGCTGCGACGACATGTCCGTGTCCTTGGGACCGAACTTCTCGTTGGCCACGGGCGTGATGCCGTACAGGCTCAGCACATGCGCCGCATCCTTGGCGCCCTGCTGCCCGTACCCGGTGGTGTCGGCGATGATGGCGATCTTCTTGTTCTTGGTGGCCTTGGCGGCGTAGGCCGCCAGGAGCGTGATCTGGTCCAGGTCGCGCATGGACACGCGGAAGACGTAGTTGGCCGGCTCCTTGCCATAGCGGTTGGTGATCTCCGTGGCCGTGGCCGACGGCGAAATCGTCGGCACCTTCTTCTGCTGCACGATGTGCAGCCAGGCCAGCATATTGCCGGAGTTCACTCCACCCAGCATTGCCACGACCTTCTCGTTGTCCACGAGTTCGTTGGTGTTCTGGATCGACTTGGGCGGCGAACCCACGTCGTCGCGCGGCACGATGACCAGCTTGCGGCCCAGCACCCCGCCCGCCGCATTGATCTCCTCGGCGGCCTGCCGCGCCCCGGAGAGGGCCGACACGCCGAAGTCGGCGGAGCCGCTGGCGGACATATCGCTGTTGTAGCCAATCTTGATGTCGGCCTGCGCCCAGGCGCCCGGCGCCAGGGCCACGAAGGCCGCCGCGCAGGCAATGCGGATTAGCTGCTTCTGCTTACTCATTACTTTGTCTCCTGACTAGATGTAATGCTGCTTCGACTTGCTTCCGCCATCGGTCTGTGCGCCGTTCGCGGTCCACCCTGCGCGCTGATGCCGTGGAAATCGTCCAGGTCTCGCCCAGGACGCTAGAGAATCAATTCGATCGGATTCTCCAGCAATTGCTTTACCGCCCCCAGGAAGCGCGCGCCCAGCGCGCCGTCCACCACGCGGTGATCCGCCGACAACGTAAGGCTCATGACGTGGCCCACGCGGATGTCGTCGCCGTCGACCACCGGCTGCCTGACCACGGCGCCCGCGGCCAGGATGACGCTTTGGGGAGGGTTGATGATGGCGGCAAACTCGCGCACGCCATGCATGCCCAGATTCGACAGCGTGAGGCTGCCGCCTTCGTATTGTTCGGGTCGCAAACGGCCACGGCGCGCCTGTTCCGCCAACTGCGCGATCTCGGTGGAGAGCTCGCGCAGGGATTTCCGGTTCGCGTTGCGCACGATGGGCGTGATAAGTCCGGACTCCAGCGCCACGGCGATGCTCAGGTCCACCTGGCCCAGCTGCACGATGCCTTCGTCCGTCCATTGCGCATTGATGCCCGGGACTTGGCCGGCCGCCCGTGCCACCGCCATCGACAGCAGATCGTTAAGGGAATGGCGCATGGGCTCACGCGCAGACTCGCTGCGCGCATTCAATGCGGCACGGGCGGCCAGCAGCGCGTCCATGCGGCAATCCACCGTCAGGTAAAAGTGCGGCACCTGCTGCTTGGACTGCACCAGGCGGCGCGCGATGGTGGCGCGCATGGAACTGTGCGGCTGCAAGCCGGCGCTGGAGACCGGCGCGGCGGGGGTAGCCCCGGATTGTGCGGATGCCGCGGCGGCATTCTCGATGTCGATCCGCACGATGCGGCCGTTCGGGCCGCTGCCGGAAAGCGTGTGCAGGTCCACGCCCAGCGCGCGCGCCAGGCGTCGCGCGGATGGGCTGGCGAACAGGCGCTGCTCCGCCAGGCCCGAACGATCCCCGGATGGCAGGTCGGCCGCAAGGGCAGGACGCGTGACGGCCTGGGGAGCCGCTGCTGGCGGGTTCGCGATTGCCGGTGGCGGACTGGCGGCCGGCTGCATCGCACCGCCCCGGCGCAGCAGCGTCGCGATGACGCCGCCTACCGGTACCTCGGCATCGCCCGCGGGCACATGGATGCGGTCCAGCACCCCATCGTCCAGGGCTTCCAGTTCTATGACGGCCTTGTCGGTCTCGATCTCGGCCAGGATATCGCCCACCTTGACCGTGTCGCCGGACTGCTTCAGCCACTGCAGTATCTTGCCCTGCGTCGTGCCCGCGCCTATGGCGGGCATCACGACCTCGATATCCATGTCTTACTCGCTCTATGTGTTGGCCAGATTGCCTGTCTTCTCGATGTACAGGGCTGCGTCCGATATGTCCGCCACGATGGCCGCGCGCGCAGCTTCGCCGTCGCGGCGCTTCAAGGCGTCCAACAAGGCGGCGTGGTGGCTGAAGGATTCCCAGCTTTCGGACTTGCGGTCCTTGCTGCCCATGCTGAGTGAAAACAGCGGCGCGATCTGCAGCCAGATGTTCTCTATCATCGTGACCAACAGAGGCATTCCGGCCGCCTCATACAGCGTGAAATGCAGATTGCGGTTGGCCTCGATGGTCTTCAAGGTATCGATCTTGCGTTGATGCCCAAGTTTGTCGAACTCGTCGGCGTAGCGCTGTATGCGCGCCACGGTCGCATCCGTCATGATCTGGGCCGCCTCGGCCGCCGCGAAGCCTTCCATGCAGCAGCGGATGCGCACGATCTCGCGGAACTTGGTCAGGCCGGGCTTGGGCACGCGCAGGCCACGGCTGGGCAACATTTCCAACGCCCCTTCGGCGACAAGTTTGTTGACCGCTTCGCGTACCGGCATGGGACTGGTGTTAAGCACCGAGGCCAGCCCGCGCAAGGTGACTTTCTCTCCCGGCGGCACGGCGCCGCTCATCAGGAGTTCACGGGTCCGTTGATAGATCTGATCCGCGACGGTGACGCGTTCCTGCTTTTCGAGCAGGCCTTCCAGTGTGCTGTTGTCCATGTCGTCTCAATTCATGTAGACGCCACCGTTCACGTCCAGGGTGGCGCCGCAGATGTAGCTCGCGCCATCGGAACAGAGAAAGGCGATGGGCAAGGCGATTTCGCGAGGCCGGGCTATGCGCCGCAGCGGAATTCTATTCGCATCGAAGGCCTGCCCACGGGTCATTCCCGTCTCGGTCGCGCCTGGCGCGACGCTATTGACGGTGACGCCGGAATCGGCCGCCTTGCGGGCCAGCCATTTGACGAAAGCCTGCGTGCCGCCCTTGGCCGCAACGTAGTGTGGACTGGCGGCCAGCCCTCCCATGCGCGCGGCGACGGAAGACACCAGCACCATGCGGCCGGCGCCCTGCGCGCTCATCTTCGCCAGCACGGCGCGCGTCAGGTGCATCAGCCCCAGCAGATTGACGTCGATGACATGGTGGAAGACCTCGTCCCAGCCCGCCTCGTGCCAGTCGTCCCAGGGACAATAGCCCGCATTGGCCACCAGCGCGTCCAGGCGCCCGATGTCGGCCACGGCCGCCTCGGCGGCGGCCCGATCCGTCACGTCGAAGGCGATGGCGCGCGCCGGCACGCCCTTGGCTTGCAACTGCGCAACCAGTTCCTGCGGTGGTTCGCGATCGGCCAGCACCAGCGATGCGCCCTGCTCGCCGCAGACTTCGGCGGTCGCGCGGCCGATGCCGCCGGCCGCGCCGGTGATCAACACGGTCTTGCCCTCAAGCGCGCGCGGCATGAGCTTGCTCCTGTTGGCCGACCGAGAGCGCACTGTCGGCCTGCATTTCACGAATCAGGGCACGGATGTCATCCTCTCCCGCCAGCGCCGCGCGCTCCAGCGCCTGCGACACCACGGGAGGCGCCCAGCGGCCGGTGACGCGCTTGACCGGCTGGTCCAGGTGGTCGAAGTAGCGCCGCTGGATCTCGTCGGCGATCAGCGCACCCAGGCTGGCGCCGCGCGTGGTCTGTTCGACGATGGCGACGCGGCCCGTCTTCATGACGGACCGGCCGATGGTTTCGTAATCAATGTCCCGCTGCGACAAGGTGCGCAGGTCGATGACGTCGGCGCGTATGCCCGCCTCTTCCACCATGCGGCAGCATTCATCCACCATGGTCAGGGTCGTCAGCAGTGTGATCTGGTCCCCCTCGCGTACGCGCTTGGCGCGGCCGATGGGGATGTAGTAGTCCAGGTCCTTGGGCACCAACGTCTTGCGCTTGTGCAGCTGCTGCGGCTCGATGACCAGCACCGGATCTTTGCAGCGCAGCGCCGAGTTCATCAGGCCCACGTATTCGAAAGCATTGGACGGCGCCACGATGCGCCACCCGGGAAACAGCGCGAACACGCCTGCCGGGTCCATGGAATGCTGCGAGCCATAGCCTTCCGGCCCGGGGATGCGCGCGCGCAGCACCAACGGCACTTCGGCCGTGCCATTGAACAAATGACGGATCTTGCCAGCCTGGTTCAGCAGCTGGTCGCCCGCCACCAGGAAGAAGTCGCTATACATCAGCTCGACCACGGGCTTCAGGCCCGACAGCGCTGCGCCGGTGGCCAGGCCGCAGAATCCGTTCTCAGTGATCGGAGTATTCACCAGCCGGCCGGCGTATGTCTCCGTCAGTCCGCGGGTGGCGCCCACGGTGCCCCCGCCCATGTTGGCCACGTCCTCGCCGAACACGTGGATTGTTTCGTCTTCGGCCATGCGCGCGCCCATGGCCCGCGAGATCGCCTCGATGTAGGACAGGGGTTCCATCTCTTCGGCGGCATAGTCCTCCGCCTCGGCGTAGCGCACGCCATCGAACTCCGACATGTCGCTATTGAGGTGTTCGTCCACGCTGGCCGCCGCCGGCCAAAGGCCGGCGCGTATGCGGGCCGACGAGCCTGCGCCTTCGATGCAGGAGGCGGCGGCCGCTTCCACCGCGTCAGTCACCGCGGCGTCGACGGCCGCCAACTCTTCCTCGCGCAGAATGCCGCGCGCCTTCAGTTCCTGTTGCAGGAACAGCCAGGGATCGCGTGCCTTCCACGCGTTTTCCTCTTCGCGCGTGCGGTAGCCGAAAGCGCTGCCCGGAATCGACGAACTCTGGTGGTAGTAACGGTACACCTCTGCCAGGACGAAGGCCGGGCGCCCGGTGCGGACGATATGGTCTTGCGCCCAGCGCGTGGCCAGCCAGGTGGCGAACGGGTTCATGCCGTCCACCTTGACTCCGGCGATGCCGTGGCCCTGCGGCCGGGTCAGCAATTCCGTCTCGAAAGTGGATTGCTCCACGCTCATGGAGACGGCGTACTTGTTGTTCTCCAGGAAGAA
Organism: Achromobacter sp. ACM03; assembly: GCF_014851665.1. NCBI lineage: Bacteria > Pseudomonadati > Pseudomonadota > Betaproteobacteria > Burkholderiales > Alcaligenaceae > Achromobacter > Achromobacter sp. ACM03. The sequence continues at coordinate 442,125 of NZ_JACVAD010000004.1, read as the reverse complement.
GATCATGGGCAGGCCGTACAGCGCCGCCAGGTTCATGGCTTCGTGGGTGGCGCCCTGGTGCACCGCGCCGTCGCCGAAAAACGTGACCATGGTCTTGCCCGAGCCACGCTGCTTTTCCGCGTAGGCGTGGCCGCAAGCGATGGGAATGCCGCCCGCGACGATGGCATTCGTGCCCATGATGCCGAGCTCCGCGCGGCGCAGGTGCATGGAACCGCCACGGCCGCCGGTCCAGCCGTCCTTCAAACCCAGGATCTCGTGCATCATTCCCTGGATTTCCTGGCGCATGCGCAGCGTCAGGCCGGCCGCTGAGGGGTCCAGGCCGCCGTCGTAGAGCGCGTTGATGGCCTTGGCAATGCACTGGTGATGCGCGCGGTGCGTGCCATTCATCAGCGTGTCGACGGGCAATGCGGCGATACAACCGGCCGCGGCGCCTTCCTGGCCGATGCTGGAATGCGCCGGCCCGTGCACCAGGTTCAGCTTGTCCAGCTGCAGGATTTTTTCCTCGAAGCGGCGCGCGGCCAGGAACAGCGTCGTCAGGCGCAGGGCCTCGGCGCGTGTCAGCTGCGCCCAGTCGCTCTCTTCCACCACCAGTTCGTGCACCGGCGTCTTCTGCCGGATTTCTTCGAGTTGCATGCCGTCCCCTCGTTGTGCTTTGCGGCCGCCGCGCGGCGTTCAGATATGCGCGGTCACGCCGCCGTCCACCACCACGCTGGCGCCCGTCATGAAGTCGGACGCGGCGCTGGCCAGGAACAGGGCGGGTCCGACCATGTCTTCCGGTTCGCCCCAGCGGCCCATGGGCGTGGTCGCCACGACGCGTTCCGCGTGGCCAGGAATGTCTACCCGCGCCTGGCGCGACAGCGCCGTGTCGATCCAGCCGGGCTGGATCACGTTGACGGTGATGCCATCGGCCGCCCAGGCGCAGGCCAGCGAACGGGTCAGCTGCAGCACCCCTCCCTTGCTGGCCGAATAGGCCGCGGTCATGGCATTGGACGCCAGTGCCAGGATGGAGCCGATGTTGATGATCTTGCCCTTGCGGCGCGCCTGCATGGATGCGTGCACGGCCTGGCACATGTTGAAGCTGCCCTTCAGATTGATGTCGATGATGCGGTCCCAGACGTCTTCGGCGTACTGCTCCGGACGCATGCGGGTATTGACGCCGGCGCAGTTCACCAGCACGTCCACCCCGCCGAAGGCGGCCACCGCCTCGTCCACCACCGCGGCGCACGCGGCGCGATCTTCCACCTGCAGCGCGTAGCTTCCGGTCTTGGCGCCGGATCCGCGCAACTCGGACGCCAGCGCGTCGAGCTTTTCCCCCGCCAGGTCGGTCAGCACCAGCGTCGCGCCCGCCTGGGCATACGCCCGGCTGAGCGCGGCGCCGATACCGCCTGCCGCGCCGGTGATCAAGACAATCCTGCCTTCGAGATCGAACAGTTCGTGCTGGGCCATGCTGCGTCCCTTGTTTGCTATTTTTGATATGTGATCACAAATCAAATTCTAGGAACGGCTTCGAAGGCCGTCAACATGCCTGCCATCGGGGTCTACCCGTAGAACGAAAAAAATGGCGGAACGGGGCCATGCCCATTCCGCCTTGGAGGCATCCGCCAATGGCTGGAAAAATCAATACGTCATGCGCACGCCCAGCAGCACGCTGCGCCCGGGCAGCGGCGCCACCGTCGAAATGAAGGACGCGTGGTTGTACGCCAGCTTGTTCAGCAGATTCGTGCCGCGCAGGTAGACCTCATAGCCCGTGGCGCCATATTGGCCGCGGTAGGCCACCACCGCATTGACCATGTTGTAGCCAGGCGTGGTCTCCTCGTAGGCAGCGATGTCTTTCTGCGCAAACACGCGCGCGTACTCGACGCCGCCCGACCACTGCTGCCACTTCATGTCCGCGCGCACGCCGGCGCGCGCTGCCGGGATGCGCGGCAGGTTGCCATCGCCGCCCGTCAGCTTGCCGCGCACGTAGTCGCCGAATACCGCAGCCGAAAACACCGGGGTGAACTGGTGGCGCAGTTCGCCTTCCACGCCCGTGAACTCTGCGTCGCGCTGGGTGTACTCGATCAGACGAAAGTCTTCGTAGCGGTCCAGCGTGTTGGCATAGATGTAGTTCTTCACGCGGTTGTGGAACACGCTGGCCGAGAACGTCGTATCGCCCGAGTGCTTGCGCAAGGTCAGGTCGATGTTGTGCGAGGTCTCGCGGCCCAGGTCCGGATTGCCCAGTTCGTAGGTGTTGGTGGCCAGGTGCACGCCGTCCGCATACAGTTCTTGCGCGGTGGGCAGGCGCTGCGAGCGCGACAGGGACAGGGCCACCGAATACTGCGGCGCGAAGTCCCAGATGGCCGCGGCCGACAAGGACGTGCCGGACAGGCTGCTGCGCTGCGCGCCGCCCGTGGGCGAGATGCGCTGCCAGTCCTGCCGCGCGCCCAGTTCGAAGCGCCAGTCGTTCAGCTGATACTCCTCCAGCACGAACAGGCCATAAGAGCGCGTCTTGCTGCGCGGCAGGAACGCCTCTTCGCCATCGGCGCGGAAATCGCTGTAGGCATTCTGCACGCCCACCACGCCGCGCCAGCCTGCGATGGGCTTGTGCTGCATTTCCACGCGCAGGTCGTAGCCCTTGTTCTTGAAGCGAGTGCCCACCTCGCCGCCTTCGATTTCGTCGTGCTGGTAGTCGGTCAGGCCGCCGCGCACGCGGATTTTCTCGAAGCCCGCAAACGGATCCTGGTACTCGGCGCGCAGATCGAGGCGGTTGCTGCGCAGCTTCACGTAAGGCACGCCGCCGTGTTCGTGCTCATGGTCGTGATCGTGGCCGTCTTCGTCGTGGTCATGATCATGCCCGCCGCAATGCAGATGAGTACCGTGCGGGTGGCAGCCTTCGTATTCGTGGTTATGTCCGGGCAGGCCGTACTTGCTTTCCAGATGCGTGAACGCCAGGCCGACGTAGCCGCGCGGCGTGATCCAAGACATGCCCACCGTACCCTGCGTCGACTCGCTGTACGAACCTTCCAGCTTGCCGCCCGGCCAATCCGGCACGTCATAGTCGCTGGTGCGGCGCTTCAGGCCTTCCACGCGCACCGCGAACTGTCCTTCGCCCGCGGTGATACCCACCGCACCCGCACGTTCCTTGGTGCCCGTGGCGCCGCGCAGCTCGGCCTCGGCTTCTATGCCTTTTTCCGGCACCGCCGTCGGGATCTTCTTGTCCACCACATTGACCACGCCGCCGATCGCGCCGCCCCCATACAGCAGCGTTGCCGGACCGCGCAGCACTTCGATGCGTTCAGCCAATAGCGGCTCCACCGTCACCGCATGGTCAGGAGAGATGCTGGACGCGTCCATCACCTCGGAGCCGTCGGACAGCACCTTTACCCGCGGCGCGGTCTGGCCGCGGATCACGGGGCGGCTGGCGCCGCCGCCGAAGGTGTCGCTGTTTACGCCGGGCAGGTTCTTCAGCGTGTCGCCCAGGGTGCCGTTGCGCTGCTCGATCAGCGCGTCGCCTTCCAGCACCGAGGCCGGCAAGGTGGTGCTGTTCAGGTCCAGCCCCAGCGGGTTGGCGGAAACCGTGATCGGCGCCAGCGTCCTGGCGGCCGAGCGTTCCGCCGCGGCTTCCGCGGCTTCGTCGGCCTGCGCGGCGGGCGCGGCCAGCATCAGCGCGCAGACCAGGGGTTTCAGCGCGCCCCCGCGGCCCGCCCGCAGGGCAACCCTGCCGTCGCGTTCCCTCTGCCACCCCAGTTTCTTGCCATTCATCATCGCCCTCTTTCAAATGTTATAACGTACCAAATAATTGACGAATGATATAACATTTCGAAAATGACGCAAGCTTGCAGACACAGTGAATGTGCCGCTGCCGCTCATGGCCGGGCCGGCACGGGCGCGCGTATCATAGGGCGATGGTGTTCCCCCGACTTCCGACTCCTCCCACGCTGACCGACACCGTCGCCAAGCGCCTGCTCGCCGAGATCGACGGAGGTCGCGTGCCGCCCGGGGAAAAATTGCCTACGGAAAGCGCGCTGGCGGAGCAGTTCGGCGTCAGCCGCACGGTCATCCGCGAAGCGGTTTCGCGGCTGCGGCAGGACGGCATCGTCGAAGCGCGGCAAGGCAGCGGCGTGTACGTCACCGGCCACGCCGGCAACCGCGCTCTGCGCATCGACGCCGCCGATCTGTCCTCGCTGGACGCCGTGCTGCATATCGTGGATCTGCGCCGCGCGCTGGAAACCGAGATCGCCGCGCAAGCCGCGGCAGTGCGGAAAAAGCAGGACATGGCGGAGATCGACGCCGCGCTGGCCGCCATTTCGCAGGCTGTGGAAAACGGCGGCGACGGCGTGCAGGAAGACGTCGCCTTCCATCGCAGCATCGCCCGCGCCACCGGCAACCCCTATTTCCTGACAACCCTGGCCTTCGTCAGCCAGTTCCTGGAAGCGGCCACGCGCGTCACGCGCGCCAACGAGGCGCGCCACGCCAGCCTGATGCGCGACGTACTGCAGGAACACATCGCCATCGTCGAAGCCATACGCGGCAGGGACGTGGACGGCGCGCGCGAGGCCGCGCGCATCCATATGGTGAATGCGGCCAAGCGGTTGAGCCAGGCGCACCGCTAGACGGGAGCGCCGCGGCGCATGCGCTGCGGCCGGCGCCTAGCCGAATGCCTTGATGAAGAAATCCCGCGTGCCGAAGTTGCCTGATTTCAGCGCGATGCTGATGTCGCCTTGTGCCGCGGGCGCATGACCGGAGCACCAGGGAACGCCGGGATCGATCTGCTCACCGATGGCGATCTGCTGCAGTCCCAACGCCTGCACCACCGCCCCCGAGGTCTCGCCGCCCGCCACGATCAGTTGCCGCACGCCGCGTTCGACCAGACCCGCCGCGATGCGCGCGATGGCGTCCTCGATCATGGCGCCCGCGCGCGCAGCGCCAAGTTCGCTCTGCGCCTGCCTCACCTGCGCGGGCTGCGCGGTGGAGTAGATCAGCACGGGGCCATCGTGCATGCGCGCATCGGCCCAAGCCAGCGCCTCGCCCACGACGTCGTGACCCGCAGCCAGCCGCCGCGGATCCAGCGCCAACGCCGGCCGACCGCTTTCAATGAATGCAGCCACCTGGCCATTGGTTGCCGCCGAGCAACTGCCCGCCACCACCGCCTGCAAGCCGCGCTGGCGCGGTTGCCGGGCGTCCGCGGACGCCGCCGCCAGCCCCCAGTTGCCGGGCAGTCCGATCGCCACGCCCGACCCCGCCGTCACCAGCGGCATGCCGGCAAGCGCGGGGCCCAAGGCCAGCAGGTCGTCATTGGACACGGCGTCCACGATGGCGATCCCCACACCCTGCGCCTGCAACTCTTGAATGCGGGCGCGGATGGCCTCGCTACCGCGCGCCACGACGCTGTAGTCGATCAACCCGACTCGGCGGGAAGTCTGCGCGGACAGAACGCGCACCAGATTCGGGTCGGTCATGGGCGTCAGCGGATGGTGCTGCATGCCCGATTCGTTCAGCAGCACATCCCCTGCGAACAGATAGCCTTTGAACACCGTGCGCTTGTTGTCCGGAAAGGCCGGCGTGGCGATGGTGAAATCCGTGTCCAGCCGCGTCATCAGCGCATCGGCGACCGGCCCGATGTTGCCCTCGGGCGTGCTGTCGAAAGTGGAGCAATACTTGAAGTAGATCTGTTCCGAGCCCTGCGCCAGCAGCCACTCCAGCGCCGCCAACGACTGCGCCACCGCCTCGGCCGCGGGCAGCGTGCGGGTCTTGAGCGCCACCACCACCGCATCCGCCGCGCCGCGCAGGGGTTCGCCCGGTATGCCTATGGTCTGCACGGTGCGCATGCCGGCGCGCACAAGGTTGTTGGCCAGATCGGTGGCGCCGGTGAAGTCATCGGCGATGCAGCCCAGTTTGATGCTCATTTGGCCTCCGGCAGGGCGATGCCCGGGAATATCTTGATCACCGCGCTGTCGTCCTCGCGGCCGTGGCCGGCGCTGGAGGCCTGCATGAACATCTGATGCGCGGTGGAGGCCAGCGGCAAGGGAAAGCGAGTATGCCGGGCGGTGTCCAGCACCAGCCCCAGGTCCTTGACGAAGATGTCGACCGCGGAGAGCGGCGTGTAGTCGCCGGCCAGCACATGGGCCATGCGGTTCTCGAACATCCAGCTATTGCCCGCGCTATGCGTGATCACTTCATACAGGGCGTCCGCGTCCACGCCTTCGCGCAGTCCCAGCGCCATGGCCTCGGCCGCCGCTGCGATGTGCACGCCCGCCAGCAGCTGGTTGATGATCTTGACCTTGCTGCCCGCGCCGGCGCGGTCGCCCAGGCGGTAGACCTTGCCGGCCATGGATTCCAGCACCGCGCCGCAGGCGTCATAGGCCGCCGCGCGCCCGGCGGTCATCATCGTCATCTCGCCCGAAGCCGCGCGCGCAGCGCCGCCCGAGATGGGCGCGTCCAGGTACAGGATGCCCTGCGCTTCGAGCCGCGCCTCCAGCGCGATGGACCAATTGGGATCCACGGTGGAACACATCACGAACACCGCCCCCGGGCGCAGCGCGGCGGCAAGGCCGCCTTCCCCGTACAGCACCTCCTCGGTCTGCTGGGCGTTGACGACCACGCTGATGACGATGTCGCAGGCGGCCGCCATGTCGGCCAGGGTGGCGCAGGCCACGCCGCCCTGCGCCGCGAATGCCGCGCAAGCTTCCTTGCGGATGTCGTACACGTGCACGTCGTGGCCCGCCCGGCGCAGGCTTTGCGCGATGCCCGCGCCCATGGCGCCCAGGCCGATGACGCCGACGCGGCGGGATGGGGTTTGAGGATTGCTCATATCGTTGGCGGCCCGGCTACGGTGGGAATGGAGAGCTGCCGGCGCTCAGCGCGGCAGGTCGTCGGCCATGTAGGCGCGGATGATGTCCGCGAAGTCAGCGTCGCCGCGCAGGCCCAGGCGCTCGGCCCGAGCGGTGTCCCAGCGTCCAGGCCAGCTGCCCACGATGCGCTCGACGCGCTCGTCAGGCTTCCAGCCGACACGGCCGGCGACCTCCTCGCCCGCGACCTCTCGCAGCGCTTGCACCATTTCGCTTGCCGTGACCGACACGCCAGGCAAATTGATGGGAGCACGGTCCGCGACGGCGGCCGTCTCGAGCTCGCAGCCGGCGATCAGGGCCTGTATCGCGCCGCGCGGCGACAGCAGCCACAGGCGTGTGTCGGCGCTGACCGGGCAGGCGGCCTCCAAGCCGTTCAAAGGTTCGCGGATGATGCCGCTGGCAAACGACGACGCCGCCGCATTGGGCCGCCCCGGACGCACGCTGATGGTGGGCAGGCGCAGCACGCGCCCGTCCACGTAGCCGCGCCGCGTGTAGTCCGCCAGCAGCAGTTCGGCAATGGCCTTCTGCGTGCCGTAGGACGATTGGGGATTGAGCGCGGTATCGTCGCGCACGGTGTCGGGCAGCGCGCCGCCGTACACCGCGACCGAACTGGTGAAGATTACCCGCGGCTTGTGGCCCAGCGCGCGGCAGGTTTCGAGCAGCGCGCGCGACGCGTCCAGGTTGATGCGCATCCCCAGGTCGAAGTCCGCCTCAGCCTGCCCGCTGACGATGGCGGCCAGATGGAAGATGGCGCGGGTTTGCGTGTCAATGGCCTGCCGCAGCATCGCGGGGTCGGCGATATCGCCAAGCTGCGCATGGATGCGCGGATCGTCCGGCCCCTGCGCCTGCACCACATCCAGCAGGTCGATCCGCGTGATGGCTTCGGGCTTGCCGCCATCCAATGCCAGCGTGCCGCGCTCCAGCAGCTTGCGGGCCAGGCGCTGCCCCAGGAATCCGGCGCCGCCGGTGATGAGTATCTTCATATCGCGGTATGCCCCGTGTGTGTCAGATAGGGCCGGGCCCAGCCCAGCCCGGCGGAGGTGCCGGCCCGGGGCCGGTATTCGCAACCGATCCAGCCGGCATAACCCAACGCATCGATCTGTTCGAACAGATATGGATAGTTCAGCTCTCCCAGGTCCGGCTCGTGGCGGTCGGGCACCCCCGCGATCTGGATGTGGCCGATGCCCGCCATGTCGCGCTTGAGCTTGACCGCGATATCGCCTTCCACGATCTGGCAGTGGTAGATGTCGAACTGGACTTTCAGATTGTCTGCGCCGACTTCGGCACAGACGGCTTGGGCCTCGTCCTGGCGGTTGAGAAAGAATCCCGGAATGTCGCGCGTGTTGATCGGCTCGATCACCACCGTCACGTCGGCGGATGCCGCAGCGCTCGCGGCCCACGCAAGGTTCTCCAGATAGACCGCGCGATGCGCCGCGCGGTCCTGTCCGGGCTGTATCAGCCCAGCCATCAGATGCAGCTTGCGGTTGCCCAGCGCAGCGGCATATTCCAAGGCTTGGTCGACTCCGCGCCGAAACTCGCTTTCACGGCCTGGCAGCGAGGCTGTGCCGCGCTCGCCCGCGGCCCAAGCGCCGGGCGGCGCGTTGAACAGCGCCTGGGTCAACCCTTGCGCTTGCAGCCGCGCCTTGAGTTCGGCTGCCGGGTACTCGTAGGGAAACAGGAACTCCACTCCCGCGAATCCGTCCCCCGCGGCCGCGGCAAACCGGTCCAGGAAAGGATGCTCGGTGTACATCATGCTGAGATTGGCGGCCAGGCGCGGCATCGCGATTCCTTGATTCAATAGCGCGCGCCGAACACGTCGCGCAGTTCGTCGATCGCCGCCGCGCTCAATGGCGCCGGCCGGGGATCGCTCATCAGCCACAGGCGGGCGGTTTCTTCCAGTTCTTCCAGCGCGTAAGCCGCATGCGCCACGGAACGCTCCCACACCACCGGCCCCAGGCGCTCGAATAGCGCCCCGCGCACCTCGCCGGCCACGGCCGCGACCTCGGCTGCGGCCTGGGGGTCGCCGGGACGGCGATAGGGGATCAGCGGAATCCTGCCGACCTTCATGACCTGATAGGGCGTGATCGGCGGCAGCACTTCATCGGGCCGCCATACGCCCGCGAGCGTCAGCGCCACCAGATGCGTGGAATGCGTATGCACGATGCCGCGAGCGCCGGGACTGGCCTGGTAGATGCCGCGATGCAGCTCCAGCGTCTTGGACGGCTTGCCGCCCGAAACGTGCCTGCCCGCCGCATCGACCTTGGACAGTTGGACGGGATCCAGCCTGCCCAGGCAGGCATCGGTCGGCGTGATCAGCCAGCCATCGTCCAGGCGCGCGCTGATGTTGCCGGCGGCGCCCACGGTATAGCCACGGTTGTAGAGGCTGGCGCCGACGGCGCAGATCTCTTCGCGGATGCGGGATTCTTCGGTCATGGACGCCCGCCGGCCAGACAAGGGGCGAGCATGCGTAATGTGGATGCCAAGGGCATGACGACGTTGCCTTCCAAGAGTGAAGTCATAATGTCATCATACAAATTTGCCGTAAAGCACAGTGCCAGGGTAAACACTGAGCGATAGGACGCGGCCGGACGCCAACCCGGCCGCAACGGTTTCAGTCTTGCTGCCTGGCGCCCAGCTCCACGCCGGCCAGTTGCTCGGACAGGCGGGCGACGGCGGTGTGGTCCTGGCCCTTGCCCAGCGTCTTGCCGGCCGAGGCCCAAAGTTCGCGGCACAGCGAGGCAAACGGCGTGGGCGTGCCGGTGTCGGTCGCGATGCCCAGCGCAATGCCCAGGTCCTTGACCATCAGGTCCAGGCCGAAGCCCGAATTGAACTGGCGCGACAGCACGAACTGCTTGAACTTCTTCTGGGTGGAATTGTTCATGCCGGTCGACGCGTTGAGTACGTCGACGATAACGTTCGGATCCAGGCCGAACTGCTGGCCGATCAGCATGGCCTCGACGCCGATCAGGAAGCCGCCTGCCGACACCAGGTTGTTCAACGCCTTCATGGCATGGGCGCTGCCCACCTCACCCACGGGCGTGATCGTCGTGCCCATGCTGGACAGGGCCGGACGCACCCGCTCCAGCGTCGCCGCGGGTCCGCCGTACATGATGGCCAGTTCGCCCGTGCGGGCGCGCGGCACGCCGCCGGAAACCGGCGCGTCGACCATGACGCCGCCAGCGGCGGCCACGGCCTGCGCCAGGCGCTGGGTATGCGCCGGCACGCCGGAACTCATGTCCACGACCACGCTACCCTGGTGCAAACCCGCCAGCACGCCCTGTTCGCCGTTCAGCACCTGCTCGACGATCGCGCTGGTGGGCAGCATGGTGAAGATGATGTCGGACTGCGCGGCCAATTCGGCGCAGGTGGCTGCGGCCTGGCCGCCTACTTCCTGGGCGAACTTGGCGGCCTGGCCGGGCACGGCGTCGAACACCGTGACCGCAAAGCCGGCCTGCACCAGGCGGGCCGCCATGGGCCAACCCATGCTGCCGATGCCGATCAGGCCCACCCGCTCTTGCGGGGCGTTCATGCCTTGGACTCCTTGAAAGCGCCCTCTTCTTCCAGCACCTGGTTGGCGACCTTGAACGCGTCCAGCCCCGCCGGGATGCCGCAGTAGACCGTGGCCTGCAGCAGGATTTCCTTGATCTCCTCGACCGTCACGCCGTTGTTCAGCGCGCCCTTGACGTGCAGCTTGATCTCGGCCGGGCGGTTCAGCGCGGTCAGCATGGCCAGGTTGAGCATGCTGCGGGTCTTCTTTTCCAGACCGGGACGGCCCCAGGTATAGCCCCAGCACCATTCGGTGGTGATGTGCTGGAAGGCCATCATGAATTCGTTGGCGCGGCCGATGGAGCCGTCCACGTATTCCGTGCCCAGCACTTCGCGGCGCAGGTTCAGGCCTTGGTCGAACAGGGCCTGGGTTTCGGATTTGATGTCTGCCATGAGTTCCTCTTTGTGATGGGGTGACGGCTTTGCAGGGGATTTACGCCCACTGTTTTGTCTGATTGTCCGGCAATTTTCCCGCGATCGTCAATAGTCTGATTGTCTGACAATCTTCTTGACTGCTTAAAATTTGAGCACAATAATGTGCCGCAGAGCGCCGGGCCGGCAGCCTTGCGCCACACCCAAAAAAGCCAGGAGACAGACATGACAAGACCCCAACAGGCCATGCGCCGCGGGCGCAGGGAATTCGTCGCTGGACTGGGCGCCGCCGCACTGGCCGCCAGCCTGCCCGGCCGTGCGCTGGCAGCGCCGTCGGAAGTCAACGTAGGCGTGATCCTGCCGCTGTCAGGCGCCAACGCGCAGTTCGGCATCAACTCGCGGCAAGGGCTGGAACTGGCCGCCGATGAAATCAACGCGGCCGGCGGCATCAAGGCCATGGGCGGCGCCAAGCTCAAACTCATCGTCGCCGACGCCACTTCCCAGCCCACCACCGCAGCCACCGTGGCGCAGCGCCTGATCACGCAGAACCGCTGCGTGGCCATCATCGGCGCCTACGCCTCGTCGCTGACGCTGGCCGTGTCGGAAGTGACCGAGCGCCGCGGCATCCCCCTGCTCACGATGTCGTTCTCCGATGTGCTCACGGAGCGCGGCTTCAAGCACATCTTCCAGGTGGTCTCCAAGGGCTCGGTGCTGGGCCGCGCGCAATACGACTACGCGGCATCGGTCGTGGCGGGCGCCTCGGACATCAAGAAGATCGCGTTGCTTTACGAAGATACGGCCTATGGCACCTCGCAGGCGGTCGGCGTGCGCAATGCAGCCAAGGCCGCCGGCACTCAGATCGTGCTGGACGAAGCCTATCCGCTGGGCATCACCGACGTCACGCCGCTAATCAGCAAGTTGCGCGGGTCCGATGCCCAGATCGTTTTCCCTATCTCCTACCTGAACGACAGCCTCCTGATCATCCGCGTCATGCGGCAGCAACGCCTGACCGTGCCCATCGTGGGAGGCGCAGCAGGCTACGTGATCCCCGACTTCGCCAAGGCATTGGGCCAGTATTCCGAAGCGGTGCTCTCGATCGCTCCGGCCAACTACGACCAGGCGCCCGAATACACCGAACGCTACCGCAAGCGCTTCGGCACCTTCATGCCGCACGAGGCGCTGGAACATGCCGTCTGCGCGGGCGTGCTGGCGCAAGCGCTGGAAGTCGCCGCGTCCGACAAGCCGGAAGCCGTAAGCCAGGCCCTGCGCGCGAAAAAGTACGACCAGGGTTGGGCAGGCGTGATGTCCGGCGGCGGCGTGCATTTCGACGCCAATGGCCTGAACACCATGGCGCAGCCCATCATGGTCCAGTGGCAAAAGGGCGAACTGGTCTCGGTCTGGCCGCAGGCATTGGCCAAGGGCCGCGTCATCGCGGCTGCCTGAGTCCGCGCGGAGAACAGTCATGCAATTCCTCCAGGCGCTGGTGGACGGCATTCTGCTGGGCGGGGTCTACGCGGTGATCTCCATCGGGCTCACGCTCGTCTTCGGAGTCGTCTCCATCGTCAACTTCGCCCAGGCCGAATTCCTGATGGTGGGCATGTTCGTGGCGTACTTCGCCTGGAAGCTGCTCGGACTGGATCCGTTGCTGGGGTCGCTGCTGTCGTTCGCGGTGGCATTCGTGCTCGGCGTGCTGACGCAGAAGTACCTGATCGACCGGGTGCTGAAGGCGCCAGCCGTGGCGCAGATCTTCCTGACGGTGGGCCTGCTCATCGTCATGGAGAACCTGGCGCTGATCCTGTTCGGCTCCGAGTTCCGCTCGGTGCAGACGCCCTACCAGATGACTGCGCTGGCCGTGGGGCCCATCCTCCTCAGCGCGCCCTACCTGCTGGCATTCGTGGTGGCCTCGGTGGCCGGCCTGGCGCTGTGGTGGGTGCTCAAGAAAACCTGGTGGGGCATGGCGGTGCGCGCTACCGCTCAGGACCCCATGGCCGCCAGGCTGTCCGGCATTTCGACCCACCGGGTGCACCAGCTGGCGTTCGGCCTGGGCGTGGGCATGACGGCGCTGGGCGGCGGCATCATCCTGCCCTACCTCACGGCCTCGACCACGGTCGGCGCGCAGTTCAGCGTGCTGATGTTTACCGCGGTGGTACTGGGCGGACTGGGCAGCGTGATAGGCGCGGTGGTGGGCGGCGTGGCGGTCGGGGTGATCCAGTCGCTGTCTTCGCTCGTGCTGCCCATGCAGTTGCAGAACCTGGCGCTGTTCGCCATCTTCATCCTGGTGCTGGCCGTGCGCCCGGAAGGTCTTTTGAAAAGGGCGGGCTGATGACTAGCAACCGACAACTCCTGCTGTGGGCGCTGCCGCTGGCGGCGGCCCTGATCGCGCCATGGCTGATGCAGGATCAGGGCTACGGCATCCGCGTCATGACGCTGGTGCTGCTGTTTGCCGCCATGGGCCAGTCCTGGAACATCGTGGGAGGGCTGGCGAACCAGATCTCCCTCGGACACGCGGCGTTCTTCGGGCTGGGTGCCTACACCTCGACCCTGCTGCTCATGCGCTACGGCATTTCGCCCTGGCTGGGTATTGTCGCAGCCATGGCGGTGGCCGCGGCTGCGGGCGCCCTGCTCAGTCTGCCTACCATGCGCCTGCGCGGACACTACTTCGCACTGGCCACGCTGGCCTTTGGCGAAGTGCTGCGCGCCATCGCCAACACCTGGGCCTCTGTGACCGGCGGACCGGTGGGCGTGTCGATCCCGTTCTCGGAAGGCTTGGCGCAGATGCAGTTCAAGTCCAGCATCCCCTACTACTACCTGATGCTGGGGGCCGCGGTGATCACCTCGGCGGTGTTCGCGCTGATCAGCCGTTCGCGCCTGGGCTACCGGCTGCGCGCGGTCAAGGCCAATCCCCAGGCCGCCGAGGTGATCGGCGTGAACACCGCCCGCACCCGCATTCTCGCCGCCGTCATCTCGGCCGCATTGATGGGCGCCTGCGGCACGCTGTACGCGCAGTTCATCTACTTCTTCGACCCGGACACCGTCTTCTCGCTGGTCGGCGTTTCGGTGCGCGTGGCGCTGATCTGCATCATCGGCGGCGTGGGCACCGTGGCCGGGCCGCTGATCGGCGCGCTAGTCATCATCCCGCTGGAGGAACTGTTCAACGACTGGCTGTCCGGCCATACGGCGGGCGCGTCGCAGCTGGCTTTCGGGCTGATCCTCATCGCCATCATCCTGATCGAGCCGCGTGGCCTGTCGGCGTTGTGGACCCGGCTGCGCAACCTGACACGAGGCCAGCATGCCTGACATCCTGAACGTTTCCCGCATCCAGCGCCGCTTTGGCGGCCTGAAAGCCGTGGACGACGTGTCGTTCAACGTGGCGCGCGGCGATATCCTGGGCCTCATCGGCCCCAATGGCGCGGGCAAGACCACTCTATTCAACCTGCTGGTCGGGTTGTACCGCGGCAACGGCGGACGCATCGAACTGGAGGGCCGCGACATCAGCGGCCTGCGGCCCCACCAGATCGCCGCGCTCGGCATGACCAAGACCTTCCAGAACGTGGCGCTGTTTCCTGAAATGACGGTGCTGGACAATGTGCTGGTCGGCGGACTGCTGCGCCATGACGTAAGCCGCGCGCGCCAGCTGGCGCTGGGCAACCTCGAGCGCGTCGGCCTGGCCGGCATCGCGCGCAAGCCGGCCGGCGAGCTCTCGTTTCCCGAACAGGCGCGGGTGGAGCTGGCCCGCGCGCTGTGCACCGATCCCAAGGTCTTGCTGCTGGATGAGGTGATGGCGGCGCTGAACGAATCCGAAATGGACGCGCTGCTGGATCTGATCCGTGCCCTGCGCGACGACTCGGGCATCACCTTCATCGTGGTGGAACACCACATGCGCGCCATCATGCGCCTGTGCAATCGCATCCTGGTGCTGTCGTTCGGCCAGAAGATCGCAGAAGGCAGCCCGGCGGAGATCGCGGCCGATCCCACGGTAATCGAGGTCTATCTCGGCAAGTCGCTGGAACAGGTGGAGGAACTGGCATGAGCCTCCTGCATATCGAGGGACTGACCGCCGCATACAACCGCAGCCCGGTGCTGCACGACGTGTCGCTGGATGTGCCCGAAGGCGGTTTCATTGCCGTGGTCGGCGCCAATACAGCGGGCAAGAGCACGCTGCTGCGCTGCATATCCGGCCTTCTGGACAAGGTTGGAGGCAGCATCCGGTTCGACGGGGAAGAGATCCTGCGCCTGCCCCCGCACCGCATCCCTGAACTGGGCATCGCCCACGTGCCGGAAGGCCGCCATGTCTTCCCGGAAATGACGGTCGAGGAAAACCTCTACCTGGGCGCGTACACCCGACGCGGGGACATGGCCGCGGTCAAGCGCGGCTGCGACCGCATCTACGCGCTGTTTCCCCGCTTGCTGGAACGGCGCCGCCAGCAGGCCGGTACGCTTTCCGGCGGCGAACAACAGATGGTGGCATTCGGCCGCGCGCTGATGCTGGAACCGCGACTGCTGTTGCTGGACGAACCCAGCCACGGCCTGGCGCCCAAGATCGTCGAGGAGATGCACCAGGCCATGATCGACATCCACCGCAGCGGCCTGACCATCCTGCTGGTGGAGCAGAACACACGTCTGGCGCTGTCGGTGGCGGAATACGCCTACGTACTGCAATCCGGCTCCCTGGTGCTGTCGGGCCCCAGTGGCACGCTGCTGCAGGACAGCCGCGTGCGGGCGGCCTACCTCGGACTGTAGCCATGGCGCGCCGACGGGATATATTGCGTCTTTACGTAGACACGGCGGTTCGCCGCGGCGCGGCCATGAGCCTGCGCCAACGGACGGATTCGCCGCCAGCATAAGCGAGAGACAGCCATGGCCAGCCCGACCGGCGCGGTATTCGAAAAACCCGGCACCCTGCGCACCCGCGTGGAGGAATTCCTGCGCGCGTCCATCACGGACGGACGGATCAAGGGCGGGGAACGCCTGCGCGAGCAGGAACTGTGCGAGCAACTCGGGATCAGCCGCAGCACCCTGCGCGAAGCGCTGCGCACGCTGGAAGCCGAACGCCTGATCACGATCGAGCCGCACCGCGGTCCTACCGTGATGCGCATCACCGAAAAGGCCGCCCGCGATCTCTACGCCCTGCGCGCCCTGCTGGAAGGCTATGCCGCGCATGAATTCGCGCGCCTGGCGAGCGACGCCGATGTCGAGCGCCTGCGCAAGGCGGTGGATGCCCTGCACCGCCAGGCCAAGGGCAGCAACAAGTCGGCGCTGCTGGCGGCAAAGCGCGATTTCTACGACGTGCTGCTGGGCGGCTGCGACAACGATCTGGTCAAGGACATGCTGCCCGGCCTGCTATCCCGCATCAATCTGCTGCGCGCCACCTCGTTCGCGCGCCCCGAACGCCTGCCGGAAAGCATGGCCGAAATCGACCTGATCTACGAGCGCATCCACGCCCGCGATCCGCAAGGCGCGCAAGACGCCGCACAAAGCCATATCGTCAACGCCGAACGCACCGCGCTCGACGTGCTCAGGCGCCAGCAACAGGAGACATCCGACAGTGAACGCGATCGTTCAGAAGCTAAGAGCCGCGGCGGCCCTGGCGCAGCAGGATAGCGAGTTCATCCTGGCCGCGCGCGGCCTGCCCTGCGCCCTCTGGCTGCAGGCCGGCGCCGCGGCGCAAGAGCGTGTAACCGCCTGGGCCGGCCAGCCCACCGCACCGTCGCAATGCATCACCATCAGCGCGCCGCCGGAAACCTGGCGCAAGCTGCTCAGCGACACCCCGCCTCCGGGCTACCACTCTTTCACCGCTGCCCGCCGCCAGGCCCAAGGCCTGCGAGTCACGGGCGATGCGCTGGCCATCGCCCAGGCCCTGCACCCGCTGGAGCGGCTTTTCGAAATCCTCCGGGGCCAGCTTGACGCCACGCCGGACCTGCTCGACCGCAGCGCGATTGCCGGCTCCTATGCGACCATTGATATCGGCGCGGCGCAGACTTCCATCTACTATGAAACCAGCGGACTGGCGCTCGGGCCGGCGCTGCTGCTGCTGCACACGGCGGGCGCGGACTCCCGGCAGTACCACGCGCTGATGGCGGACCCCGGCCTGCGCCGGCAATGGCGCATGATCGCCTTCGACATGCCCGGACACGGGCGCAGCATGCCGCTGCCCGGCCAGGCATGGATCGACGCGGGCCTCTCGCGCGATGCCTATCTGCAGACCTGCCTGGCGGTGATTCGCCAGGTCGCGGGTGGACCGGCGGCCCTGCTGGGTTGCTCGATGGGCGCGGCAATGGCGCTGGTGGTGGCGGCGCACAGCCCAGCCGACGTGGCAGGCGTCGTCGCGCTGGAGGCGCCGTACCAAGCGGCCGGACGCCGCACCCCGATGCTGTGCCATCCTCAGGTCAACCAGGCCGCGCACAACCCCGCCTACGTGCGCGGATTGATGGGCCCCGCCGCCACGCTGCAAGCCCGGCGCGACGCAGCCTGGATCTATTCGCAAGGCGGTTTCAATGTCTACGCCAATGACCTCTGGTTCTACAGCGAGGACTTCGACGCGGCCCGCCATCTGACGGGCCTGAACGCCGACGCCTTCGGCATATCGTTGCTGACCGGCGCCTACGACTACTCGGCCAGCCCGGAGGATTCCAGGCGGGTGGCGGCCCTGATTCCCGGCGCGCGGTTTCAGGCCATGCCCGAACTGGGCCACTTCCCCATGGTGGAGAACCCGCAACGCCTGCTGGAATATCTGCGCCCCGAACTGGACCGCCTGCGCGCAACCGGAGCCATCGCATGACACTGCCCCACTACGAGGTCTACGCCCTGCGCTACGCCACGGTAGCGCGGCAGCGTAGCCAGAACTTCATCACGCCCCTGGATCCGCACGACGGCCCGATGCCGATGGATTACTTCGTCTGGGTCATCCGCAACGGCCAGCGCGTCTACCTGGTGGATACGGGCTTCAACGAGGCCGCAGCCCGGGTCCGCGGCCGCGAGTTCTTGCGCTGCCCGATTGAAGCATTGGAAAAGCTGGGTATCGCGCCCGCGGACATCCGCGATGTCATCGTCACACATCTGCATTACGACCACGCAGGCAACATCCGCAAGCTGCCGCAAGCCCGCCTGCATCTGCAGGAAAGCGAGCTGCACTATGCCTGCGGCTGCAACATGCGCTTCGACATGCTGCGCCACGCCTATGCAGTGGAAGACGTGGTCGACGTGGTACGGGGCGTGTACGACAAACGCGTGGCGTTCTACCATGGCCACGACGAAATCGCACCGGGCCTGCAACTGCTGCACATCGGCGGCCATACCCGCGGACTGCAGGCGGTGCGCGTGCACACCACGCGCGGCTGGATGGTGTTGGCGTCGGACGCCAGCCACTACTACGACAACATGGGCCTGGACGCACCGTTTCCCATCGTCGACAACGTCGCTGACATGCTGGCGGGCTACGAGGTCCTGCTGAAGTTCGCGGAATCGCCCGACCACATCGTGCCGGGGCACGATCCTTTGGTCAGGACACGGTACCCGGGACTGGCCGGCGCGGATACGGAAGTGGTGGCGTTGCACCTGGGCAACGGCGCGCGCCCCTGAACGCCAGCGCGCCAGCGGCGCGGCATCACAATCCCAGCGGCCAAATCGCCTCGTCCACGTCTTCCGCCGACATGTCCTGCACGATGAGGACCATGGCGCCCGCCCGCTGCGAGCCTTCCACTCCCTCGACAGGCTCGGGCACAGAAAAGACATGCCGCACGCCATGGACGGCGCGCAGCGTCCCGTCCGTCCAGCGCAAGAGCCCTTTCGCGCGCAACAGCCGGTCTCCGACCTGGCGCTGCATGTGCCGGGTCCAGCGCGCATAGTCCTCCCAGCCCACCGGCCGGCTCTGCGTAAAGGAGTGGGACACGATGCCGTAGCGCAGCACATGCGCCAGCGGCCCCGAGGCCGGCACCGCCGTCAGCGCCGCCACGTCCAGATGCTCGGCGCGCAGGCCGTCGAACAAGGCCGGCGCGTCTTCGTCCACGGTGTCCGGCGACACCGCGAGGATGGGCGCACTGGCGTTGTAGCCGCGCAGCGCAGCGCGCATCGTGTCTATCGCAGCCTCATCGGCCAGATCGGCCTTGGTCAGCGCGATGCGGTCGGCGATGGCGATCTGGGTACTGGCTTCGCGGTAGGCGTCCAGCGTCGACAGGCCATGCAGCGCGTCCGCCGTCGCCACCACGCCGCCGAAGCGGTAGTGGCGGGCGATGAGCGGATCCGCCGCCAGCGTATTGATGACCGGGCAAGGATCCGCCAGCCCCGAAGTCTCCACCACCACGCGCGTGAACGCGGGAATCTCGCCGCGCTGGCGCCGGTAATAGAGCGACTCCAGCGTGTCCTGCAGCGAACTGGTGGCTGCGCAGCACAGGCAGCCGGAATCCAGCAGCACCACGTCGGTGTCATCGGCCTTGCCCACCAGCATGTGGTCCAGGCCGATCTCGCCGAACTCGTTGATCACCACCGCCGTATCGGCAAAGCGCGGGCTGCGCACCAGCCGCGACAGCAGCGTGGTCTTGCCGCTGCCCAGGAAACCCGTCAGCAGGTAGACCGGCAACGGTCCGGCGGCGGTCGCGGACATGGGCGGCTCAGGCCTGTTCCGCCGCGGCCGGCGCGGGCAGGTTGCGCAGGTAATCCTGCACTTCGCGCGACGGGATCACATCGGCGTACTTGCAGTTCAGGTCGAACAGGCTCATCGCATGGCTGGCCTGGAAGCGGTCGAACGCAGCCTCTTCGGGAATGATGACCTTGAAGTTGTACGAATAGGCGTCCACCGTGGTGGCGCGCAGGCATCCCGAAGACGTGCAACCCACCAGGATCAGCGTGTCCACGTCCAGGAAGTTCAGGTGGCTCATGAAGATGGTGCCGAAGAAGCAGGACGGCTTCTGCTTGGTGATGCGGATGTCCTGCGGCCGCGGGGCCAACGGCTCCACGGTCTGCGTGGCATGGGTGTTGGCCAGCACGGTCTTCTCGCCGCCGCGATGGTTCTTGCCCACTTGCACGCCGCTGTCCAGCAGGTCGGCGCGGCGGCCGCTTTCGGTATAGAAGACCGGTATGTTCTTGTCGCGCGCCAGCTCCAGCAGCGGCACGATATGCGCCACCGCGTCCCAGGCCTCCCGGCCGCAATGGGTGCGGTACTGCTTCAGGCCTTCCAGGATGTCCTGGGGCGTATCGCCGCAGAAGTTGTACTGCACGTCGATGATGAACAGGGCCGGACGCTTGCCGAAGCCGCCACGCTTGCCGTAGCCGGCCTGCGCCAGCACCTGCTTGTCGCGTTCAGTCAGAAAGTCGTCCCAGATTCGCTTGGTTTCGCTCATGGTAGTGCCTGCCAGAAGAGGAGTAGGTTCAGTTCAAAGACGCTTGAGATAGCGGCCGCCGGGATTGCTGCGCGCGGCATCGGTAATGCGGCCGTCCAGCGCCACGGTGCGCCCGCGCACCAGGGTGCGCACGGGCCAACCCTTCAGGGTCATGCCCTCGTAAGGGGAGTAGTCGGAATTGGATTCGAGCGTGGAGGGATCGACGGTGCGCTCCAGATCCGGATCCACCAGCACCAGGTCGGCATCCTTGCCGATCTCGATGCTGCCCTTGGCAGGCATGCGGTAGATGCGGGCAGAGTTCTCCGCGCCGACTTTCATCAACGTTTCCAGCGGCACGCCGCGGCGGTGATAGCCTTCGTGCAGCAGGATCGGCAACATCAAGCCGGTGCCGGGAAAGCCGTTGCTGGCTGCCCAGATGTCGGTGTCCTTGGTGGCACGCTTGCGCGGCACGTGGTCGGTGCCGATGGTGGTAATGGAACCATCCAGCACGCCCTCCCACATGGCGTCCACGTCGGCCTGGCCGCGCACCGGCGGATTGACCTTGGCATAAGTCCCGGCGGGCGATTCGTCGTTCAGGAACAGGTAGTGCGGGCAGGTCTCGACATAGATCGGCGGCGCGTCCGGCGTGCGCCGGTGGCGCCGCGCCTCGTCCAGCGCCTCGCGGCTGCTAAGGTGCACGATGTTGACCGCGGCGCCGGTCTTGGATGCGAAGTAGCAGACGCGGTGCACGTTCTCCGCTTCCAGGAAGTCCGGGCTTTGTTCATTCCAGGCCTTCAGGTCGTCGCGGCCAGCGGCGCGCAGCGGATCCCGCAGGACGGGAATCACTTCCACGTTTTCACAATGCACGCCCATGATCGCGCCCGGGATCGCGGCGGTAGCGCGCAACGCCGAATACAGCAGGCCGTCGTCGATATCGGTAAAGCCCTTGGACAGCCCTGCTGCGCCCTTGTACATCATGTAGAGCTTGTAGGAATTCACGTTGAAGCGGCGCGAAATTTCCTCCAGCGTCTCCACGTGCAGATTGCTGGTGATGCCGAAATGGAAGCCGAAATCGACGCAGCTCTGCGACAGCGCGCGGTCGCGCACCTTGTCGAAGGATTCGCGGATATCCGCCGAGCGATGAAACGACAGCACGGAGGTCGTGCCGCCTAGGGCAGCGAAGCGCGACTCGGTTTCGAAGTCGGTCTCGGGCGAGCCGAATCCGAAATGCACGTGCGGATCGATCAGACCCGGCAATACCCAAAGCCCTTGGCAATCTATGGTCTCGCGGGCCTCGAACTGCGCGCCTGGCTCGGCGATGATGGCAATGCGACCGTCGATGACGCCGAGTACGCCTTCGGTCAGCCCCTGCTGGGGCAAGTACAGTCTGGCATTGGTAAGCAGCAGATCCAGCATGATGTGGTTTTCCCGGTAGATGCGTGTTTTCAGCGAGGGGCCGCGTCAGCGGCCTGCGTGTCGTTCAAAAAGCCGTTGAGGACGCTGGCAGGAATGCCGCCCTCTGCCATGAGTTTGCGTTCGGCGCGAGTGAGCACCTGGGCGTAGGCCTGGAAGACGATGCGGCGCTCGCCGTCTTCGGCGACGACGGTGATGGGCTCGCCCTTGCGCACACCGTCAGCCACGTTGTCGAAACGCAGGGTTTCCGCCCCGGTCAGGCCCAACTGGCGCCAGCCCTCGCCCGGGGCGAAAGCCAGCGGCAACACGCCCATGCCCACCAGATTCGCCCGGTGGATGCGTTCAAACGATTCCGCGATCACGGCGCGCACGCCCAGCAGCGCCGAACCCTTGGCGGCCCAGTCGCGGCTGCTGCCCATGCCGTAGTCCTTGCCGCCCAGGACCACGCTGGCCACACCCTCGGCGCGGTAGGCTTCGGCCGCGTCGACCACCGCCATGCGCTGCCCGCTGGGAAAATGGCGGGTCACCCCGCCCTCCACATCCGGCACCAGCGCATTCTTGATGCGGATGTTGGCAAAGGTGGCGCGGGTCATCACATGGTGATTGCAGCGGCGCGCCACATAGGTATTGAAGTCGCGCGGCGCCACGCCCTTGCCGATCAGGTACGCGCCAGCCGGCGTATCCGCCGGGATCTCGCCGCTGGGCGAGATGTGGTCGGTCGTCAGCGAATCGCCGAACGCCGCCAGCACGCGGCCGTGCTTCAGGCTGGCTTCCAGGTCTGCCAGGGCATCGCGGCCGGGCTCGGTCTTGAAGAATGGCGGCTCGACCAGGTATTGCGATTCCGGGTCCCAGGGAAAGCGCAGCCCCGAGGGCGCCTGCAGGTCGCGCCAGATCGCGCTGTCCAGGCTCGCCGGGTCATAGACCTCGGCGAACAAGGCAGGATCCGCGGCCAGCGGCAACAGGGCCGCTATCTCTTCCTGGCTGGGCCAGACGTCGCGCAGATAGATCGGCGCGCCATCGGAGCCCGGCCCCAGCGGTTCGCGTTCGAAGTCCAGGTCTATCCTGCCGGCCAGCGCATACAGCACCACCATGGCCGGAGAGCCGATATAGTTGGCGCGCAGCAGCTTGTGAATGCGGCCTTCGAAATTGCGGTTGCCGGACAGCACCGCCGCGGCCACCAGGCCGCCCTCGGCGATGGCGTCTGCCGCCGCGGCGTCCAGGGGGCCGGACTTGCCGCCGCAAGTCGTGCAGCCATAGCCGATCACGTGAAATCCCTGCGCCTGCAAGGCCTGCAGGAGGCCGGCGGATTCCAAATAGCGCGTGACGGCGCGCGATCCCGGCGCCAGCGAACGCTTGACCCAGGCGGGCGGCGTCAGCCCCAACGCCAGCGCCTTTTTCGCGACCAGGCCCGCGGCCAGCATCACGCCAGGATTGGACGTATTGGTGCAAGAGGTGATGGCCGCCAGCGCCACGGAGCCATGGCCCAAGGAAGCGCGGCTGGGCGGATGCGCGGCCAGCGCGGCGGCGTCCACGCCGAACCCGCCTTCCGTCAGGGACTGACCCAGGCGGCGGCGGAAATCCGCCCCGACCTCGCCCACGTCCATGCGGTCTTGCGGCCGTCGCGGACCCGCCACGCTGGGACGCGCCGCCGACAGGTCGATCTCTATCACCCGGCTATATGCGGGCGCCGCGTCGCCGGCATCGCGCCACAGGCTGTTGGCGCGGGCATAGGCTTCGATCAGCGCCAGTTGCTCGTCGCTGCGCCCCGTCATGCGGGCATAGTCCAGCGTGCGGGTGTCTATCGGGAAAAAGCCGCAAGTGGCGCCGTACTCGGGCGCCATGTTGGCGATGGTGGCGCGTTCCGGCACGCCTAGCGCCTGCGCCGCAGGGCCGGAGAATTCGACCATGCAGCCCACCACGCCCGCCGCGCGCAATTGCTGCGTGATCAGCAGGGCGGCGTCGGTGGTGAGCGCGGGCGCCTCGATGGCGCCGCGCAGCCGCACCCCCACGACCTCCGGGATCGGGAACGTGTAGGCATGGCCCAGCAGGGCCGCCTCGGCGTCGATGCCGCCCACGCCCCAGCCCAGCACGCCCAGGGCGTTGACCATCGGCGTGTGCGAGTCGCCGCCGATGACGAAATCGGGATAGGCCCAGTCGCCGTCCGGCCGTGACTGGCGTATGACCACCGGCGCCAGGTACTCCAGGTTGACCTGATGGATGATGCCGATGCCCGGCGTGATGACCCGCAGACCCTTATAAGCCTGCTGCGCCCATTTCAGGAACCGGTAGCGTTCGTCGTTGCGCTCGAACTCGCGGCGCAGGTTGCGCTGCACCGCGCCTTCGTCGCCCCAATGGTCGACCTGCAGGGAATGGTCCACGATCAGGTCCACCGGAATCCGGGTGTCCACCCGCGCCGCGTCCCCGCCCGCCTGGGCCACCGCGTCGCGCAGCGCCGCCAGGTCCTGCAATACCGGCAGGCCGCTGGAGTCCGGAAGGATCACCCGCGCGACATGCAGCGGCAAGTCGGCGCCGGCATGCGCGCGCCAATCCCAGAGCCTGCCGATCTCGTCCTCGGACACGGCTGCGCCCCATGCGCGATGGCGCAGCAGGTTCTCAAGCAGCACGCGGATGACATAGGGATATGCGTGGATGTCGCGCCCCGCGGCTCGGGCGGCGGCGGACAGGTGCGCGTAGCGCAGCGTCCTGCCGCAACAGGGGAAAGACTGGATCATGGCAGCGGTAATCGGGAAAATCTCAACTGAGCCCATCTTACGGCTTACGAAATAATAGTGTCAACACTATAGGCCGTCTCTGAATCGATAATGGGTGCGTCAAATACAGTTTGGCATAGCCTCATCGAAAGTGTAGATACAAGAACCACCCACATAGAGCTAGGGATAACCCCAAAAAGTCTCTGTAAAATGGGCGAAACATCAATGGCGACGCCTGTAATCCGGTATCGCCGCCACGATCCTGTCAACTCCAAAAGAGTTGACACTTTTTAAATTCCTTTGATAGGCTGTCAACACTATGAACACCGCCACGACCTCCATCGCCATCAAGGAAGACGCCTCCGGCCCGCTGGCCGACGTGGTGTTCGACCAGGTGCTGGACGCGATCTACCAAGGCCGGTTGGCCCCGGGCAGCGTCATCAATGAAGTCGCGCTGGCGCAGGAATTCGGCGTCAGCCGCGGTCCGGTGCGTGAGGCCGTGCGCCGCCTGCAAGGGATCCAGCTGATCACGCGCGAGCCCTACATCAAGGCGCGCGTGGTGACGTTGTCGGCGGAATCCGCGCTGGAGCTGTTCCAGATGCGCATGGCACTGGAAGGCGTGGCCTGCAATCTGGCCACTCGCCGCATGAGCGACGAGGAAATCACGCAGCTACTGGCCGAGCTTGAACAGGACCGCCAGCGGCGCCTGGAAGCGGCCAATGGCGGCGCCCCCGCGCCGCGGGTCTTCGACTTCCATGAGCGCATCGTGCGGGCCAGCGGCAACAACCGCATCATCAACGCCCTTTGCGGCGACCTCTATCACCTGCTGCGCGTCTACCGCCGGCACTCCGGCACCGTGCTGGAGCGCAAGGACGACGCCTACGCCGAACACTGGCAGATCCTGCGCGCGATCCGCGCGCGCGACGCCGAGCTGGCGGAATCGCTCATGCGCTCGCACATCGAACGCGCGGCGCAACACCTTTTTGAACATCTGGCGGAAGGGGCGTCCGGCATCGCCGGGCACCCCGTCTCCGCTGCCTGACACTCTCTGGAGCAGTACGACATGAACAACCCGCGCCACCAGTTCCGGCAATTGCTGAAGAACGAACCTTTCATCGTCTCCCCTGGCGTGTACGATGGATACAGCATCCGCCTGGTCGAGGCCGCGGGCTTCAAGACCGCCTGCACCAGCGGTGCGGCAGTGTCGAACGCCCTGCTGGGCATCGCGGACATCGGCGTGATGGGCCTGTCGGAAAACGTCACCCACTGCCGTCATCTGGCGCGGTCCGTCTCCATTCCCCTCACGGCTGACGCCGACACCGGCTACGGCAACCCGGTGAACGTCTACCACACGGTACAGATGTTCGAGGAAGCCGGCGTCGCCGGCATCAACCTCGAAGACCAGGTCAGCCCCAAGCGCTGCGGCCACATGCCCGGCAAGGACGTGGTGAGCGAAGCGGAAATGGTCAAGAAGATCGAAGCCGCCTGCCTGGCGCGACGCGACGATGACTTCGTCATCATCGCCCGCACCGACTCCCTCGCGATCGAAGGCATCGAAGGCGCGGTCAAGCGCGCCCGCGCCTACGCCAAGGCGGGCGCCGATATGCTGTTCCCCGACGCCGTGCGCACCGAGGACGACATCAAGCGCCTGGTGGACGCCGCCGGCATTCCGGTCAGCATCAACATGGGATTCGGCATCCGCAACCGTCCCACCACGCCGCTGATTCCGCTGCCGCGCCTGAAGGAAATCGGCGTCAAGCGCATCAGCCTGCCGCGCATGCTGCCTGCCGCTGCGATTTACGGCATGCGCCAGGCGTTGCAAGTCATGCAGGGCGTGATCGCCAGCGGCGAGCCCGCCGACCGTCCCGACCTGCTGGTGGGCATCGAAGACATCATGCAATTGATGGGCTACGAGCAGATGCGCGCCATGGAAAAGCGCCTGACGACGCTGGCCGACTGAGCGCTTCGCCATGACTGAGCGGAATGCGCAGGCGCATTGCGTCCTGACGGGCGCGTCGTCGGGCATCGGCCTGGCGCTGGCCGAACTGCTGCTGGCGTCCGGCTGGCAGGTGACCGGCGTGGACATCGCGCCGGCGGCCATCAAAGGCCATGGACAGTATCGCCATCTGGTGTGCGACCTGACCGACGCCGCCGCCTTGCGCGGTCTATGCGCGCTGCTGGACGGCTGCGCCCCGACAGCGCTGGCGCATTGCGCGGGCGCAGTGCGCACCGGCGGCGCGCTGGACACGCGCCCGGAAGACGCGGACTGGCTTTGGCAATTGCACGGAGCCGCGCCGATGGCGCTGGTCCGCGCGCTGGCGCCGCAACTGCCTGACGGCCGCGGCCGCATCGTGCTGGTGTCCAGCCGCGCCGTGCTGGGCCGCGCGCAACGCCTGGCCTATGCGGCGACCAAATCCGCCCAGATTGGCCTGGCGCGCAGTCTGGCCGCCGAACTCATCGCGCGCGGCATCACCGTCAACGTCGTCGCGCCCGGCGCGGTCGACACGCCCATGCTGCGCGATCCCAGGCGCGGCGCTCCGCCGCAGGTTGAACTGCCGCTGGGCCGCCTGATCGACGCGGGCGAAGTCGCCGCGGCCATTGCCTTCTTCCTGGGCGCGCAGGCAGGCGCCATCACCGGACAGACGCTCTACGTCTGCGGCGGCGCCTCGCTGGGAGCGATGCCGCTATGACACAGACGAACGCACCCGCGCTGCATGGCAAGGTCGTGATCCTGACCGGCGCAGCCGGCGGATTGGGCCAGGCGATCGCGGCGCAATGCCTGCTTGCCGGCGCCCGCGTGGCCTTGCTGGACCGCGATGCGGAACTGCTCGCGCAAACCCGCCAGGCCCTCGCTGGACCTGATACCCAGATGCTGGCGATCGCCTGCGACGTGAGCGACGCGCAAAGTACGCGCGAAGCCGTGGAAAGAACGGCTGCGCACTGGGGTGCGATCCACGTCCTGGTGAACAACGCGGCCACCGTCACGCCGGGCAACAAGATCGCGGACCTTACGCTGGAGCAATGGCGTCAGGCGCTGGACGTGAACCTGACGGGCGCGTGGCTGATGAGCAGATGCGCCATCCCCCACATGGCGCGGGCCGGCAGCGGCGTGGTGTTGAACATCGCCTCGCAGCTGGGCAGCGTGGCCGCGCCGGGCCGTGGTGCGTATGGCGCCAGCAAGGCCGGTCTGATCGCGCTGGCGCGCGCCATTGCCGTGGATCACGCGGCCGACGGCATCCGCGCCTTGAGCCTGTCGCCGGGCGCGGTCCTGACCAGCAGGCTGGTCGCGCGCTATGGCAGCGCGCAGGCCGCCGGCGCCGCGTTGGCGGCCAAATATCCAGCCGGACGCCTCGGCACAGCCGAGGAGATCGCACAGACAGCAGTTTTCCTGATCAGCGAGGCCGCCTCATTCATCACGGGTACGGACATACGCGCGGACGGCGGCTACACCGCGCTATAGCTCCAGCCGCCACCATCGACTTCACACAAGACTTACATCACACAGCAAGGGGCTAGAACCATGAAGCACACCAACACCTCCGCAACGCACGGACGCCCGGCGCGCCCTGCCCTCCGCCGCAGCATGCTGGCGCTGCTTGCCGGCGCCATTGGCCTGGCTGCCGCCCCAGTCTTCGCGCAGGGTACGGACAACTTCCCCAACCGCGCGGTCACCATCGTCGTACCCTTCCCGGCCGGCGGCGCCACTGACATCACCGCGCGCCTGGTGGCCGAAGGCCTGTCCAAGAAATGGGGACAACCGGTGGTCGTGGAAAACAAGCCCGGCGCAGGCGGCAACGTCGGCTCGGAATATGTAGCGCGCGCGGCGCCCGACGGCTACACCCTGGTGCTGGGCGTGACGGGTTCGCACGGCATCAATACCTCGCTCTACAAGAACATGCGCTATGACCCGGTCAAGGACTTCGAGGCCATCACGCAGGCCACGCTGTATCCCAATGCCATCATCGTCAACAACGATGTGCCGGCCAACAACCTGCAGGAACTCATCGCCCTGCTGAAGAAGCCCGACGCGCACTACTCGTACGGATCGGACGGCAACGGCACGGCATCGCACCTGGGCATGGAACTGATCAAGAACCAGGGCAAGTTCGAGATTGCCCACATTCCCTACCGCGGCAGCGCGCCGATGGTGACCGACCTGCTGGGCGGCCAGATCCAGGTGGGCGTCACCGGCCTGCCCGCCGTGCAAGCCTATGCCAAGAGCGGCAAGCTGAAGATCGTGGCGCTGACCACGGCGGGGCGCTTCGCCAGCGCGCCCGACTACCCCACGGTGGCCGAACAGGGCTTCCCCGGCTACGCCGCTCCGCCCTGGTCGGGCTTTTTCGCCCCCAAGGGCACGCCCAAGCCGCTGGTGGAGAAGATATCGGCGGACATGCGCGAAGTCATGGCCGATCCCAAGACCAAGGAAAAGCTCGCCGCCTCCGGCAGCGAATTCACGCCTTCCACGCCCGAGCAGTTCCAGGCTTTCGTGCGGCAGGAAATCGCCAAGTGGGCCGAGGCCGTCAAGATCTCCGGCGCGCGCATCGACTAAGCCGGAATACGCGACGCCAGCGCCGCGGCTGCGGCGCTGGCGTATTGCGCGTCAGTTATAGCGGAACGTGGCGGTCAGCATCGCCGAGCGGCCCGGCGCCACATAGCTGAACAGCCCCACGTGCGAAGCCTCGTAGATGGTCTCGTCGGTCAGGTTGTTCAGGTTCAGCTGCAGGCCGAAGTTCTTGTTGAACTGATAAGCCGCCATCGCGTCGTAGCGCCAGTAGGACGGCAACTGATAGACGTTGGCGTCGTCCACGTAACGCTTGCCGGTGTAGGTGGCGCCCGCGCCCACCGTCAGCTCCGGCAGGAACTTGTAGGTCGTCCACAGGCTGGCGCTCTGGCGGGCGATGAATTTCATCTGATTGCCGCTGTAGTCGGTGCCGCCGCTCTGGTAGCTGGTGACCTTGGGGTCCATGTAGCTGTAGCCGCCCCAGACCTGCCACTTGGGCGTGATGGATCCCGCCACGCCCAGCTCGATGCCGCGCACGCGGTTGCTGCCGGACAGCGTCACGTCGCCGGTGATGGGATCGGAGCTGCGGGCATCGGTCTTGCGGGTTTCGAACACCGCTGCCGTCAGCGACAGGCGCTCGTCGAACACGTCCCACTTGGTGCCCAGTTCGATGCTGCGGCTCTTTTCAGGCGCCAGCGCCGCGGTGCCCGCGGTCAGGCGGCCGCCTGCCGCGCCGTCGGCGCCGCCTGACTGGCCTGCCGTTTCGCCGGACGGGTTGGACGAGGTGCCGTAGGACACGTAGATGCTGCCATTGGGCGCGGGCTTGTAGACCAGGCCCAGCTGGTAGTTCCACATATTGTCGGTACGCTCGACGTTGCCGCTGGTCACGCGGTAATTGTCGTAGCGCAGGCCGGCGTTGGCTTCCCATTGCTCGCTGAACTTGACCGTGTCGAACACGTAGGCCGCGCGCGTGATGGTCTTGGCGGCGTCGTAGCGCGGCCCCCAGCTCAGGCTGCCGGTATAAGGCTGGCGGGGATTGGGGTTGTACAGGTCGTCCTGCAGGGTCTTGTCGAAGCCGCCCGAGGGCACGCCGTCGCGCTTGCTGATCGTCTCGGTGCTGAACTCCAGGCCGGCCACATAGCTGTGACGCAGGCCGCCGGCGGTGAATTCACCGAACATGTCGGTCTGGTTGATGAAGGAGCGGTTGGTCTGGTTCAGGCTGCGCAGGGCCTTGCTCATCTTCACGCCGTCCGCTTCGTTCGAGCAGGGCGCCACGCCATAGGCGGGGTTGGGCCTGCCGCCCACACGCGCCGCGCAATTGTCGAAGGACGGGCGGGTCATCACGTATTCGTTGGTGGACTCGCTATAGCGCGTACCGTTGCGCAGCTTCAGCTTGTCGCTGAACTTGTGCTCGACCATCAGGGTGGTCATGTCGGCCTGGTTCTTGCGATAGTCGCGGCCGATCAGGCCGTAGTAGTTGTTGCGGTCCACCTTGGGCGGCGTGACGCGATCCGGGCGCGACTCGTTCTTGAACGGAATGCCCAGGTCGGGCGTGTCGTCGTTCTGCAGATGGTAGTAGCTGAGCGTGACCTGCGTCGGCGTGCCCAGGCCCCAGGAGAATGAGGGCGCCACGCCCCAGCGATCGGTTTCGACATGGTCGCGGCCCGGGATGTCCCCACCCTGCTTCATGAAATTCAGGCGGAATGCCGAGCTCTCGCCCAGCGCCCAGTTGCCGTCGCCGGTCAGGCGCCAGTTGTCGTCGGTGCCCACGCCGACCGTGCCTTCGGCGAAATTCTCCAGCTTGGGGCTCTTGCTGACCAGGTTGATGCTGCCGCCGGTCGAACCGCGGCCGGAATAGGCGGAGCTGGGGCCCTTCAGGATCTCGACCGACTCCAGGTTGAAGGTCTCGTGCGAGAAACGGCCCAGGTCGCGCATGCCGTCAACCATCATGTCGGTGCTGGCCTCGTAGCCGCGCACGAATGGGCGGTCGCCGGTGGGCGTGCCGCCCTCGCCCGCGCCAAAGGTGATGCCCGGGGCGGTGCGCAACACATCCATGAGCGAGGTCGCCGCGCGGTCGCGCATCAGCTGTTCAGTGATCACGGTGACCGAACGCGGCGTGTCCAGCAGAGGCGCCGTCATCTTCGGAGAGGACGCGATGTTGGCTTCGTAGCCATCGCTGACCGCCTGCCCCTGCACGTGCACCGGCGACAGTTCGTGTACGGCGCCTGGCGCCACGCTGCCCTGCGCCAGGGCTAGGCCCGGCGACATCAGCGCGCCGCACATCGCTGCATAAATGGAGGCCGAAGTATTCCCACCGGCCTTGGCATGGGCCGTCGATGTATCTGCTTTGTTCATTGGACTCTGTCAGAAGCCGCCCCGCGGCGGCTGCGCTATCAGCGCGATCTTGGTTTTTTAAGAGCGCCAATGATATTCATTCTTATTTTTACGTTCAACAAATAGTCAGAATTTATTCAGACAAATGTCAATTTTGTGAAATTTGACCGGTTCACAAGGCCAGAATGCAGCGCAATAACAACAATCCATGCGTATCGATCTGCTCACAGCAGGTGCATATCGGCGCCTATCCTCAGGCTTCAGACATGAAAAAGCCCCTTTCTCCAGATGTCCAGTCATCTGGAGAAAGGGGCTGGGCAAGCCGCCGGTCAGCTACCGTCCAACCTTACAGCGAGTACCGGTAGTCGCAGTTGAGGGTAGCTTTCAGCGGAGTATCGGCCTGCACCCCCGACACGCTGCGGGGCCGTGCAGCCGTCAGCTTGGCCTGGAATTTGCCAGCGGCGTCGCCATTGCTTTCCCGCTTGACCGCCATGCTGGACGGTATCGCGTACAGCGTGAGCGGCTGCCCTTGGGCCGCCACCACCAGCGTGAACACGGCCTGCGGAAAGTCCGCCACGACATAGCTCTGGTTCGCGTCCGAGTCGAACGCCAGGCTGCCGTCCGCATAGCTCAGCTTCAGCTTCATTTCGTCCGATGAGGACGAGGGGATCGCGCCTTCCAGCGCGACCTTGCCGCTTTCGGATACGCAGCTCAATTCTGCGGGCGCCGATCCCGCGTGAGCGATACCGCTCAACAACAAACCGGCCGCAAGCCAGACTCCACGCACTGCCATGAGACTCTCCTTCGTTAGACCCGGCCCAGGCCGGGATCGGGCCGCCGTATCAATGCGCGCTTTCGTCTGCCGGCTTCAGCACGCCGGCTTCCCGCAGCGTCTCGGCGGCGCTGTGGCGGATCGCCGACAGGCAACGCGCGACTATGCCGCGCAGCAAGGCCTCCGAGGGCAGCGCGTCGGGTGCAGCCACAAAGCTCTCGATCGCCGCCGAAACGCGGTTCGTGACCACATCGCCGCTGCTCTGCGTGATGTACAGCTTCACCGCCTTGCAACGGTTGTTGACCGTATTGATGATCTCCAGCAGCTCGGCGCGCCCCATGCCCAGATCGGTCGCATCGGCGAAGGACGGATAGACCAGGCGCAGGAATTCGGGATCGTCGGCGCTCAGGCTGAAATACAGGGTGCCCAGTTCGGGATGGCGGAACAGGACATCGCCCTCTTCGTCGATCCGGGCGACCAGACCCAGCTCTTCCTGGATCACATGTTGGTAGAGCTCGGCAAGCGGCGTGGCGCCGGCGGTAACGTTGGACATGTTTCGACTCTCTTCGTATGGATCGCACGGCGGTTGCCGCGCTGAACTTCGCGCCGCGAAGCATAGCGCCCATTGCGCGCTCGTGCTTGTCCGATTTGCGCAGACGATCGCCAGCGAGACATGCGCTAGGATGTAGGAACCCGCCCAGGCCCTGCGAAGGGACCAGGCCAGGATGTCCATCAGAAGGAGCTTGCCATGCCATCAATGAGACAACTCGCCCGCGCGGCCGCGCTTGCACTGTTGCTGCCCGGCGCGGCCTACGCGGAAACCGTCGTGCTGCAGGTGGCGCGCGCCACCGCCGGCGCCGACCCGCAAACCTCCGCCAGGACGGTAGACGTCGAACTCAAGCCCGAAAGCCGCCAGGCCCTTGCCGACTTCACCCGCGACCGCGTGGGCAAACGCATCCAGCTGCGGTCGGGCGGCGTGCTATTGTCTTCCGCCACGCTGCAAAGCCCGCTGGAAGGCGACAGCTTCCGCATTACCGCGGGGGAACACGGTTTTGCCGGAAAGTCCGCCGAGGAGATCGCCCAGAACATCATGAAAAGCGGCGGACTGACGGTGGACGACGAGAACACCGCCAAATAGCAGGCCTTCAAGCCTGAGGCGTGCGCAGCCCCAGCGTGGCGGTCAGCGCAGTGCGCCCCGGCTGCGACGCAACGTCCAGCTCGCCCCCTACCCGGGCTATGCGGGCGTGCATGCTGCGCATGCCCACGCTGATGCCCGCGCGCAGCACCGCGGCCACGTCGAAACCGACGCCGTCATCCTCGATGCGCAGCTCCAGACGGTCGGATTCGGACTGCCGCAGCTCCAGTTCCACGCGGCGGGCGCGGCTGTGCTTGAGCACGTTCACCAGCGATTCCTCAACCAGCCGCGTCAGCGCCATGCACTGCAGGGCGCTGGGCGGCGTGCGCCATAGCTCGGGCACCCGCCAGGTGGCGCTGATGTCCAGTTCGTCGAACAGCTGCATGAAACGGTGGCGCAACGGCGCTATCCATTCCCGCGGCGTGGCCGGCACCGTGACGCCCGCGCTGGAACCGCTGTCTATGGTCTGCCGCAGATCATCGCGCAACAGCTTGAGCATGGAAAGAAACTGCTGGCTGTGCAGCGGCGCGCTGGCCTGCTCCACCACGGCCATCATGCGGACCAGGGAGCCTCCCAGCCCGTCGTGCAGATCGTGCGCGATCTGCAGCCGGTCCTGTAGCCGGGCATTCGTCAGCGCCAGCGCATGCTCGCGCTCCAGCGTGGTGGCGAGTTCGGTGCGCGCCTGCTCGATGCCGCTGGCCAGCTCCTGGTTGAAGCGCTCGATGCGGCGCACGCTGCGTGCATGGCGCAGCCCCAGCACTGCGGACATGCATAGCGTGACCACCACGCTGGTGAAAGGCGTGTAGGTGGCCTCGCCGTCGATAAGCCTCAGCATCAGCAGCAGATCGTGCGCGCAGGCAGCGAAGAAGGCCAGCAGGCATGTCGCCAGCATGGCGTGCTCTGGCCGGCGGGTGCGCAGCGCGTGAAACGGAAATTGCAGGCAATTGGCGAAGAAGATCGCCGACACGATCAGCACCACGCTCAGCTGCACTTGCGGCAGATGCCCCTGCGGCACGAAGGCCATCGCCGCCAGCAGCACGGCCGCCAGCAGCCATAGCGCCTTCTCGATGCGCGGCAAGGACTGGTCGCCAAAGCGCCATGTAAAGACGCAGAAGCAGGCCACGTACAGCACCAGCACCATGATGTTGGCCCGAGCCGCCGTCAGGCTGTCGGGGAACGGCCAGGGACTGGTCACCAGCACGTTGGCAATGAACAGCACCCAGAACAGGGCCATCAGCGCGTACCAGCCAAAGGCGCGCTGTTCGCGCCGCATGAGCCAGATGAAGAAGCACAGGCCGCCCAGGACGCCCGAGACGATCAGGTTGAGCGTGAACAACGTGCGGTTGCGCCACCACAGGTCTTCGTACTGCTGCAACACCGTCCACTGTCCGCCCAGACGCACCGGCCCCAGGCCGGGCGTCTGCCCCGCCACGCCGACCACGCGGATCCACAAGGTGTTCTCGCCTGGATGCAGCAGGGCGTCGGGAATCACCCAGTAACGCGGCACATTCCAGCTGCGCGACAGCGGCTCTGTCAGGTGCGGATCGCTCCAGATCCGTTCGTCATTGATATAGACCTCACCCGCCATGACGATGGATTCCAGCGCCAAGGCCACCTGCCCGGACGCCGTGCCGGCGCAATTGCGCGTCCAGCCGATCCGGTACCAGGCGGTACCGCTGTAGCCCGGCCAACGCGCGCTCCAGTCGTCGGGCAGTTCGACCGCCTGCCATTGCGCCGGCTCCGGACGCCTGCCATCGTCGCCGCCCTTGGCAACCTGTACCGACTGCACCTGCGCCGTACAGGCGTCAGCGGGCTCCTGGGCCCACGCCGGCGCCAGCCATAGCGCCAACCACAGGACGGCCAGCCACTTCAATCGAGCAAGCCGCGCGTGCGCGCCGCGTGTATGGCACGCGTGCGCGAGGAGACCGCGAGCTTGCGGTAGATGTGCTTGACGTGGCATTCGACGGTGTAGCGCGACAGATGCAGTTCCTCGGCGATCTCGCGGTTGCCCAGTCCCTCGGACACCAACCGCAGGATCTGGCTTTCGCGCGGACTCAGGGTTTCGACGGAATCGCCCGCAGCCTCGTCGGCGCGTTCGGCCCGCCTGGGGCGCAGTTCTTCGATGATGCGTCGGGCCACGAAGGGATCGATAGGCGCCCCGCCCCGCAGCACGCTGCGGATGGACAGGGACACCTCCAGGTCGTCTCGTTCCTTGAGCACATAGCCCGTGGCGCCCGCGCGCAGCGCGGCAAGAATCGCGTCTTCCGTGCTCCATGCCGAAATCACCAGGATCGCCAGGCTGGAATCCTCCGCGTGCATCTCGGCGATCAAATCGGTGCCGTTGCCGTCGGGCAGGCCCAGATCGACCAGAGCCAGCGCAAACGGCTGGCTGGCGAGTTGCTCGCGCGCCTGCGCCAGCGTGGCGGCAAACACCAGCGCCTCCGGCGCATAGCCAAGCTGCAGCAGCAGGCCTTCCAGCCGGCGGCAGATCAGGGGTTCGTCCTCCACCAGCAGCACCGGGGCAGGCAGGGTCGACTCGGAAGCAAGCATGTGGGCGGTCATCGGATGAGAGCGGGCGGAATTGCCCAGCCTGAACTATGTCTCAGCCGCGCGAAACCGCATATCCCTGGAAGTTGGTATTTTCACAGGAATTTCGCATCAGGTGAGGCTACCGCTTCCGGCTCTCGATGAACTCGGACAACACGACGGGCGGCGACAGCACATAGCCCTGCCCGTGGCTGCATCCCATGGACTGGAGCAGAGCGATGTCCGGCGCGCTTTCGATGCCTTCGGCGATCACGCGCAGGCCGAGCCGCTCCCCCAGCAACACCGACAGGCGCGTGATTTCCCGCGCTTTCCGGTCGCGGCGGATGCGGCGCACGAAGCGTCCGTCTATCTTCAGTTCGGCGATGGGCAGCGCGTTCAAGAGCTGCAGCGAGGCATAGCCCGTTCCAAAATCGTCCATGCTGACCTGGCAACCGGCCTTCGCAAATTTCTTCAAGGACTTCCGCAGCATCTCGAGGCGAGTGATGGGCTGGTCTTCTGTCAGCTCGATCCGGAAGCGCGTCAACGGAATGTTCGCCGCGGCGGCGTGACGCGCCAGGACGTCGACCGCATCATGGCTCGACAAGGTTGAGGCCGAGGCGTTGATCGCCAACGGCACGTCGATTCCCTCTTCCTGCAGCGCCTGCGCTGCGGCGACCGCCAGGCGGCAGATCTGCTCAAAAAAAAGCAGGTCCAGGCCCAGTCGATGGACGGCGGGAACGAAATCGGCGGGTCCGATATCGCCCATGGTCGGATGCTTCCAACGAGCCAGACATTCCGCTGCGACCATTTCGCCGTTCATCAGGTTGAATTGCGGCTGTAGGGCGACGCTCAAGCCATCGCCTCGCCATGCCATCGACATGACTTCGTGGTCGCCAAGTTGCTGGCATTGCGCTGCAGCGCGTTTCATACATCATTCCTGGTGGACTGGGGAAGGAAATTCACATACAGCCACTCTACGGCGCTTCGAGAGCGAAAAATGTAGGAGGATTCAGAATGTGCGGTTCACTCGCTCCAGGACTGCACTCAAATTTTTGACGACCGGGACATAGTCGGCCAACAGTTCCCCACGCGCCTGGCCATCCTTCCTGCCGAGCATCGCCTCAACGCGCAGGCAAAGTTCAACCAAGGCGCTGCAGCCCAGCAATTGCGCGGTGTTCAGAATCCGGTGCGCATACCGCTTGACCTCCGCCCACTGCTCCTGTTCGATCGCCAGCAGCAAGGCATCGACGTCCTTCCTGTGGTTGACGTGCAGGCTATGCGCCAGCTCGGCGGCAATGTCCAGGTCGTTGCCTACCTTGGAAAGCAGTTCATCGCGCAGCACCGCCACCGCCTGGATCTGCGAGTTTTCCTGCTCGGGATGCATGGCCGAAGCCGCTGGGTTCTGCACGCGGAAATATGCCCTATGAGAAATTCACATCGATATTTTCGATTTTCTGGCGAAATCGACTAATTCAACCAGGGAACCGATCTGCAATTTGGTCATTATCCTGGTCTTGTGCGTGCTGACCGTCTTATTGCTGATGAATAGCGCGTCACCGATTTCCTTGTTGCTCAATCCTTGGGCCAGCATCTGCGTGACGACCATTTCCTTGTTGGACAGCAGTTCAAGTTTCTTCTGGTAGGCGTCCGCCACATCCACCTGGCCTGCCGTCTTGGCCGAATTCGGAAACACGCGGTAGCCAGCCAGCACGGACTCGATGCAACGGATCAGTTCCTTGATCTCCAGCCGCTTGCTGGCGTAGCCGCAGGCGCCGAGTTCGGCCACGCGCGACGCGAAGACCGACGGATCATGCGCCGACACCACCAGTATCCGCAAGTCCGGATTGATGGCAAGGATTCTGGATATGGCTTCCAGGCCGCCCATTTTCGGCATGTCCAGGTCCAGCACGATGAGATCAGGGCGCTCGCTGCGGGCCAGCGCCAGCGTATCGACCCCGTTGTCCGCCTCCAGTATCCGGCTGGCGCTGGGCAAAAGCGCAATCTGCGTTCTCAGAACCAACCGAAACGCGGGATGGTCATCAACAATCAAGACAGTCGACATGCGGCCTCCCTTCAGTGGATCTTGGGCACGCTGGCCAGCGGCCGCCTGGCATGCGCGAGGATGAACGACTGCAGCGTCTGCAGGTCTACCGGCTTGATCAGCACGGCGTTCATGCTGGCTCGCGCGCCGGACGCCAGATCGAGTTCAAGTTCGCTTGCGGTATAGCCCAGCACGGGCGTGGCCGCATTCACGCCGCCGCCGGCTCTCAAGGCAGCAGTAAATGCATTGCCGTCCATGACGGGCATGACGCAATCGCAGATGATCAGATCAAACTCCATCCGTTCGGCCAAGGCCAGACCCGCCGCGCCGTTCTGCGCGAATTGCGCGGAATGCTTCAACATCCGCAACTGATGCTTGAGCAGCAGCCGGTTGGCCTCATGGTCGTCGATGACGAGTATGCGCAGGCCGCCGGCGTCGGCCACCGTTGGCGCAGGAGCCGCTGCCACGGCGGCATTTTCCGAAGGCGGCAGCGCCAAAGGCAAGCGCACCGATATTCTGGCGCCCTGCCCGGCCGTACTGAAAATTTCCATGGAGCCCCCCATCAAGCGCGTCAGTTCGTTGCAGATGGACAGCCCCAGTCCGATGGTGACGCCTTGCTCCCCGACCACGTGTTCAAAGTGCGGGGCAGCCAGTCTGGCCTGGATATCCTCGGCAATCCCGGGGCCGGTGTCCGCGACGCACAGCGTGATCCACTGCACCTCTTCCGTGGCGGCCCCGGCGGTCAGCGCGACATCGATACGGCCATGCCCCGTGAAGCGGACCGCATTGGACAACAGCTTATCCAGCAGTTGCTTCAGGCGAACGGGATCCGAGAAATGACGCTCGGCAATGTCGCGGCCGATGTCCAGGGTCAACTGCAGGCCTTTTTCTTGGGCAGCGCCCCGAAATGATGCCAGCGTGTCGGCCGCCAGCGCGCGCAGATCGACGTTCTGCCGTCGCAGTTGAAAGTGACCGGTTTCCAGCTTGGATATGTCGATCAGGCCGCTGATCAGGGACAACAGCGATTGAGCCGACTGGCGCGACACGGCAAGTCTTTCATACGTCTCGCTGACGAGTCCCCCGCGCGCCAGCATCAGTTCAAGCATGCCGATAATCGCGTTCAGGGGGGTGCGGAGTTCATGGCTGATGAACGCAAGATACGTTGATTTCATCAGGTTGGCCCTTTCCATATTGAGCCGAGTTGTCGACACGTCCCGCAGCATGTCGGGAAAGCCACGAAAGCGTGCGCTGCCCCCGATCAACCCGATGATGGCGCCGTCCTCTCCGCGCAACGGCGCGGCCCAAGCGGCTACCCCACACGTAGGATCATGCTCGAACGGATGTTCGCGGACCAGGGTTTCACCGCCGGCCAGCACTTGACGATAATCGTCGATTATCTCGTTCAGGTTGGGCGGCGGTTCGCTGCCCGAGTCCGGCGCGGACAGGGACTCCAGCGGAACATGCAGAGGGCGGCTCCAGCCCTCGCTGCGGCATGTAGCGGCGTACTCCCTGAGCGCGTCATTGCGCGTCACCAGATTCAAATCCCGATCGCGGATGAAAATCCCGGCGGGTAGCGTATCCGCCAGGCGCGCCAGCCGGGCCAGTTCGCCGCGCGGTGACCTGGCGCTGCGCATGCGCACCGCGAGCCAGACCAGCATCAAGACCAGCGCCGCAGCCAGCGCCAGATTCAGGAATACGGAAAGCGTGAGTATGGAGTCTGCCTCGCGATGGACCACTATGGCGCTCCATCCCGTGCACGTCCGTTCGCGACGCAGGCCGCCGGCAGGCAGGAAGCGACCGCGGCTTCCAGCGCGCGCAGATCCGCAGGCTTGACCAGCACCGCGTTCATGCCAGCCTGCAAACCCGCCTCATGGTCTTCCCGGCGCGCGTCGGCCGTGTATCCGAGCACGGGAATGGTGGCGCACTCGCCCGCGCCGGCACGCAGCGCCCGGGTGAACTCTGCCCCGTCCATGTCCGGCATCATGCCATCGCAGACCACCAGGTCGAACCTGCCTGCTCTGGCAAGCGCCAAGCCCTGCGCGCCATCCTCCGCCGTCTGGACGGCATGGCCGAGGAATTCCAATTGGCCTTTCAACAGCAGGCGGTTGGCGGCCTGGCTTTCAACCACAAGCGTCCGCAACCCGGTGGCGGGTCGCTGAGCCATTCCGAGCACGGTCTCTTGCGACGGGTCGCGCCGCTCGCCGGATCCGAGCATCAGCGGCACGCGGACATGGACGTGCGTACCCTCGCCCACGACGCTGGAGATGCGGATGGTTCCGCCAACGCGATGCACGATCTGCCGACAGTAGTGCAAGCCCAGCCCGGCGCCATCGGGCGAGGCGCTCAGCCCGGCTTCGTAGCGGGAGGCCGACAGCTTCTGCTGTATGTGCGGATCAATGCCGCTGCCGGTATCGATGACCGACAGCGAGACCCATTGCCGGCCATCTTCCACCGGGGTGGCGTCCAGATGTATCCGGACGCCGCCCCGTTCCGTGAATCGGATGGCGTTGGACAGGAAATTGTTGAGCAACTGATTCAACCCCTGAGCGTCCGCCATGTGGCTGGCGGCGACCCCGGGAGCCACCTCCAGCGTCAGGCTTATGCCCTTTTCGTAGGCGCTGGGAGCGAACAGCGCAACCACGTCGGCTACCACCCTGCGCAGCGAATGGGATACGCGCGCGCATGCCAGATCGCCGGTCTCCATTCTGCGCGTATCGACGATGGACGGAATCAACTGGAGCAGGGACCGCGTAGACAAGCGAACGGTCGCCAACATTTCTTTCGACTGCCGCGGCATCGCCGCGTCAAGCGACGCCATTTCCAACAGGCCCGCCATGGCGTTCAAGGGATTGCGCACATCGCGGCTGACCGCCGCCAGGAACCGCGTTTTCATGTCATTGATGCGTTCTGCCCGGCCACGTGCGCTTGCCGAATCCTCCAACGACTGGCTATGGCCCAGGAAGTACATGCCCTTGGCGAAAACGCCTATGACCTGATCTTCAGCGCCAAACAGAGGAAAAATCTGGGCCTGGATTGCCGCCCGGATTCCGGCGGCTCCTGGCAGCTCCTGGCTGTAGTCATAAGAGCGCGGTTCGCCGGTAGCCACCGCAGCCTGGAACTCGCGCACGATGACGGCAACTTCGGGCGGCACCTGAATCTGATCCTTCTCTGCGCCGGAGAGGAATCCCAGATCGATGTGCTCGGGCCTGGCCCATCCGTTCCTGATGACGATGTCCGAAAAGCGCCGCATGCCATCGCTGAGCCCGACCAGACGCAGCGATTTTTCCCGAATAACCATGTCCACAGGCGCCGCGGCGATCAAGCGCGCGGCTTGCCTCAAATGCGCCAGCAGATCGTGGCTTTTATTCGCCGTGCCTTTCAGTGCCAGCAGGACCCATAGCACGGCCAGAAACAAGACGCCGTTCAAGGCCCAGGAGAGGATCGCAGCAGATGCAAGCTGTTGCTGCAGCGAGGCGGCGATGGTCGGCGCGCTCAGCGCACATAGCACGACAACAAGAATCGCGGCCGCCCCAATTGCCATCCTGATTCGAACGGCATTGCCGCGTCGTATAGCGCTAGCAAAAACTTCAGGCTTCATCTGGAGATTGTCGATGGTCGTGCCTATGGCTGAATTTGATATGCGCTGCGCAACGGCGATTTTATCGCAGAAGGCATCGCGCCACCCCTCCGCACGCGTCGCCGGCCCCATAAATTCCGCGTAACGTTGCTTCCAAATCACGGCCCAAAAAATACCAAATAGGACCAATAAAACCGCCTCATTTCGCCAAGGTTGGCAATTATTGGAAAGAATCGCCAATTGTCGTTTTCATATGAAATTTCATACAACAAGAAGGGAGAATTCCTACAAATTCAGAATTCCGATTCTATTAATTTTCAGTTGCCGACGAAATGTGGAATACGGGATTCGGAGGAGCAGGCGAATGAATTATCCGGCTGCGTCCTTTTATCAATTGTTCGAATTGAATTTTGATAACAACTGAATCGCACGGAAGTTGATTCCTGAAAACCGAAATAAAGCATTTCGCAAGTCGGTCGCCCTCTGCTTTCAGTAATCCCCAGGCGGCGCTTTTGATTATTAATCGACTCAGGATATTCACTTCCATGAACAAGAACATCATTATCAAGTTTGCCCTGCTCGCCACGGCAGCCGCAGTTTCCCAAACCGCCCTGGCTGAGGACGGCCGCATTAACTTCATTGGCGAAATCGTCGATGCCCCGTGCGATGTCTCGCCCCAGGCAACCAATCTGGTCGTCCCGCTTGGGAAAGTGTCCCGGACCACCCTGGACGGCGCCGTGGGCAAGTACTCGACGCCCGCGCAATTCGAACTCCAGCTGGCCAATTGCAGCGCCACGGCCAAGGGCGCCAGCGTGACGTTCACCGGCACCGCAGACACGATCAACACGGACACGCTGGCGATCGGTATCGGCGAACTGGGCAGCGCCACCGGCGTGGCCGTCGAGCTGCGCGATTCCACCCAGAAAAAAATCAAGCTGGGAGCGGAGTCCCCCGAATACACGCTGCGCGCCGGCACCAACAATCTGAAGTTCGGCGCCGTTTATGTGTCGACCGCCAACACCGTCACCGTCGGCCCCGCCAACGCCACCGCGCAGTTCACGGTGAACTACAAGTAACGCCGCTTTGCCGGACCGCCAGCCCCTCAAAAGCGGGGCTGGCCGCAAGCCTACTCGCAGCAGGCGGTTCCACGAGAACCCGATGGCTTGCGAGCACAACATCGAGATCCCCATGCTGAAAGACATCGCGCAACGGTTCGTGCACAAGGCGCGGCCCTTCATGATTTTCGCCCTGGCGGCCACGCTGGCCCACGCCAATGCGGCAGCCGGCGTGCTGGTCGGCGGCACCCGCGTCATTTTCAACGAGAAGGACCGCGAGTCCTCCATTCCCGTCAAGAACACTGGCGTGTCCCCTTACGTCGTGCAGGCCTGGATCGATGCAGGCGAAGGCGCTGCCAAGGCGCCGTTCGTGGCAAGCCCGCCGCTGTCGCGGCTGGACCCAGGCCAGGAAAACGTGTTGCGCATACTGCGCCTGGCCGGCAATCTGCCTCTCGACCGCGAATCGGTGTTCTGGCTCAACGTCAAGGAAATTCCGGAAAAGAGCCAGGACGAAAACGTACTGCAGATCGCGGTGCGCACCCGCATCAAACTGTTCTATCGGCCGTCGGGCCTGGCGGGCAAACCCGGCGAACAGCGTCAACAGTTGCAGTGGGCGGTCGCCGCCGGCGGCAGAGGCGCTGTGCTCAAGATCGCAAATCCGTCCGCCTATCACGTCACCTTCGCCACGCTGAACGTCAATGGCGGCCAGCAGGAGATCAACGGCGGC
Organism: Achromobacter sp. ACM03; assembly: GCF_014851665.1. Classification (NCBI taxonomy): domain Bacteria; kingdom Pseudomonadati; phylum Pseudomonadota; class Betaproteobacteria; order Burkholderiales; family Alcaligenaceae; genus Achromobacter; species Achromobacter sp. ACM03. Next base: position 399,274 of record NZ_JACVAD010000004.1, on the reverse strand, counting down.
ATGGTGTCGCCCGGCGGCACCCTGGAGTACCCCTTGTCCGGGATGTCCGCGCCCAGGGACGTGGACGTCGTGTTCACGACCATCAACGACTACGGCGCCGAGACCCCCGAGGAAAGAGTCCGCGTACCCAGCGCCCAAGTTCCGGTCCACGTCAAGGCCGAGCCCGTCGCGCCTGCCGCAAGCCGTTAATGCCCGGAGCTCATGCAATGAATGGCGTATCGCAGGGTCGCATGCCCCCTTTCGCGGCATTGGCATCGCTGTTGCTGGGCCTGGCTTCCTTTTCCGCTCAGGCCGCCGAGCCGGCGGGCACGGTCTTCAATCAGGAATTCCTGGGTACGGGCGGAGACCAGCCGCAGGCAGACTTGTCCATCTTCAGTTTCGGCAATAGCGTGCTGCCGGGCGAGTACCTGGCCGACGTGTTCGTCAACGATCAGTCCATGGGCGCGAGCCGAATCATCGTCGAAGTCCAGGAGGGCCTCAAGCAGCCCTCGGTCTGCCTGACCCGCGGCCAATTGGAGAACTGGGGCGTCAACATGGCCGCGCTGCCCGAATCCGCGGGCGCGGACGGCGCCTGCGTGGACCTGCCCGCGCTGGTGCAAGACGCCGCCGTGAATTTCGATGGCGGCAAGCAACGGCTGTATCTGAGCATTCCGCAGGCCGCGCTCAAGCGCGCGGCGCGAGATTCAGTCGACCCGTCGCGCTGGGACAAGGGCATCACCTCGGCCCTGCTGGACTATCAGCTCAATATGTCGCGCCAGGGCGGAGGCAACTCCTCCAACCGCGGCGCCGAATCGCCCTACGCGGCCTACGCCGGATTGCGCGGCGGCTTGAACTTCGGCGACTGGCGCCTGCGCCACGCCTCCAACTACAACCGCGGCACCAACGGTCGCGGTGAATGGCAGTCGCTGGAAACCAATCTGCAGCGCGACCTGCGCTCGATCAACGGCCAATTGCTGCTTGGCGACGGCAACACGCCGGGCAACTTTTTCGATAGCGTGCCGTTCCGCGGCGTGCAGGTCTCTTCGGACGACTCCATGCTGCCGGACAGCATGCAGGGCTACGCGCCGACCATACGCGGCATCGCCCAGACCAATGCGCTCGTCACTGTCAGGCAGAACGGCTACATCGTCTACAACGCCTATGTCGCGCCCGGCGCGTTCGTGCTGGACGACCTGTACCCGTCGTCCTCCGGCGGCGACCTGGAAGTCACCATTACGGAGTCGGACGGGCGCCAGACCCGTTACGTGCAGGCCTATGCTTCCGTGCCAACGCTGTTGCGCGAAGGCACCTGGCGCTACAGCGCCACCGCCGGACGCTATCGCAGCGCCTCCGGCTCCGACGAGCGTGAACCCACCTTTGTGCAAGGCACGATCGCGCGCGGCCTGGGCCAGGAATTCTCGTTGTATGGCGGCATCACCGCGGCCAGCATCTATCAATCCGCCCTCGTGGGCGTAGGCAAGAATCTGCGCAGTTTCGGCGCGATTTCGTTGGACCTGTCGCACGCGCGCACCTCCACCGAGCGATTGAAAACGCAGGGCCAGTCCGTGCGCTTCCTGTATGCCAAATCCCTCGACGAAATCGGCACCAACTTCCGCGTCGCCGGCTATCGCTATTCCACCAGCGGCTACCGGACCTTCCGGGAAGCGACCGGCGTCGACGATTTCGAGCCGGGCTACAAGATGCCCAGCCGCCGCAACGAACTGCGATTCGAGGTAAGCCAGTCGCTGGGCTCTTGGGGTTCGGTCTACGCCTCGGCGCGCCAACAGTCGTACTGGCAGACGAATCAAAAAGAGCGGCTGATCCAGGTCGGATACTCCGGTTCCTACAGACAGGTCAGCTACAACGTCTTCGTCGACATGAACACCGGCCGCAGCGGTTCGAATGACCGCCGGGTCATGCTGTCGATGTCGATTCCGCTGGGTGCCTCGGGCAGCAGCGCCCACTACTCCCTGACCACCGGCAACAATGGCGAGACCAGCCACGCGGCCACCGTTTCCGGCTCCGCGTTCGAAGACAACCGGCTCAGCTACAACCTGACTGCGGCGACCTCCAACCAGAACGGCGTCAACAGCTCCGGCAACGCCTACTACTTGTCCAGGATCGGCCGCCTCGACCTGGGCGCGTCGCAGGGACGCAACTACAACCAGATCAACGCGGGCCTGTCAGGCGGCATCGTCGTCCATGCCGGCGGCGTGACGTTCGGCCAGCCTCTGGGTGAAACCGTGGCGCTGGTGCACGCTCCGTCGGCAGAGAACGTGCGCTTCGAATCGCATCCGGGCGTCAGCACCGATGCCAGCGGCTACGCCATCGTGCCGAGTCTGAGCCCGTACCGTTCCAACCGTCTGGCCATGCTCACCGCAGACCTGGGCGACACCGTCGAAGTCAAGAACGCGGCGGTGAATCTGGTCCCCACTCGCGGCGCGGTGATACGTGCCGGGTTTGAGACGGTGGTTGGCTATCGCCTGATGCTGACGCTGACCCGCAAGGACAACAGCGTGGTGCCGTTCGGCGCGCGCATCGACAACGAGGCGGGCCAGGAAATCGGCATCGTCGGGCCGGACGGCCAAGCCTTCGTGACCGGCGCGCAGCAGTCCGGAACGATGCGCATCGTCTGGGGCCGCGGCGCAGCCGACAGCTGTGGTGTGTCCTACACCCTGCCGCAAGAGGACCGCCCCGCTCCCATACGCGAAGTCGCCTACATGTGCCTGTGATGCCTGGCTTGGCGATTGCAAGCTTGAGGAATGAAAAACAAATGAAAGACTCTCGGATCAAGAAAAAAAGATGCGCTGCCGGCATGCTGGCACTGTCGTGCATGGCGTTGATGCTGGGTGCATATGCGCCGCAAAGCCTGGCAGCGTGCGCCCTGGGAGAAGGCATCGCCCGGAATGTGATCAACATCTCCTTGGGCAATATCGTCGTCCCGCCGGAAAAGGGACCGAGCAGGGTAGTGCCGATCGCGGATAGACGATTTCCCATCAGCCACAAAGGCAACGCGCTTCTCGTCTGCAAGGATGGAGGGGGAAAGGCGCTAGCGTCCCTGCACAAAGGTACGGTCGTAGACGATACCCACATCTATCGCACCAACATTCCCGGTATCGGCATACGCATCGGAATGCGACCGGGCGATCACGTCGGAACCTTCTATTTCCCGACGACCTGGTCCCTCTCCGGCACAGGCACGGAGACGACTATCGGCAACAAGGGCTGGATTCACGTTCAGCTCTTCAAGATCAGCTCCGACACCGGCAACGGAGCCCTGGAGGAAGGGACTTACGCCACGCTGTACGCGCAGGACGCGCCAGGGGACTCCCTGAAAGTGATACTCACCGGCAGGACCACGGCCATTGTCACTCCGTCGTGCACCGCCGCTCCCACTCCGCCCGTACAGCTGGGAAAGGTCTGGAAGAACCTGTTCAGCTCGGTCGGCAGCACAGCAGCCGAACAACGCTTCAACATCAAGCTGAACTGCCGCGAGGCCAAACCCGAACTGAACGCTGTCTACCTGCGCATGGACGCAAAACCCCACGCGTCAGGCGCGCCCGGCGTGATCGCCTTGAGCCCCGACGCCAATTCCGCCACCGGCGTCGGCATCCAGCTCCTGGACAAGGACCGTCAGCCGGTCAAGTACGGCGACAGCGCCTTGGTCGGCATGTCCAAGGACGGCGTCTATGACGTGCCGTTCCACGTCCGCTACTACCAGACCGCAAACCAGGTGACGGCCGGCGCGGCGAACGGCACCGCCACCTTCACGCTTGAATACAAATGATCTTCCCAGCTTCCACGAACCACAGGCCATCGATCATGAAAAAGCCCGCATTCAACCACACCGTCCATGTCTGCGTCGAAGCCATAGAGCCAGCGGCGACGCTAGTCCAAGGGCTGGGCGACCGTGCCCAGATGGTGTGCCTGACCCAATCCGCGCTCCGCTTGCAGGAACAGCTGGCCGAACCCGGATTGCACTACGTCGTCATGCACGGCAGCGTGGAATGGCTGGCCGCCATGCTGGGCGCGCGGCGCGGCCCCTACGTCACCGGACTGGTGGTCATGATCACCGCCAACGATTCCTCCAATGCGCGGGCCGAACTGATATGCGCCGGCGCCGACGCCTGCCTGGCCTCGAACGCGGGCATCGACGAACTGCTGGCGGCGCTGAGCAGCCTGGAACGCCTGTCCTCGGCATTGCGTACTCGCCTGCAGCGCGAAGCCGCCCCCGCCGCCGACGCCCTGGCGCGGCAGCGGCGCGCCTTGACCGGCACAGTCGCGACAGTCCGCGTCACGCCGGTCCGGGAATGGGCCCTGATCGAAGCGGAGAAAACGCTGCGCGCGCCTGACAGCGCCGGCAAGATCGCGTTGAGCAACAAGGAATTTGCGCTGCTGTCGTGCCTGCGCGGGCATGACTTCCAGTACTGCAGCATTGCGGATCTGCACCGCGAAGTGTGGCCGGATGCGGCAAGCCGCCCCATCCACCTGCAACGCGCCATCGTCTCCAGCGTGGTCGGGCGGCTACGCCGACGGGCGCGCATGGCGGGAATCGAGCTGCCGCTGCGCACGAGCTATGGACAGGGCTACACCTTCGTCCATCCGCTGAACAACGCCAACTAGCGGCGACGCCAATCGCGACGCTGCAATGGCGGCGGTTGGCTCCCGATCAACGCGACCCTGCGCAAATTCGTATTTCTCAGATGCGGAAATCGATGTCTTCCGACTAAATTTCCCGCCCCCGCGCCATAAAGTATCCGTACTCGCCGGCCCGCGCAGATTCGAGCGCACAACCGACGGGTACGAGCCGCCTGGATATCGCCGCATTCGCGGCGTCGGGCCTTACATGAATCCCCAAAAAGATCGCTGCCTTCCGGATGCGCAAGGACCGTCCCGGTCCGACCCGCGCCCGGGACGGTCTCGATCGCCGCGGGCAAGCCTAGCTTCAAAGGAAATACAACATGAAACGCAGTCTCGTCGCCTCTCTCCTGGCCTCCGGAGCCCTGGTCTCCGTGCTCGCGCCGGTGCCCGCCCACGCGGTTGACGGCGTCATCAACTTCATGGGCGTTATCCGCGCTCCCGGTTGCGACATCAACGGCAACACCCCGGGCCTGGGCAACACGCAGACAGTGCAGCTGGGCACGCCCACGCCGGAGGAAGTCGGCCTGGGCAATGCCGTCGAAGCCGAGTTCCAGCTGAATCTCGCGGGCGGAGCAGGCTGCACCGACGGCCGGAAGGTCCGCATCATGTTCGACCCGACCAACGCCACGCCAGCGGGCAACCTGGCGCTGCTGGATGCCGACCGCGCGCCCAACGTCGAGATCCAGATCCGCAACAACGCGACCGGCAACACCGGCATCATTCCCATTGGCGGTTCGGAAGCCACGCCGCAGGTCGCCACGATCACGGGCAATCCGGGGACGGCGGAACTGAAGTACGCCGCCAAGTATGTCGAGGTCGGCGGCGCGGCGGGCGCTGGCTCCGGCGCGTCGAGCATCAAGTATCTGCTGTCCTACAACTAAGCGCGGGCCGGTCATGGCGTCGATAGCGCGCATCGTTTCATCCCTGGCTGCCGTCTGCGCCATGACCCTGTGTTCCTGGGCTACACCGGTCCGGGCCGGACTGGTGCTGCAAAGCACGCGCCTGGTCATCTCGCCGGATTCCCGCGACGTGACGCTGGCCATCCGCAACGCGGGCGTCGGTCCCGTGCTGGCGCAGAGCTGGCTGGACGACGGCAATGCAGACAGGTCGCCGGCGGACATGCGCGTGCCTTTCGTCCTGGCGCCAGCGGTCGTGCGGGTGGACCCGGACAGCGGCGCGGTGCTGAGGATCTCATACACCCGCGAGCCGCTGCCCGCCGATCGCGAGAGCCTGTTCTATCTCAACGTGTTGGAAACGCCGCCGCGCGATCCGAACGAAGCCAATGTGCTGATCTTCCAGTTCCGGTCGCGCATCAAGGTTTTCTTCAGGCCAGCCGCGCTGCGTCCTCACGTTCAAGCCGCGCCGGCGCTGTTGAGCTGGAGGCTGCGTGGACGCGCGCTGGAAGTTACGAACCCGACGCCTTATTACGTCTCCTTCGCCAGCGTCGATCTGGTCGCAGGCGACAAGCGCACCGTGCTCGAAGGCGGCATGGTCGCGCCATTCGACAAGGCGCGCTTCGAATTGCCGTCCCGCGCGGCCAAACCCGCGGGCCGGGTCTCGGTCGAGTACGAGGTCATCACCGACTACGGCGGAACCACGAAGACAAAGCAGGCCGTTACCGAGTAAAGGCGCGGCGCAGCTTGCGCCCGCGAACCACAGAGCTGACACGTCCCGATGGAAAATCTACACGCAAGGGCTTGCCCCCGCTTGCCAGACCCCGCTCGTCCAGCGAATCGGCGCCAGGCGGCGGAAAGGCTCGCATCCGGTCTTGCCGCCGCGCTGGCGGTCTGGGTCGCTCCCGTACAAGGCAAGCAGGCGTTCTTCGACCCGCAGATGATGTTCCAAGGCGCAGGCGGCACGACCATCGACACGAGCCGCTTCGAGCGCGGCAACTTCATGGAGCCCGGCCGGCACAAGCTGGACGTCTACGTCAACGGCCAGTGGCGCGGCGTGGAGGAGGTCCCGTTCCGCCTCCTGGCCGGCAGCGCCAGCGCCACGCCGTGCTATGACAGCGCATTGCTGGCGCGCCTAGGCCTGGACGTCGACAAGGCCGCGCGCGGCGAGGGCATGCTTGCGCTATCCTCGACCGCAGCCTGCGGCGAGCTGTCGCGCTACGTGCCCGGCGCGCAGGTCAAATTGGAGGTGGCCGAGCAGAAGCTCTATCTCACCGTGCCCAAGTATTATCTGCGCCTCTCCACGCCCGGCGCCTACGTGGATCCATCGAACTGGGACTTCGGCGTGACGGCGGCGCGGCTGAACTACAACAGCAACCTCTTCACCTCTGAAAGCCGCGGCACGCGTACCACGCGTGGCTATGCGGGCCTGAATGCAGGCGTCAACGTGGGCGCATTCCGGCTGCGCCACTATGGCAGCGCGACCTGGTCACCGGGCCATGGCGCGAACTATCAGCGCGGCTATACCTATCTGAAGACCGACGTACCGGCGTGGAGGTCGCAGCTGTTGATGGGAGAAAGCTCCACCGACGGCGACCTGTTCGACTCCGTATCGTTCCGGGGCGTGCAGCTGGCCAGCGACGAACGCATGCTGCCCAGCGCGTTGCGTTCCTACACCCCGGTTGTCCGCGGCACGGCCAACAGCAATGCCCAGGTGTCGGTGTACCAGCGTGGCTACCTCGTCTACGAAACCACCGTGGCGCCCGGCCCCTTCGCGCTCGAAGACCTGCAGGCGGCGGGATATGGCGGCGACCTGGACGTGCGTATCGTGGAGGCGGACGGCAGCGCGCGCAGCTTCGTCGTGCCCTTCGCCACCACCGTCCAACTGCTGCGGCCCGGCACCAGCCGCTACAGCCTGACGGCGGGGCGGGCGATAGATCTGGGCATGGGCAGCAGTTCGCAGTACTTGCTGCAGGGCACGTTCAAGCGCGGGCTGGGCGACATGTACACGGGTTACGGCGGTCTCGCTTTCACCCGGCACTATGGTTCCGCGCTGGCCGGCGCCGCGGTGAACACCGCGCTGGGCGCATTCGCGGCCGACGTCACGCTGTCCCGCGCCGAGCTTCCGGACGAAGGCACGCGGACGGGCGCCAGCTACCGCCTGTCGTACAGCAAGAACCTGCCCAATAGCGGCACCAACTTTTCGCTCCTGGCCTACCGCTATTCCACCAGCGGCTTCGTGGGCTTGCGCGAGAGCATCGCCCTGCAAGGCGCGCCACAGCGCTACCGCTGGTTCGGCGACGTGGGCCGCACGCGCGGACGGCTCGACGCCAACCTCAGCCAGCAGCTTGGCGTCAACGGCGGAAACGTCTATCTGTCGGGGTCGGCCATCCAATACTGGCAAGGCCATGGCAACACCATCAACTTCGCGCTGGGCTACAGCAACCGTTGGCGCGACATTTCCTATTCCTTCGGCGTGCAGCGCATGCAAAACCTGGCCACCCGAAATTCCTACCGGGGCGGCGGCCGCGACAACTCCACACTGGTCACCGTGAACCTTTCGATTCCCCTGGGCCGGGCCGAGCGCGGCGCTCCCATGCTCAACAGTTACTACAGCGCCGATTCCCGCGCCGGCGCCAACTTCACCACCTCGGTCGCGGGCTCGATGGGCGAGTCCGACCAAGGCACCTATTCGGTATCCGCCTCTCATGCCAGCCGCGAGAACGCCAACTCGGCAAGCGCAAACATCGGCTACCGCCTGCCGCAGTCCTGGGTGGGAGCGGGTATTTCGCAGGGAGCGGGCTTCCGCCAGGCATCGCTGAACGCGTCGGGCGGCGTGCTTGTCCATGCTGGCGGAGTGACCTTCTCGCAGACGCTGGGGGAAACGGTCGCGCTGGTACGCGCCGACCACGCGCAAGGCGCGCAGATCGGCTACGGCGGCGACCGCCTGGACGCCCGCGGCTATGGCGTCGTCGCCAGCCTGAGCCCCTACCAGCTCAACACCGTCGACATCGATCCGCGCGACATCCCCGACGACGTGGAGCTGCAGGCCAGTTCGCGCAACGTGGCGCCGCGCGCCGGCGCAGTCGTGCTGCTGTCCTACCCGACCCGCGTGGCCCGGCCGGTGCTGATCGACGCCCACCAGGCCGACGGCGCCGCGCTGCCCTTTGGCGCGGAAGTGCTGAACGCCGCCGACGGCAAGCCGGTGGGCGCGGTGGGTCAGGGCAGCCGCATCGTCATGCGGGCGGAACAGGATCAAGGCCGCGTCATCGTGCAGTGGGGACCGGGGCTGCAGCAGCGCTGCGCCATCGACTACGCCCTACCCGAGCGCGCGCGGCAGCGCGCCCGGGGCTACGATGAGATTTCGCTCACCTGCGCGCCGATGCCGGCGGACGGCGGCAGGCCCACGGGCCCCGGCCCGCTGGCGCGCCGATGATGGGCCTGCTGCGCGCATGCGCACCGCGCCTGACCGCCGGCCTGCTGATGGCCTGCATGGCAGCCTGGGCGCATGCGGACCTGACCGTGGTTGGCACACGCTTCATCTATCCAGCGCAAGCCAGGTCGCTGACGATACGCACCAGCAACTCGGGGGAGACGCCCATCCTGGTGCAGACCTGGCTGGACCAGGAGCAAGCGCAGGCGCGCACCGATCCCAGCAAGCTGCCCGTCCCTTTCGTGCTGACCCCCCCGGTCTACCGGCTGGATGCCGGGGAGCGCAAGGCGCTGGAGCTGCGCTACACGGGCGAACCCCTGCCGGGCGACCGCGAATCGGTGTTCTGGATCAATTTCCTTGAAATCCCTTCGCTGCAGCCGTCGCGCCGCAACCAGTTGCAGCTGTCGTTCCGGCTGAGGATGAAGGTCTTGTTCCGTCCGCCGGCGCTGCAAGGCGATCCTCGGGAGGCCCCGGCGCAAGTCGCGTGGAAGTACCGGCGCTCTGGAGACGCCGCTGCGCCATGGCAGCTGGAAGCGCACAACCCCACCCCTTTCCATGTGTCGCTGGCACGGCTGGAGCTTCCCGCCGCGGCGGGCGTGCAGCGCCTGGACGGTTTGACCGTGCCGCCGTACGCCACCTCTCGGTTCGCGCTACCCGCCGGCCATCAACCCCAGGCGCACGCAAGCACGCTGCGCTACGAGGCCGCCGATGACGCCGGCGACCTGATCCACGGCGCGGCAGCGCTCGCAGCCGCAAACTGAGTCCAAGCCGATCCCGGCATCCAGGAGTACACCCTGATGAGCAAGCTCCCTATCCCCGCACGCACCCATGCGATCGACAAGCCTGCACGGGCCGCCCTCCTCCTGCTGGCCGCCGCGATGGCATTGCCGTGCGCCCCGGTTCGCGGCGAACTGGTCATGAACCGCCCTGCCATCCACTGCAGCCAGTCGAACCAGGCCGGCGGCCCCTGGCGTGAAGTCTCGCCGCTGACCAGTTCCTCGCAAATTGGCGATGTGCTGTTCGAGCGGGGCGCCGGGCTTTTCAACAATTTCCAGCTTGGCTCGGGCGTGGGCGCAGGCGTCCTCCACGAATTGGTTGCGGCGGCGCAGTGGGGTCCCAACGCAGGCGTGGCCGCCGACGGCACGGCGCAGACAAACGTACCCGGCATCGGGCTGCAGGTATCCGTCATGGGCGCGGACGGCATCGAAAGACGGATCAAACCCGGCGCGCTGCCCGTGGTCATGGACAAGCGTCCCGTGTACTACGACACCGCCGGGTCCGCGTCGCAGAAAAACTCCACCGTCACCGAGTACATCCAGCGCCTGGTACTGACCGACGCCGCGGCCAACCTGCCCAGCGGTGAACTGAAAGTGACCGGCGTGGACCCCAACATCACGCTGATGCTCTATGCCGTCAACTACCAGCAGGGCGCGGTGGGCTACGGCGAGGCCATCCAGAACTTTCCCGTCTGGACACCGGGCATTACCGGCGTCTGCGGCAGTCTGCCGTTTTCCTACCAGGGCACCGGCGTCATCGGCATTGGCGGTGGCACGGGGGTAATCGTCCCCAACAAATGCGAGGTCGGCGCCTACCGGACGATCCCAGTCTCGCTGGGAGACCTGCCCCTCTCGCTCTTCGATACACCGGGAGCCACCTCGCCAGCCAAGGAATTTTCCATCGTGCTCACCCAATGCAGCGCCTCGGCCAAGCCGACCATTACTTTTGCCGACAAGTACGGCCCCAACACCGATCCCCATGTGCTGAACCTGAAGCCCGGCTCCGAAGCCGCCGAGGGCATAGGCATTGCCATGATCAACGATACCGGCAAAGTCCCGGTCCGCTTCGGCGCCGCGTATGACATGCAGCGCGTCGGCGACCAGGCCGTGCTGATGCTGCGAGCCCACTATCTCCGCACGGCGCCGGTCGACGGAGCGGTCAAGGCCGGCATCGCCGATGGCAGCGCGGAGTTCACCTTCGAGTTTCCCTGAGGCCAGGGCGCCTCATGCCAACAGGGCCACGGACGCGCGCGTCCATGGCCCTGTTCATGCACTGTCGATCAACGCTCGACAATCCCGTAGTTCAAGCCCACCGGCGGCACCAGGGATGCCAGCCCCAACGTGCTGTTGGCGCGCAGCACGCCGTAGTTCGCGCCGGCCAGGCCGCCGTAGGTATGCTGAAGGGAGTTCACGAAATTCACCTTGCCGCTCGCGCTGGAATAGGAGATTTCGCCCTGGTTCAACCCAGCAATGCCCCCCAGCAGGGCGCGGCTCGCGCCACCCACTTCGCCCGAGGAAGAGGACTGCCGGACCTCTCCCATGTCGCCGTTCTCTCCCACCACGCCACCGGCACGGCTGTTGACGCCGCCGTAGACATTGCCATTGGCCATCGCCGAAACGATCAGGCCCTGATTGGCGCCGACCAGCCCCCCGACCGCACTGCCCTGCCCCGCTGCCACGTTGCCGCTGGCGTTGACCGTGCCCAGCGTGCCGGTGTTGTAGCCGACCAGTCCCCCGCTGTACCCATAGTGTCCGCCAGCAATCTTGCCGCGGGCGACCGAGGCTTCTATCGTGCCGCTGTTATAGCCAGCCAGACCGCCCGCCCGGCCTCCATTCCGGTTGTAGCCGGCCTTGACCTCGCCACCCGCCTCCGCCGTGTCGATGTGTCCATCGTTGGCGCCGACCAGGCCGCCCACATTGACACCATAGGCGGCCGTCACATCGCCTGCGGCCTTGACGTCCAGCAGCAAGCCGCCGGCGCTGTTGCGCCCTGCGAGGCCGCCGGTGGAGCCGCCGCCCTCGGCACTGACGCCACCTTCGGCGGCCGAGCCTGAAATGGCCCCGCTATTCAACCCCACCAGGCCGCCGGTGTACGCATCGCTGCCGTTCTGCACCCGTCCGGTCGCAAGCGAGCATTCGATGTCGCCGCCCAGATTGCTGCCCACCAGCCCGCCCACATTGTGGCCAGCTCCCGTGGCCTGGGTGCTCGCGTGACTGGAGGCATCCGCGATCAGGCCGCGATTCACGCCAACCAGACCGCCCATGCCGCCCAGCTCATCGCGTTGCATCGCTCCCGATACCAGATTGCGCGAGACGCTACGCGTAATGACGCCACGGCTCGCCGCGGAATTCAGGTTTTCACCTGTCAGCCCGCCTATGGCGACCGTGTGCGAACCTGCATATACGCTGCCTGCAACGGTGGCGCGGTCGATACTGCCGCCGGCGTTGGTGCCCACCAGGCCGCCCACCACGTTACGGTGATACGAACTGCCCTTCACGGACATTCCGGCCGTGGACACATTGATGATCTGGCCCGAATTGCGGCCCACCAGTGCGCCCACCGACATGGATGCCGCGCCGGCGGCCGGCGCGTTGACAGTCATCGACGCCAGGTTGACATTGCTGATGCTGCCGGAGGATGCGGCGAACAAGCCCACGTTGGGACCGGCGCCGCTGACCGAGTAGCCGCTGAGCGTATTGCCCAGACCGTCGAAAGTGCCTGAAAAGATGTCATACGGACCGCCTATCGCCTGGATCGAACCGCGTCCACTCAGGCTATTGCCCAGCACGTACAGGCCGCTCAGGTTGCGGTCGATGTCCTGCAGTTGGGCGAGGTTCTGGATCACCGCGTAACGCTGGTCATGCGCGCTGAACGATGCGCCTGCGCCGGACAGCGTGATCACCGCCCCTTCGCCCAGAATATGGCCTCCGGGCGCCTGCAAGGACAAGGCACCGTTGATGCCGGTAATGGCAGTCTTGCCGTTAAGCGCGATTTCTCCGCCGGCGGACATGGCGATGGCGACGTTCTGGCCGGTTGCGGCCAGGTCTGCGTTGACCGTGATATCACCCGCCGCAACCAAGCCTAGCGTGTTGCCGCTGTGCCAAGCGATCGGGCCATTGAGCGCGACGTCGCCCGCAGCGCCTTCCAGCACGATGTTGGTGGCCGCGAGATTGCTGGCGACGGTGTCCGCGTGCACCGTGACGTTTGCCGCGGTGGCGTTTTCGCCCACCGTCACCCCTGCCGACGCGATGCGCCAGGTGCCGCTATCGCCGTTCAAGGCCCGCGTGTCGACCTCAGTGCCAAGCCGCACGGCCACCTGCTGCCCCCGCATCTCCACCTCGCCGCCGTTGCCTGGCGAGGCAAGCGCGCTGGCATTCAGCTTGCCCGCAGCCACCACCACACCGGCGCCGCCGCCGTCCAACGTAATCTTGCCGCCTTGACCCTGCAGCGTCTTCGCTTCGATGATGCCCTGGCTGTTGACCACCGTGCGCAAGGCCGCTCCCGCGGCGCTGGCCGTCATCAGGACCTGCCCGCCGTCGGCGCTCAGCATGCCGCCATTCTCGGCCAGGGCGGACAGCGCGGCGCCATCCATCCGCAAATCGAGCAAGCCGTTGCCGTCGAAGTTCACAGTGAACTCTGCGCCGGCTGCCAGCGCGATCCGCCCCAGCCGCGCCCGGATCACACCCTGATTGCTGACCTTGGCGCCCAGCAGCGCGACGCTGCCGCGGTCGCGCGCGGCAATCACGCCCTGGTTCAATACGGAGGCCTCCGATGGCCCGGCGAAGCGATAGTTGCCCGCGTTGAAATCGGCGTCGGAAAGCTGCTTGGTCGACGCTACCAGTCCGCCCACGTTGACCTCCGCGCCCCTGCCGAAGACGATGCCGTTGGGGTTGACGAGGAAAACCTGGCCATTTGCGTCCATGCGTCCCAGGATCGAACTTGGCGACAGGCCGTTCACCCGGTTCAGCGCGATGGATCCGGCGCCAGGCTGGTTGAAGGCGACACGTTCGTCGGCGCCGATACTGAAGCTGTTCCAATCGATGATCAGCTTTTGCGTGTGCTGATTGATCGACACCTGTTTCTGGTCCAGCGTGGTGTGGATATCGCCTATGCCATTGCCGGCTGCGATCGTCCCTCCCGTCGGTGCAGCATGCGCGCCAGACAGGCTCGCCAGTCCGATCAGGGCCAGCGCGGCAACGCGACTACGCCTGCCGCCGCCGCATTTTCCATGGCGGCGCGCCGACTCGCGCGCCACGCTCCAACTTTGTCTGACCTCGTTCCATACCAATGCATATGTCTTGTTCATGATTGCCTCGCGAGAATGGCGCATCCGCCGCCACGGCAGACTGCGCCGGTTGAGAAAACTGCGCGCGTGATGCGCCTGCGTCAGAAGTAGCGCGACGCCTGGAACCACAAGCGGGGCTCGCGGTCCGCTTCCGTCGCGGGTAGCCGCCGGCCCATCGGCCAGGCGATGCTCAGGTTCACCTGATGGTTGGCGCCGTACTGCGTGATGCCGAATCCCGCCGCACTCAGGTCGTTGCGGTTGCCTCCCCGCGTCCAGCGCTGTTTGCTCAGGCGCACGCTGCCGCGGTCCGCAAAGGCGCTCGCCTGCCACCCGGGAGCCATTTGGTAGCGCAATTCGACGCCGGCCAGCCAGCCCTCGTCGCCGCTGGCCGCGCCCAGCGGATAGGCGCGTACGCCATAGGGTCCGCCCAGGCTGAATTTCTCGGAACTGTCCAGGTTCTTCGACGCCCATTGCGCGTCCAGCCGCGCATAAAGCTGCAGGTGGTCCCCAAGCTGCTGCAGTCGGCTGGCCGAAAGATTGGTCTTGGCGAACCAGCCTGCAGTGCGCACGGTCAGACGGTCCTCGCGCTCGGCTTGCGAATCGCCCAGGCGCAGTCGGCCGCGGCCATGCGACAGCTGCAAGATGGTCCTTCCGCCGCCGAGCCATCCGTCCTCGCTGCTGCCGGCCAGGGCCACGGTCCATAGCCCGATACGCTTGCTGCTGCTTACGTCGAAGAGATCCATGCTGTCGACCAGACGCTTGCGCTCGTGCTGCAATTGCAGGCGCAAGCTGGCGCGGCGCGTGCGCACCAAGGGCTGCTGGATGAACACGGTCGACACGTCGGCGCGGCCGTGCGCACCCAGGGGTTCGAAACGCCTGCCGAGTTCGTACCGCATGCTGGACATGCCAATGCCGACGCGCGTGGACCAGGAGCCAAGGGGAAGCTGATAGCCGGCGTTGTAGTAGCGCTGCCCGCCATCGCTCCCCAACAGTCGCAGATTGAGCTGGTCGCCCAGGCGCAGGGGGTTATTGACGCCGATGCTTCCGCTCAGCCGGTATTCGCCGGTGTAGTAGCCGCCAAAATTGTCCGCGTCCACGCTGCCGAAGACGAGCGGTCCCGCCTCGGCATCCACCAGCAGGCTGGTGCTGCCGGTTTCGGCGCCGGGCCGTAGCGTTCCCTTCACCGCCACGCCGGGCAGCTCGCTGAGCAACAGCAGCGCGCGCTCCAGCTCACGGGCCTGCACTGCACCCCCCGGACGCAGAACGGAGAGCGGCTGTTCCAGCACAGCATCGCGGATCCGCGAGCGGTTCCGCAGACCGATCTCGCCATAGCTGCCCTCCAGCACGGCGATGCGCAGGACGCCCGCATCGATGTCTTGCGGCGGCAGGTAGGCGCGCGCCAGCACATAGCCCCGATCATGGTAGTAAGCGGTGACGCGATCAGCGGCCAGGCGCAGGTCCGGAAACGTCAGCGCCGTGCCCGCCAGATCGGCCAGCAGCGCCCGCAGCGTCGCGTCGTCAACGGCGCGGTTGCCTTCGAAGCGGAACTTGAGCACCTTGACGGCGGGGCCTGTGGCCGCTTCGCCGGACGCGGCTGCGGGCGGCTGCGGTTCGGGCAATTGCACCTCCGGAGCCGTGCCACCCGAGGGCATGGCGGGCAAGACCGATTGCAGGTCGCGCATGGCGCGCCCCGCATCCGGGATCTGCGCCCGCGAGACGTCCGCACACAACGCCATGACCAGCCCGGCGGCCAGCGCAGCCATCCGATGGCGCGCGTTCTCCCCTGTCATCTCCCGCCCCCTGCTCTCTGCCTTTTTTTCACAGGAAGCGTTTGCCCCCGGGCCGGCTGCCGCTCCTGCCAAGCCGGGCGATTCTCGTCCTGCCGGCAGAATACGGAGCGGACGGGAGTGGAACTGTGGGAAGACTACGAAATCGGAGTCGTACTACTACGATTCGGCAGTCGCCTGCCGCGGAGTTGGGGGTGGCGGCGGCTGCGACGAGCGCCGCACTTTAGTACTCCTCCTATTCTTTGGCGAGGACGCCGTCGGTAATATGGCGGCACGCGGCATCGCCACAGCAGCCGCGCACATACAGCGTTTCAAACGCCTGCTTGCGAAACTTGGCGGCAATCGCCATGGACGCACGGCAGTTCCGCAGCAGGCTCTGGATGAACGGGGAAAGAAACATGTCACACGGCCGCATCCGCGTCATCATTGCCGACGACCATCCCATCGTGTCCCTGGGCGTGAGCCACGAGCTCGCGCGAGATCCGGCCATCGAAGTGATCGGCTGCGCCAGGAACTCCACGGACCTGGTGGCCCTGCTTGAAACTCAACCGTGCGACGCGGTGGTCTCGGACTACGCGATGCCGGGCGGCAAGCACGGCGACGGGCTGGGGCTCATCGGATTTTTGCGGCGGCGCTTCCCGGCGCTGCGAGTGGCCGTGCTCACCATGGTCGAGCATCCCACGCTGCTGCGGGCGCTGCTGGCCGAAAAGAACCTGTGCATCCTCAGCAAGGCAGATTCAACGCGCCATATCGCCGAAGCGATACACGCGATGAGCCGCGGCCGGACCTACTATTCGCCGACGGTGAAGGACATGATCATCCGCGAATCCCTCTCGCCGCAACAGCCGCGGTTGACGCGGCGAGAGGCAGAGATCATCCGTCTGTTTTGCGCGGGCGCCACCATCACCGAGATATCGCGTATTTCCAGCCGCAGCGTGCAAACGGTCAGCTCACAGAAGCGCAGCGCGATGAGGAAGCTGGGCATCGAACGCGACGCGGACCTGGTCCGGTACGGCTGCGCCGCCCTGCCGATGGCCGATATGACGCCACCCGACGTGAAGGGCGAGAAAGCGGCCTGAGTCTCCAGCGGTACCAGTGCTTGCCCCTTGTTCAATGTCGACACGCTGGACGCGACCAGACCCGAGTGGCAGCCGCTTGATCCATGTCAAAGCCGCTGGCAAGCCTTTGCGCCAAACGGGCCGGAATAATGTTCAAGTAGCTGCGCCCGCCCCCAGAAACCCGCAGCGCCCGCCTATCCGAGACGGCATGCCGGCGCCGCCTGACACCCATCCTCCCGCGCCTTGATTCGACTACGCCACCGCCTGAGCCCCTCGCGGCTCGACACCGTGACGCGCTTTCGCCGCTATCAGCGCTGGCAGAGCCTGGGCGGCGGCGTGCTGATCACGGTCGCGGTGCTGCTGACCTTCGCCCTGGAAGCCAAGACCACCGCCGAAAAATATCTGGAGTACGTGCGCCAATCGTTCGTGGCCGAACACGCCGTGCTCATGAAGGAAATCTATACGCGCGAGAACGCCTTCCGGATCAGCCTGGCAAGCGCGGAGCTGATGTGGCGAGAAGCGGCGCCCTTTGACGCGGCCCAGATCGCAAAGTACCGCAGCCGGGGCGAAGAACTGCTGGTGGAGGCCGACGAGGATTCCCGCTCTCAATGGATATTGGGTTCGGGCGGCGGCCGGGTGACGAACGCTGCGACAGGAAAGTTCTTCAATCTGGCCGAGCAGATCGGACGCGTTCCCTCAGGCGGGCCCGCGGCCCATGACAACTCGCTGGCCTCGTTCTTCTTTGGGGTCAATGGCAGCATCGCCGGCCTGGTCCCTGCCCCCGAAGCAGCGGTCCGCCAGAGGATCCTGGCGGACCGCGACCGCTACCTCGCCCTGCTGACCGGCGAAGTCAGCCGGCGCATGCTGATCGCGACCGATGCCGGCACCGACACATGGCGCTCCTTGCGCTGGATCCCTCCCGTCGCTAATCCGATCACGGGCAAGCAGGTCTTCCGCATCGGTGGAACCATACTGGACAAGGGCGTCCCGGTCGCCGTGCTGGTGACGGAGTATTCCCCCCTGCAACCCGGCGCCTCGCAGGCGGCAAACCTGCAGGCGGGCGACTTCGCCATCATGTCCGCCAGCGGCCAACTCATCGCTGCGTCGCCGGGCGGCGGTGTCGGCGACGCGCAGGAAACCGCTCCGGCCGCCGACCTCGCCGATATCCCTGCCGGAACGCGCCAGGAAAGAACGCGCTCTGGCCAGTTCTCGATTTCAGAAGGATTGGGCCCGACGGGCTGGGTGCTGGTCTTCACGCTGGACTGGAGCAGCATCGTCAATGCCATCAGCGCACAGCTGACCACGCCCGCGACCATGACCGCAACCACGCTGGCGTTGATATGGGCGCTGCTGCTCTACTTCGAGCTGCGCGTGGTCCGGCCCTTGATGAACCGTTCCAGGCTGGCGCTGGAGAGCGAGCATCTCAACCGCACGCTCATCGAGACGGCTCCCGTGGGCCTGGGTCTGATCGACGCTGCCAGCGGCAGTCCGCTATTGCACAGCCCGGCCATGGAAAAGATGACCGCGCGCGTGGGCGTGGGAAAATTCAGCCTTTCGGCAGAGCTGGCCAATCGTTATCGGCGGCGCGCCGGCACGGCCGCAGGCAGGCGCGATACGGATGTGGTGGAGGAAGACCTCTCGTTCGTCGCCTGCGATGGCACTCCCGTCACCTTGTCGGTCAGCATGGCAGGCGCGCGCTACCGCGGATCTAACGTGGTCGTGGCTGCGTTCATCGACGTCACCGAAAAATATCAGCTGGCCCACCGCCTGCGTGAAGCCAAGGCCGCCGCGGACCGCGGCAATGCCGCCAAGTCGGCCTTCCTGGCGGCGATGAGCCATGAAATACGCACGCCGCTGCACGCCATCCTGGGACACCTTGAGCTGCTCTCGCGCTCGCGCCTGGCGCCAATCCAGCGCAACCATCTCGAAACCGTGCGAGTGTCGTCGGGATTGCTGCTGGCCACGATCAGCGACGTGCTGGACTTCTCCAAGATCGAGGCCGGCGAACTGAGCCTGGAGCAGACGGAGTTCGACCTGCTCGAAGTCGCCTCGCACGCCCTATCCATGTTCGCGCCCCAGGCCCAGGCCAAAGGACTGGCCTTGCTCGGCGATCTGGGCGCTGCGCTCAGGCAGCCCATGCGAGGGGATGCCACCCGACTGGGACAAGTGATCCACAACCTGCTCTCCAATGCCATCAAATTCACCGACCACGGCAAGGTGGTGCTGCGTACCCGCACCGACGCGGCCCGCATCGCCGTCGAGGTGGAGGACACCGGCATGGGCATGACGGAAGAACAGACCCGGAGTGTCTTTCGCGCTTTCAGCCAGGCCGACGCGACCATAGGCCGGCGCTATGGCGGCACGGGCCTGGGGCTGACCCTGTGTTGCCGGTTGGTCGAGGCAATGGGCGGCTCCCTGTCCGTGCGCAGCAAACCTGGAAGCGGCAGCCTGTTCGCGTTCTCCTTGCCGCTGGGCATCGAGAACGCCGAGGCCGACAGGCCATGGTTCGCCGGCGAGCAGGTGTTGCTGCTGGCCGCGCGCGACAACTGCCGTCACGGCCTGGAAGCCGTCCTGCGAACCTGGGGACTGCGCGTCAACGCCCGCCGCCATCCATCCGAACTGGACGAGGACACGCTGGACGAAGCGACGGTCCTCATCATCTGGGGCGACAAGACGGACTGGCAGCCGGAGGACGAAGACAGATTGCTGGACCAATCTTCATGGGTGATCGATTGCGGCATGCTCGGACCCGCCACGCCGCAGGACACGGGACGCAAGCTCAGCGTTTCGATGTACGGATTGCATGGCCTGGCCTCGGCCTTGCGGCATGTGCTGCAGGACGCGCCCCTGTCCACCGCGGCCCCCGCGCCTGCGCCGCGGCATTCGACCCGCTCGTTGCGGGTGCTGGTGGCCGAAGACAACGCCGCCAACCGCGGCCTGTTCGAAGAACAGTTCAAGCTGCTGGGCTGCGAAGTCGATCTGGCGGAGGGAGGTGCGCAGGCTTGCGCACTGCTGGCAGCGCACCGCTATGACGTGCTGGTCACCGATCTCGCGATGCCCGGCGTGGACGGCTACGCGCTGGCCCGACAGGCTCGATCCATGCGGCCGGACATGCCCGTCATCGCCGCCACGGCCTGCGTGACGAAACACGAGCGGCAGCGCTGCAATGAAGCCGGCATCGCGCGGGTGCTGACCAAACCTTTGCCGCTGGCCGAACTCGAACACGCCTTGCTGGACGTATGCGGGCAAGCCGGCCGCGGCCCGCAACAAGCACCGGCTGCGGCCGATAACGGTCCGCAAGCCTTGACCGGTGGACGCGCCTTCCCCCCGGCGCTGCTGCGCACGCTGGAGCAATCTTGCGCGCAGTCCCTGGACACCATCAAACGCGCTGCCATCGACGAAGACAGCGGCAGCCTGCGCGGCGAACTGCACGCCTTGCGTGGCATGCTGGCCATTTTCCGCCTGCCCGCGCTGGCCGAACAGTGCGCTCAGCTCGATACCCGCCTGAACCAGCCAGGCGTGCGCGGGTCGGCGGACGCGGTGGCGCTCATCTGCGACGACGTGCTCGCCGCAGTGAAAAGCGCCCTGGCCAAGCCTGCTGGCCAGCCGACCACCGAACAGGCTTGACCGTCCGGTTTGCGCCGCAGGTTCAAGCGATACCCGATGCCGGCACGCGCGCCGGCAACTGGTCCGCAGGCCGGGTTGCGAGCATGGCGGCCAGCTCCCGCCGTTTCGCGGCATGACCCGGATCGTCGAAGAGATTGTCCATCTCGTCCGGATCTTCGGCCAGGCAATACATCTCGCCCGCGCCGCTGCCCAGTTCGACGGTCAGCTTCCAGTCGCGCGTGCGCACAGTGCGCAGCTTCAGCTCCACGCCGCAGCGCGATGCCGCCACGTCCCATTCGCTCAAGGCGAACTCGCGGGTGGCATCCCCGCCTTCCAGCAACGGACGCAAGCTGCGGCCGTGTTGCGGCCCCAGGGCCGATGCGCCGGCGTAGTCGCAGAAGGTCGCAGCAAGGTCCAGCGTGGAAACCGGGTCTTCCACCTTTCTCCCGGCCGCGATGCCGGGGCCGCTGGCCACCATGGCCACGCGCAGCAGGCCTTCATACGGCATGGGACCCTTGAGCATCAGTCCGTGGTCGCCCAGCCATTCGCCATGATCCGAGGTGAAGATGACGATGGTGTCCTGGTCCAGCCCGTATTCGCTCAGCGCCTTCATGATGCGCCCCACCTGATGGTCCACCAGCGAGATCATGCCGTAGTAGTTGGCGATGATCCGGCGCAGCGCCTCGTCTGATTGGGTCGGCATGCGCGAAAAATTCTGCCGTACCGCCTGCACTTCGGCATTGCCCATGGGCTTGCTTTCCATGCTGGCCCTGTGCCACCAGGGCCGGCGATCGTAGTCGGTGACGCGATGGCGCGGCAGATCGACCTCGTCGGGATGATGCAGGCGCGACCAGGGCTCGGGGCAATCGAAAGGGTGATGAGGATCGGGAAACGATGCCCACAGGCAGAACGGCTGATTGCGATGCTCGCGCAAATAATCGATGGTGCGATCGCCGATCCAGGCGGAGTTGTGCCAGGCCGCCGGCAAAGCGGAATGGAAGGTCTGCGGCGCGCCGCAGGCCGGGCCCAGGTCGGTCCCATACAGCTGGTTGCGCAGTTCGCCCAACCCGTCGCCGTAGTGCCAGCGCGAATGATTCAGGCCGCCGGGCAAAGGCGTGGGCAGCCAATAGTTGTGGCCTTCCACCACCAGCTCCACATGCTTGAAGCCCATGTAGGGCCCCGCCCAGCCCGGTCCCATGCCCGCCTCGCTGTACTGGCATTCGGGCCGTCCCGTGGCCTGGAAGGTGTGGTGCGTGGAGAAATGCGCCTTGCCGATGAAGCCCGTGTCGTAGCCGGCAGCGGCCAGGCTGCCGGCAAAGCCCGCCTCGCCGGTACGCAGATCCAGGTCTATGCCGTTGTCGCAGACGCCATGCGTCAGCGGCAGCAGGCCGGTCAGCATGGAGGCGCGCGAAGGCTGGCAGACGACGTTGGGCGTGATGCAGGCCGCGAAATGCGTGCCAGTGCGCGCCAGCAGATCAATGTGCGGCGTCTTGACCCGGCGTCCCGCAAAGCCCAGGCAGTCACCGCGATGCTGGTCGGTCGTGATGAGAAGAATGTTGGGGCGTTTCATTGCTGCTTGCTGGTGGCGGTCTTGATGTCGGAAAGCACGGGCGCGAGCACACGGATGTCATGGGCGATGCGTTCGTTCAAGCCCAGCCCGTCCTGGTCGCCCACGATCATGCCCTGGGCCTGCATCTTGTCCCGGACCTCGGGACTCTTCAGGACAGCGGCGACGGCGCGCTGCAAATCGGCCAGCACCGGAGCGGGCGTCTGCGCCGGCGCGAACAGGCCGAACCAGCTGTAGAACGTGAAGTCCTTCACTGCGTCCTTCACCATCGGCAGGTCGGGCGCGCCCGCGATGGGCGCGGCTCCCGCGTTGGCCAGCCCCTGCACCTTGCCGGCCTTGATCTGCGGCACGGCCGTGCTGGCGACGATGAACATCAGATCGACCTGGCTGCCCATCACGCCGACAAAGCCCTGGGGCGCGGCCTTGTACGGCACGTGCTTGAGCGAGATGCCGGCGGCATGCTCGAACAACGCCATCGCCAGATGATGGGTGGAACCCGGACCGCCGCTGGCGTAGGTAATGGAGTCGGGCCGGGCGCGCGCCTGCTCCAGCAGTTCACGCAAGGACTTGAACGGCGCCGTGGGCGCCGCCACCAACACGTACTGCAGGGTCGCCAGCGTCGCGACGGGCGCGAAGTCCTCGGCACGATACGGCACGTCCTGCATCAGGTAAGGCACCGCCGTGAACGAGGCGTCCGGCCCCAGCAGCAGCGTGTAGCCGTCGGGCTTGGCGCGTGCCACCGCCTGGGAACCGATGACGCCGGCGCCACCGGCGCGGTTTTCCACGATGACCGGAACGTTCCATTGTTTGGACATTTCCGCAGCGACCAGACGCCCGACCACATCGGCCGCGCCGCCGGGCACCGAGGGCACGACCAGCGTGACGGGGCGGTCCGGATAAGCCGCGACGGCCGCCTGGGGAACGGCCAGAGGTACGGCCAGACTCAGGGCGGCCAGGGCGCCGCGCACAAGTTTCAGCATGATTGTCTCCATCCCGCGGCTCGCCTCATTCGCGGGCGGCTCGCTGGCAATCATCATCTGCCAGCCCATCATTCCAGTCCAATGATATATTTTTCACTTTCCATATCAGAGTTGATATGTAGAGATGAACCCTCCCGACACCATCGCTCCCCTGCAGCAAGACTGGTATCTGCGTGGCCGGCTGCGCCTGCGCCACCTGCAACTCATGCTATTGCTGGACGAAGTCCACAACGTCGGCGTGGCGGCGCAACGCATGGCCACCACCCAGCCAGCGGTGTCGCGCATGCTCGCGGAACTGGAGGACATGCTGGGCGCCCGGCTGTTCGACCGGACCCCGAAGGGCACCTTCCCCACGCCCCATGGCGACTCCCTGATCCGTCACGCCCGCTGGGTGCTGGGTGACCTGGAACGCATGAGCGGCGAATGGTCCGCCGCGCCCGGCCTCGACGCGGAAACCATCCATGTCGGCGTCAACTCGGCGGCGGCGGCCTACCTGGTGCCGCGCGCGCTGCTGCGTTTCGAGCAACAGGCGGCCAATGTCAATGTGCTGGTGCGCGAGGGTTCACTGGAAGCGCTGATGCCAGACCTGCACACCCGCAAGCTGGACCTACTGGTGGCGCGCATGGGCGCCGCCGTGCGCACGCCCGATACCCTGACGCAAGTGCTGTACGAAGAGCCGATGTGCGTATGCGCGCGCAGCGGACATCCGCTGGCGGACGTGGCCCAGGTCTCCTGGGCGCAACTGGCGGCCTATCCGTGGATCATGCCGCCGCGCGGCAGCCCGGCGCGCATCGGCCTGGACATGCTGCTGCAGCGTCACGGCCAGTACCCGCCGTCGCGCATCGAATCGGCCTCGGCCCTGAACAATATGATGCTGATGGCCAGCAGCGACCTGCTGTCGCTGCTGCCCCGTTGCGTCGCACGCCACCCGGCCGGCAGCGGCGGCGTTGCCGTTCTGGATATCGAGCTGCCTCCCGTATTCGGCCCGCTGGGCATCGTGCGGCACCACAGCCTGGATTTGTCGCCGCGGATGCGGGATTTGATCGAGTGCCTGCGGGCCGAGGCGGCTGACGCGGCGGCGCCACGCTGAACACCTGCGGGACGCGTCGCGCGCGTCCCGCATGACGCGCTAGCTCGCGCGGCGCGCGGTCAGCCATTGCGCGGGCTTGAGCGCCTTATCCACGATGCGTATCTCGCCGATGCTGCCGAAGAAGCCGTCGGCGCGTTCGCCGTCCCACGAACCCGCTCCGATCACCCAGGGCATGTCGGCGGCCAGCGTCGCCAGGCCCGGCGCATTGCTGACGTTGCGCAATACCGGCGCGCCCTCGATGTACAGAATGGTCTCGTGCGTGTCGGCGTCGTTGACCACCGCGACGTGGAACCATTTGTCCGCGATGATCTCGCCCGACCAGTTGGTCTTGCCGCCGCGCTCACCCGCCACGACCGGCACGATTTCCCACTGGATCTCGCGCAAGCTGGACACGGCGAAGATCAAGGGCGGGGATTCCGGGTCGCCGCCATTGAACCCGGCCAGATCGCCGCGCTTGCCGTCGCGCGTCATCACGTTCATCCAGGCGTGCTTCTGCGCGCTCCAGTCCCGGTCGATCTTCAGGAACGCCTCGACCGTGTAGCCGTTGGGCACCGTGGCGCCGTTGATCGCCGCAGTGGCTTCGGTGGTGAAGTAACTCATGCGCGCGGTGTTCTTATCGGTGTTCAGGAACCGCACTGAACCGGGCGCGGCGGACAGGTAATGGTGATCGTCCGACCACAGCAGGTCGCCTTCCTGCGCGCCCGCCACGCCGTCTATGTTGAGCGCCGCGCGGCGGATCGGATTCAGGCCGGTCAGATCCGCGACGGTCTCGCCCACCTTGACGGACAGGCCGGCCTGCCCGCCGAAGAAGCGCCAGTGCGCCAGCGTCCCCGCCACCAGCGGGTAGTCGTTGACGTCCGCGGCCGGCTTCTGTTCGACGGTCGTGGGATCCGTGTAGTTGGCCAGGATCAGCGCCGAAGCCTGTTCGACCAGCGAGGTATGCGAGGGCGCCGCCGCCTTGAACGTCTTGTTGAAGCCGGAGAAGCGGCTGGCGAAGTCCATCTTGATGGTGAACTGCTCGTTGGGCGCGGTCAGCACCGCCTGGTCAAATGCGTTGAGCGTGTCCTTGGGCTTCTGCGGCACCCAGGGCGAGAAAGACAGCACGCGGATCTCGTTGTTGCCCAGATCGAATTCGTACAGACGCATCAGGCCGTTGCCGCCCTGGTAGGCCATCTGGTAATCCACCACCATCTCCTCCACCGCGTTGCCATAGGCGTTGGTCTTGGTCAGGCGGGTGGCGCCGTGGTAGTGGCCGTTGAGCGTCATGAAGATCTGATCGTTGTCGCGGATCAGCTTGTCCCACAGCATCTTGCCGTAGGGCACTTCCAGCGGGCTGACGCCATCCTTGTCGATGTTCAGCAGCTGGTGGTTGATCAGAATGGCGGGCAGCGTGGGATTGGCGCGCAGCACCTGGTTGGCCCAGGCCAGCGCGTCATTCGATGCGCGCCAGGACAGCGACAGCACCAGGAACTTCTGCCCTTCGGCCTCGAACACGTGGTACTCGTGAAAGCCGCTGGCATCGCGGCCGCCGAAGGTGGCCTGCTGCTTGGCGCGCGTGACGCTGAAATGCTGCAGGTAGGGTTCCTTGGCCAGGTCGCGCTGCGCGTCGGTATTGGCCGACTGGCTGCTCTCGTCGACATAGTCGCGGTCGACGATCACGTCGTGGTTGCCCGCCAGGATCGAGTACGGCACCTTGGCGTCTTCCAGCACCTTCATCGCGGCGCTGGCCACCTTCCACTGGTCGGGCTTGCCCTGCTGGTCGACCACGTCGCCCAGATGGACCAGGAAGGGAATGTTGAGCGCCTTGGCGTGCTCGGCCACCCAGCGCGTCTGCGCCTGGTAGGGCTCGCTGCCGTACTTGCGCATGAACTGCTGGTTCTCGGCGTCGGTCGCGTAGCGAGAATAGAACTGCGTATCCGGCAGCACCGCCAGCGCAAAGCTCGACACCAGGGCCGGCTGAGGCTTGCCCGTGCCGCCATCGCCGTCATCATCATCGTCATCGTCGCCGCCGCCATTGCAGCCGCTGAGCAGGAAACTGCCGCCCATGGGCAACAGCGTCACGCCCAAGCCGGCGCGCAGCAAGCTGCGCCGCCGGTTGTCGGGCGCCTGCGGCAAGGCATCCGCCGCCTGCTCCACGATCTGCGTATCACCCTGGCCGTGCTTGCTGTCCTTCGTCATCTCTGCTGCCTGTTCGAAAAAGGCGGGAGTCTAGAGACGCGGAATGACGGCGGGATGACTGAATCCGACACGTAAATGCAAAAAAGCCGGCAACGCTTGCGCGATACCGGCTTTCAGCCAAAGGCGTCGGGAAACACCTTCATGAATTCGACCACATGAGTGGTCGGGGCGAGAGGATTCGAACCTCCGACTCCTGCGTCCCGAACGCAGTACTCTACCAGGCTGAGCTACGCCCCGAGTCTTACTACTACTACTGACTTCGCTGCGCTCAGTGCAACCAAATCATCTTTCGCTTTCACTATCAACCGCCACGTTTCAGGCCACCGGGCTTTCCCATCCGGGTTTTCCCAACACCTGGGTTGCCCCAGATTTTTCGCCTAATTCGCTTAGCGATCTCTGTTCACCGCGAAAGCGCAGAATTCTAACAGAGATTTTTGAAAAGGGGAAATGGGGTAAGCAGAAAGTGCTTTTCGGGCCAGAGCCGCTTCGGCCACGGCGGCCTGGCGGGCGTGTTCCAGGGCATCGGTAGCCTGGATGGCGGCGGCCACGGCGGCGAAGTCGGCGTCGCCGGTCTTGATGGCGTCCCGGATCAATTGCTGCTGTTCCGGCGTGCCCACTTCCATCACGCGGATCAGCGGCAGCGTGGGCTTGCCCTCGCGCAAGTCGTCGCCCACGTTCTTGCCCAGGGCGGCGGCGTCGCCGCTGTAGTCCAGCACGTCATCCACCAACTGGAAGGCGGTGCCCACGTGGCGGCCATAGGCGGCCGCGGCGGCTTCCTGCTCGGGGGTGGCGCCCGCCAGCACGGCGCCCACCTGGGCGGCGGCCTCGAACAGCTTGGCGGTCTTGTAGCGCACCACTTGCAGATAGCGCTCCTGCGAGACGTCCGGATCATGCACGTTCAGCAGTTGCAGCACCTCGCCCTCGGCGATCACCGTGGTGGCTTCGGACAGGATGCTCATGACGCGCATCGAGTTCGCTTCCACCATCATCTCGAAGGAGCGCGAATACAGGTAGTCGCCCACCAGCACGCTGGCGGCGTTACCGAAGACCGCGTTGGCGGTTTCACGCCCGCGGCGCAGGTCGGATTCGTCGACCACGTCGTCGTGCAGCAGGGTCGCGGTGTGGATGAACTCAACCACGGCGGCCAGCAGCTGGTGGTGCGTGCCCTCGTAGCCCAGCGCGCGCGCCACCATCAGTACCATGGCCGGGCGCATGCGCTTGCCGCCCGCGCCTATGATGTAGTCGCCGATCGTGCGGATCAGGACCACCTCGGAATTCAGCCGCTCGCGGATGACCGCGTCGACGGCTTTCATATCGTCTGCAATGGGGGCAACAAGCTCGGGGAGATTCAAGACGTATCCGGGAGAGTGAAACGAGCCGCGGCGTGAACGCGCGCCGGCTCTTACCGCTGGGCCCGCCGCAGACGGCGGGAGGATTCGACCAAGGATTATACGGGGAGTGACGGACGCGAGCCGTCATCCTGGCGGAATCGCCGGCAGGGGTGGCGCCCCGGAGCGCGCCCCCGCCCGGCGCCGTCCTGCGGTGGATCAGGCGCCTTGCCTCGGCAGGCCGCGCGCGGCCAGGCTGGCGTAAAGTGCGCGCACCCCGAAGGTCCAGAGCTCGATCTCGGTGGCCAGACGCACTTCGTTGACCAGCGCGCCCAGGCGCTCGGACGCGATCACGACGCGGTCGCCCAGCTTGTGGGTGAAGCCGGTGCCCGGGCCCATGCGGTCCTGGGTGGGCGAGAACATGGTGCCCAGGAACAGCATGAAGCCGTCCGGGTACTGATGATGCTTGCCGCAAGCCTGGCGCGCCAGGTCCAGCGGATCGCGGCTGATCTCGCGCATGTGGCTCACGCCGTCCAGCACGAAGCCGTCCAGGCCCTCGATGCGCAAGGACACATCGGCCTGGCGCACGCTGTCCAGGCTGAAGTCCCCGTCGAACAGGCGAATGAAGGGACCGATGGCGCAAGAGCCGTTGTTGTCCTTGGCCTTGGTCAGCAACAAGGCGCTGCGGCCTTCGATGTCGCGCAGGTTGACGTCGTTGCCCAACGTGGCGCCGACGACCTCGCCGCGACTGTCCACCGCCAGCACGATCTCGGGTTCGGGATTGTTCCAGCGGGATTCGGGCAGCACGCCGATATGCGCACCCGTCCCCACCGACGCCATGGGCGGCGCCTTGGAGAAAATCTCGGCGTCCGGACCTATGCCCACCTCCAGGTATTGCGACCACTGGCCGCGCTCGGTCAGCTCGGCCTTCAGTTTGGCAGCTTCGGGCGAGCCCGGCCGCAGGCGGGACAGGTCCGAGCCGATCAGCGCCTGCATGCGGACGCGGATTTCCTCGGCGCGGCTGGCATCGCCGCCGGCCTCTTCCTCGATCATGCGTTCCAGCAGGCTGATGGCGAAGGTGACGCCCGCCGCCTTGACGGGCTGCAAGTCGCAAGGCGCCAGCAGGCGCAAGCCCTCCCGGCCTGCCAGGCTGGCTGCCATCAGGGCATGCACATCGCCCAGCGACTCGCCGGCGGCGCTGGCGGCGAGCGCCACGCGGTCGGGACGGTCCAGCAGGTCCGCCATGGTGGACGCGGCCGCCGTGATGTCGATCACCTCGCCGCGGCGCACCGCCACGACGCTGGGACCATGCCCCGGCCTCCACACCCGCCCCACCAGCAACGCCTGTTCCAGATCGACGGGCAGCGCCTTTGCTTGGTCCATGAGTCTCCTCGCCTTGTTCGAATGATGTGCGGGGCAGTCTAGGAGACTTCCATTATCATGTCCAACATCATGAATTTATGTCCAATATGTTGGACAAATAGAGCATGGCAACCGTACACGACGTCCCCGCCATCCGCCGCACGCACGACATCCTGCAAGTGCTGGCCAGCCGCAACACGCCGGTCAAGGCATCCGAGCTGGCTGAATCCTGCCAGCTCGCCCGCAGCACCCTCTATCTGCTGCTGGATTGCCTGGAACAGCGCCGCTGGATCGAGCGCCGTGATGGCGGCTACGTCATCGGCATCGAACTGATGGCGCTGGGCCATGCCTATCTGCGCCAGGACGGACTGCAGGCGGCGTTCCAGGCGGCCGCGGGCGCTTTCGTGGCGCGGCACAACGAAGTGGTGCAACTGGCGACGCTGGATGGCTTCGACGTGGTCTACCTGGCCCGCGAAGACGCGCGCCGCCCGGTGCGGCTGGTGTCGGACCTGGGCCTGCGCCTGCCGGCGCACGCCTGCGCGCTGGGCAAGGCGTTGCTGGCCAGCCTGCCGCCCGAAGACCTGGCCGCCCGCGTGCCGGATACGCTGCCGCGCGTCACCGAGCGCAGCCTCGCCACCCGCGCCGCGCTCGATCAGGAACTGGCCCAGGTGCGCAGCACAGGCCTCGCGCAGGATCTGGAGGAAGTGGCGACAGGCCTGGTCTGCTATGCCGCCTACGTGGGCATGACGCCGCAGGGCAAGCGGGTGGCCGTCAGCACGTCGATCCCCACCGACCGGCTGGACGAGACGCACCGCCATGACGTCATTGCGGGCATCCGCCTCGTGGCGCGGGACATCGCCCTGCGGGTGATCCCCGGCGCTTGAAGCGCGCATGCGACACCTAAGCCCTTAGCCTGCAACGGCTTTTTGACTTTCTGAAAGTCCCGGGCTAATATTCCGGATTCGGTCAGCAATGCCCGAATTACGTCGGTTGCATTTGCGTCACCCCTCTGGGTGCCAAGGAAGGTTCTACTTTCCCAGGCATCAAGGCCTTTCCCTCTCTTGCCAGGCTCTGGCGCCAGGAGAAGAAAGCGCCCGCCAGAGCGGCAATCCCGCCCAGCAGGGCAGGCAGCGCAGATGAACCCATTTACCTATTTAAGGAATCCCCCATGTACGCGGTCGTAAAAACCGGTGGCAAGCAGTATCGCGTTGCCGCTGGCGAAAAACTCAAGATAGAACAGATACCGGCAGACATTGGGCAAGAAATCACCCTGGACCAAGTGCTGTCCGTGGGCGAAGGCGACCAACTGAAAGTTGGCACGCCCCTCGTCTCCGGCGCCGTGGTCAAGGCAACGGTTCTTGCGCAAGGCCGCCACGACAAGGTCAAGATCTTCAAGATGCGCCGTCGCAAGCACTACCAGAAGCGTCAGGGCCACCGTCAGAACTACACCGAAATCCGCATCGAAGCCATCACGGCTTAAGAAGCGACTCGGTACCACTTAGCAGGAGCTAAACATGGCACAGAAAAAGGGCGGCGGCTCTACGCGGAACGGACGCGACTCAGAATCGAAGCGTCTGGGCGTCAAGGCATTCGGCGGCGAATTGATTCCCGCTGGTTCGATCATCGTGCGTCAGCGCGGCACGCGCTTCCACGCTGGCGTGAACGTCGGCATGGGCAAGGATCACACCCTGTTCGCGCTGATCGACGGCAAGGTTCAATTCGGCTTCAAGGGCGCGTTGAACAAGCAGACCGTTTCGATCGTCGCTGCCGAGTAATCGGACCAGCACGGTCAGCAACGCGGTTCGCCGCGTTCCAGAACGGCAAAAGCCCTGTCGCATGCGGCAGGGCTTTTTTGTTTTAAGCTTTTCCAGATTTCGGGCAGCAGCCGGACGGTTCCGGCCCCTGCCTCCCGGCGGCGCCGAATGACGGCCCCGCCCCACTCCTTACCACTACACGCGCGGACATCATGAAATTCGTAGACGAAGCCACCATCGAAGTCGTCGCCGGCAAAGGCGGCAATGGCGTGGCGAGCTTTCGCCGCGAAAAATTCATTCCCAGAGGCGGCCCGGACGGCGGCGACGGCGGACGCGGCGGCACCATCTACGCCGTGGCAGACCGCAACATCAACACGCTGATCGACTACCGCTATGCGCGCCTGCACCGCGCCAAGAACGGCGAAAACGGCCGCGGCTCGGACCAGTACGGCGCGGCCGCTCCGGACATCACGCTGCGCGTGCCGGTGGGCACCATCATCCATGACGCCGACACCGGCGAAATCCTGTTCGACCTCAACCAGCACGACCAGAAGGTGGTGCTGGCCGCAGGCGGCCAGGGCGGCATGGGCAATATCCATTTCAAGTCGAGCGTGAACCGCGCGCCCCGCCAGTGGACGCCCGGCAAGGAAGGCGAACACCGCTACCTGCGCATGGAACTGAAGGTGCTTGCGGACGTGGGCCTGCTGGGCCTGCCCAACGCCGGCAAGTCCACGCTGATCACGCGCATTTCCAATGCCAAGCCGAAGATCGCGGACTACCCCTTCACCACGCTGCACCCCAACCTGGGCGTGGTGCGCACCTCGCCGTCGCGCAGCTTCGTCGTGGCCGACATTCCCGGCCTGATCGAAGGCGCCTCCGAAGGCGCCGGCCTGGGCCACCTGTTCCTGCGCCACCTGGCGCGCACCCGCGTGCTGCTGCATCTGGTGGACGTCTCCACGCCCGACCCGGACGCGGATCCGGTCGAGCAGGCCGTGGTCGACGCGCGCGCCATCGTCGAGGAACTGCGCCGCTACGATCCGGAACTGGCCGCCAAGCCGCGCTGGCTGGTCCTGAACAAGCTGGACATGGTGCCCGATCCCGAGGACACCAAGCGCCGCTTCCTTGAACTCTACGACTGGAAGGGCCCGGTGTTCGGCATTTCCGGCCTGTCGGGCGAAGGCACGCAAGACCTGATCTATGCGCTGCAGGACTACCTGGACGCCGAACGCGAAAAGGAACACCTGTCGCAAGACCAGGCCGAAGAGAACTATGTCGCGCCGGACCCGCGCTTCGACGACAAGCGCTCGACCGCCGACCAGCGCCCCGCGCCGCGCGGCGACGACGAATAAGCCATAATCGCAGTCCTTACGATTACGCCTTTTTCTCGCCGCAGCCGGCCGCCATCATGTCTGCTGAAACACCCGCCGTTTCCGTCGTCACCAACGCCCAGCGTCTCGTCGCCAAAGTCGGCTCGTCGCTGGTCACCAACGAAGGCCGAGGCCTGGACCGCGCCGCCGTGGCGCACTGGGCCGCGCAGATCGCCGCCCTGCACAAGCAGGGCAAGCAGATCGTGCTGGTCTCCAGCGGCGCCATCGCCGAAGGCATGGCGCGCCTGGGCTGGCGCAAACGCCCGTCGGTCATGCACGAACTGCAGGCAGCCGCGGCCGTGGGCCAGATGGGCCTGTGCCAGGCCTACGAAGCGGCCTTCGCCGAATACGGCCTGCGCACCGCGCAAATCCTGCTGACGCACGAAGACCTGGCCGACCGCCACCGCTACCTGAACGCGCGCAGCACGCTGTTCGCCCTGCTGCGCCTGGGCGTGGTGCCGATCGTGAACGAAAACGACACGGTCGTCACCGACGAAATCCGGCTGGGCGACAACGACACCCTGGGCGCGCTGGTCACCAATCTGATCGAAGCCGACACGCTGATCATCCTGACCGATCAACGCGGCCTGTACGACTCCGATCCGCGCAAGAATCCCGACGCCAAGTTCATGTCGCATGCCCAGGCAGGCGACCCCGCGCTGGAAGCCATGGCCGGCGGCGCGGGCAGCGGCATCGGCACCGGCGGCATGCTGACCAAGGTGCTGGCGGCCAAGCGCGCGGCGCATAGCGGCGCGCATACCGTCATCGCATCGGGCCGCGAGCGCAATGTGCTTACGCGCCTGGCCCAGGGCGAGTGCATCGGCAGCGAATTGCGCGCCGTGCTGCCCGTGTGGTCCGCGCGCAAGCAATGGCTGGCCGATCACCTGCGCCTGCGCGGACGCGTGGTGCTGGATGACGGCGCCGTGCAGGCGCTGCTGCGCGAAGGAAAGAGCCTGCTGCCCATCGGCGTGACCGAGGTGGAAGGCGAGTTCGGCCGTGGCGACGTGGTCGCCTGCGTGGACGGCCAGGGCCGAGAATGCGCCCGTGGCCTGATCAACTATTCATCGGCCGACACCCGCCGCATCCTGCGACAGCCTTCGTCGCAGATCGCGCGCATCCTGGGCAGCATGACCGAACCCGAACTCATGCATCGGGATAACCTGGTAGTGCTCTGAGACCCTGCCCTCTTGCGGCGCCTTCGGGCAGCAGGATGTAGCCCCATCCCCGCACCGCAAGCACGGGCAAGTCGATATTGAGGCGGCGCGCCTTGCTACGCAGCCGCGACAAGAGCACATCCACCCGCCGCGCCCCTTCCATGGACTTGCGCGTACCGGCAGGGAAAAAACATTCCCGGCGCAGGCAGTAGCCCGGCGCGCTCAACAAGCGGACAAAAAAAGCGCGCTCGGTGACCGTCAACGGCAGGAACTCGCCAGCCGGTCCCGCCAGTGCGCCCACGTGCGGGTCTAGTCGCCAAGGCAAGGCGGTCGACGGCGCGCGCCGGTACAGATTGCGCAGCAGAGCGTCCCATTCCAGCGCGTCCATGCCCGCAGGGGTACAGACGTCCGCCCCCGCATCCAGCGCGGCAATGCGATCCGACGCGCTGGCATCCGCGGCCTGCCACAGCACCGCCGCAGCGGGCGCCGCCCGGCGCAGCGTGGCGATGAGGCCAGGCACACCCTTAATACCTCCCAAAAGTACCAGGGCATCAGCGCCCTGCGCCTGCAAGTGTTCCAATACGGCAGCGGACAAATCGAACACGCGGACCTGCCAACGCATCAGACGCAAAGCCTCGGCGAAATCCTCGCGCGCCGTTGCGTCGAGCCGTACGACGAAGACGCTGCCTCGTTGCTCCATGCGCTCACCTTTGATAAATATCACTTAAGTAATATTTATAACCACCAAAGCGCGTGACCAGCAAGCTTCAATCGCCGGTGTGAAAACATTCTCAGACCGACTGAAGCATGCGCGCCTGCTGCGTGGCCACACGCAGAAAGACCTCGCTCGTCTTGCGCGCATTTCGCAAAGCGCCATCGGCAGCTACGAAAGCGGCCTGCGGCACTCAAGCCGCTCGGCCCGCAAGCTGGCGCAGGTCCTGAAGGTCGAGGTCGAATGGCTGGAAACCGGCAAGGGCCCGCTGGAACTTCCCGTGGAAGGCTACGACCTCAGCAACACGCTGCCCGCGCCTGGCGTGGCCGAACCCGTGCCGCGTCCCGGCGGCCGGCCGCGTCCGATGGCGCCCTGGCCCTTCCCCAACATTTCGCCTTCGCAGTTCGAATCGCTCACGGCCGACGACCGCCTGATCCTTGAATCGATCACGCAGGCCTACATCGAAAAAACCATCCTCGTCCGTCGCGGCGCCAAGACGCGCGGCCGCAAGCTGGGCTGATCGCAAACTATCTTTGCCGGCCTCGCGCAAGCGCGCGCCCGCCAAGCGCATCCCAGTGACAGATATCGCGCAGTAGCGCCCCTGCCTCCCGGTAAAGCACGTAGGCAAATCACGTCCCTGCTGCCAGATGATGGTTATCGTGAATTGCAGCAAATGCTGCTGGAGGATCCCGCCTGCGGCCATGTGATTCCTGGCGGAGGCGGCATACGAAAGGTGCGCCACGCGCGGCCGGGAATCGGCAAGAGCGGGGGGATACGGGTGATCTATTACTGGCTCACCGATGACGACCAGATTCTGATGCTGTTGGCCTACCCAAAGAACGTGCGGGACAACTTGAGCTCAGCGGAACTTTCTGAACTGCGGGCGTTGGTAAAGGACTTGTGAAATGGACAGGCAGTTATTCGCCGATTTGAAGGCGAGTCTCAAAGAAGCGGCAGCGATACGCAAGGGAGAGACGCGTCCTTCGAGAATATCCACGCTTGATCCTCTGGACGTGAAGCGGGTGCGCGAACAGACCAAGCTGTCTCAAGCTGAGTTTGCGGCGGCGTTGCAGGTCAGCGTTCGCACCTTGCAAAACTGGGAGCAAAAGCGCCGGTCTCCTACCGGACCAGCTGCTGCTCTGCTGAAAGTCGTGGCCAACGAGCCTGAGATCGCGCTACGCGCCCTGCACCGTTAGGCGCATGGGACCGCGCAAAAGACGCCAAGCCCTCATCAACCTTCCCCCGCGCATTGTGCGCGGCCATGAAAAAGCCCGGCATGCCGGGCTTTTTTGTCGCTTGCTGTGCTGTTCAGGGCTTGGCAGCAGGAGCCGGAGCGGCGCCGCCAGCCGGCGGCACGGCAGCGTCGCCGCGGATCTTGGCGGCGATTTCCGAGGCGGCCTGGGCCGAGGCCACGCCAAAGGCCAGCACGCCGCGGTTCAGCGGTTCGCCGATCAGCGGAGCGGCGACCAGTTCCTGGTCGATCACGAGCGCCAGCATGTTGCCGACGTT
The DNA here is from genome assembly GCF_014851665.1 of Achromobacter sp. ACM03. Lineage (NCBI taxonomy): Bacteria > Pseudomonadati > Pseudomonadota > Betaproteobacteria > Burkholderiales > Alcaligenaceae > Achromobacter > Achromobacter sp. ACM03. Next base: position 363,814 of record NZ_JACVAD010000004.1, on the reverse strand, counting down.
CTTGGTGCTGACGTCATTGAGCTTGCGGGCGCCGGCTTCCGAGAAGCGCAGGCCGACGAAGTTCTGACCCTGGCGGTCCACCAGCGCGGCGGCGTCGGTGAGGTCGGCGCGCGTCAGGACAGGCACGGTCTGCATGTAGAGCTTGCCGTCAGGCAGCGCGATTTCGCGCATGCCTGCGCCAGGCTGCTTCTGCGCCAGGTAGAAGTCCACCGAGGCCGCGGCTGCCGGCTTGGCGGCCTCTTGGCCTGCTTGCGGCGTGGCGGTGTCGCCAGACGTCTTAGTCGGGGCGGTCTTGCAACCCGCTAGCGCCAACGTCACGACTACCAGGGCGGGCGCCAATTTGCGTAGGGTCAGTTGCATGCTCGTTTCCTTCTTAATGTGGACTAAGACCAGGCGATGCACTTCATCCCCGGCACTGGGGAAAAGTGTACCGAACCTGAATGACGGTGTCGCCATAGTCTGAATCCAATTGTAAAGCGGTAATACCAGCTCCCGCCTGCTCCGGCCGACGCGGCGCAGCAGCCGCGCGATTCGTCGGAACGCGCGCCAGCCTCTATACTTCGCTTTCGCGCAGGGGTACTCGTCCCGCCTACATGGCCGGACGTGTTGAGAGAGTCCCTTCGTACCAGTACGGATAATGCCGATGCTGGGAGCCGTATTCCCGCCATGCGTCTTTGCGCGCGCGGCGGGAATTCCTTCCCGATCGGCTCCAACCACTCGCTTGGAGCTTTCCATGAACGCCAATCCCAAATTCCTGGCCGCTACCGCCGAAGTCGACGCGGCGGCCGTCGCACCGCTGCCCAAATCCCGCCGCGTGTATGAAGTGGGCTCGCGCCCCGACATCCGCGTGCCATTCCGCGAGATCGAGCAGGACGATACGCCGACGATGTTCGGTGGCGAGAAGAACCCGCCGCTGACGGTCTATGACTGCAGCGGCCCCTACACCGACCCCGAAGCCAAGATCGACATCCGCCGCGGCCTGCCCGAACTGCGCCGCGGCTGGATCGAAGAGCGCGGCGACACGGAAGTGCTGTCGGGCCCGACCAGCGACTACGGCAAGGAACGCCTGACCGATCCCAAGCTGACGGCCATGCGCTTTGACCTGCAGCGTCCGCCGCGCCGCGCCAAGTCGGGCGCCAACGTGTCGCAGATGCATTACGCGCGCCGCGGCATCATCACGCCAGAAATGGAATACGTGGCGATCCGCGAAAGCCTGCGCCGCGAACACTACCTGCAGACGTTGCGCGAAAGCGGCCCCGATGGCGAAAAGATGGTCAAGCGCCTGCTGCGCCAGCATCCCGGCCAGTCCTTCGGCGCCTCGATTCCCGCGGCCATCACGCCCGAGTTCGTGCGCGACGAGATCGCGCGCGGCCGTGCCATCATCCCCGCCAACATCAACCACCCTGAAGTGGAGCCGATGGCCATCGGCCGCAACTTCCTGGTGAAGATCAACGCCAACATCGGCAACTCCGCCGTCAGCTCCGGCATCGGCGAGGAAGTGGAAAAGATGACCTGGGCGATCCGCTGGGGCGGCGACACGGTCATGGATCTGTCCACCGGCAAGCACATCCACGAAACGCGCGAATGGATCATCCGCAACTCGCCCGTGCCGATCGGCACCGTGCCGATCTACCAGGCGCTGGAGAAGGTCGACGGCAAGGCCGAGGACCTGACCTGGGAGATTTTCCGCGACACGCTGATCGAGCAGGCGGAACAGGGCGTGGACTACTTCACCATCCACGCGGGCGTGCGTCTGCCGTTCATCCCGATGACGGCCGACCGCATGACCGGCATCGTCTCGCGCGGCGGTTCGATCATGGCCAAGTGGTGCCTGGCGCACCACAAGGAAAGTTTCCTGTACGAGCGTTTCGAGGAAATCTGCGAAATCATGAAGGCCTACGACGTCAGCTTCTCGCTGGGCGACGGCCTGCGCCCGGGTTCGGGATACGACGCCAACGACGAGGCGCAATTCGCCGAGCTGAAGACGCTGGGCGAACTGACGCAGGTGGCGTGGAAGCATGACGTGCAGGTCATGATCGAAGGGCCGGGCCACGTACCGATGCAGATGATCAAGGAAAACATGGAGCTGCAGCTGGAACACTGCCACGAGGCGCCGTTCTACACGCTGGGCCCCCTGACCACCGACATCGCCCCCGGCTACGACCACATCACCTCGGGCATCGGCGCAGCGCTGATCGGCTGGTACGGCACGGCGATGCTCTGTTATGTGACGCCCAAGGAACACCTGGGCCTGCCGAACAAGAAGGACGTGAAGGACGGCATCATCACGTACAAGATCGCAGCCCACGCAGCGGACCTGGCCAAGGGCCACCCGGGCGCGGCAATCCGCGACAACGCGCTGTCCAAGGCGCGCTTCGAGTTCCGCTGGGACGACCAGTTCAACCTGGGACTGGATCCGGACACGGCCAAGGAATTCCACGACGAAACGCTGCCGAAGGATTCGATGAAGGTGGCGCACTTCTGCTCGATGTGCGGACCGCATTTCTGCTCGATGAAGATCACCCAGGACGTGCGGGATTATGCGGCGGCTCAGGGGGTTAGCGAGAAGGATGCGTTGCAGAAGGGGATGGAGGAGAAGTCCATCGAGTTCGTTAAGAAGGGAGCCGAGGTTTATCATCGGCAGTGATGTTTTTGCTGCTGCGTGTGCGTTGAGTTCTTGAGGCGCACGGCGCGGCAGTGGCCTGCCGGGCGCGGGGCAACGATTGCGGTCCGGAGCCTTCGCTCCGGACTGCCCCGTCGTCATCGTCGTCCAGGCCTACGGCCTTCCCTTCCGATTCCCTCGGGCTTATCGACGCCCCGCACCCGGCAGGCCACTGCCGCGCCGTGCTCTGTCTGTTGAATTTTCACGATCGCCGAGACGAGCTGTTTGCTTGGCGTTTTCGCCACCGGCGGGGGTGGGCGAGGATCTTGCGGGGCCCGCCCCCGGCCGGCCGCGCGGGCGGCCTTTGGGGGCTTACGCGGTGTCTCGCGTCGGATGATGACGCTGCGCGCTGGTGGTGAGTGCGTGAAATTGGGCAGGATGAGTGAAGTACGTACGGATCTGCCCGCAGGCTACGTGCGCTGGACGCTTGGGGTTCTCGCTTCACCCATCCTACTGAAGCGTCATGAGGCGGCAAACGTCGTCATTTCAACTCCGCCGCCGGATGGGCGGCGCGCGCGAGAGGATCTGCGTGCGCAAGCTTCTGTCCAACGCGCGCCGCCCATCACCGCCCCCCCAAAAAACGGCGACAACCACTAGCAAACCGCTCGTCGCATTCGCGCCAGCGCTCCCATCACGACGCAAGCAAGCGCGCATGCTCATTGCGGCCGCCCGGGCGGCCGCAATGAGCGGGCCCCGCAAGACTCGCCACTGAACACAGCTCTAGCGACGCAACAGGCCAAGACGCAGGTAGCACGGCGGTGCGGGCGGCATGGCGGCGAGCAACCTCGATGCGCCCGAGGGAATCTGAAGGAACCGCCGAAGGCGGTGACGAAGATGACGAAGGGGCAGTCCGGAGCGAACGCTCCGGACCGCAATCGTGGGCGCTCGCCGCCATGCCGCCCGCACCGCCGTGCGGCCTACGACGCTTCGCTCATGCACACCGCCGAAGCCCCGCTCAAAAACGCCCCAAAAAAACTACAGCAACTTCCCCGGATTCATAATCCCCGCAGGATCCAATACAGCCTTGATTTCCCGCATCAACCGCAGCTCCAGCGCGTCCTTGCTATGCAGGAAATGATCCCGCTTCAGCTGCCCGATCCCGTGCTCTGCCGAAATGCTCCCGCCATAGCGATTGACCTCGTCCAGCACCGCATCAGTGATCGCCGCCCCATGCACCGCCACCCAGTCGCGATCGGCTCCGGCCGGGCGCGACAGGTTGTAGTGCAGGTTGCCGTCGCCGAAGTGGCCGAAGATGAAGGGGCGGATGTCCGGGTACAGCGCGCGCACGCGGGCCTCGGCGGATTCCATGAAGTCGGGAATACGTTCGATCGGCAGCGACACGTCGTGCTTCAGGTGCGGGCCGTCGGCGCGTTGGGCTTCGGAGATTTCCTCGCGCAGCTTCCACAGCGCCTGCAATTGCGCCAGCGACGCCGACACGGCTGCGTCCAGGCACAGGCCACGTTCCAGCGCCGTGCCGATCACGTTTTCAACAAGGCCATTGAGCGCGGCCTCATCGGCCGTGTCCGCCAGCTCCACCAGCACATAGGCCGGATAGCGCTGGTCAAAAGGTTCCTGCACACCCGCGGCGTGCGCCAGCACCAGATCCAGGCAGTCGCCCGAGAAGTACTCGAACGCCTGCAGCCGCGCACCGCATTGTTCGAACAGGATCTCGAACAGTTGCAGGGCCTGCGCCGGCGACTCGACGGCGGCCAGCACCACCGAGCGCACATCAGTGCGCGGGAACAGCCGCAAGGCGACGGCGGTAATGACACCCAACGTGCCTTCGGAGCCGATCAGCAATTGCTTGAGGTCATAGCCGGTGTTGTCCTTGCGCAGCGTGCGCAGGCCGTGGAAGATCTCGCCCGTGGGCAGCACCGCTTCCAGGCCCAGCACCAGTTCGCGCGCCATGCCATAACGCACCACGTTCACGCCGCCGGCGTTGGTGGCAACGTTGCCGCCGATCTGGCTGGAGTCTTCCGCGGCCAGGCTCAGCGGCAGCAGGCGGCCGGCGTCCTGCGCGGCGCGGCGCAAATTGCCCAGGATCGCGCCCGCCTCGGCCACCATGGTGTTGGCGATGGTGTCGATGGAGCGCACGGCGTTCATGCGGTCCAGGCTCAGCACCACGTTGCCCGCGGCGGCATCCGGCGTGGCCCCACCGCACAGGCCGGTGTTGCCGCCGCGCGGCACTACCGGCACGCCTGCCTCCTGGCACAGCGCCAGGCAAGTGGCGACCTCGGCGGTCGTGCGCGGGCGCACCACCGCCTGCGCGTTGCCCTTGTACAGGCCGCGCCAGTCGGACAGCCAGGGCGCAATGTCGGCCTCGGCGGTGATGACGGTATCGGGGCCCAGGGCCTGGACCAGGCGTTGCGTAAAGTCGGATGCGGTCATGATGTCTGCCTTGCGGCGGGAGAGAGGAGATCGAGTTGCAGGCGGCTGGCCGCCTGTTGCAGATGGCGGGCGGCGGCGTGCCGCGCCCGTTCGGGATCGCGCGCGCGGATGGCCTCGAACACGGCCACGTGCTCCTGGTGCACGGCGGCCGTCAAACCGGCCTGCAGGCGGCTGTTGCTGCGCGCAGTGCTGACCGCCAGCCTGAGCTGCAGGTTCAGGTACTGCAACAGGTCCTGGTAGCAGCTGTTGTGCGTGGCGGCGGCAATGGCGCGGTGAAAGGCGATGTCGTGCTCCACGCCCTGCTCCGGGTCTTCCAGATGCGATCCCAGGTCAGCCAGGGCGCGCGCCATGGCGGCCAGGTCAGCATCGTCGCGCCGCAGCGCAGCCAGCGCGGCCGCGCCGCCTTCCAGCTCCATGCGCAATTCGTAGACCCCGGCCAACTGCTTGCGGTCCACGGCGATGCCGGCGGAAAGCTGGAAGCCCTGCGCGCCCGTGCGCGACAACACGGTGCTGCCGGAACCCTGCCGGCTCTGGATCAGACCCTGGGCTCGCAGGCGTTCGGTGGCCTCGCGGATGACCGCGGCGCTGACGCCGTATTGCTCGGCCAGCACGCGACCCGCCGGCAGCTTGGCGCCGACGGGATAGGCGCCCCCGGCGATGTCGGCGGCGATCTGGCGGGCGACCTGTTCGGTCAGGGTGAGGCTCTTGGTCAGCATCCGGGCATTATAGGCACACTTCTCAGGTTATCTGATAACTTTTGAGAAAGAAGCCGCTTCCAGATCGGGTTCAGGCTTGATGGATTACGCGAACCGGGCGGATCAGGCGACGGCGGGTTCGTCGTCCCGGACGGTCTTTTCGGCCTCTTCCGCCCCCGCCACGGCGCAACAGCGGCCGCCCTGCGCCTTGGCCCGGTAGAGGGCGGCATCGGCGGAATGCAAGGCAGCTTCCGGACTGCGGTTGGCGCCGGACACAATGGAAATGCCGATGGACAGGCCGACACTGACCCGCGTGCCATCCGCCAGCGTGATCGGCTGGGAAGCGTCATGCAGCAGGTGCTCGCCCAGCCGTAGCGCGGCCGTGGCATCAATGCCGGTCACCAACACGATGAACTCGTCGCCACCAATCCGCGCGGCCACGTCGTCCACCCGCAACATGGAGCGCATGCGCTGGGCGATGGTCATCAGCACCTGGTCGCCGGCAGCATGGCCGTAGGTGTCGTTGATGAGCTTGAAGTCGTCCATGTCCATGTACAACAGCGCCGCAGGACTGTCCTGGCCGCGCGCGCTGGCGCAGACGCGCTCCAGCGCGGCCTGCAGGCCGGCGCGGTTGGCCAGGCCGGTCAGCGCGTCTTCGCTGGCGCGGCGTTCGCTGTCGCGCTCGGCCAGCATGGTCGACACCAGGATGCGGTTGAGCCGGTGCGAGGCGACACTCATGCTGACCAGGTAGAACGGAATCTGGATGAAGACGATGGCTGTGACGTATTCGCCGGTGAAGGCCGCGCCCAGGCACATCGGCCCCAGGCTCAGGAAGATCATGGCGCCGACCAGCCTCGGCGCGCCGTAGTTCCGGAAGCAGATGCCGCCGGCCATGGCCCCGCAGGACACGCCGGCCAGGGTGGCGGCCAGCCAGTCGCCGTTGATGAAGGTGACGAAGACGCCGTAGCCCACGCTGAACGCCCACAGCAGCGCCAGCAGGATGTAGATATCGGTATGGGTATTGCCGCCCTTGGGCGCGGCGCGCAAGGCGGACCGCAGGATCAGCACGCGGACCAGGGCCAGTATCACCTCCATCGCCAGCCAGGACAGGTACAGCGGCTCGGGGCGGCGCCAGGCGACCACGCCGGAAATCATGAGGGTGTTGATGACGCCGCCGGCAAAAATGGGCAGCGTGCCGAACAAGCTGGCGATCAGGGCCGAACGGATGTCCGCAGGGGTGTCGTGCCCGGAATGCGTCAGCCAACGCGTCAGGCGCCATTTGGGCAAACTGAACTTCAGTGCTGTATCCACGCGGTCACGTCCCTGGCCATCTACCCGCTTTCGGGTAGGCTGGCTGGCGTTATAGCAGGTATTTCAAGCCTTTAATATTGTCCGCGGGGCCAATCCCGGACAGGAAATCAGTGCCCGCGATGGCCGCAGACGGCGCATTCCGGGTCGCGCTGGACGTTGACGCTGCGCCATTGCATGGTGCGCACGTCCAGCCACAGCAGGCGGCCGGACAGGCTTTCGCCCACCCCGGACAGCAGTTTCAGGGCCTCTGCGGCCTGCATGCTGCCGATGATGCCGACGACCGGGGCGAACACGCCCATCGTGGCGCAATTGGCTTGCTCGACGTCGTCCGCTTCCGGGAACAGGCAGTGGTAACAGGGCGCGTTGTCGTCGCGCAGGTCATAGACGCTGACCTGGCCGTCGAAGCGTATGGCCGCGCCCGATACCAGTGGCTTGCGGTGCTGCACGCAGGCACGGTTGATGGCGTGGCGGGTGGTGAAGTTGTCGGTGCAGTCCAGCACCAGGTCCGCCTGGGCGACGGCGTCGGACAGGGCCTGGCCTTCCAGGCGCTCGACGCGGGCATGGACCCGAGTCTGCGGATTGAAGGCCGCCAACATGTCCCGCCCCGACTCGGCCTTGTGGCGGCCGACGCTGGCGGTGGTGTGCAGGATCTGGCGTTGCAGGTTGCTCAGCTCGACGACATCGTCATCGGCCAGGGTGATGTCGCCCACGCCGGCAGTGGCCAGATAGAGCGCGGCGGGGGAACCCAGTCCGCCCGCCCCCACGATGAGCACACGCGCCGCCAGCAGTTTTTCCTGCCCTTCGATTCCCAGCTCGTCGAGCAGGATGTGGCGGGCGTAGCGCAGCAGTTGCTCGTCGTTCATTTGTCCTTGCTGGGCTCGACTCCGGTCGGCGTGATCTTCATGCGCTGGGGCGTACCACCGCCGGCCTTGGCATCAGCCTTGGCCTGGGCGCGGGCCGAACCCTTCTGCACCGGCTTGCCGGCCAGCACGTTCAGGGCCTGTTGCAGCTGGAAGTCGTCCTTGCCGCCGAATTCGAACACCTTGGCCGGCACATCGGCGTTGTCTTCGCCGGCGCTGGACTTCACTTCGTTGGCCGTCTGCTGGTTGGACAGGTGGCGCTGCAGGTCGGCTTCGCGCGGCAGGCGGAACAGGTCGCCTTCGGCGGTGTCGGCCACGACGTAGTCGGGTTCGATGCCGGTGGCCTGGATCGAGCGGCCGCTCGGGGTGAAGTAGCGCGAGGTGGTCAGCTTGACCGCAGTGGTTTCGGACAGCGGCAGGATCACCTGCACCGAGCCCTTGCCGAAGGTGCGGTTGCCCAGGACCTTGGCGCGCTTGTGGTCCTGCAGCGCGCCGGCCACGATCTCGGACGCCGAGGCGGAGCCCACGTTCACCAGCACCACCATCGGCACGGTCTTGGTCCAGGCCGGCAGGCCGGCCAGGTAGTTGCTTTCGCCGCGGGCGTATTCCGAAGGCGTGGCCAGGTACTTGTGGCGGGCGTCCGGAGTACGGCCGTCGGTGGTCACCACCACCGAGTCGGGCGGCAGGAACGCGCCGGACACGCCGATGGCGCTGGTCAGCAGGCCGCCCGGGTCGTTGCGCAGGTCCAGCACCAGGCCCTTGGGGGCTTCCTTGGCGCCGAGGTCCTTCAATTGCTTGGCCAGGTCGGCGCCGGTCTTTTCCTGGAACTGGGCGACGCGGACGTAGCCGATGCCGTTGTCCAGCATCTTGCTGCGCACGCTGCGCACCTTGATGATGTCGCGCACGATCTTCAGCACGATGGGCTGCGGACGGTCGGCGCGCATGATGGTCAGCGTGATCGGCGACTTGGGCGCGCCACGCATCAGCTTGACGGCATCGTTGAGCGTCATGCCTTTGGTGGGCGTGTCGTCGATCTTGATAATGAGGTCGCCAGCCATCACGCCGGCGCGGGCCGCGGGCGTGTCTTCGATGGGCGAGATGACCTTCACGAAGCCGTCTTCCGCGCCGACCTCGATGCCCAGGCCGCCGAACTCGCCTTGCGTGGCCGTCTGCATTTCGCGGAAGGCATCGGCGTCCAGGTAGGCCGAGTGCGGGTCGAGGTTCGACACCATGCCGGAGATGGCATTGTCGATCAGGGTCTTGTCGTCGACGGCCTCGACGTAGTTGTTCTTGATGGCGGCGAACACATTGCTCAGCTGCCTGAGTTCGTCCAGTGGCAGAGGGCTGCCGCGCTGGGCGACCGCGGTCACGCCTACGCTGAGCAACACACCAGCCACCGCACCGATGGCAATCAGACCGAAACCGCGAAACTTACGAGTGCCCATGCACACTTCCCGAATTTTGTTTTCGCCGATGGGGTTTGGTAATTACCAACGACATCAATCTACTGCGCCAGCCATTGTGCCGGATCCACAGGAGCGCCACGATGGCGAATTTCAAAGTATAGGCCGGATTCCACTTGGCCGCCGGTCGCCCCGACCGTGGCGATGGTATCGCCACCCGTCACCGAATCTCCCACCCGTTTGAGCAGACTTTGGTTGTAAGCATAGACGGTCAGGTATTGCTGCCCATGATCCACAATGATGAGGTTGCCAAAACCCCGCAGCCAATCGGCGTAGACCACCGTGCCGGGGGCCACCACCTTGACCGGCGTGCCTTCGGCCGCGCGCAGCACCACGCCGCGCCATACGCCGCCATCCGGACGGTCGACCCCGAAGCGCCCCTGCACCTGGCCGCGCACCGGCATGGACAGCCCGTGGCGCAAGCCGTTGCCGCCGCCCACCGCCGGCGCGGCGCGCGCGGTCTGGGTTTGCTGCGCAGGCTCGCTACGGCTTGGAGCGGGTTTTTCCTCTATAGGTTCCGCCTTCCTGGGCGGTTCCGCGGGCTTGGCCTGAGGCGGCGGCTCGGGCGTGGTCAGCCGCGACTGTTTCTGCTCGGCCGGGCGCAGTCCGGCGGCATCCGGATCGGCCACGGCCACGGGACCGCGGTTCTGGCGCGAGGCGGCTTCGACCTGTTCGCGCGCCTGGGCGGCATCGCGGGCATCGCGGGCGTCACGCTCGCGCTTGGCATTGTCGGCGGCCTGCTTGGCGTTATCGGCAGCCAGCTTGCGGTCAGCCTCGGCCTTCTTGCGGGCGTCCTCGGCGGCGCGGCGCTCGGCATCGGCGCGTTTTTTGGCTTCCTCGGCGGCGCGGCGCGCTTCTTCCGCGCGACGTACTTCCTCGGCCCGCTTGCGCGCTTCCTCGGCGCGGCGGGCGTCCTCGATCTGCTTGGCGATGGCCGCGTCCAGATCGGTGATGAGCCGCGACAGGCGCTGATCATCTCGGCCCAGCTTGTTGGCTTCGGCGCGCTGGGCGGCGATCTGCCCTTCCAGCTGGGCCAGCAGCGTGGCGCGCTCTTTTTGCTGACCGACCAGCGCGGTCTTCTGCTCGGAGGTCTCGGCCACGACTTTTTCGATTTCCGCGCGGCGGGCGTCGGCGCGTCCCTGCAGGGCGGCCAGGCGCTCGATGTCCTCGCGCAGGGCCTGCACGGCCTGGGCGCGGGCCTGCGACACATAATCCAGATAGCCCAGGTTGCGCCCCAGCACCTGGGGATCGTCGCCCGACAACAGGGCGGTCCAGGGCGACAGGCCGCTGGTGTACTGGGTGCGCAGCTGTTCGGCCAGTTCGGTGCGGCGCTTGGCCAGCACCGCCTGCTGGGCGCCGATCTGCTTTTCCAGGCCGGTCAGGTCGGCCTGCGCCTGGCGGTTGGCCTCGGCCAGCTCCCGCAGGCGCAGGTTGATCTTGGAAATCGCCGACTCGGACTGCTTGAGCGCGTCGGCGGCTTCCTTGCGGGCGGCCTCGCGGTCATCGATATCCTTTTGCAGGTTCTCGATGCGGTCGCGCAAGGCGGCCTGCTGCTTTTCCGCGTCGGACTGGCGGCCGGCAAGGTCGTTGGGCGCGGCGTGAGCCGACAGCGCCCCACCGGTCAACATGACCGCCAACAACAATCCTGCCGCGCGACGCATAGGAATATCAGTCCTTCTTAGCCTTGCCCTGGGCTGCCACCGCAGCCATGGCCGCCTCGATCTCGGCGGCATCGCCCAGATAATAGTGGCGGATCGGGCGCAGGTCATCATCCAATTCGTACACCAGCGGCTGGCCGGTGGGAATGTTCAGGTTGACGATGTCTTCGTCCGACACGTTGTCCAGGTGCTTGATCAGGGCGCGCAGGCTGTTGCCATGGGCGGCGATCAGGACATTGCGGCCGGCGCGGATGGCCGGAGCGATGGATTCGTTCCAGAACGGCAGCACGCGGGCCACGGTGTCCTTCAGGCATTCGGTGGCGGGCAGCTGGTCGGCCGGCACCTTGGCGTAGCGCTTGTCGAAACGCGGGTGGCGTTCGTCGTCCAGCGCCAGCGGTTCCGGGGCGATGGCGTAGGCGCGGCGCCAGATCAGCACTTGCTCGTCGCCGTACTTGGCGGCGGTTTCGGCCTTGTTCAAGCCTTGCAGCGCGCCGTAGTGACGTTCGTTCAGGCGCCAGGTCACGCCGACCGGGGTGTACATGGCGTCCATGGCGTCCAGGGCGATCCACAGGGTGCGGATGGCGCGCTTGAGCAGCGACGAGTAGGCCAGATCGAAGGTGAAGCCTTCTTTCTTGAGCAGTTCGCCGGCCTTGCGGGCCTGTTCGCGGCCGGTCTCGGTGAGGTCGACGTCGGTCCAACCGGTGAAGCGGTTTTCCAGATTCCACTGGCTTTCGCCGTGGCGCATCAGAACGAGTTTGTGCATGATTTGGGACGCTTGTAACGCGGGTTAAAGTGAAGGAATGCGCTCATTTTATAATTGAGCGATTTTGCCCTTGATTTTGCCCCGGCGCACCCGCCCATTTCTGCGGCGCGGCGCATCAGGGTTCGCCTATACCAGGCTAGTCGCCGCACTTCAGGATGCCCCGTGGACCTTTTGCAATTCTTGATCGATAAAAACAACGTCTTCATCGTCGCCGTTGCCGTGATCTCCGGCATCATGCTGGCCATCCCCGCCCTGCGCAAAGGCCGCACCGGTTCGGCCGTGAGCACGACCGAGGCCATCCAGATGGTCAACCAGCGCCAGGCCGTATGGGTCGACGTCCGTCCCGCCGAACAGTTCCAGGCCGGCCACATCGCCCAGGCCCGCAACGTGCCGGCGGCCGATCTGGAGCAAAAGGCCGCCTCGCTGCCCAAGAACAAGCCGCTGGTCGTGGTTTGCGACAATGGCCGCGATTCTGCCCGCGCCGCCGCCAAGCTGCGCGCCCAGGGTTTCGCCGATGTCGTGCCGCTGGAAGGCGGCATGCGCGCCTGGTCGGCCGCCAGCCTGCCCGTGACCCAGAAGGGTTGAAGCCTGGGGCCGCGCCCCCATCTACCTATTCTTGTACTCACAGGAGCGCCCATGAATAAAGTCGTCATGTACAGCAAGGACTATTGTCCCTATTGCGCCCGCGCCAAAGCCCTGCTGGAGCAGCGCGGCGTGACCGACCTGGAAATCATCCAGATCGACCGGGACCCGTCCCAGCGCGACGTCATGATCGAACGCACCGGCCGGCGCACCGTCCCGCAGATCTTCATCGGCGATACCCACGTCGGCGGTTGCGACGACCTGATGGCCCTGGACCGCTCGGGTGGCCTTGCCCCCATGCTGGCCAGCTAAATCGCCTCCCTTTTTGCCCCTCCCACCAACGGAAACACTCATGGCTGATCAAGACCAAAACACCCAGCAAGAAGGCGGCAACGCGCCCTCGTTCAATCTGCAGCGCGTCTACCTGAAAGACCTTTCGCTGGAAATGCCGAATGCGCCCCACGTCTTCCTGGAACAGGAAGCGCCCCAGGTCGAGGTAAGCATCACCGTGGGTGGCCAGCGCCTGGCTGAAACCGTGTTCGAAACCACGGTTACCGTCACCGTCACCACCCGCATCAATGAAAAGGTCGTGTACCTGGTCGAAGGCACGCAAGCCGGCATCTTCGAGGCCGCCAACATCCCCGAAGAACAGCTCGACCCGCTGCTGGGCATCGTCTGCCCGACCATGCTGTACCCCTACCTGCGCGCCAACATCGCCGACGCGATCACCCGCACCTCGATGCCGCCGCTGCACCTGACCGAAGTGAACTTCCAGGCCCTGTACGAGCAGCGCCTGGCCGAGCTGCAACAGCAGCAAAGCGCCGCCAACGGCAACGGCAGCGACTCGGGCATCATCCTGCCCCCCGGCGCGACCCGCCAGTAAAGCAGCCGCGGCGTCCAATGAAAAGAGCCCCCACGCTGCGCCTTCGGCTTGCTGCCCCCCGTGGGGGCGCTTTTCATCTTGAGGCGGCTCGGCGATGAAAAATCCCATCGAGCCACGCCTGCGCGTCGCCGTCCTGGGTGCGGGAAGTTGGGGCACCGCGCTGGCGGCGGCTGCCAGCCGCCGCCACGCCACCGTACTCTGGGCGCGCGATGCCGCGCAGGCCGCCGACATGGCCGCCTCGCACGAAAACGCGCGCTACCTGCCGGGCATCGCCCTGCCGCAGGCACTGAATATCTCCTCCGATCTCGACGCCACGCTGCGCAGCCTGCAAGAAGACGGCGCGCGCCGGCTGATCGTACTGGGCGTGCCCGTGGCCGGCTTGACCGCCATCTGCGGCGAGCTGTCCCGCCGGCTGCCCGCGCTGGGATTGCAGGACACTCCCATCGTCTGGACGTGCAAGGGCTTTGAAGCCGACACGGCCAGGCTGCCCCATGAAATCATGCGCGAGGCCCTGCCTGGCGCCACCGGCGGCGCATTGTCGGGCCCCTCGTTCGCGCGCGAAGTCGCGCAGGGCCTGCCGGTCGCGCTGACCGTGGCCAGCGACAGCCCCGCCTTGCGCGATGCCACCACTGCCGCCTTCCACGGCGCGGCGCTGCGCGTCTACGCCAGCACCGACCTGGTGGGCGTGGAAGTGGGCGGCGCGCTGAAAAACGTGATCGCGGTCGCCTGCGGCATTGGCGACGGCCTGGCCCTGGGCACCAATGCCCGCGCCGCGCTGATCACCCGCGGCCTGGCCGAGATGACCCGCTTCGGCGTGGCGCTGGGCGCGCAGGCCGAGACCTTCGCCGGGCTGACCGGCCTGGGCGACCTGGTCCTGACCGCGACAGGCGAGCTGTCGCGCAACCGCCGCGTGGGCCTGGAGATCGGCGCCGGGCGCAAGCTGGCCGACATCCTGGCCAGCGGCATCACGGCCGAAGGCGTGCGCTGCGCGCGCGCCGCGCTGGACCGCGCCCGCGCCATCGGGGTCGAACTGCCCATCACCGAAGCCGTCTGCGCCGTGCTGTTCGACGGCGTGGCCCCAATGACGGCCGTGTCCGCCCTGTTGGCGCGCGACGCCCGCTACGAAAGCGGGATAGCCAGCCAGCCGGACGCGTCGCCGGACAACCGGCCCCGCTGAGCCGCCCCAAAAACAAATACCACGCACAACCCCGAGGAGACATCCTTCATGACGCAAACCCGCAAGTTCCGGGTCGGCCCGCTGCTACGCGGCCTGTGCCTGAGCCTGGCCGCCATCCTGCCCGCCGCCGCCCATGCCGACTGGCCCGACCGTCCGATCCACATGGTCGTGCCCTTCCCGCCCGGCTCGTCGCCCGACATCCTGGCGCGCACCATCTCGGAACCGCTGTCGCAGGCGTTGGGCCAGCCCATCGTGATCGACAACAAGCCGGGCGCCGGCGGCAACATCGGCACGCGCATCGTGTCGCAGGCCAAGCCGGACGGCTACACGCTGCTCTACACGATCAACGGCCCGCTGGTCACCGCCCCCACGCTGTACAAGAAGACGCTGGGCTACGACCCGCTGCGCGATCTGCAGCCGGTATCGCTGGTGGGCACCAGCCCCAACGTGCTGGTCGTGCCCAGCAGCCTGAAGGTCGATAACGTCAAGGACTTCGTCGCGCTGGTGAAGGGCCGCGGCAATTCGCTGAACTACGGTTCCGTGGGCCCGGGCAGCTCGGCCCATCTGGCGATGGAAATGTTCAAGGAAAGCGCCGGCGTAGACCTGGCGCACATCCCCTATTCCGGCTTCCCGCAGGTCATCTCGGCCATCATCGGCGGCGATGTCCAGGCCGGCTTCATGGTGCCCGCCATCGCCGTGCCCCAGGCCCGCGACGGCAAGGTGAAGCTGCTGGCCGTGACCAGCCTGCAGCCCAGCGAGGCGCTGCCGGGCGTGCCGACGATGGCATCCCAGGGCTATCCGGACTTTGAAGCCATTTCCTGGAATGCCGTGCTGGTTCCGGCCGGGACGCCCACGCCCATCGTCGAACGGCTCAACAGCGAGCTGGCGCGCATCATCGGCAGCGAAGCGGTGCGCAAGCAGCTGGCGCTGCAGTACTTCACCCCCGCGCCGTCCACGCCGGAAGCCCTGACCGCCCGCATCAAGAATGAAAAGGCGCGCTGGGACCAGGTGATCGAGAAGCTGAATCTGTCGCTGGATTGATTGCAGCCCAGCCGTGACGGGCCAGGCGCGCCGGCTTCAGCGCGCCCCCGTCACACTCCCCCTTCATACCCCTGTTGACGCCAGGCCTCGAACACCGTCACGGCGACGGCATTCGACAGGTTCAGGCTGCGTTGGCCAGCGCGCATCGGCAGGCGCAGGCGCTGCTGGGGCGGGAACATCGCCTGATGTTCTTCCGACAGGCCCGAAGTTTCGCGGCCGAATACGAACACGTCGCCCGGCTTGAAGCCGATATCCGCCACGCTGCGTTGCGCATGCGTGGTCAGCGCGTAGATGCTGGACGGCGCGGCGCCGGTATCGGCCAAAGCCTCCTCCAGCGTGTCGTGCACGCGGACGGGCTGCCATTCGTGGTAGTCCAAGCCGGCGCGGCGCATGCGGGCGTCGTCGAGCTCGAAGCCCAAGGGACGAACCAAGTGCAATTGCGCGCCCGTATTGGCGCACAGGCGGATGGCGTTGCCGGTATTGGGCGGGATTTCAGGACAAACAAGGATGACGTGGAACATGGCGCTAGGGACTCGGGACGGCTTGCGGCGGAAACGTCGCCGCGCACCGGGAATTGTCGCCGATTTACCTGGGGGCCGGCTCAGGGCGTGCGCGCCGCCACCAGCACCGTGACATCCGCAGCTCCTGCTGCCAGCAGCGCAGCGGCGGCCGCGTTGGCGGTGCTGCCGGTGGTCATGACGTCGTCCACCAATAGCAGCTGCCGGCCGCGCACGTCGCCCACGCAATAAAACAGGTTTTGCGCCCCGAGCCGGCGGGCCTGGCGGCCCTGCGCGGTCTGCCGGGGCGTCTCGCGCCGGCGCCGCAGCAGCCCGCGCGCCAGCGGCAGCCCCAGCTCCGCCGCCAGGCTGCGCGCAATTTCACCGGCCGGATTCATGCCGCGCTGGCGCAGCGATGCGCGGCTGGCGGGAACGGGCACCAGCAAGGCGCCTTCCGGCGCAGGCCCGTCTCGGGCCACGGCAGCCGCGATCATCCGGGCCAGCACCGGCGCCATGCTGAGGCGCAGCCGGGTCTTCAGCATCAGGATCAAGGTGTCGGCGGGCGGCGCGTAGTCAAAGGCGGCAATCGTGCGCGAAAACGTCCGGGGCGCGCCCAGGCAGGCGGCGCAGTGCGGCGCATCCGGGCGCAACCGCAGGGCGCAACGAGGACAGCGTGGCGCTGCAGGGCGACGCGCGACCACCCCACTATCGGCCCGGCGGAGAGCATCGCCGCAGATATCCGCCTCGCAGCCCGCGCAAAGCCTAGCACCCGCCACCCGGGCGCCGCACAAGGGGCAGTCGCAACCGACGCGCGACAGCAGCCGCCGCCCCATGACCCGTAGGGGCAATCGGAAACCGCGGCCGGGATGCGCAATAATGGATGCCATCCCTCATGAAACCATGATCCGCCCGCGTTGCAGACGCGGGTGCGACCGAAATGTCCCTGCCAGAATCCGCAACGCTCCCCTCCCTGCCCATCGTCAGCGCCGACGTGCCCCGGCAATTCGCCCGCCGCGGCGACCTGGCCGAGGCCCAGTTCCTGTACGGGGAAATCGCCCGCCGCATGCTGGGCCGCCTGCAATACATCCGGGTCCAGCCGCAAGCCATGCTGGACGCGGGCTGCGGCGCGGGCGACAACCTGCCGCTGCTGCGTGAACGCTATCCCGACGCCGCCTATACCGGGCTGGACAACTGCGAACCGCTGCTGGAACAGGCGCGCAAGCGCCATGCCCCTGCCGGCCTGTCGGCCTGGATCGGCAAGCTGGCGCGCCGCGGCCCGGCCGCCCCTGCCTTCGTCAACGCCGACCTGGCGGCGACGGGCCTGGCGCCCGAATCGCTGGAACTGGTGTGGTCCAACCTGGCCATGCACTGGCACCGCGCTCCGCACGCCGTGCTGGCGGAATGGCGGCGCATCCTGAAAGTGGGCGGACTGGCGATGTTCTCCTGTCTTGGGCCGGCCACGCTGCGGGAACTGCGCCAGGCCCTGGACGACGCCGGGCTGCGCACGGCTACGCCGTCCTTCGTGGACATGCATGATTTCGGCGACCTGCTGGTGGAAAACGGCTTCGCGGATCCGGTCATGGACCAGGAGATCCTGACCCTGACCTACCGCAGCCCGGAAAAGCTGCTGCAGGACGTACGCGCGCTGGGCGGCAACCCGGCCGAAGGCCGGCGCGGCGGCCTGGTGGGCCGCGACTGGCGCGACCGTCTCTGCGCCGCGCTGGAAGCGCAGCGCCGGCCCGACGGTCTGATCGTGCTGAGTATCGAAGTCGCCTACGGCCACGCCTGGCGCGCCGCGGCGCATCGCACCGTGGCCGGTGAAACCCGGCTGTCGGTCAGCGCGATTGGCGGCCGGCACCGCGCGCCCTGACCTGGGCCGCAGGCTGACCGGCAGAGCCGGCGCTTTGCGGGCGCCGGCCTCCCCGTCTAGTGCAGGCGTTCCGGCATCGGCACGCTGACCCCGGGCTCGGAAGCCGGCAACGCCGACATAGGCTCGGAGGTTGCGCGAATGCGGCGCCTCAGGACCGCCGTCGGTTCTGCGGGCCCTACGCCGGGCGAAGCCACGCCGCGCCAGGCGTTCGACATGGCCTCCACCACCAACGGCAGGTCGCGCAAGCGGTGGAACTGGCTGCGCAGCCAGCGGGAATCGTTGCCGCTGCGCATGGATTCATCGCGCAGGGCGGCGATCATGTCGCCCGTGCCCAGTTCTTCAGCCACCGGCATCAGGCGCTGGAACAGGTTGCGCAGGTGGTCCATCAGCCGCAGGCGCTGGCCGTCCGGGGTCACGTAGCTGCCCTGCAGGCCGAAGCGGCAAGCCTGGAAGTGATTGCTGCGGTAGGACAGCCAGGCGCCGTCGCCGGGGTCGCCCTCGCGCATCAGCAGCACCGCCAGGGCCTGGGCAAAAGCCGCCAGCTGGCAAGCCCGTTCGACCGTCAGCGGCGTGTCGCACACGCGGATTTCGACCGTGCCGAATTCCGGCTTGGGGCGGATGTCCCAGTACAGGTCCTTGATGCTTTCCGCCAGGCCATAGGCGCGCAGCTGCGCCAGATGGGCCTCGAACTGGTACCAGTCCTTCACCTCGGGCGGCATGTGCCCGGCCAGCGGGAAGCTGTTCACCGCGTTCAGGCGCGAGCACGAGAACAAGGTGTCCACCCCCTCGCAATAGGGCGACGAGGCCGACAGGGCGATAAAGTGCGGCACATAGGGCGACAGGCGGCGCAACAGTTTGATGGAATCGTCGCCGCTCTTGACGCCCAGGTGGATGTGCTGGCCGAAGACCGTAAATTGACGCGCCAGGTAACCGTACATTTCGGCCAGGTACTGGAAGCGCGGGGTGTCCGAAATGGACCGTTCCTGCCAACGCATGAAGGGGTGGGCGCCCCCGCCAGCGACCGATACGCCCACGGCGTCCGCCGCTTCGATCAGGGCGTCGCGCATTTCGCGCATCTCGGCCAAGAGGCCCATGGGGTGCTCGTGCACCGAGGAATTCAGTTCAATCATGGACCGCGTGATTTCCGGTTTAACGCGGTCGGCGATGGGGTGGTTGGCCATTTGGGCCAGCAGCTCGTCCGAGGCTGCGGTCAGGTCAAAACTGCGCGGGTCTATCAGTTGCAGCTCGAGCTCGATGCCCAGGGTGTTGGGGGCCGACGAAATGAACGGGATCTGTTCCATCTCGGACTCCTTTCTGAATGTTTGATGAGGGTGTGCGCCGTTCGACCTTGAAGCCCGGAAACAGCCCGGGGGGCACTAGACGGCAGCTTGTGCACGCATGATAGCCGCTGTTTTGTGGCAAGAAGATGGAAAATCGTGACATTTATGTGCAACATCACGAAGCAATCGGTTTTTCCCTGTGAAGGAAAGTGAGCGAGCGCTCACGGCATAGAAATGGCGCGGCCTCCCGGGCTGCGGCAGCCGGAAAGCAAGCGCTCAAGGGGCTTTCAAGAGGGGGTGGGACAACCCTTATAAGGGTTGTCCCTTATCTATTTCCGCCAAAAAATAGGGGTGAACAACACCAGCACCGTCAGCAGTTCCAGGCGCCCGATCAGCATCGCGAAGGTGCAGACCCAGATCTGGAAATCGGACAGGACGGCGAAGTTGCCCATGGGTCCGACGGGCCCCAGGCCTGGTCCGGTGTTGTTGACGCTGGCGAAGACGGCCGAGAAGGCGGTGATCGGATCCAGGCCAGACAGGAGCAGCAGGCTGGTGAAAACGGCGATGGAAAGGCCGTAGAACAGCATAAAGGCCAGCACCGACGACATGGTGCGGGTCTCGACCGCGCGGCCATTGATGCGCACCGGGCTGACCGCGTGCGGGTGCAACATTGTGACCAGCTCATTGCGCGCCTGCTTGACCAGCAGGATCGCCCGGATCATCTTGATGCCGCCCCCGGTCGACCCGGCCGACGTGGCGAAGCCCGACAGCAGCAGCATGGTCAGCGGAGCGAACAGCGGCCATTGCGCGAAGTCGGTATTGGCGTAGCCCGTGGTGGTCGCCATGGAAATCGTGTTGAACATGCCGTAGCGCAGCGCCTGCAGCGGATCTTCATAGACCCCTTTCAGGAACAGGAACACCGAAATGACCAGCCCGACTCCCAATACCACCACCAGGTAGGGGATCGCCTCCGGACACCGCACGTAGGCGCGCGCGCTGCGCTGGCGGAAGGCATTGAAGTGGGTGGCGAAGTTGATGCCCGCGATCAGCATGAACACCATCGCCACCATTTCCACCGCGACCGAATCGAAATGGGCGAAGCCGTCATCCCAGGTCGAAAAGCCGCCCAGGCCCATGGTGGTGGCCATGTGGCACCAAGCCTCGAACCACGACAGGCCGACCGCCCGGTAGGCCAGGAAGCACAGGATGGAGAATACGAAATACACCGCGTACAGCGCCTTGGCGGTGCTGGCGATGCGCGGCGTGAGCCGCTCGTCCTTCATCGGTCCGGGGGTTTCCGCCCGCACCACCTGGTGCCCGCCGACGCCAAGCAGGGGCAGAATGGCCACGGCCAGCACCAGGATGCCCATGCCGCCGATCCAGATCAGCGTGGCCCGCCACAGGTTGATCGACGCGGGCAAGGTGTCCAGATTGGTCAGGACGGTGGCGCCGGTGGTGGTCAGGCCCGACATGGCCTCGAAATAGGCGCCGGTAAACGACAGCGGCAAGCCGGCGCCATGGAAGTAGAGCAGCAGCGGAATGGCCGCCAGCAGGGGCAGGCCCGCCCACACGGCCGACACCAGCACGAAGCCGTCGCGCGCCCGCAGCTCGCAGCGGGCGCGGCGCGTTATCGCGGCCAGGCCGCCGCCTATGCCCACCGAGATCAGGAACCCGTCCAGGAAGGCCTCGCGCGCGCCGTCGCCGCCCACGTAGGCGACGGTCAGCGGGATCAGCATGGTGAGCGCGAACATCACCATCGTCAGGCCCAGGATGTAGAGAGTGCCCAGGACGCGCTTCATGGAGCTATCCGGCCGCGCGCGGCCCGCGCAGAAGGAAGGAGGCGGCGCGCATCAGAAGAACGACGCCGAGACTTGGAACAGCTTTTCCACGCGCGGCATCTGCCGGCGCGAGGGCACGAAGACGATGACGTGGTCGTCGGATTCGATCACGGTGTCGGCGTCCGGCAGGATGATTTCGTCCTCCCGCACCAGCGCGCCGATGCTGGCGCCTTTGGGCAGGCTGATCTGCCCGACCGCGCGCCCCACCACCTTGGAGGTGGAGCGGTCGCCGTGGGCGATGGCCTCCAGCGCTTCCGCCACGCCCTGGCGCAGCCGGTGCACGGCGGCCACGTCGCCGCGGCGCACATGCCGCAGGAGTTCGCTCATGGTGGCCTGGGATGGCGACACGGCGATGTCGATATGGCTGCCCTGCATCAGCTCGCCGTAGGCCTGGCGGTTGATCAGCGCGATCACCTTGCGCGCGCCAAGGCGCTTGGCCAGCAGCGAGGACATGATGTTGTCCTCGTCGTCGCTGGTCAGCGCCAGCCAGGTGTCCATGTCCTCGATGTTCTCGCGTTCCAGCAGCGCCTCGTCGGTGCCGCTGCCGTGCAGCACCAGCACACTGTCGGGCAACTGGGTCGCCAGGTATTCGCAGCGCTTCTGGTCGCGCTCGATGATGCGGACGCTGTATTTTTCCTCGGCCAGTTGGCGCGCCAGGCGCAGGCCGATGTTGCCGCCGCCCGCGATCATCACGCGGCGCACGGCACGCTCGGCCTCACGCAGCTGCCGAACGGCGCGGCGCGCATCGCGCGAGTCCACCACCAGCACCACCTCGTCGCCCGGGGCGACGACGGTACCGCTGCCGGCCCGCAGCGGCCTGCCGCCGCGCAGCACGTCGATCACTCGCGCCTTCACGTCGGGCCAGACGTCGCGCAGCTTGTCGACCGGCGAATGGGCCATCGGGCTGCCCGCGCCGACCCGCACGGTCACGACGCTGACCCGGCCTTCGGCGAACTCCACCACCTGCAGGGCCTCGGGAAATTCGATCAGGCTGTGCAGATAGGTGGTGACGCTGCGCTCGGGGCTGATCAGGGCGTCGATGCAGAAGCCCTCTTCGCTCATGAGTTCCGGGTGTTCGGCGAACTCCACCGAACGGATGCGGGCAATGCGGCGGGGAATGTTGAACAGCTGGCGCGCGATCTTGCAGGCCACCATATTGGCCGAATCCGAGGCCGCACAGGCGATCAGCAGGTCGGTGTCGGCGGCGCCAGCGGCCTCCAGCACCGAAACCTGCGAGCCGTCGCCATGGACGACGCGCAGGTCGAAGTGTTCTTGCAGGTATTGGAGCTGGACAGGATCCGAATCGATCACCGTGATGTCGTTCTCTTCGGACACCAGGTTCTCGGCCACGCTGGTGCCTACGCGACCAGCGCCCATGATCAGGATCTTCATGAGCTCCGCTTGCGGGCGGACTCGATGCCCAATTGCTTGAGCTTGCGGTACAGGTGGGTGCGTTCCAGCCCCGTGCGTTCCGACACGCGGGTCATGCTGTGGCTTTCGCGGACCAGGTGGTATTCAAAATAGATACGCTCGAATTCGTCGCGCGCCTCGCGCAGCGGTTGGTCCAGCGAAATGCTGCCCAGTTGGCCGTTGGACGTGACGGGGACTTCGTTGGACGGCGCGGCGGCCTGGACCGGGGGATCGAGTTCGTCTTCCAGCGCCACCGCCGGGCTGGCCACGGCCGAATGCGCGGTGGCAGGCGCCGGATGCGGCGCGCGGCCGCGCGCCAGGCCGGCGGCGACCGTCTTCAGGAGGCGCTGCAGCGTGATCGGCTTTTCAAGGAAGTCCATGGCGCCGATGCGCGTGGCTTCGACTGCCGTGTCGATGGTGGCATGGCCGCTCATCATGATCACGGGCATGTCCAGCAGGCCTTGCGAGCCCCATTCCTTGAGCAGGCTGACGCCGTCCGTGTCCGGCATCCAGATGTCCAGCAACACCAGGTCAGGACGCATGCGCAAGCGTGCGGCGCGCGCTTGCGCCGCGTTTTCAGCCAGCTCGACCGTGTGTCCTTCGTCGTATAGGATTTCCGACAAAAGCTCGCGTATACCGACTTCGTCGTCAACCACCAGAATTCTGGCCATAAAGCATCCACCTATTGCGTAGCCGCATTATCCTTTTCTTGCGCGGTCGCGTCCATAGTATCGGCCTCGGAAGCCAGCCGGGTCAACAATATGGAGATCCGCGCGCCCCCTTCCTTGCGGTTCGCAAGGTCTATACGCCCGCCGTGTTCTTCCACGATCTTGCGTACGATTGCCAATCCTAACCCAGTCCCGTGGGACTTGGTGGTGACGTAGGGCTCGAACGCGCGCTGCATGACCTGGGGAGGAAAGCCCGGGCCCGTGTCGGCGACCGTGAACCTGAGCGCCTGATGGGCCGCCCGGTCGGGCTGCTCGCTGCGCATGAGCTGCGTGGTCACGCTGACCCGCCCTTGCCCGCCCTGCTCGGCGATCGCGTCGCGGGCATTGGACATCAGGTTATGGATCACCTGCCGCAACTGGGTGGGATCGCCCTCGATGGGCGGCAGGTCCGGCGCCAGCGTCACGTCCAGATTCAGGGCCATTTCGGCCAGGCGCGACGAACCGCCTTCGGGCTCCCAGCCGTACAGCGACAGCACGTCCGCCACCAGGGCGTTGAAGTCGATGCGTTGCATCACGGCCGGCGGCGTGCGGGCATATTCGCGGAAGTCGTCCACCATCTGCTTGAGCGATGCCACCTGGTTGACGATGGTATTGGTAGACCGTGCCACGATCTGGGCCTCGGCGGGAGGCAGCTTGCCCTCCAGCTTCATCGCCAGGCGCTCGGCCGATAGCTGGATCGGCGTAAGCGGGTTCTTGATCTCGTGCGCCAGTCTGCGGGCGACTTCGCCCCAGGCCACGGTCCGGTTGGCCGAGATCACTTCGGTGATGTCGTCAAACACCACCAGATAGCCGTTGCCGCGCCCGTCCACGCGCAGATGCGTGCCGCGCGCCAGCAGGGTCAGGGGCTGCGAGCCAGCGGGCGCGTCGTCCTGGCCCGGGGCGATCTCGAATTGCTGCTGCCAGTGCTGGCGCTCGGACCCCACCGCGGCGTGGGCGGAAAAAGCCTGCCGCACGATGTTGGCGAACTCCAGCATGCCGGCCACGGTTTCCAGCGGCCGTCCGATCACCGAGCGCAGGTCCGCGCCCAGGATGGTCTGGGCGCCCTGGTTGACGGTGGTGACGCGGAACGATTCGTCGAACACCAGCACCCCGGAGGACAGGTTCGACAGCACGCTTTCCAGATAGACATTGGAGCGTTCCAGCTGCTGCCGGTTGCTCTCGACCATGCGGCGGGCCTCGTCGAGCTGGCGTGTCATGGCGTTGAACGAACGCGTGAGCTGGCCGACTTCGTCGCGCTCGGGCGGCTCGGGCAAGGGCCGGTAGTCGCCCACGCCCACGGCCTGCGTGCCGCCCGCCAGGCTGAGCAGCGGGCGCACCAGCCGCTTGGACAATGAGAGCGCCACCGCGATGGCGCCGAAGGCCGCCAGCAGCAAGGCCAGGGTCAGGGTGATGCCGTACAGCTTGCGCAAGCCCAGCCGCGACAGCGCCAGCTCCTGGTAGTCGCGAAAACCCTGCTGCACCAGATTGGCGTTGTGGGCGATCTGCTCGGGTACCGGCTGCAGCAGCTGCAGCCAACGCGGTTCGGATGCCGGTCCCAACAGGTTGTCGTAGCGGTCGGGGCCGGTCAGCGGAATCACCACCCGCAGGTGCAGCCCGCCTTCAGCGCCGGGGGTCACCGGGTCATCGGCCTCGGCGGCGGAGTAGCCGCGCGCCAGCCGCAGCTGGTTCATGACGGTGGACGGCGGCATCGCGGGCAGCAATTGCCCGTACTGGCTGGTGGAGAACGCGATCATGCGCCCGCTGCCGGTAAAGACCATGGCTTCCTGCACGCCGTTGGCCTCGCGCAGCCGCGTCAAGGCGAGCGTCACGCCGCTGTCGGAACTGCGGTTCAGTTCCATCGCCATGGAGCGCGCACGCGCGTCCAGGTCGGCCAGCAGCGAATCCAGCGCGGCGCGGCCCAGGTTCAGGCCCGCCTCCAGCGCCGTGTCCACGCGCACGTTGAACCAGGATTCGATCGAGCGCGACATGAACTGCACCGACACGGTGTAGATCAGGGCGCCGGGCACCACGCCGATCAGCGCAAACGCCAGGGAAAAACGGGCCGTCAGCCGCGCGCCGAACTGGCGTCGACGGATCTGCCGCGCCAGCCTCACGGTCAGCGCCACCACCCAGATGAAGAGCGCCAGCGCAAAAATGCCATTCAGCACCAGCAGCGTGTCGTAGTAGCGCGCAAAGCGCGAGGCATTGCCGGTGGACCACGCCAACAGCCCCAGCAATGCCAGGCCGCTTGCGGCGCCAACCATCAGGGCCAGCCGAAGCACAAGCCTCATGACGGGTCTTTCTCCTTGTCGCTGAGCACGAACGTGAAGTCCATCCACGGCGTCGACTGTACCCAGGAGCTGCTGTTCAGGGCGTTGACCTGGAAGGGCCGCGGCAGCAGCGACGTATCCAGGCGCAGGCGCAACTGGCCGCCGTACAGCACGCCCGCATCGAAGTCGGCGGCGTCCGCCACCGGCCAGTTGCGGATATGCCGGATGACCCCCATGGCGTCATCCAGCGAGGCGACTGGAAAGGTAAGTTCGCCCACGCCCACCCGCCATTGCCGGGTCAGGGCGTTGTAGATGATGCGCCAGGTGCGGGACGTGTCGACCAGGGACTTGTCGAACCACCACCAGCGTTCGCGCGTGACGGTGAGGTCGGCGGTGAGATACAGCGGCACTCCGCGCTGGGCGGCTTCGCGCAGCTGCGAGTTCAGTTCGAACTCGATGTCCGCGTCGATCTGGAGCTGGCCGTCTCGAACCGCCGGGCGAACTTCGGTGACCTTGGGTTCCGCCCCATGCGCCTGCCCGCCCGGCACGAAGGAAAGCAAGGCAGATGCGAGCAACAACCCGAGAAATAAGCGCGGAATAATGGACATACGGCACCGGAACTACGTCATGCCCCCTATTCTTGGCGATTCAGGACTGCTTGGCAAACAAGGCGTAGAAAAACCCGTCGCGCTGCGCCGCAGGTGTTGCATCGACCGCAACTGGCAGCAATTGGCCGGGCGCGTCCAGGCGCTGCGCCTCCGGATGGCGCTGCATGAACTCCAGCGCCTGGCGCGTACCCTCGATCGGGAAGATCGAGCAAGTCACGTAAAGCAGCCGCCCGCCGGGCGCCACGGTGCGCCAGAGCGCGTCCAGGATGCTGGCCTGCAGGGTGGCCGTGCGACGCACGTCGTTCTCGCGCCGCAGCCAGCGGATGTCGGGATGGCGGCGCACGATGCCCGAGGCCGTGCAGGGGACGTCGGCCAGCACGGCGTCGAACGGCTTGCCGTCCCACCAGGCGTCCAGGTCGGCCGCATCCGCCGCTTTCAACTGGACACGATCGCTTGCCAGACCCAGCCGGTCCAGGTTCTGCCCGACGCGGGCCAGCCGGTCGGCGTCGGCATCCAGCGCCAGCAGGTCGATATCGGCCAGCTCCAGCAGGTGGGCGGTCTTGCCGCCAGGGGCCGAGCAGGCGTCCAGCACCCGCATGCCGTCGGCAGGCGCCAGCAGTTCGGCCGCCAGTTGCGCGCCGGCGTCCTGCACCGACCACCAGCCCTCGGCAAAGCCGGGCAGTTGCGTGACCGGCTTGGGCGTGGCCAGTACCAGGCCGGACTGGCCCACAGGTTCGGCCGCCAGGCCGGCGGCCTGGAAGGCGGCCAACACCTGCTCGCGGCTGGCGCGGCGGCGATTGACCCGCAGGGTCAGCGGCGCGGGCACATTGGCCGCAGCCAGGATCTCGCGCCATTCCCGCGGATAGGCCACGCTCAGCTGCTTGACCCACCAGCCGGGGTGGTTCCATTGGGCCTCGGGGCTGTCCCCCACGGCAGCCTCGAGCGCAGCGCGCTCGCGCAGGAAACGACGCAGGCAGGCGTTGAGCATGCCCTTATAGGAAGCCAGGGCGCGGCTGCGGGAGGCCGCCGTCACGGCCTGGTCCACCACCGTGTGCGCCGCGTAGACCGGCATGCCCGGCAGGGCGGCGGCGGCATCGCCTTCTTCCTTCAGCAGGGTCAGCGACACCAGCAACAAAGATTCGAACAACACGCTGGGATAGCGCTGCACCATCTCGCGGCCCACGGCGTCGGCCCAGCCCAGGTAACGCATGGCATGGAACGACACGGCCTGCGTGGCGGGTCGCAGGAACGATTCCACGTCGGCCAGCGCGTCCGTCAGGGAGCGGCCGTCCAGCACGCCCTCGACCACCTCCGCGCTGGAAAGCAGGACGGAGGACAGCGGAGGGGCCAGATTGGGGGAGTCGGAACGCGTGGACATGATGCAAATTCAGGAGATAAGACCGCTATGGTAGCCGGACCTGGACGAATGGCGGCCGTCGCGGCACACTGGCCCCAGCCACGGAGCCCCTCATGACCCTCGCCACCCTGCTGCTCTTCATCCTGGCCTCGGCCATCACCATCATCACGCCGGGCCCCACCGTCCTGCTCGCCATGAGCAACGGTTCGCGCCACGGCGTGCGCGCTGCCTGCTGGGGCATGGCCGGCGCGGTGCTGGCCGACCTGGTCCTGATCGGCGCGGTGGCGTCGGGCCTGGGCGTGGTGCTGGCGGCGTCCGAAATCGCCTTCCAGCTCATCAAATGGGTGGGCGCGGCCTATCTGGCGTACCTGGGCTGGAAGATGCTGCGCTCGGACGCGGCGCTGGTCATGCCCGCCGCCCAGGCGGACGCCCGGCGTCCGGCCGGCTTGGCGCTGGGCCTGCGCAGCTTCGCGGTGGCGCTGACCAACCCCAAGGCGCTGCTGTTCATGTCCGCCTTCCTGCCCCAGTTCATCAATCCCGCCGCCCCTCTGCTGGCGCAGTACGCCGTACTGGCCGGGGTCATGGCGCTGATGAACATCGCCGTGATGCTGGCCTACGCCGCGCTGGGCGCGCAGATGGTGCGCGCCTTCCAGGGCGCCGGCCTGCGCTGGCTGAACCGCGTCTGCGGGGGACTGCTGATCGGGCTGGCGGGGACGCTGGCGCTGTATCGGCGCAGCGCGCCTTGATGCAACCTCGATTCCAAATCCCGCGCGGATACACGTTGGGCAGCACCCAACAACGCGGATGCATCGATCCGCCTCGCGACCGCACTACGCGCGGGGATGATTCCTGACAGTAGGCACATCGCGCTATTGGAGCGCCCCGCGCTTGACCTACGGCAATGCCGTATAATTAAAAATTCGCCTTCGCCGCCCATCCTGGTGCGATGGCCTGAACCCTGGGACGCCACACAGGCGCCCGACTTTTGAAGAGCCATGAAGAATGCTGCCCCGACGGCGCGCAGCGTACCGTGGCAGGCGTCGCATATCAGCGAAGCACGCAGCCGCGTGGGCCTGCCGCAAACGGATTTCGCTGAACTGCTGGGCGTGAGCGTACGCACTCTGCAAGATTGGGAGCAAGGACGGCGCACCCCCTCGGGCGCGGCGAAGACCCTGCTGCAGGTAGCAATGATGCATCCCGAGACCCTGCGAGAGCTGCCCCCGTGGCCCGCCAACGAACACGCTGAATCCTGAGGCCAGCCGCCCCGGCCTCGCCCGACACGAACAACACATCCGCCGCGCGACACGCTTGCCGCGCGATTTTTTGGTGAACGACATTGGAAATCCTCGAAACCTCCCGGCCTGGCAAGGGCCCCGGCAAGGCCAACGACGCTGACGCGAACGCGTCCGCCACCTCCGCCCTGGCCGACACCATCGCCGCCGCCAACGCCGACGGCCGGACCCCGCGCGTGGGATTCGTTTCCCTGGGCTGTCCCAAGGCCCTGGTCGACTCCGAGCGCATCCTGACCCAACTGCGCACCGAAGGGTACGTAGTCACGCCCGAGTACAACGATGCCGACGTGGTCGTCGTCAATACCTGCGGCTTCATCGACAGTGCCAAGGCGGAATCGCTGGAGGCCATTGGCGAAGCCCTGGCCGAGAACGGCAAGGTCATCGTGACCGGCTGCATGGGCGTCGAGGAATCGGTGATCCGCGACGTGCACCCCAGCGTGCTGGCCGTGACCGGCCCGCAGCAATACGAAGAGGTGGTGCGCGCAGTGCACGAGGCAGCGCCGCCCAAGAAGGACCACAATCCCTACCTGGACCTGGTGCCGCCGCAAGGCATCAAGCTCACGCCGCGGCACTACGCCTATCTGAAGATTTCGGAAGGCTGTAATCACCGCTGCAGCTTCTGCATCATCCCGTCGATGCGGGGCGACCTGGTCAGCCGGCCGGTGGGCGATGTGCTCAGCGAAGCCGAGCGCCTGGTCAAGGCGGGCGTGAAGGAATTGCTGGTGATCTCGCAGGACACCAGCGCCTATGGCGTGGACGTGAAGTACCGCAGCGGCTTCTGGAACGGCCGTCCGGTGAAGACCCGCATGACCGAGCTCTGTACGGCCTTGTCCGAGATGGGCGTGTGGACGCGCCTGCACTACGTGTATCCGTACCCGCACGTGGACGAAGTGATCCCGCTGATGGCCGAGGGCAAGATCCTGCCCTACCTGGACATCCCGTTCCAGCACGCCAGCCCGCGCATCCTGAAGGCCATGAAGCGCCCGGCCTTCGAGGACAAGACCCTGGCCCGCATCAAGCGCTGGCGCGAGATCTGTCCGGACCTGACAATCCGTTCGACCTTCATCGTCGGCTTCCCCGGAGAAACCGAGGAAGACTTCCAGTACCTGCTGGACTGGATGCAGGAAGCGCAGCTGGACCGCGTGGGCTGTTTCCAGTATTCGCCGGTGGAAGGCGCGCCCGCGAACCTGCTGGACAATCCGGTGCCGGACGAGGTCAAGCAGGAACGCTGGGAACGCTTCATGGAGCTGCAGCAATCGATCTCCGCCGCCCGCCTGGCCAGGAAGGTCGGCCGCGAGATCGACGTGCTGATCGACGAAGTGGACGAAGACGGCGCCGTGGGCCGCAGCAGCGCCGATGCGCCTGAAATCGACGGCTGCGTCTACGTCAGCTCGGACAAGCCCCTGAAGGCGGGCGATCTGGTGCGCGCCCGCGTCACCGATTCCGACGAATACGACCTCTGGGCCGACGCGATCTGAATCCGCTCCCGCGCGCGGCGCCCGCCGCGCGCAGCTCAGGCTTCCAGCAGCTTGAGCCCAGCCACGCCGCCCACGATCATCGCAATGCACAGCAGGCGCGCGGCAGACGGCGAATCCCCGAACAGCATGATTCCCAGCACGGTAATGCCCACGGACCCGATACCGGTCCAGATGGCGTAGGCCGTGCCAGCAGGCAGCTGCTTCATGGCCAGCGTCAGCAGGAACACGCTGCCCAGGGCGGCCGCAATGCCGATCACGCTGGGCCAGAATCGCGTCCAGCCATCCGCATACTTCAAGGCCAGGGCCATCACGATTTCCACCGCGCTCGCGGCGACCAGAATCAACCAGGCCATTGCGGCCTCCTGCCAGAACCAGGGAACGGCTAGCTTAGAGACTATAGTTACCACAAGACAAGTACGCACCTTTTGGTAACTATGAAAAAGCCATCCGCCTCCGTGCCCTCGGGCGACGTGTTCGACGCTGCCTGCCCGTCGCGCCGAGCGCTGGAACTGATTGCCGGCAAATGGGTGCCGCTGATCCTGCCTGCGCTGGAACATGGCCCCATGCGCAACAACGAGCTGCTGCGCAGGCTGGACGGGATTTCACAGAAGGTCATGACCCAGACGCTCAAGGAACTGGAGCGTCACGGCCTGGTGCTGCGCGAGGATCTGGGCACCGTGCCGCCGCACGTGAACTACCGGCTGAGCGAACTGGGCCAATCCCTGAACGTGGCCCTGATCGCGCTGGACCGCTGGGCCGAGACCCATCATGCGGCGCTGGACGCGGCCGCGCGCCGCCATGACGCCCGGGCGGCGCGCCGCGTCCGCTAGCGCTTGGCCAGGAAGTCCGACATGTCGTCGGCGTGCTCTTCCTCCACCGCGAGGATCTCTTCCAGCAGGCGGCGCGTGGTGGTGTCCTGTTCGCCGATGTACTCGATCATCTGGCGGTAGCTGTCGATGGCGATGCGCTCGGCGATCAGGTTCTCCTTGATCATGTCCTCCAGCGACGTGCCTTCGACGTACTCGGAATGGCTGCGCTCCAACAGCCCCTTGGGCGACAGGTTGGGCTCGCCGCCCAGCTGCACGATGCGTTCCGAGAGCCGGTCGGCATGGTCCTGTTCCTGCGTGGCGTGTTCGGCGAATTCCGCGGCCACGGGCTCGGCGTTCAGCCCGCGGGCCATGAAGTAGTGGCGCTTGTAGCGCAGCACACAGACGATCTCGGTGGCCAGCGCTTCATTCAGCAGCTTCAGCACGGTCTGGCGGTCGGCGCGATAGGTGTCGGTCACGGCGCCGGACTCGATGTCCTGGCGCGCCTTGGCGCGTATGGCCTTCACGTCCATGTCGAACGGGCGGTTCGCCTGCGTTTGGGTACGGGTTGCTTGTTCCATATCGTGGCTCCTCTTGGTTAAGTGAAAGCACTGCGACACTGGGCTTCCAGTCTCTCCGTACAACCCAGTCTACCGATCGTGGCGGAACATGCTGTGTCCAAACATTGCCTGCGCCCCCCCAAATTGCCCGGCGAAAACGGTTTTCGATCCTTGCGTAAACTATGGGCTTCCCGAAAACCCGTGACGCAATCTGTAACGGGATGGGCATCACCCGAAGATCTATGACTTTGAAGAACATTTGCGTGTATTGCGGCTCGAACCCGGGCGCCCGGCCGGATTACATCGAGCAGGCCCGCGTGCTGGCCCGCGAACTGGTGCGGCGCGATCTGGGGCTGGTGTATGGCGGCTCGGTCGTGGGCATCATGGGCGTGGTCGCCAATGAGGTGCTGGCCGCCGGCGGCCGCGTGATCGGCGTGATCCCCGAACTGCTGATGAAGAAGGAGCAGGCGCACCGCGGCCTGACCGAGCTGCACCTGGTGCAGAACATGCACGAGCGCAAGGCCATGATGATGGAGAAGGCCGACGGCTTCATCGCGCTGCCCGGCGGCGCGGGCACGCTGGAAGAGTTCTTCGAGGTCTGGACCTGGGCGCAGCTGAACATGCACCAGAAGCCCTGCGGCCTGTTGAACATTGCCGGCTACTACGACGCGCTGGTCCAGTTCGTGGACCATGCGGTCGAGGAAGAATTCATCCGCCCCCAGCATCGCGACATGCTGGTGGTGGAAGAGGACCCTGCTTTGCTGCTGGACCGCTACGCCATGTACGAACCGCCCAATGTCTCGAAGTGGTTCGAACAGATCAAGGCCTGAGGCCATCCATCCACCCGACCACAACGGAAGCCCCGCAATGCCCACCCATGCGTTGACTCCCGCCAGCACCGAGTCCGTCCTGCGCGACTACTTTCATGCCAAGGACGAGAACCGCCCGCACTACATGGCGCGCGCGTTCGCGCCGGACGCCGTGCTGAAGATGGCCTTGCGCACGCAGGCCATCGCCTTCCCGCCCGAGTCGCACGGCCTGGCCGCCATCACCGATACGCTGGTGCGCAAGTTCGGCCAGACCTACGACAACGTCTACACGTTCTATCTGGCGCGACCCGAGGCCGGGGCGCGCCTGCCCGCCTACCAGTGCGACTGGATCGTGGGCATGACGGAAAAGGCCACGGGCAACGTCCGTGTGGGCTGTGGCCGCTATGACTGGGAATTCCAGCCCGAGCCCTATCGCGCGAGCAACCTCGTCATCACCATCGAAACCATGGTGACGCTGCCCGCGCACGACACCGAAGCCGTGTTCGGCTGGCTGCTGGGTCTGGACTATCCCTGGACCAGCGCCGCCCGCGTCGTGGCCGGCGCGCCGCCGCTCGAGGGCCTGGCTCCCGTCGTGCACTATTTGCTGCATCCGAACGGCGCCTAGGGCCGGCACAAGACTATTTTCAGCATCAACAGGCTCAGAGACCCGCGACTTGAAATACGACATCGCCGCTTTTGATTTTGATGGAACCCTGGCGGACACCATGCCATGGTTCAACTCCATCCTGAATACGGTGGCCGACAAATATGGCTTCCGCAAGATCGACGCCTCCGAACGCGACCAGCTGCGCCATCGCGATGCCGCCGAGATCCTCAAGTTTCTGGGCATCCCGCTGTGGAAGCTGCCCGCCATCATGGCCCACGTGCGCACGCTGATGCAGGAAATCGACCCCAGCGTGCACCTGTTCGACGGCATTCCCGACGCGCTGGCGCGCCTGAAGGCGGGCGGGCTGCGGCTGGCGGTGGTCAGCTCCAACTCCATCGAGAACGTGCAGCGCGTGCTGGGCGCTGAAACCGCCGCCCTGTTCGACGACTACGAATGCGGCACCGACCTGTTCGGCAAGTCCGCCAAGATCGACCGCCTGCTCAAGCAGCATGGCACCGCCCCCGAGCGCTTCCTGCTGGTGGGCGACGAAATGCGCGACATCGACGCCGCCCGCAAGGCCGGCGTGCGTATCGGTTCCGTCGCCTGGGGTTATAACCATGTCGAGGCCCTGCGCGAACGCGGCCCCGACGAGCTGTTCCTGACCGTTGCCGACCTGCCAGCCGCGCTGGCCTGAACCTGGAACCCGCAGCCATGCATATCGATCCCGCCCATCTGGTCACCGACGCAAACGCCCTGCAGGCGCTGTATGGCGCGTCCGGCGAAGCCTCCATCAAGAAGGAGGTGGATCATGTGCATCCGCACTACCGCGCCTTCATCGAAGCGGCGCCTTTCGCGGTGCTGGCCACTGCGGGCCCCGATGGCCTGGACGCTTCGCCGCGCGGCGATCCCGCCGGCTTCGTGGTGGTAGAGGACGACAAGACGCTGCTGCTGCCGGACCGCCGCGGCAACAACCGCATCGACAGCCTGCGCAACATCCTGGCCGATCCTCGGGTCGCGCTGCTGTTTCTGGTGCCGGGCGTGGGCGAGACCCTGCGGGTCAACGGCGCGGCGCGCATCAGCGTGGACCCGGCGCTGCTGGCGCGCTTCGAGATGGACGGCAAGCTCCCGCGCTCGGTGCTGGTCGTGGACGTGCACACCGTGTACTTCCAGTGTTCGCGCGCCTTGCTGCGCTCCAAGCTATGGGATCCGGCGACACAGGTGCCGCGCACCGCGCTGCCCAGCGTGGGCCGCATCCTGTCGGACCTGACGGCGGGCACCTTCGACGGCGTCACCTACGACCGCGAATTGCCTGCCCGCGTGGCCAGCACCTTGTATTGAAGAAAGATCCCGGGGCCGCCAGGCCCCGGCGGGTTCAGGCCGGCTGCCAGCCGCGCGCGAACACGTCCACGGGCTGGCGCTTGCCGCCCGCTTTCTGCAGTTCCAACAGACGCAGCACGCCGTTGCCGGTGGCGATGTCGATGCCCGTGGCATCGGCGCGCAGCACGCTGCCTGGCGCAGCCGTCGTGGCCTGGTCCAGCGCCTGCGCGCGCCACACCTTCACCGGATCTGCCAGGCCGGGCAGGCGGATGCTGGCGCCCGGCACGGGATTGAAGGCGCGCACGCGGCGCGCCAGCAGTTCGGCTGGCTGCGTGCAATCCAGCGCGCCTTCGGCCTTGTCGAGCTTGGCGGCGTAGGTCACGCCGGCCTCGGGCTGCTTGCGCGGCGTCAGTCCGCCTTGAGCCAGCGCGTCCAACGCCGCAACGATCGCCTCCCCGCCCGCCAGCGCCAACGCATCGTGCAGTTCGGCCGCCGTGGTGTCGCCGCCGATGGGCACGATGCGTTCCAGCAGCATGTCACCCGTATCCAGGCCCTGATCCATTTGCATGATGGTCACGCCAGTCTGCGCGTCGCCGGCTTCGATGGCGCGCTGGATGGGCGCGGCGCCGCGCCAGCGCGGCAGCAGGCTGGCATGGATGTTCAGGCAGCCCAGGCGCGGCAGGTCCAGCACCCACTGCGGCAGGATCAGGCCATAGGCCGCCACCACCATCACGTCGGGCGCCACACGCTCAAGCAGGGCCCGGGCCTCGCCGGCCTCTTCGGGATAGCGGCCGTCCAGGCGCAGGCTGCGCGGCTGGGCGACCTCGATGCCGGCGTCCAGCGCCGCCTGCTTCACGGGGCTGGGCGTCAGCTTCAGTCCGCGCCCGGCCGGGCGGTCGGGCTGGGTCATGACCAGCGGGATCTCGTGGCCTGCGGCGCGCAGGGCGTCAAAGGCGATACGGGCGAATTCCGGCGTGCCGGCAAAGACTAGGCGCATGGGACGAGAAAAGAAGAATGAAATGGAACGGACGTTCAAAGAATCGCGTTGCCCGCAGCCAGGAGGCCTGGCCGATCCGGGGCGCCGCGGATCCGGCTTTGCCGGTTCGCCTGCGCCACCCCTTGGACGGCGGCCCGCCTGAGGGGGCCCGCGCAGCGGGTAGGGGGTGAGCCCCTTACGCTCGCAACGCTTCGCGCTCGGCCTTCTTGAGCCTGGTCTTGATGCGGTTCTGCTTCAGGCTGGACAGGTATTCCACGAACACCTTGCCTTCCAGATGGTCAAGCTCGTGCTGCACGCACACGGCCAGCAGGCCGTCGGCCTCGAACTCGAAGGGCTTGCCGTCGATATCCAGCGCCTTGCAACGGATGCGGGAGGCCCGCTCGACGTCGTCATAGACGCCGGGCACGGACAGGCAACCCTCTTCGTAGATCTTGTAGTCGTCGCTGCGCCAGGTGATCTCGGGATTGATCAGCACCAGCAACTGGTTGCTTTCCTCGGACACGTCGATCACGACGACGCGCTCATGCACGTCGACCTGGGTCGCGGCCAGCCCTACGCCCGGCGCGTCGTACATGGTTTCGGCCATGTCGCGCACCAGTTGGCGGATGCGGTCGTCGACCTCGGCGACCGGCTTGGCCTTTTTGTGCAGGCGCGGGTCCGGGTAGCGAAGAATAGGAAGTAAAGCCATTGCGGGGGAAATGCCAGTAGTCAGGTTTACATAAGAGTTTAATTCATTAGACTCTTGATTTCTAATAGTTTTCGGCTAATCCCGGGATTGGCCGGATTGCCATGTCCGCGGCGTTTCCTGGCCGCTCCGCGCCGCAAATCAATCCGCCTCGGGCCCGCGGTCCAGCGCCCCGCATGCGACACTCTCGCACCACCGACGCCCTTACGCGCCCGCACGATGCCGCTTACGCAATCCCTTTCCGAACTGGCCGCCTGGCTGCGCCTGTCCCTGGAACCGAACATAGGCTCCGCCACCGCCTGCACCCTGCTCGGCGCGCTCGGCCTGCCCGAACAGATCTACGCCCAGCGCGCCACCGCCTTGTCGCGCCATCTGCCCGAGGCGCTGGCGCGGCAACTGGCCGCCCCAATGCCGCCAGAAATGGCAGCGCAGGTCGAAAGCGCGCTGGAATGGGTAGCCGCGCCCGGCCGGCACATCCTGACGCTGGCCGATCCGACTTATCCGCAAAGCCTGCTGACCATCGCCGACCCGCCCATCCTGCTCTACGTAGCGGGCGATCCCGCTTTCCTGCAGGGACCGTCGCTGGCCGTGGTGGGCGCGCGCAACGCCACGCCCGGCGGCCAGGAGAACGCCCGCGCCTTTGCGCGGCATCTGGCTGGGCATGGCTGGCGCGTCATCAGCGGGCTGGCGCTGGGCATCGACGGCGCCGCCCATGAAGGCGCGCTGGACGCCGGCCCCGATGGCGCCGGCACCGTGGCCGTCATGGGCACCGGCATAGACCGCATCTACCCCGCCAAGCATCGCGACCTGGCGCATCGCATCGCGGCGCACGGCGCACTGGTGTCGGAACTGCCACTGGGCACGGGCGCGCTGCCGCAGCACTTCCCCAAGCGCAACCGCATCGTGGCCGGGCTGGCGCGCGGGGTGCTGGTAGTGGAAGCCGCCCGCCAGAGCGGATCGCTGATCACGGCCAGGCTGGCGGCCGAAGGCGGGCGCGAGGTCTTCGCCATTCCCGGATCCATCCATTCACCGCTTTCGCGCGGCTGCCATGCGCTGATCCGCCAGGGCGCCAAGCTCGTGGAGACCGCCCGCGACATCACCGACGAATTGGGCGGCGACCCCACGCCGGCCGCGCGCGCCCAGCCTGCCGCCGCGGAGGCCTTGCCTGACCACCCGGTGCTGGACGCGCTGGGCTACGATCCGCTGCACCTGGATGCGATCCAGGCCCGCAGTGGAATGGACACCGCCGACCTGCAGACGCAACTGGTGCAACTGGAGCTGCAAGGCCGCGTCGTCCAGCTGGACGACGGCCGTTACCAACGCATGAAATAGGGTTGTTCCCCCTGGACCTCCCTGCAAAACAGGGTCGGCGCTATGGCGCTAATATTGAGCAGATAGCGCCGCCCTGCCGCGCCGCCTACCCCATCCCGAGACAGGAATAGACATGGCTTTGCCCTCCCGCGTGAAGATCGTCGAGGTGTCGCCCCGCGATGGCCTGCAGAACGAAAAGGAATTCGTGCCCACCGACATCAAGGTGGAACTGGTCAACCGCTTATCCGCCGCAGGCTTCCCCAACGTGGAGGCCGCCTCGTTCGTGTCGCCCAAATGGGTGCCGCAAATGGCC
The DNA here is from genome assembly GCF_014851665.1 of Achromobacter sp. ACM03. Taxonomy (NCBI): domain Bacteria; kingdom Pseudomonadati; phylum Pseudomonadota; class Betaproteobacteria; order Burkholderiales; family Alcaligenaceae; genus Achromobacter; species Achromobacter sp. ACM03. Next base: position 326,319 of record NZ_JACVAD010000004.1, on the reverse strand, counting down.
GACGGCGCGGAAGTCATGGCCCGCATCGAGCGCCGTCCCGGCACCATCTATTCCGTGCTGACGCCCAACATGAAGGGCTTCGAGGGTGCGCTGGCCGCCGGCGCCGACGAAATCGTAATCTTCGGCGCGGCCAGCGAAGCTTTCTCGCAGAAGAACATCAACTGTTCCATCGCCGAATCGATCGCGCGCTTCGAGCCCGTGGTGCAGGCCGCGCGCGCCGCCGGCATCCGCGTGCGCGGCAGTATCAGCTGCGCGCTGGGCTGTCCCTATCAGGGCGAAGTACCGGTGGAAGCGGTGGTGGACGTGGCGCAGCGCTACCTGGCAATGCAGGTCGACGAGATCGACGTGGCCGACACCATAGGCGTGGGCACGCCCCGGCGCGTGCGCGAAGTGATGACCGCGGTGACGCGCGTGGCCGACCCGGCCCGCATCTCCGGCCACTTCCATGACACCTACGGGCAGGCGTTGGCCAACATCCTGGCGGCGCTGGAAACCGGCATCTCGATTTTCCACACGTCGGTGGCCGGCCTGGGCGGCTGCCCCTACGCCAAGGGCGCCACCGGCAACGTCGCCACCGAAGACGTGCTGTACATGCTGCGCGGACTGGACATCGACACCGGCGTGGATTTCGACGCCGTGGTCGATATCGGCCAGTGGATGTCGGCCCACCTGAACCGCAAGGGCTCGAGCCGCGCCGGCAACGCCATCGCCGCCAAACGGGCGGCATGACGGATCGCATGAATACTCCGGCCAGCACGCCCTCCGCCGAGGAGCACGCGGCGCTGCTGCGGACCATCGGTCCCCTGCCCTTGTCCGGCCAGGCCTGGCCCGACTGGGTCCGCATCCTGACCTGGGTCATCCTGGCAGTGCTGGGCGTGCAGGTGGTCACCACCGCCATCCGCGCGCCCTCGCAGCCCTTCGACACTTTGCTGGCCGTCGTGGTGGGACTGTGCTTCCTGGGGCTGCTGTTCGTTTCCTGGCACATGCAGACATCCATCACCACCATCGATGAACGCGGCCTGCGCCAGACCTGGTTCACGCGCCGCGAAGTCGCCTGGGAAGACGTGCGCTACGCGCGCTTCGTGCCGATGCTGTTTTCCAAGCGGCTGGTGGTGTTCACGCACCGCGGCCGGCCGATGATCTTCCAGGGCGGCACGCGGGAATTGCGCGCCGCGTTCGTGAAGATCGCGGAGTTGTACCGGCGCGGATAAAGCCATCGGGCTTCGCGCACGGGCAATCGAGTACCCAACGCGCGAAACCCGCCGTCATCACCGTATTGGCAACGCGTACATCAGGCCGCCCTGCGTCCATTGCGCATTCAGCCCGCGCTTGATCTTCAGCGGGCTGCCCTGGCCCACGTTGCGCTCGAAGCTTTCGCCGTAATTGCCCACCTGCTTGACGATGTTGTAGGCCCATTTCTCGTCCAGCCCCAGGTTGGCGCCGCTGCCGGGCGTGACGCCCAGGATGCGCTTGATATTGGGGTTGGCGCTCTTGGCCTGCTCGTCCACGTTGGCGGACGACACGCCGTATTCCTCGGCTTCGATCATGGCCGACAACGACCAGCGCACGATGTTCAGCCAGGCATCATCGCCCTGGCGCACGAAGGGGCCGAGCGGTTCCTTGGAGATGATCTCGGGCAGCACCACGTAGTCGTCGGGGTTCTGCAGCTTGGAAATGCGAATCGAGGCCAGGCCCGAGGCGTCGGTGCTGAAGACGTCGCAACGGCCCGCGGCGAAGGCGTTGACCACCTCGTTGAAGGTCTCGATCACGACCGGCTTGTAGCTCACGTTGTTGGCGCGGGCCCAGTCGGCCAGCGTGTTTTCGTTGGACGTGCCGGTCTGCAGGCAGATGGTGGCCCCGTTGATCTCCTTGGCGCTCTTCACGCCCAGGGACTTCGGCACCAGGAAGCCCTGGCCGTCATAGAAGTTGATGCCGGCGTGGATGATGCCCAGTGCGGTATCGCGCTGCTGCGTCACCGTGGTGTTGCGCGTCAGCACGTCCACCTCGCCGGATTGCAGGGCGGTGAAGCGCTGCTGCGAATTCAGCGGCACCACCTTGATCTTGCTGGCGTCGCCGAAGACCGCTGCGGCAATCGCGCGGCACAGGTCGACGTCCAGCCCCTGCCACTTGCCTTGCGCGTCAGGCGCGGAGAAGCCCGCGAAGCCTGTGGTCGTACCGCAAGCCACGGCGCCGCGCTGGCGCACCACGTCCAGCGTGGCCGCTTGCGCGCCCTGCGCCGCTGCCGCCAGCAACGCTGCGCCGATCAACCCTTTTGCAATGTTCATGACCTCGTTTCCTGTTCTGCTTTGCGGGCGCGGGAACGCGCCGAGGCAAGAAGCTTATAGACATGAAGCGCCCAAACCAAATAACCAGCGCTTATTTAGGTATGCGCGCCCCGGCACGCAAGCGCCGGGGCGGACAGGCAGAAGAGCATAGCAACAGGCCGCACAGCGGCGCATGCGCGCCGTCAAGCCGGCATCAGGCGGCCAGCGAGATCGACACTGGTTCGTTGGCCTCGCACGCGTCCAGCGCGCGGCCCAGCCGCACCATGCCCTGGGCGATCTGGCTTTCATTCATGGTGGCGAACGACATGCGCATGGCATGCAGGTCGGCCTGCGCAGCATCCGCGTAGAACGCCTTGCCCGGCACGTAGACGACCTCGTGCTCGATGGCGTAGGGCAAGAGGCGCGTGGCGTCGATCTCGCCCGTCAGGCGGGCCCAGAAGAACATGCCGCCCTCGGGCTTGCTGAAGGTGACGCGGCCGTTGAGTTCGCGGGCCAGCGATTCCGCCATGGCGTCACAGCGCAGGCCGTAGGCTGCGCGGATGCGCGGCACGTGTTCGCCGTAGCGGCCATTGGCCAGGTATTGGGCCACGACTTCCTGGATCCAGGCGGACGAGGCCATGTCGTCGGCTGCCTTGGCGCTGACGCAGCGGCGGCGGACTTCGGGCGGCGCCACCAGCCAGCCGATGCGCAGCGCCGGCGCCATGGTCTTGGACATGCTGGCCAGGTACACGGCCCAGTGGCGCGCTTCGCCCTCGGCCAGCGCGGCGATGGGCGGCACTGCTTCGCCGGCAAAGCGCAGTTCGCTGTAGGGATCGTCTTCAACGATCAGGAAGCGGTGCTTGACCGCCAGTTCCAGCAGCCGCAGGCGGCGCTCGCGCGTCAGGGTCGCGCCGCAGGGGTTGGAGAACGATGCGACCACGCACACCATCTTGGGCTTGATGCGGCCGGCCAGTTCGTCCAGCGCGTCCACGTCGATGCCTTCGGGACCCGACTGCACCGTATGCACCGTTGCGCCGGTGTAACGCAGCGCCTGCACGGAATTCGGAAACGCGGGCGATTCGATGATGGCATGGTCGCCGGGCTGCAGCATGACGCGGGTCAGCAAAGCCAGGGCCTGCTGCGAGCCGCCGGTCACGACCAGCTCGGTATCCGCGTTGCAGATAAGGCCGCGCTCGGCCGACAGACGCGCCAGCTCGTGGCGCAGGCTGGCCTGGCCGTCGATGTTGGAATACTGCAGGCAGGCGCCCAGGCGGGCCAGGACCTGGGTCGACGCGATCGACAGGCCTTCCACGTCGAACAGTTCCTGCGCGGGATAGCCGCCCGCCAGCGAAATGGTGCCCGGCCGCATGGCATACGGCATGAGCGATCGGATGGGGGAAGCTGGGGGATTCAGGAAAGGCGTGGCGAAAGCGTATTCAGGCGCTGCGGTGGACATGGCGGGAGACTGTGTAGGTTGGATACCGTGTCGCCCGCTGGGGCGGCGCCGGATGGCATAGAACATTGAAATATAAACAAATATCTTCAAATTCTAAGCCTGCCGATCAGACAGGGTCAACGACGCGCACGGGCGCTGTGGCGAAACGATCGGGCGCAGTCCTACACTATGGGACATCCCGTTCCTACCAGAGAGCTGAATGACCGCCGTAGACACCATGGCCGGGCGCCTTGCCCAGATCCAGCAACGCATCGCCGACGCCTGCGCGCGCGCCGGCCGCAGCCCGGACAGCGTGACGCTGCTGCCCGTCAGCAAGACCTTCGGCGTGGACGCCATCCGCGAGGGCATGGCGCTGGGGCTGACCCGCTACGGCGAAAACAAGACGCAGGAAATCCGCCAGAAAGCCGCGGCGCTGGACGGCCTGGGCCTGCAATGGGTGCTGATCGGCCATCTGCAGACCAATAAGGCCCGCGACGCGGCGCGCGACGCGGCCGAAGTCCAGTCGCTGGACCGGGTGGAGCTGGCCGAAGCCCTGCACCGCCGCCTGGCCAACGAAGGCCGGACGCTGGACGTGCTGGTGCAGGTCAAGACTTCGTCCGAGCCCACCAAGTACGGCATGGACCCCGCCGACGTGCCCGCCTTCCTGCGCCGCATCACCGCCGACTTTCCGACGCTACGCGTGCAAGGCCTGATGACGCTGGCCGTGAATTCGCCGGATCCCGCCGAGGTGCGCGCCTGCTTCCGCACCCTGCGCGAGTTGCGCGACCGCCTGCGCCAGGAAAACCTGCCAGGCGTATCGCTGGACCGTCTCTCGATGGGCATGAGCGGAGACTTCGAGCTGGCGATCGAGGAAGGCTCGACCGAGGTGCGTATCGGCTCGGCGATCTTCGGCGCCCGCAGCTATCCCGATCCGCAATAAGCCGCTGAAAGCAGGGCACAAAACATCTGCCGATTGCCGGGGACGCAAGGCATAATAACGGCGCATAACAGGCTCCCCGCATACCCTGCGGCGGCGGCCCATACTCAATTCCGCACTTGGAGACACCCCATGCATAAGCACGCGAAGCGCCTGTTGGCGCTGGCCGCCCTGTCCCTGGCCGCCGGCGCGGCCTCGGCCCAATCCTGGCCCACCCAGCCGATCCGCTGGATCGTGCCCTACCCGGCCGGCGGCGGCACCGACGTCGTAGCGCGCACGGTGGCAAGCGGCCTGGAAAAGCCGCTGGGCCAGACCATCGTGGTCGAAAACCGCCCCGGCGCCGCCACCATCATCGGCGCCACCGCCATCGCCCAGGCCGAGGCCAACGGCTACATGGTCGGCACGGCCGACTCGGGCACGCTGGCCTTCAACCCGTCGCTGTACGCCAAGCTGTCCTACGATCCGTCCAAGTTCACCTACATCGGCGGCATCGCCAAGTTCCCGCTGCTGCTGGCCGTGAACGTCAATTCGCCGTTCAAGACCGTGGACGACGTGATCCAGGCCGCCAAGAAAGAGCCGGGCAAGCTGTCGGCGGCGTCCGCCGGCGCGGGTTCGCCGCATCACCTGGCGCTGGAACTCTTCAAGCAGCGTACCAACGCCAACGTGCTGCACGTGCCCTACAAGGGCGCAGCGCCCGCCGTGCAGGATCTGCTGGGCGGACAGGTGGACCTGATGTTCATCGACCTGGCCTCGGGCTTGCCCAACGTCAAGGCCGGCAAGCTGCGCGTGTTGGCCGCGGCCACTCCGGAACGCGTCGCCGCGCTGCCGGACGTGCCCACCATGGCCGAACAAGGCGTGCCCAACTTCACCGCCTATGCCTGGCAAGGCCTGGTCGGCCCGGCCGGCCTGCCGGAGCCCGTCGTCAAGAAGCTGGCCGCCGACCTGGAAGCCACGCTGAAGTCGCCCGCCGTATCGCAGAAGATCCTGGACATGGGCGTCATCCCGATGCCGATGTCCTCGCAGGAGTTCAAGGCCTACGCCGAACAGGAACGCAGCGCCTGGGCGGACGTGATCAAGAAGGCCGGCATCAAGCTGGAGTAAACCTCCGGCTCACTGCCACAGCTGAAAAAAAAACCGCGGCCAGCAATGGCCGCGGTTTTTTCTTGCGCGTATCTTGCGCGGACTGCCGGCCTAGACCAGCACCCGCTCGATGCCGCCCGCGTTGGCGCGGCGCACGTACTCTTCCATCCAGCCTTCGCCCAGGATATGGCGCGCCATCTCGACCACGATGTAGTCCGCGTCCATGCCGGTGTCGCCTTCATAGCGCGACAGCCCCTGCAGGCACGACGGGCAGGAGGTCAGCACCTTCACGTCGCCGGTGAAACCGTCGCTGCGCAAGGCGGCATCGCCCTTGAGCAGCTCTTCCTGCTTGCGGAAGCGCACCTGCGTGGAGATGTCCGGACGGCTCACGGCCAGCGTGCCCGATTCGCCGCAGCAGCGGTCGCTCTTGACGGCGTCGTCGCCAACCAGGGCGCGCACGGTCTTCATGGGTTCCTGCAGCTTCATGGGCGTGTGGCAGGGGTCGTGGTACATGTAGCGCACGCCCTTGGCCCCTTCCAGCTTGATGCCCTTTTCCAGCAGGTACTCGTGGATGTCGATCAGGCGGCAGCCCGGGAAGATCTTGTCGAACTCGTAGCCCGCCAACTGGTCGTAGCAAGTGCCGCAGCTGACCACCACCGTCTTGATGTCCAGGTAGTTCAGCGTGTTGGCAACGCGGTGGAACAGCACCCGGTTGTCGGTGATGATCTGCTCGGCCTTGTCCGTCATGCCGTTGCCGCGCTGGGGATAGCCGCAGCACAGGTAGCCCGGCGGCAGCACGGTCTGCACGCCCGCGTGCCACAGCATGGCCTGCGTGGCCAGGCCCACCTGCGAGAACAGGCGTTCGGAGCCGCAGCCCGGGAAGTAGAACACCGCTTCCGTGTCGGCCGTGGTGGCCTTGGGATCGCGGATGATGGGCACGTAGTTCGCGTCTTCGATGTCCAGCAGCTTGCGCGCCGCCTGCTTGGGCAGCCCGCCGGGCATCTTCTTGTTCACGAAGTGGACCACCTGCTCGCGCAGCGGCGGCTTGCCCACCGTGGCCGGAGGCGCGGCGGTCTGCTTCTTCACCAGGCCCGACAGCAGGTCATGCGCGGCGCGCTGGACCTTGTAGCCCACGCCCACCATCGCCTTGCGGGTGGCGTTGATGGTCGCCGGATCCTTGGCGTTCAGGAAGAACATGGCGCTGGCCGTGCCCGGATTGAACGACTTGCGGCCCATGCGGCGCAGCACGGCGCGCATGTTCATCGACACGTCGCCGAAGTCGATGTCGACCGGACAGGGGTTGTAGCACTTGTGGCAGACCGTGCAATGGTCGGCCACGTCCTCGAACTCTTCCCAGTGCTTGAGGCTGACGCCGCGCCGGGTCTGCTCTTCGTACAGGAAGGCTTCCACCAGCAGCGAGGTGGCCAGGATCTTGTTGCGCGGCGAATACAGCAGGTTGGCTCGCGGCACGTGGGTGGCGCATACCGGCTTGCACTTGCCGCAGCGCAGGCAGTCCTTGATGGATTCGGAGATGGCGCCGATGTCGCTTTGCTGCATGATCAGCGACTCGTGGCCCATCAGGTTGAAGCTGGGCGTCCAGGCGTGGCGCAGGTCCGCGCCCGGCATCAGCTTGCCGGCGTTGAAGTGGCCGTTGGGATCGACGCGGCGCTTGTAGTCCTGGAACGGGGCCAGTTCGGCCTCGGTCAGGAATTCGTACTTGGTCAGGCCGATGCCGTGCTCGCCCGAGATCACGCCGTCCAGGTCGCGGGCGATCTGCATGATGCGCTCGACGGCCTGGTGGGCCTCCTGCAGCATGCCGTAGTCGTCCGAGTTGACCGGGATATTGGTATGCACGTTGCCGTCGCCGGCGTGCATGTGCAGCGCCACGAACACGCGGCTCTTCAACACGCGGCCATGGATGGCGATCATCTCGTCGATGATCTTCTTGTAGGCTGCGCCCGAGAACGTGCGCTGCAGGCCCGCCAGCACTTCCGTCTTCCAGGACAGGCGGATGGTGCGGTCCTGCACCACGTCGAAGACGCGTGCGCCGGGCTGCGCCGCGAGGCGGTCCGACAAGGCGGGTTGCAATTCACCCAGGCCCAGGCCGTGCAGCTCGGGCAGCGCCTGCAGGAGCGGCAGGTCCAGGTTGTCCAGCAGCCACTGCCAGCGCTGCCGGACGGCGGCCACCAGTTCCAGCGCCTGGCGCGTGCGCTCGGCCAGCATTTCGGCGCGGGTCGTCTCGACGTCCGTGTCGTCGATCTTGCCGACCGGCAACGGCGTGCACAGATAGGCGTCCAGCTCGCCCAGCAGCTTGAGCTTGTTGCTGGTCGAGAGTTCGATGTTGATGCGTTCGATGTGATCCGTGTACTCGCCCATGCGCGGCAGCGGGATCACCACGTCTTCGTTGATCTTGAAGGCGTTGGTGTGGCGCGCGATGGCAGCGGTGCGCGAACGGTCCAGCCAGAACTTCTTGCGCGCTTCGGGGCTGACGGCCACAAAGCCTTCGCCGTGGCGCGTGTTGGCCAGGCGCACGACTTCGCTGGATGCCGCGGCCACGGCGTCTTCGTCGTCGCCGACGATGTCGCCGATCAGGACCATCTTGGGCAGCACGCCGCGCTTGCTCTTGGTGGCGTAGCCCACCGCGCGCAGATAGCGTTCGTCCAGGTGCTCAAGACCTGCCAGGATGGCGCCGCGGGCGCGGCCTTCGCCGTCCAGGTAGCCCTTGACCTCGACGATCGACGGGATCGCGTCGCGCGCCTGGCCGAAGAACTCCATACAGACGGTGCGCGTGTAGCGCGGCATGCGGTGCAGCACCCAGCGCGCCGACGTGATCAGGCCGTCGCAGCCTTCCTTCTGGATGCCGGGCAGGCCAGCCAGGAACTTGTCGGTGACGTCCTTGCCCAGGCCTTCCTTGCGGAACACGCGGCCCTGGATTTCCAGGGTTTCGGTCTTCAGCAGGCGCTCGCCCGGCTTGCCGCGGCCGTCGAACCACTTGAGCTCGAAGCGCGCCACGTCCACGTCATGGATCTTGCCCATGTTGTGGTCGAGGCGGCTGACTTCCAGCCAGTTGCCGTTCGGGTCGACCATGCGCCACCAGGCCAGGTTGTCCAGCGCGGTGCCCCACAGCACGGCCTTCTTGCCGCCCGCGTTCATGGCGATGTTGCCGCCCACGCAGGAAGCCTCGGCCGAGGTCGGGTCGACGGCGAACACGAAGCCCGCGGCCTCGGCGGCCTCGGAAACGCGCTTGGTCACCACACCGGCGCCGGCATGGATGACCGCCACGGGCTCGGTCAGCCCGGGCAGCAGACAGGACTCGACCTTGCCCAGCTTGTCGAACTTTTCGGTGTTGATCACCGCCGACTTCCAGGTCAGCGGAATGGCGCCGCCGGTATAACCGGTGCCGCCGCCTCGCGGGATGATGGTCAGCCCCAGTTCAATACAGGCTGTGACCAGCGCGGCGATCTCGTCTTCCGAGTCCGGCGTCAGCACCACGAAGGGGTATTCCACGCGCCAGTCGGTGGCGTCGGTCACGTGCGAGACGCGCGACAGGCCGTCGAACTTGATGTTGTCGCGGGCGGTGATGCGGCCCAGCACCTTCTGCGCCTGCTTGCGCATCATGGCGGTCTGGTCGAATTCGCCCTCGAATGCGGCGATGGCGGAGCGCGCCCGCGCCAGCAGTCCGACGACCTTCTCGTCGCGGTGCGGATCATGGCCGGCCTCGGCGGGCACGTCCGGTTCGCGGCGACGGTCGATTTCGCCCAGGCGGTGATGCAGGGCTTCGATGAGCTGCTTGCGGCGCTTGGGGTTGTCGAGCAGGTCGTCCTGCAGATAAGGGTTGCGGCGCACCACCCAGATGTCGCCCAGCACCTCGTACAGCATGCGCGCGGAACGGCCGGTGCGGCGTTCGCCGCGCAGGTCGCTCAGCAGACTCCAGGCGTCGTCGCCCAGCAAGCGGCCGACAATCTCGCGGTCGGAAAACGACGTGTAGTTGTACGGGATTTCGCGCAAGCGCGCGGGTGCTGCGGGCGGCATCGCCCCGTTCAAGATGTGGCTAGCGAGTGGGGCGTTCATGGCTGCAAGAAGGGGGCCCTTAAAAAATTATTTTATGCCATAGGCCGAGTCTGGCCCCTAATACCCCTAGGGAAGCGCTCGAAACTCGGAAACGAGAGGGGTGGTACGTCCCCAATTAAGTGCAATCCTGGCGCTAGATCTGCCCGGGGAAAAACCACAGCAGTCCGGCCGTCATGACCAGATAGCGCAGGAATTTGCCGATGGCCATGTAGACCACGCAAGGCCAGAACGACAGCCGCAGCCACCCTGCCACGGCGCACAGCGGATCGCCCACTGCGGGCAGCCAGGACAGCAGCAGCGCCGGCGGCCCCATGCGGTGGATCCAGTCATGGGCCCGCTCGTTCCAGCGTCCGCGCATGCGTCCGCCTTCGGTCGCGTCAGGATGCGGATGGGGGTGGTGTTCCTTCCAGCGCTGCACGGCGCGCTCGGCGCCCAGGCCCATGGCATAGCTGATGGCGCCGCCCACGGTATTGCCCGCGGTCGCCACCAGGATGGCCGGCCAGAACATGTCCGGCGCCAACTTGATGTAGCCGAACACGGCGGGTTCCGAACCCAAGGGCAGCAGGGTCGCGGACACCAGCGAGACCGTGAAGATCGCGGACAGGCCGACCGAGGGCAGCGACAGCACCCCCAGCATCCAATGCACAGCGGATAACAGACTTTCTTCCATAGTGGGGCGAGTGTAGCCGCGCGCGGGTGCATAATCTGCCCCACCTTCCTACTTCTTGCCCCGCCCGCTGTCCATGTCCACTGACTATCTGAAACGCATCCTGACCTCCAAGGTTTACGACGTAGCGGTCGAATCGCCGCTGGAGACGGCGCCGCTGCTGTCGCAGCGGATCTCGAACACGGTGCTGCTCAAGCGCGAAGATACCCAGGCGGTGTTCAGCTTCAAGCTGCGCGGGGCCTACAACAAGATGGCCAACCTGAGCCCGGCCGCGCGCAACCGCGGCGTCATCGCGGCCTCGGCGGGCAACCACGCCCAGGGTGTGGCGCTGGCGGCCAGCCGGCTGGGCTGCCGCGCCGTCATCGTCATGCCCACCACCAGCCCGCAAGTGAAGATCGACGCGGTGCGCCGCCTGGGCGGCGAAGTCGTGCTGGCCGGCGAGAGCTTTTCTGACGCCTACGCGCACGCGCAGATCCTGGAAAAGAAAGAGAAGCTGACCTTCGTCCACCCCTTCGACGACCCTGACGTGATCGCCGGCCAGGGCACCGTGGGCATGGAGATCCTGCGCCAGCATCCCGGCCCGATCGACGCCATCTTCGTGGCCATCGGCGGCGGCGGGCTGATCGCGGGCGTGGCCGCCTACATCAAGCAGCTGCGCCCGGAAATCAAGATCATCGGCGTGCAGACGGAAGATTCCGACGCCATGCTGCGCAGCGTGCGCGCGGGCCGCCGCGTGCAGTTGAACGATGTGGGGCTGTTCTCGGACGGCACGGCGGTCAAGATGGTAGGCGCGGAGACCTTCAAGCTCACGCGCCAGTACGTGGACGACTTCGTGGTGGTCAACACCGATGCGATTTGCGCAGCCATCAAGGACGTGTTCCAGGACACGCGCAGCGTGCTGGAGCCGGCCGGCGCGATGGCGGTCGCGGGCGCCAAGCAGTACGCGGCCGAACACAATCTGAAGGGCAAGACGCTGGTGGCGATCGCCTGCGGCGCCAACATGAATTTTGACCGGCTGCGCTTCGTATCCGAACGCGCCGAGGTCGGCGAAATGCGCGAAGCCGTGTTCGCCGTCACCATGCCGGAGCAGCGCGGCAGCTTCCGCCGTTTCTGTGAACTGGTGGGCGAGCGCAGCGTGACCGAGTTCAACTACCGCATCTCCGACGCGGACCGCGCACACGTCTTCGTCGGCATCCAGGTGTCCTCGGCGTCCGAACCCGACAAGATCGCCGCAAACTTCCGCCGCCACGGCTTTGACACGCTGGACCTGACCCACGACGAAATGGCCAAGACCCACCTGCGCCACATGGTGGGCGGGCGCTCGGCGTTGGCGCGCAACGAACTGCTGTACCGCTTTGAATTCCCGGAACGCCCGGGCGCGCTGATGCGCTTTCTGAACGCCATGAATCCGGACTGGAACATCAGCCTGTTCCATTACCGCAACCAGGGCGCGGATTATGGCCGCATCCTGATCGGTATCCAGGTGCCGCCCGCCGACAAGAAGCAGTTCCGCAGCTTCGTCGCGGAACTGGGCTATCCCCACTGGAACGAGACCGACAATCCGGCCTACAAGCTGTTCCTGTAGAGCCGCGCCCGTCACGCGGACGCACAAAAACGAGAGGGCCTCCATACGGAGGCCCTTCCCTTCCCTGCTCTACAAACGTCCGGCGGCAACCAGTGGGGGGGTTCGCTGTCACTCGGCGGCCCACGGAGATGAGCCGCGCATTCAGCAAGGTCTTGCCGGACGTCCTAGCGCTTAGAAACGGTGACGCACACCCACGGCGACTGCCGTGTCGGTCGCATCGCGCTGGAACGCGTAGTTGTCGCCGTAGGAGGCGTACGCGTACAGGTTGGTGCGCTTGGTGAAGTCGTAGGTGTAGCCCAAGCTGTAGACGTTGAACGTTGCGTCGTCGCCCGTCAGCTTGTCGTTGCTGGCGGTCGCGCGCTGCCACGAACCGAAGACCGCGTGGCGGCCCAGCGGCACGGTCGCGCCGATCATGTACGAATTGGCGCGGAAGCCGTCGGCCAGCTTGAACGTGCCCAGGTTCTGCATGCCAGCGGGCGTGGTGCCCATGTTCTGGCCGACGAACCAGCCGTCGCGAGTCTGACCGAATGCCGCCGCAACCTTCACGACTTCGAAGTCGTACGAACCGCCCAGGATGTATTCCTGGATGCGGGCTTCGGACTTGCCGCCGGTCTGGCCGTTGGACGGATTGAAGCGGTCATACGCAGCAGCCAGGTTCAACGGGCCGTTGACGTATTGCACGCCCGCGGTCAGCACGCGGTTGTTGTTGCCAGTCTGGAAGCCGGTCTGCGAGGTGTCGCTGACGGCGTCATCGGCGCTGAAGGAGTAACCCACGCCCACCTTGAAGCCGCCCATGCTGGGGGTCTGGTACAGGACCATGTTGTCCAGGCGCATCGTGTTGGCGCTACCGAACGTGGTACCCATGTTGGCGGTGTTGTAGCTGATCGAGAACGGGTCGATCGAACCGAAGTACTTGGAAGCCAGGTTGGTCTGGCGGCCGAATTCCAGGCGGCCCCAGGTATCGCTGTCCAGGCCCACGGTGGCCTGGCGGCCCCACAGGCGACCGTTCTGCAGCGACTTGCCGTTCATGGGGCCGAAGCCGCCTTCCAGCGTGAACACCGCGCGCAGGCCGTCGCCCAGATCTTCGGTACCGCGCAGGCCAAAACGCGAGCCGCTGCTCACGCCCTGCACGCCGCCGAAACGGCTTTGCGAATTGCCGTCGAACTTGACCTTCTCGTAGCCAATACCGGCGTCGATCAAGCCGTACAGCGTCACGGAGTCTGCGGCTTGCGCAACGCCGGCAAAACCAGCCAGCAGCGCGACAGCCAATAGCGTCTTCTTCATATAAGTCCCCAAAATGGCGAGATGAAAGGCAAACCGCAAACCCACCGCGCACAGAGCTGGGAGTCTGCGTGCCGCTGCGAACAAGTTAGCGGCGCATGCACTGAAGCCAGTGTCCAGCCTGCGCCAATTCGAAGTAACCCGGATTTCGAAGAACTACTTTCCATGGTTGGGATAATCACGGCCCTCTTACTAGCTACCTTCTTTGGAAACCTGCGTTAACGTGTTGATATCAAATGCGAATTAAGGCTCGCAAAAAAACAAACAAGCCTCGGACATTCTCCTGCCGCGCCCGACTGACCAACAAGACTTGTTGGCTGATTCGCACAATTCTGATGCGCAAACGCGACACTATTTGGCAAGCGCGGCCGTGCGCACCGCGCAGAAAAAAGCCCCTCGGCGTCCGTAGGGGCTTTTTCCTTGGTAGCGGGGCGACTTAACGGCCTTGGGGCGGATAGTCCAGTTCACCGAAGCTGTACTCGCCGCGCGCCTTGGCTTCAGCCAGTTCCTGGCGCACTTGTTCGCGGCTCTTGCCCGCGGTTTGCGACACGGCGGCCTTGGGCGGGTAGTCCAGTTCAGCAGAGGTCACCTGGCCAGCGGCCTTGGCGCTTTGCAGTTCCTGCTGGACTTGTTCACGCGACAGGCTGGTGCGCTCGACGGTGGCGGGCGGGTAGTCCAGTTCACCAAACGTGACCTGGCCGGCGGCCTTGGCGGCTTGCAGTTCCTGCTGGACCTGTTCACGCGTCTTGCCATCGGCGTGAGCGGCGGACATACCCACCAACGTTGCGGTAACCATGAGTGCGGTAGCTAGGGCTTTCATTGAGATGACTCCATCCTAAACCTTGCACATCGTCTTCTGCCAGGCTGGCAGGTGCGATATGACAATTTGATTGCTGGGACGAAGTATCTGGCGATTGCGGCCTAGTAAAAACCCTTATTTTGGGGAACATATTTGCACAGATGGGACAATTACGGGATGTTATCGCCAGAATCTGCGCATTTTTTGCACGGTTCCCCATACCATCCAGCGACGGCAAGACTTGCCAGCATTCAGCGGGAAGCAAGCTAGGTAAGAGAACATATGCAGCTGATCGGGTGGATGCGCCGTTCAGCGTGGGGAAATAGACATTTCTACTGGCGGGACAATTATTCCATTTATCATATGAATCCACCCAGAAATGGAATTAAATCGTGAGAGCCCCCATGGATATCCAGCTTAACGACATCGCTCTGTTTGTCGAAGTCGCCAAGCGCAAGAACTTCAGCCACGCGGCCGAAGCCTTGAATATTCCCACGTCCACGCTCTCGCGCCGCGTCAGCGAACTGGAGCGCAGCATCGGCATGCGGCTGCTCAACCGCAGCACGCGCAAGATCGACCTGACCGAGGCCGGCGCCATCTACTTCGAACGCTGCCGTCATATCGTGGAAGAAGCGCGCATTGCGCACGATCAGTTGCTGGACATGGCGGTGCAACCCAAGGGACGCCTGCGCATCTCGCTGCCCACCAGCCTGGCGCAGCTGTTCCTGCCCGCCGTCATCAGCGAATTCCGCGAGCAGCATCCGGATATCGAATGCGACTTCGATCTGAGCATGCGCCCGATCGACCCCATCAGCAATCCGTTCGACCTGATCCTGCGCTTTGGCCAGCAGCCGGACTCCAGCCTGATCTCGCGCAAGATCGTGCTGATGGCCCATCAGCTATATGCCTCTCCCGAGTACCTGGCCCGCCACGGCGAGCCTCGGGTGCCCGCGGATCTCAGCCATCACGAATGTCTGCGCCCCACCATGCGCGAGGAGTCATCCTTCTGGATGCTGCATTCGGGCGACAAGGTGGAACGCGTACAAGTGTCGGGACGCCTGTCGGCCAACAACGTCGGCATGCTCGGACGGCTGGCCGGACAAGGCCTGGGCATCACGCCGCTGCTGGTCTTTGACGCGATGGAACGCGCAATCAAGCAAGCGGGCCTGGTGCGGGTGCTGCCGGAGTGGAGCCTGACGCCCCTGCCGCTCTTCGCGCTGCTGCCTTCGCGCATGCTGCCGGCGAAGACCAAGGCTTTCCTGGATTTCATACAACCCAGGTTGTCGGACGCTTGAGCGGCGGTTGTTGATGAGTTACGCGGGCGTGTCGGCGCTGTACTGACAGACGGTGTAGAGCGGCGTGCCGGTGGCGGCGACCTTGGCGGAACCGCCCAGGTCGGGCAGATCGATGATGGCGGCCGCCTCGACCACGTTGGCGCCCAGGCGCTGCAGCAGCTTGATGGCGGCCAGCATGGTGCCGCCGGTGGCGATCAGGTCGTCCACCAGCAGGACGCGCTGGCCGGTGCGCACGGAGTCCGTGTGCATTTCAACCGACGCGTTGCCGTACTCGAGCGAGTACTCCTCGGCCACGGTGCGGAACGGCAGCTTGCCCTTCTTGCGCACCGGCACAAAGCCCAGATTGAGTTCGTAAGCCAGCACGCTGCCCACGATGAAGCCGCGCGCATCCACGCCAGCCACCAGGTCCAGGCGCTGGCGCATATAGCGATAGACGAAGAGATCGATAAGCACCCGGAACGCGCGCGGATCCTGCAGCACGGGCGTGATGTCGCGAAAAATGACACCGGGTTGGGGCCAGTCTGGAACGCTGCGGATGGTGCGCCGGATGTACTCGGCGTTGTCGGTCTGCATGGAAGACGGCCCTGAAGAATTGAAGCAAGGCGAACTATAACCTCGCAACAGCGCTTAAGCCAGGGTTGCCGTCCGCGATGACAATTCACATTGCTGTAGCCGGCCGCCCTGCAGTGCGTAGCGGCGATCGACCGCCCCTGCGGGCAACGCAGCGTGGGTGGCCAGCACCACGGCGCGTCCCCGCAAGGCGCCCGCCAGATCGCTGAAGAATGCCGCTTCGGCCTCGACGTCCAGACCGGCAGTGGGTTCGTCCAGCACGATGACCGCAGCTGGCGACAACAGCGCACGCGCCAGGCACAAGCGGCGCGCCTGTCCCGCCGACAGCTGCGACCCCGTCTCCCCCGCCCAGGTGTCCAGGCCATCGGGCAGGCCACGCACGAAGTCGCCCAGCCGCGCAGCGTCCAGCGCGCGCCACAAGGCGGCGTCGTCCGCCTCGGGATCGCCGATGAGCAGATTGGTGCGCAGGGTTCCCAGGAACACGGGAGCGTCCTGCGACAGCAGCGCGATGCGCCGGTGCCAATCCGCCTGCGTACAGGCGCGCGCGTCGCAGCCGCCGAAACGCACCTGTCCCGCCTGCGGGTCTTCCAGACGAAGGAGCAGGTGCAACAGTGTCGACTTGCCCGCGCCGCTGGGTCCCACGATGGCGATCCGTTCGCCCGGCGCCACGCGCAGGCTTACGCCGGCCAGCACGGGCGGACTCGCGGCCGCTCCCCGGGCGGGATAGGCAAAGCGCACGCCGTCCAGCTCCAGCGCGCCGCTCTCGGGCAAGGCCCGGGGCGTCGTCGGATCCTGCATGTCCGGCTCGCTTTGCGTGACTTCACGGATGCGTCCGGCCGCCGAGATGGCCGAGCCCATGCGCGATGCGCCCCGCATGATCGGGCCGGCCACTTCGAAAATGCCGATGACCGCCAGCAACAATCCGGCCAGCGTGGGACCTTCCATACGCCCCATCTCCAGCGTGTCCAGGCCGAACCAGAGCAAGGCCAGCACCGATGCGCCGGCGGCGGCCTGCAGGAAAAACTGTCCCCGCGCAGCCACCCGCGCCTGGCTGCGGCGGGCGAGCGCACTGGCGTCGCACAGACGTTCGAAATGCGCGGCCGTCTGCGCCTGCGCGTGCAAGGCCACCATGTCGGCATGCCCATCCACCGCGTCCAGCGTCGCGGCGCGCAGTCCCGCCGCGCTCTCCTGGGCCGCCGCGCCAGGTTTGCGCGCGGCGCGCAGCAGCCACAAGGGCACCAGCACGCATGCGACCAGCAAGGCCAGGGCCAGCGCCAGTGCGGCGGCGGGCACCCACGATCCCAACACCGCGGTCAACACCGCTCCCGCCAGGATGGCGGTGATCAAGGGCGCCAGCACAAACAGGAAGACCGTATCGAGCGCGTCGACGTCGCCCGTCATGCGCGCCACCAGATCGCCGTCGCGATAGCGCGCCAATTGCCGCGGCGTAAGCCGGATCAAGGCCGAGAACACTTTGGCGCGCAGGTCCGCCAGCAGGCGCAGCGTGGCGGAATGGCCCACTACGCGGTCGGCGTAACGCGCCACGATGCGCAGGAACGACAAACCCCGCACCAGCGCCGAAGGCGCAAACAGATTGAACGCGCCGCCCGCCCCCGCCAGCGCCGCGCCGGTCAGGAACCAGCCCGACACGCCCAGCAGGCCCACGCCGGCCGCCACGGTGGCCAGCGCGCAGAACAATGCGAGTAAAAGCCCGCTTTTACGGCGCACATAGAGCGGCAGGAGCAACAACAGATTCTTCATGCGTCTTCCACTTTTCCGCCAACCACCTGCAACGTCCTGCCCAGCCGGGCCGCCACCGCGGGCGCGTGCGTTGCCAGCAACAAGGTGCGGCCGGCGGAGAATTCCAGGATCGCGTCCAGCACGCGCGCCTGCGTGCCTTCGTCCAGATGCGCCGTGGGTTCGTCCAGCAGGATCAAGCCCGGATCGCGCAGGAATAGACGCGCCAGCGCGACGCGCTGCGCCTGGCCGCCGGACAGGCCGTGCCCGCGGCCACCCAGTTGCGTCGCCAGCCCTTGCGGCAGGGCCTCGGCGAACTCCAGCACGCAGGCGCGGCGCGCGGCCGTCTGCACTTCGGCATCGGAAGCCTCCGGACGCCCCAGGCGAATGTTGTCGGCGATGGATCCCGTCAGCAGCTGCGGCTTCTGCCCAATCAGCGCCACGCGCTGGCGCAGTGCCGCCTCGCCCCAATCCGGCAAGGGCACGCCGTCGATGCGGATATCGCCTTGAAACGGCCGCAGGCGCGCAATCGCCTCGATCAGGGAGGATTTGCCGATGCCGCTGGGCCCCATCAGCGCGGCATGCTCGCCGGGCGCCAAGGTCAGGCCAGCGTCCGCCAGTACCGCCTGGCTGCGGCCTGGCGCGTCAAGGTTCAAACCCGCGATGGCCAGGGCGGCGCCGGGGCCGCGGCTTTTGGAAACGCGTCCCGGGCCTGCGGCGGCCTTGCCTGCGCCAGGCGCTCCATCGGTTGCAGCATCGCCAGCCTGCGGCAAGCCATCGAACAGCAGGGAGATCTGCGAAACTGCCGCAAGCGCGGCCGCGCGATCGTGATAGTGCGCCGCGAACTGGCGCAACGGTGCATAGACCTCCGGCGCCATCAGCAGACAGAACAGCCCTGCCTGCAGAGTGAGCGGCGACCAGCGCAGATCCAGGAATCCCAGATAGGTCAATCCGATATAGACCGCCACCCCGGCCACGCCCAGCGCCGCGAAGAACTCCAGCACCGCCGATGAAAGAAACGCGATGCGCAGCACCGACATCGTGCGTTGGCGCAGCGCGTCGCTGGCCGCCACGACAGACTCGGCTTCAGCCTCGGCGCGGCCATAGAGCTTCAGGGTGGACAGACCGCGCAGCCGATCGGCAAAGAAGCCCGACAAGCGCGCAAAGGCGCGCAGGTGCCGGCGGCTTGCGCCCTGGGCGCCCCAGCCCACCAGGGCCATGAACAAGGGAATCAACGGCGCCGTGATCAGCAGGACCAGTCCGGCAATCACGTCCATCGGCAGCAGCACCACCGAAAAAGCGACCGGCAGCATGGCGGCCGCGGCCATGGCGGGCAGGTACTTGGCAAAGAACCCGTCCAGGGCCTCGACCTGGTCCACCACTGCGCTCGCCAGTTCTCCCGACGCCTGCCCCCGGCTCCAGTACGGCCCCTTCTGCACCAAACGCCGGAAAAGCGACAGCCTCACGTGGCGCTTGATGCGCTCGGCCGCGTCCGCGCCCGCGCGCTCGCCCGCCCAGGTGATGCAGGCGCGCACCAGCATGAGCCCTGCGATAGCCAGGATGTCGCCCAGCAGCTCCTGCCGGGGCGCCTGCCTGACGATGGCCGCGTCGAGCACGCTGGCCAGCAACCAGGCCTGCACCACCAGCAAGGCGCCGCTGACCAGAGGCGCGGCGCCCGCCAGCATCAGCGGCAGCCTGGCCGTCTTGGCGAGCGCCATCAACCACCGCGACTGTTCGCGCGGCGGTTTGTTCAGGGTGGCCGAGGGATCGTGCTCGAGGCTGCTGGCGCCGCCGCTCACTCGTCGTCGCGGCTGGCGCGCGGATCATGGGTATGACCCTCGCGCAGCTCGAACCACATTGCATTGAGGATGGCGAAGGCGCACGCCAGGCCCAGACCGAGTATCCACGAGAAATACCACATGGTGGAGGCTCCTTTATCAGTATGAGTTGGGCGTGTCGCCGACCGACTCATGGGTGACCTTGCCGCGCATGACGCGGTAGACCCAGGCGGTGTAGACGGTCACGATGGGCAGGAAGATGGCGACCGCGATCACCATGATCCATAGCGTCAAGTGGCTGGAGGATCCGTCCCAAATGGTCAGGCCGGCCTGCGGCTTGGTCGACGAGGGCATGATGAACGGGAAGAGCGAAAAGCCCACCGTCAGGATCACGCCAGCGATCGACACCGACGACGCCAGGAACGCCAGCACGTTGGCGCGCACGCTAAGCAGCAGCGCCACCAGGACGGCGCCGCCCACGCCCAGCGCGGGCGCGATCCACATCAGCGGCCATTTCGCGTAGTTGGCCATCCAGGCGCCGTTTTGCACCGTCACGGCCTTGAGCATCGGGTCCGACGGACCGGCCATGTCCACCGCGCTGGTGATCACGTGGCCAGGCAAGCCGCTTGCCACCCAGAAGCCGCCCGCTGCGAACAGCGCCGCGGTCAGCAAGGCGCACAGCCTGCCCCAGTTGCGGGCGCGCGACGAGATCGGGTCTTCCGTGCGCCAGGCCAGCAACACGGCGCCGTGCATGGCCAGCATCACCACGCTGAGCACGCCGGCCAACAACGCGAACGGCATGAACAACTGGTAGAAGTGGCCTTCATAGATCGGACGCAAGGTCACCGGATCGAACGTGAACGGCACGCCCAGGATGATGTTGCCCATGGCCACGCCGAACACCAGCGAGGCCACCACGCCCGAGAAACAGAGCACGCCGTCCCAGCGGTTGCGCCAGCTGGTGCCTTCCATCTTGCTGCGGTACTTGAAGCCGACCGGCCGCAGGATCAGCGCGATCAGCACCAGCATCATCGCCAGATAGAACCCGGAGAACGACGCGGCGTACAGCAAGGGCCATGCCGCGAAAATGGCGCCGCCCGCGGTGATGAGCCAGACCTGGTTGCCTTCCCAGACCGGTCCCACCACGTTGATCACCACCCGGCGCTCGGCGTCGGTCTTGGCTACCACCGGCAGCAGCGCGGCCACGCCCAGGTCAAAGCCGTCCATGACGGCGAAGCCGATGAGCAACGCGCCCAGCAGCACCCACCAGACCACGCGCAGCGTGCCGTAGTCGAAAGGAATAAGAGTATCCATCGCTGTCTCTCCTTCAGGCCCGCACGGCAGCGTGCACAGGATCGGCGGCGGCAGCGCCGGGCGCCGGCCCATCGGATTTCGGTCCCTTCCTCACGGCGTGCAGCATCACCTTCACGCCGATGATCAGCAGCACCGTGTACAGCACCAGGAATATCGTCAGGCTGATCGCCAGGTCGACGATGGTCAGGCCGGAAGCCGCGTAGTAGGTCGGCAGCACGCCTTCGATCACCCAGGGCTGGCGGCCGTATTCGGCAACGAACCAACCGCTTTCGATGGCGACCCAGGGCAGCGGCAGGCTCCACAACGCCACCTTGAGCAGACCGCGCCGGCTGTCCAGCCGCCCGCGCGAGGCCAGCCAGAAGGCCACGCCGAAGAACAGGATCAGGTACATGCCCACCGCTACCATGATGCGGAACGCCCAGAACAGCGGCGCCACGTTGGGCACGGTATCGACGGCGGCCTTTTTGATGTCGTCTTCGGTGACCTTGCTCATGTCGGGCTGATAGCGCTTGACCAGCAGCGCATAGCCCAGGTCGGGCCAGGTCTTGTCAAACACCATGCGCGCGTCCACGTCCTTGGGATTGGCGCGGATCTTCTGCAAGGCGTCATAGGCCACCATGCCATCGCGGATGCGGTTTTCGGCGCGGCGGATCAGGTCGTCGATGCCCAGCAGCGGCGTGGTGAGCGAACGCGTGCCGATGATGCCCATGACGTAGGGAATCTCGATGGCGAAGTCGTTCTTGCGCTCGGCCTGGTTGGGGATGGCGATCAGGTTGAAGGACGCGGGGGCCGGCTCGGTGTGCCACATGGACTCGATGGCCGCGATCTTCATCTTCTGGTGTTCGGTGGTGAGGTAGCCACTTTCGTCTCCCAGCACCACGACCGACAGCGCCGAGGCCAGACCGAAGCTGGCGGCGACCGCCATCGAGCGCTTGGCCAGGTCGATGTGGCGGCCCTTCAGGAGGTACCAGGCGCTGATCGACATGACGAACATGGCGCCCGCGACGTAGCCTGCGCTGACCGTGTGCACGAACTTGGCCTGCGCCACGGGGTTGAAGATCACCGCGGCGAAGTCGGTCATCTCCATGCGCATGGTGTCGGGATTGAAGATCGAACCGACCGGATTCTGCATCCAGCCATTGGCGATCAGGATCCACAGCGCCGAAAAATTGGTGCCGAACGCCACCAGCCAGGTCACGATCAGGTGGCTGACCTTGGACATGCGGTTCCAGCCGAAGAAGAACAGGCCGACGAAGGTCGCTTCCAGGAAGAAGGCCATCAGCCCTTCGAGCGCCAGCGGCGCGCCGAAGATGTCGCCTACGTAATGGCTGTAGTAGGACCAGTTCATGCCGAACTGGAACTCCATCACGACGCCGGTGGCGACGCCCAATGCGAAGTTGATGCCGAAGAGCGTGCCCCAGAACATCGTCATCCGCTTCCAGATGGCGCGGCCGGTCATGACGTACACGCTTTCCATGATGGCCAGGATGAACGACAGGCCTAGCGTGAGGGGGACGAAGAGGAAGTGGTAGAGCGCGGTCGCGGCAAACTGGAATCGCGACAGATTTACGACGTCGAGATCAATCATTGGGTCGCTCCCAAGCAGTTGAGGTGCCGCGGCAACCGGCATGGTTCCCAGGCCGTCTCTCGCGCCATGTTACGGGCGTTGCATACAACTTCATAGAGGTTTCCTGAAAAATCGGGGCGGATCAGGCTTAGCCCTTGCCCCGCAATTTGCCGGCGAAACCCAGCACCTTCTGCACTTTCGAACCGAGCTTCATCAGGTTCTGCAGGGTTTCTGGCGGCAGTCGTTGAACCTCATCGAACCATCCGGTGGACAGTTCGATGAGCTCCAGCATGTCGTTCATGCGTTGTTGCGCGTATGCCTCATCCGGACCCGACGGGGGTTCCAGCAAGGTGTCCCGCAGCAGGGTCAGCGTGGGATCGATTTCGCGCTTGCGCTTTTCTTCCATCAGGATGCGGAAGATCTCCCAGACGTCCTTGGGAGTTTCGAAGTAGTCGCGGCGGTCGCCGACCTGATGCATGAGCTTGACCAGCCGCCAAGACTGCAGCTCCTTCAGCCCAAGGCTGACGTTGGAGCGCGAGAAGCCGAGGGTTTCGGCAATGTCATCGGCGTTCAGCGGCTTGGGCGACAGGAACAGGAGGGCGTAGATCTGGCCGACCGTGCGGTTCACGCCCCACCGGCTGCCCATTTCGCCGAAATGCAGGACGAATCGTTCGTTTTGGGGAGACAGGGCCATGGGTTGCGCTACGCCGGCAAGGCCAGGACGCGTCGCCCTGGCCGATAAAAACAGTTACACCGATTTCAGAAAATTCTGGAATTTCCGAAATTATCAAACAATCCATGCGAAAGCGCAAACCACACCGGCGGCAGGGGGATGATCGCAAGACATGATGTCGCGGCAGTGACAGACGGCTTCCGCGGGCTTGGCAAAAGCCGCGGACAAGCGCAAGCGGCCACCAGCCGGTGAGCTGGTGGCCGCTGGAAAAGGGGAAAAAGAAGCGTTAGCCGGCCTTGACGGACACCGCCGCCGACACCCGCTTGGCCTTGGCGCGAGCCGCCGCCACGTCCTCGGCCACGGCCAGGCCCACGCCCATGCGGCGCTTGACGAAGGATTCGGGCTTGCCGAAGAGACGGAGGTCGGTGCCGGGTTCGGCCAGCGCTTCGGCCACGTTGTGGAACGAGACCGCCGCGGCCTCGACCCCGCCGTAGATGACGCTGCTGGCGCCGGGCTGCCGCAGGCTGGTATCCACCGGCAGTCCCAGGAACGCCCGGGCGTGGAGTTCGAATTCGTTCTGGACCTGGGTGATCATGGTGACCATGCCGGTGTCGTGGGGACGCGGGCTGACTTCCGAGAACCAGACCTGGTCGCCCGCCACGAACAGCTCCACGCCGAAGATGCCCAGGCCTCCCAGGTTGGAGGTGACCGCCAGTGCGATGTCCCGCGAACGTTGCAGCGCGGCGGGAGACATCGGGTGCGGCTGCCAGCTTTCCACGTAATCGCCGTCGACCTGCTTGTGGCCGATGGGTTCGCAGTAGCGGGTCTCGACCTGGCCGTCGGCGCCGCGGGCGCGCACGGTCAGCAGGGTGATTTCGTAGTCGAAGCGGATGAAGCCCTCGACAATGGCGCGCCCGCCGCCCACCCGGCCGCCCTCCTGGGCGTAGCGCCAGGCGGATTCGACGTCGTCAGCGCTCTTGATGACGGATTGGCCCTTGCCCGAGGAGGACATGACCGGCTTGATGACGCAGGGATAGCCGATGCCGCCGTCGATGGCCGCGCGCAGTTCTTCTTCGGTGTCGACAAATCGGTACGGCGAGGTCGGCAGCCCCAGGGTTTCAGCCGCCAGCCGGCGGATGCCCTCGCGGTTCATGGTCAACTGGGCCGCGCGCGCGGTCGGCGTCACCCGGGCCACGCCCGCCTCTTCCAGCTCCACCAGCAAATTGGTGGCAATGGCTTCGATTTCGGGGACAATAACGTGGGGCCGTTCCTGTTCGATGACCTTGCGCAGGGCCTGCGGGTCCGTCATCGAGACCACATGCGCCCGGTGCGCCACCTGGTGGCCCGGGGCGTCGGCATACCGATCCACGGCAATGACTTCCACGCCCAGCCGCTGCAGGGCAATGATGACCTCTTTGCCCAATTCGCCGGACCCGAGCAGCATGACGCGGGTGGCCAAGGGGGACAAAGGCGTGCCAAGGACGGGGCTGGAAATGCTGGACATGGAGCGGGCCTGGAAAAAAGTTGGAAAGCCGTTGAAATGACCCGCCAGCATGCCATACGCCCTTTCCGGGGGCAAACCCGCATACTGATATTAAAATCCACGTATGACTGACCATCCCACAACATCGTCCGAGACCGCGCTGGCATCTGCGCGCAGAACGCTGCAGATCGAATGCCAGGGCCTGATGGACCTGTCCGCCCGGCTGGACGACAGCTTCACGCAGACCGTCGCGATGCTGCTGGCCTGCCGCGGCCGGGTGGTCGTCAGCGGCATCGGCAAGACCGGCCACGTGGCCCGCAAGATCGCGGCGACCCTCGCCTCGACCGGCACGCCGGCCTTTTTCGTGCACGCCGCCGAGGCCGTCCACGGCGATCTGGGCATGATCACCCAGGATGACGTCCTCATCGCGATTTCCTATTCCGGCTCCGGTCAGGAACTGCTGACGATCCTGCCTGTCGCCCGCCGCATGGGCGCCAAGCTGGTCGCCATCACCGGCAATCCGCAGTCCGAACTGGCCCGGCTGGCCGACATCCACCTGGACGCCAGCGTGGCGCAGGAAGCCTGCCCGCTGAATCTGGCGCCCACGGCCAGCACCACCGCTGCGCTGGCCCTGGGCGATGCCCTGGCCGTCGCCTGCCTGGAGGCCCGCGGCTTCGGCCCGCAGGATTTCGCCCGTTCGCACCCGGGCGGCGCGCTCGGCCGCCGCCTGCTGACCCATGTGCGCGACGTCATGCGCCAGGGCGACGCCCTGCCCATCGTCATGGCCGGCACCCCGGTATCCCAGGCGCTGGAAGTCATGTCCGCCAAGGGCATGGGCATGACCGTCGTAACCGACGCGCAGCGCCGCCCCCTAGGCATCTTCACCGACGGCGACCTGCGCCGCCTGATCGCCCGGCAGGGCGACATCCGCAGCCTGACCGTCGAATCCGGCATGACGCGCTCGCCCCGCAGCATCACTCCCGACGCGCTGGCCGTCGAGGCGGCCCAGCAAATGGACAAACTACGGCTCAACCACATGCTCGTGCTGGACAGCGACGGCGTTCTGCTCGGCGCCCTGCACATGCATGATCTGATGGCCGCCAAAGTGGTATGACTATGACTCTTTCTGTACCCGTGACGCATCCGGCCGAAGCGCTGGTCCTGGCCCGCATCCCCGCCGGCGTGCGCGAACGCGCCGCCGCAGTGCGCCTGATGGTGTTCGACGTGGACGGCGTGCTGACCGACGGCAGCCTCTATTACGGCGACAACGGCGAACTCCAGAAGCGCTTCAACGCGCTGGACGGCCACGGACTGCGCCTGCTGATGGAAGGCGGCCTGAAGGTTGCGCTGATGACCGGGCGCTCCGGCCCCATCGTGGCGCGCCGCGCCGCCGAGCTGGGTATCGCCGAGGTCATCCAGGGCGTACGGGACAAAGGCGGCGCCCTGGCCGAACTTGCGCAGCGCAGCGGTGTCCAACTGAACCAGACCGGCTACATGGGCGATGACGTCATCGACCTGCCGGCCCTGCAGCGCGCCGGCTTCGCCGCCAGCGTGCCGAACGCGCCGGGCTACGTCAGCCAGGCCGCCCACTGGGTCTCCACGCACACCGGCGGCAACGGCGCCGTGCGCGAATGCTGCGACCTGCTGCTGGCGGCCCAGGGACGCCTGGGCGCCTTCCTGGCGGCGCCTGGCCTGCTTGGCCCGGGCGCCATCCAATGACCGCCAGGACAACCCATACGCCCTTGCGGCAGACCCGATGAAAGAACGTTTTCCCTCCCTGATCGCGCTGTTCCTGCTGCTGGTGCTGGTCGCCAGCTCGTGGTGGGCGGCGGATTACGCGCAGCGGGCCATCCAGACGGATCCGCCGCGCCGCGTCACCCACGAAATGGACGCCTGGTCGCGCGACTTCGTCATGCTGCGCACCGACCCGAACGGCAAGCCCATCAACCGGCTGGAAGGCGACTACGCCGAACATTTCCCGGATGACGATTCCTACCATGTGACCTCGCCGCGCGCCGTGGGCCAGCGCGAGGACAACCCCATCACCGTGGCCGTCTCCAAGACCGCCGTGATGGAGCAAGGCGGCAAGCGCATCGTCATGAACGGCGACGCCCACGTGCGCCGCCAGCCGGACGCCAATAACGACCTGCTGGACGTGCGCAGCCAGCAATTGATCATCCTGCCCGACGACGACGTGGTCTACACCGACCTGCCGGCGGAAGTCATCAAAGGCCGTTCGCGCATGAACGGCACGGGCATGCACTACAACAACAAAACGCGCCAACTGCAGGTTTCGGCATCGACCGATGTGGAAATTGCCGGTTCCGAAGGCAGGCAGCAACGCCGGACCGAAATTCCCGCCAACAACACTGACCAGAAAAAACCATGACCGACCTCCGGATTCTCCTTGCCCCGACGACCCGCTTGCTCGGCGCCATCCTGCTGACGGCCTCGGCACTGGCCCCGGCCCATGCCGCGGATCCGGCGCCCAAGGCAGCGACGCCGGCGGAAGAGCCCAGCACGCTGATCCTGTCGGACACCCTGCACTACGACGACGTGAAGAAGAAGAGCGTCTTCACCGGCAACGTCAACATGACGCGCGGCCTCATGACCCTGACGTCCGACGTGCTGGAAATGAACGAAGACGCGCAAGGCAACCAGTACGGCACGGCCACCGCCAACAAGGGCAAGATCGTGACCATCCGCCAGGAACGCCCGGAAACCTTCGAGCTCATCGAAGGCACCGGCCTGCGCGCCGAATACGACGGCACCAAGAGCACCTTCGACCTGATCGGCCAGGCGGTCGTGATCCGCTACGTCTGTGGGAAACCGTTCGATACCATTCGCGGCGAGCGGGTACGCTACAACGAGAAGACCGGCACCTACGAAGCCCATGGCGGCCCCAACTCCGCCGCGGCCGGCGGCCGGGTCCGTTCGGTGGCTGAACCGCGCGCCAAGTCGGACGCAGCCATCGCCGAATGCCGCAAGCAGCAGGCAGCCAAGAAGGGGCGTTGAACGCCTCCCATGCAACACCACTCGCAGCCACGATGAACCAACCTTCAGTGCCGACTCCGGTAACCTCCGCGCCCTCGGGCGTCAAGCAGGGCAGCCTGCGCGCAACTGGTTTGCGCAAGACCTATAACGGCCGGACCGTGGTGCAGGACGTATCCCTGTCCGTGGTCAGCGGCGAAGTGGTGGGCCTGCTCGGCCCCAACGGGGCTGGCAAAACCACCAGCTTCTACATGATCGTGGGCCTGGTGCCCGCGGATGCGGGCCGCATCGAGATCGACGGCTCCGTCATCACTTCGATGCCGATCCACAAGCGCGCGCACATGGGCCTGTCGTACCTGCCCCAGGATGCTTCCGTGTTCCGCCGCCTGACGGTGGAACAGAACATCCGCGCCGTGCTGGAACTGCAATTGGGGCCGGATGGACGTCCGCTGTCCACGCCCAAGATCAACGAGCAGATGGAATCGCTGCTGGAAGAACTGCAGATCGGCCACATCCGCAGCAACGCCGCGATCTCCCTGTCGGGCGGCGAACGCCGCCGCGTTGAAATCGCGCGCGCGCTGGCCACCAGCCCGCGCTTCATCCTGCTGGACGAGCCCTTCGCCGGCGTGGACCCCATCGCCGTGATCGAGATTCAGCGTATCGTGCGCTTCCTGAAGGGCCGCGGCATCGGCGTGCTGATCACCGACCACAACGTGCGCGAAACCCTGGGCATCTGCGACCGCGCCTACATCATCAGCGAAGGCAAGGTTCTGACCGACGGCCATCCCGATGAAATCGTGGGCGATCCCGCCGTGCGCCGGGTCTATCTGGGAGAGCATTTCCGCATGTAATGCGGCCCTGGGGAAGACCCCTAGGCGCCGCCTGCGCAAAGCCGCATGCACCCTGGGGCCTCAGCCATAAAAATGCCATGAACTTGCGCTAGGTCAGCTTGTTTTATCGGCCCGAGTCTATACACTAGTACTAAACGAACCCGCTCAATCAAGGAGAACGCCTAACGAATCAGCCGCGCTTTTTGCGCACCCTTTTTTCCTCTTTTAGAAGGAGAGCACACTATGAACCTGAGCATCTGCGGTCGTCACCTCGACGTCACCCCGGCCATCCGGGAATATGTCATGAACAAACTGGCGCGAGTGCTGCGGCATTTCGATCACGTCATCGATACCCAGGTCATGCTCTCGGTAGAGCCCCTGCGGCATAGAGCCGAAATCACCATGCGTCTAAGCGGTAAGGACATTCATTGTGAAGCAACCGATGAAAACCTCTATGCAGCCATAGACCTTCTTGCTGACAAAGTCGACCGTCAGGTCATCAAGCACAAGGACAAGGTACGAAGTCACACGGCGGAGTCCGTGAAGCGGCAAGCGGCAAATCTAACGCCACCCCAGCAGTAACGCGCTTCATGAGCACTCGCACTGCGAGACTAGCTAAACAGCGATTCTAGAAATCCTGCCTGAGTCCCGGTGTCCCGCTAGACGCAACGTCCAGCTGGGGCATCGGCAAACTTCCCCTCCTTGTAGTACCTCCCGCAGTACCCCCCCTTATTTGCCCCCTATTCCCGGTTCCGCCGGCGATTCCGTTTTTTCCAGGTTTCCGACGCTTTCCCCAGGGCCAACCCCGCCGCCGGGAGCAAGAATGCCCACAATCCGCCGCTATCGGTCTATGCTGTCGCTCTTGCCGCCCCATGATGCGACCGAGCCGAGGACGCATCTCAGAGGCCGATTATTGCAGTGCGTCATATAACCATATAATGACCCGATGAATCATTTGTCGCGCATCCTACCCGCCGGCAACGTCGTGCTCGATATGCTCGCAACGAGCAAGAAACGTGCGTTCGAACAGGCCGGCCTTCTCTTTGAAAACAACCATGGCCTGGCGCGCGCGCTCGTCTTCGACAGCCTGTTCGCCCGGGAACGCCTGGGCTCCACCGCGCTCGGGCAGGGCGTGGCGGTGCCGCATGGCCGGGTGAAGGGCCTGGAACAGGCCCTGGCGGCCTTCATCCGCCTGGCCCAGCCCATCACTTTCGATGCGCCTGACGGGCAGCCCGTGTCGATGCTGCTTTGCCTGCTGGTGCCGGAAACGGCCACGCAGCAGCACCTGGACATCCTGGCCGAACTGGCGCAGCTCATGTCGAACAAGGCCTTGCGCGAGGCCCTGGCCACAGAGCCCGATCCCGCTGTCGTCCACAAGATGCTCACGACCGGCCAACTCTGAACTCCACGCGGAAGCGCTGCCATGCTCACGGTGCAGGAACTCGTCGACGACAACGCCGACAAAATCCCCTTTAACTGGATTTCCGGCCAAGGCGCCGCGGACCGCGCGATTCCCGACGACGGCATGTCGGCCGCGGACCTCGTCGGCCACTTGAACCTGATCCACCCGTCCCGCATCCAGGTGTTCGGACAGGAAGAGCTGGCGTACTACACCCGCTTCGACCTGCGCCGCCGCATGCATCACATGGACGAGCTGCTGATCGGCGGCGTGCCCGCGATCCTGCTGGCCGACGGCCTGACCCCGCCGCAAGACCTCATCGACCAGTGCGACCAGCATCAGGTGCCGCTGCTCTCCACGCCCGTGGCGGCCGCGCAGTTGATCGACCTGCTGCGCATCTACCTGGGCAAGAAGCTGGCGCCCACCACCACCGTGCACGGCGTGTTCCTGGACGTGCTGGGACTGGGCGTGCTGATCACCGGCGAATCCGGCCTGGGCAAGAGCGAACTGGCGCTGGAACTGATCTCGCGCGGACACGGCCTGGTGGCCGACGATGCCGTGGAGTTCTCGCGCACGGCCCCCAACATGATCGAAGGCCACTGTCCGCAGCTGCTGCAGAACCTGCTGGAAGTGCGCGGCCTGGGCCTGCTCGACATCCGCACCATCTTTGGCGAGACCTCCGTGCGCCGCAAGATGCGCCTCAAGCTCATCGTGCACCTGGTGCGCGCCACCGCACAGGACAAGTTCGAGCGCCTGCCGCTGCAGGACATCACGCAGGACATGCTGGGCTTGCCGGTGCGCAAGGTCATGCTGCAAGTGGCCGCGGGCCGCAACCTGGCGGTGCTGGTCGAGGCCGCCGTGCGCAACACCATCCTGAAGCTGCGCGGCATCGACACGCTGGGCGAATTCATGGAACGCCAGGCCATGGCGATCCTGCAAAGCAGCAAGTAGGCGCACATCGG
Organism: Achromobacter sp. ACM03; assembly: GCF_014851665.1. NCBI lineage: Bacteria > Pseudomonadati > Pseudomonadota > Betaproteobacteria > Burkholderiales > Alcaligenaceae > Achromobacter > Achromobacter sp. ACM03. The sequence continues at coordinate 295,601 of NZ_JACVAD010000004.1, read as the reverse complement.
CCGGCGGCACCTTGAGCCTGTATGAAACTCTGGCCGCCGAGATCGCCAAGTCGATCCGCGACGGCGTATTGCGCGCGGGCGACAAGCTGCCCTCCGTGCGGGACGCGTGCGCGGCGCGCGGCCTCAGTCCGTCGACGGTGTTCCAGGCCTACTATCTGCTGGAAGCGCGCGGCCTGATCCGGGCGCAGCCGCGCTCCGGCTATTACGTCAACGCCCCTGCCGCATCCCTGCCGCCCGAACCCGGCGCCTCCAGTCCGGACGGAGAATCGACGGAGCTCGCGATCAGCGAACGCCTCTTCGACATCCTCGGCTCGGTGCGCAACCGCGACGTGACACCGCTGGGCTCCGCCTTCCCTTCCCCGCTGCTGTTTCCGCTGCCGCGGCTGGCCCAGGCCATGGCCGTGCACCTCAAGCGCCAGGATCCGCTGGACACGGTGGAAGACCTGGCGCCGGGCAATCCCGGCCTGCGCCGCCAGATCGCGCTGCGCTACCTGATCGGCGGCATCAACGTGCCGGCCAGCGACATCGTCGTCACCAACGGCGCGCTGGAAGCGCTGAATCTCTGCCTGCAGGCGGTCACGCAGCCCGGCGACACGGTCATGGTCGAGGCCCCCACGTTCTATGGCGCCTTGCAGGCGCTTGAGCGCCATGGACTGAAGGCGCTGGAAATACCGACGCATCCGCGCACCGGCATCGACCTGGACGCGATGCAGGCCGCCATCGAGCGTCATGCGCCGCGCGCCTGCTGGCTGATGACGCAATTCCAGAACCCGCTGGGCAGCCTGATGCCCGATGAGAAAAAGCGGCAACTGGTCCAGCTGCTTGCACGCCACGACATTCCGTTGATCGAAGACGATGTATACGGCGAGCTGTATTTCGGATCGGTGCGCCCGGTACCCGCCAAGGCCTATGACACCCAGGGGCTGGTGCTGCATTGCTCGTCGTTTTCGAAGTGCCTGGCGCCGGGCTACCGCATCGGCTGGACCTCGGCCGGCCGCTACACGCAACGCGTGCAGCGCCTGAAACTGTCGTCGACGCTATCGGCGTCCGGCCCCGCCCAGGGCGCCATCGCCGAATACCTGGAGCAGGGCGGCTATGACCGCCACCTGCGCCGCCTGCGCGAAACGCTGCAGACACAGCAGCAGCGCATGGCCGAGGCGATCGCCCAGGAATTCCCGGCCGGTACGCGCGTGACGCGTCCGCAAGGCGGGTTCTTCCTATGGCTGGAACTGCCGGCCGCGGTGGATGCGCTGACGCTGCATCGCCAGGCGCTGGCGCGCGGCATCAGCGTGGCGCCGGGACCGATCTTTTCGGCCAGCGGCCAGTTCGGCAGCGCGCTGCGCCTGAACTACGGGCATCCTTGGGACGCCGCTGCGCAGGCCGCCATCCGCGTGCTGGGGGAGTTGGCGCGCGAGGCCTGCGCGCAGGCCATCAGGGCGCGCTGATTCCGCGTCAGTTCAGCGTCGATGCGGCGCGCGCCCGCTTGACTTCCAGCGGTGTCACGCCGCCCGCCTCATTGCCCCAGCTATTGCGGATGTACGTCACCAGCATCGCGATGTCGCCGTCGTTGAGCAGTTGTCCGAAGGGCGGCATGCCGTGCGGCCGCGGATTCGCCGCCGTAGCCGGAGCGTAGCCGCCATCCAGCACCATGCGGATCGCGTTGACGGGCGACGGCGCCGTCACGGTCGGATTGCCGGCCAGCGCGGGCCACGCCGTGCCGCTGCCTTCGCCCGCGGATTGATGGCATTGGACACATTGCTGGCGGTAGATCTTGCCGCCCAGCTCCATGGCCGCCGGCGCGACAGCCGTCCGCGTGCGTTCCGTTGAGGCCGCCGTGGCGGGCAGGGATTTGATGTAGACGCCGATGGCCAGCGCGTCAGCGTCGGTCAGGTGCTGTGTGCTGCCCAGCACCACTTCGGCCATGGGCCCGCTGGCGCTGGAATGCTTGGAAATGCCAGTCTTGAGCAAGGCCGCGATGTCTTCGGCGGACCACCTGCCCATGCCGGTTTCCATGTCGTTGGTGAGCGGCGGAGCGTACCAATCCAGCACCGGAATCACGCCGCCGGCCAATGGGTCGGCCGAACGCAGCGCCCCCAGGCTGTTGCGCGGCGTATGGCAGGCGGCGCAATGCCCCAGCCCTTCGACCAGATAGCGGCCGCGGTTCCACTGCACCGATTGCCCCGCGTCGGCCTCCTGCACGCCCGGCTTGAAGTACAGCGCGCGCCAAGCGGCCAGCAGCGCCCGCTGGTCATAGGGGAATTCCATCTCGGGCGGCCGGTTGGGCTGGTTCACGGGCGCCACGGTACGCAGATAGGCGTACAACGCGTCGGAATCGGCGCGCGTCACGCGCGTGTATTCGGTGTAGGGGAAAGCGGGATACAGCAGCGTGCCGTCGCGCGATTTGCCGTTGTGCAGCGCCTGCCAGAAATCATCCGCGGTCCACGCGCCTATGCCGGTTTTTTCGTCGGGCGTGAGGTTCGGGCCGTAGACCGTACCGAACGGCGTGGGGATGGGCGTGCCGCCCGCCAGCGCCTTGCCGCCGCGGCTGGTGTGGCAGGCCATGCAATTGCCGGCAAGCGCAAGGTAGCGGCCGCGCTCCACCAGCGTCGCGGTATCGGCCGCGGCCGCGGCGGGACCGGTGCTGGCGTCGTCGCGCGTACCGAACCAGTAGAGGCCGCCGAGGGCGACGACCGCGAGCAGCAACAGGAGGGACAGGACTTTCTTCATGATCGACATCCGGCCTCTCCCTTACCGTTGCGCCTGGCTGCCGCATTCCGCGGGCAGGCGTATCGAACCCGCGGCTTCTGGCGCGTAGGGTTCCACGACGGGTTGCGAGGACAGCCACGCGGCCAGCGCGCCGATGTCCTGGGGAGTGAGTTTGTTGGAGATGTCGGCCATGCAGTCCGGCTCGGCCGCGCGGCGCAGGCCGTTCTTCCAGCTGCCGATCTGCGAACCGATGTAGTCGCGCGGCAGCCCAAGCAAGCCGGGAATGGCGGGCAGCACGCCGCCCAGGGCGGCGCCGTGACAGGCGGCACAGGCGGGCAGGCCGCGCGCAGCATCGCCGCTCAAGGCCAGCTTGCGCCCGGCTTCCAGCGTGGCGGCGGAGACCTCGGCGCGCGTCGGCGCCGGATACGGCACATGCTGCGAAGAGAAATACGCGGCGATCTCGCGCAGGTAGTCGTCGGGCAGCCCGGTCAACAGGTGCGTCATGGGCCGGTACTGACGCCGGTCGTCGCGGAAATTGAGCAACTGGTGGTACAGGTACTCCTGCGGCTTGCCGGCCAGGCGCGGATAGTAGCCGTCGGCGCCGGCCTTGCCCTGCGCGCCATGACAGGCCGTACAGGCGGCAACCCGGGCGTCCATGGTGTCCGGACGCAGGATTTCCTGGGGCGCGGGCTGGGCCGGCGCGGGCGCTGCGAGGAAGGCGGCAGCCACCCCAAATAGGGAAATTGCCCAAAAACGCGGCAGTGAAACACTACGAAAGGAAATGAAGGCTAACATCTAGGTCGAATTCCATTCCCCCGAAACGCATGACGGCGGGGCGCGTATGTGAATCTGTCGAGTATCCGGCCCCCAGCTTACGCCAGGGGGACCAAAGCGGTACAGGCGCAGATTGGCAGTTTACGGCCATATCAGATGTCATCCCGCCGGCATCGTCCTCGAAAAGCGTGCCACAATCATGTCCATGTTGAAAGTCGTCCTCGTCACCGGCATCTCAGGCTCAGGCAAGTCCGTCGCCCTGCGCATGCTTGAGGACGCAAGCTATACCTGCGTCGACAACCTGCCGGTGCGGTTCCTGACCGAGTTCATCGCCAACGCCCGGGATGACGGCATGGAGCGCGTTGCCGTCGCCATCGACGTCCGCTCCCCCGGCGAACTGGCCGAATTGCCCGACGTAGTCACCGCGCTGCGCGCCATGGGCACCAGCCTGCGCGTGGTCTTCCTGGACGCCAGCACGGAAACGCTGGTGCAGCGCTATTCCGAATCGCGCCGCCGCCACCCGCTGACCGACCGTCTGCAGCATGGCGGCAAGACCCCGACGCTGTCCGAGTGCATCGCCCTGGAACGCGAACTGCTCGCGCCGCTGCGCGAGCAGGAACACGTCATCGACACCTCGGACCTGACGCCGGGCCAGTTGCGAGTCTGGATCCGCGACCTGATCAAGGCCGACCGCGCGCCGCTGGTGCTGACCTTCGAATCCTTTGCCTACAAGCGCGGCGTGCCGCGCGACGCGGACCTGGTGTTCGACGTGCGCTGCCTGCCCAATCCCTACTACGACCGCGACCTGCGGCCGCTGACCGGCCGCGACGAGCCCGTGGCCGCCTGGCTGGCGGGCTTTGACCTGGTGGGGCAGATGATCGACGACATCGCCGGTTTCCTGAACCGCTGGCTGCCGCAATACACGCAAGACACCCGCAATTACCTCACGGTCGCCATCGGCTGCACCGGCGGCCAGCACCGTTCGGTCTATGTGGTCGAACAGCTGGCGCTGCGCTTTGCCGACCACGACCCGCTGCTGGTGCGCCATCGCACCCAACTGCCTGACGAATCCGCATGACCCTGTCCCGCCCGACCCGCCTGTTCGTGATGCTGCTGCTGGCCATTGCCGTGGCTGGCTGTTCTTCCACCGGCGGACGCAAGAAGGGCGGCGGGTATTACAAGGACGACGGGCCGGACGCGAATCCGCCCTCGAACCTGGACCAGGTGCCCGACGCGGTGCCCAGGATCGAACCCTACGCCAGCGGCGCTAACCGGCCGTATGTGGTGTTCGGCCAGCGTTACGTGCCGGATACCAGCGGCCAGCCCTACAAAAAGCGCGGCACCGCCTCGTGGTATGGCAAGAAGTTCCACGGCAATTCCACGTCCATCGGCGAGTCCTACGACATGTACGCCATGACGGCCGCCCACACCACGCTGCCGCTGCCCAGCTACGCCCGCGTCACCAGCATGGTCAACGGCAAGACCATCATCGTGCGGGTGAACGACCGCGGCCCGTTCCACAGCGACCGCATCATGGACCTGTCCTATGTCGCGGCGTACAAGCTGGGCATCATCGGCCCCGGCAGCGGCCAGGTGATCGTGGAAGCCATCCCCCAGGACGAGATCCGGCGGCTGGCCTCGCAAGGCGCGCCCGCCACGGCCGCGCCCGAACCCGCATCGGCGACGGGCTCCTCGCCCGTGGCCGCGCCCATCGCCGCCGTGCCGGTGGCGCTGGCGGCTGAACCCCTACCCGGGCCCGCACCCGGTTCAGCGCCGGTGCGCCAGCCGGCCGCAGGCGGCATCGGCAGCGTCTACCTGCAAGTGGGCGCGTTCAGCCAGCCGGCCAACGCGCAATCGCTGGTCAGCCGCATCAACACGCAGCTGGGCGCCGCAGGCGCGCCGCCCGCGTCGGTCGAGCAGTCAAATAACCTCTATCGGGTCAAGATCGGCCCCTACCCCGACCGGCAGAGCGCCTTGGACGCCGTGCAGATCGTGTCGGACCGCATCGGCATCCTGCCCAGCATCGCCTCGCAGTAGCAAACCTCAAGACCTATCGAGGCTGCCCGCCTACCAAGGCAGTTCGGCCTGCCCGTCGCACACGCGGCGCGCGCTAGCGCTGCGGCTGCGGTAGCGATTGCCTTCATGCGCCAGCAAGGCCTGCTTGCGCGGCAGGCCGCCGCCGAAGCCGGTCAGCGAGGTGTCGGCCCCGATCACACGATGGCAGGGAATGATGATGCTGATCGGATTGCGCCCGACGGCGCCGCCGACCGCCTGCGCGCCCTTGGGCCGCCCCACGGTGCGCGCCAGATCGCCGTAGCTGGCCAGCACCCCGAACTCCAGATCGCACAGGGCATGCCAGACCTGGTGCTGGAAAGTGGTGCCGACGGGGTCCAGCGCCACGTCGAAGACGCGGCGCTGGCCCGCGAACCATTCTTCCAGTTCGCGGCGCGCCTGCTCCAGGATGGGATCCGAGTCCGTGAGAATCCAGCCATCCGCCGCGGGCAGCAGTTCCTGGTCGGTGAACCAGGCGCCGCGCAGGCCCTTGGGACTGGCGACCAGGCGCATGTCGCCCAGCGGCGTAGGAATGTCGCGATAGACCAGGCGTTCGTCGGGATCCGCGGGCTTGTTGGACACGATAGTCGAATACACCATGCCTTACTCCGCCGATTTCTTGCGGGCCAGCGCCCGGTTGTACAGCACGTCCCGCGGCAGGCCGGAAACCTTGGCGGCCACGCGCGCGGCATCGCGCAGCGACAGCGACTCCAGCAAGGCGTCCAGCAGCGCATCGGTGCGCGGATCGGCTTCTTCATCCGCTTCCTGTTCAGCGGGCGCGTGCGCGATCAGCACGAATTCACCCTGCTCGCGGTGCGTATCCGCGGCCAGCCAGGCTGCGCCCTCGCCCATCGGGAAGGTCGCGATTTCTTCGAAGCGCTTGGTCAGTTCGCGCGCCACGGTCAGGAGCCGGTCCGGACCGCACACTTCCAGCAGGTCGGCCAGCGTAGCCGCGAGCCGATGCGGCGATTCGAACATGACGACCGGCGCGGGCAAGGCGCACCAGGTGCGCAGCCAGCGCTGGCGCGCTGCCGCCTTGGGCGGCGGAAATCCGGCAAAGGCATAGCCCGGGTTTTCGTCGGTGGTGACGCCGCTACCCATCAGCGCGGCGATGACCGCGCTGGGACCCGGCACTGGCACCACGCCGAAGCCGGCTTCACGCACGGCACGCACGATGCGTGCGCCCGGATCGCTGACGGCGGGTGCGCCGGCGTCCGATACCAGCGCCACGCGCTGGCCCTGGGCCAACCGTTCGCAGATGGCCTGGGCCGCGGCGGCTTCATTGTGGCGGTGGGCGGCCATGAGCGGCGTGCCCACGCCCCAGGCGTCCAGCAAGGCGCGGCTGGCGCGCGTGTCTTCGGCGGCGATCACGTCGGCCCGCTGCAAAGCGTGCCAGGCGCGCAGCCCCAGGTCGCCCAGGTTGCCGATCGGCGTGGCCACGACATACAGCGTCGAGGCAGGCCAATGCTGCCCCGCCACGCGTTCAGAAACGCGGGACCAGGCATCTCCGGCAGGGGGAGGTGAGACATTTTGATTCATTGCAGCCTACAGACACGGGAAACCATGTCAGTGTAGCCGCCTATGCCCGCCACTTCCGGAGCACCCATGACGGACGACACCTTGCGACTGGCCTGCGAACTGGCCCTGGCGGCCCGCCGCCGCGCCGCCAGGCGCCGGCGCCGTTCCTCCCGCGCAGCGCCCGCGGATCGTCCGCCGCCACGGCGCTCGCCCGCCCAGCGCAAGGGCGACCACCACGAGGACGCCGCCTTGCGCCTGCTACAGTCGCGCGGCCTGGTCCTGCTGGCGCGCAATCTGCAGACCCGCGCCGGCGAGATCGACCTGGCCATGCGCGACGGCGACACGCTGGTGTTCGTCGAGGTCCGATCGCGTGGGCCCAGCCGCTACGGTGGCGCCGCGGCCAGCATCGGGCCGGACAAGCAGGCCCGGCTGGCCCGCGCCGCGGCCCACTGGCTGCCGGAGCTGGCCCGGCGCCACTGGCGCGGCAGACTGCCGGCGGCGCGCTTTGACGCGGTCGTCTTCGACGCCGGCGATCCCCAGTGGCTGCGCGGCGCATTCTGGCAGGCCTGAAGTCCGCCCCTCCCCCGGTAACGACCTGCCTAACAGTCGTTACGCCTGGACAGAACCACGCCTCGGCCCCGTGAGATAATCGCGCCCATGGATATGACCTCTCGTATGACGTCGCACTTTCGCGACGCCATGGCTGCGTGCGAACAAAGCATGAACGTCCTGGCCGAGCCGCTGGCAGTGGCGGTGGACGTGCTGTTCGGCGCCCTGGCAAACAACGGCAAGATTCTGGCTTGCGGCAATGGCGGCTCGGCCGCCGATGCGCAACATTTCATCGCCGAACTGGTGGGCCGCTTCGAACGCGAACGCCTGCCGCTGGCCGGCATCGCCCTCAACACCGACACCTCGATCCTCACCGCGGTGGGCAACGATTACGGCTTCGACGAGATCTTCGAACGCCAGGTCAACGCCTTCGGCCAGGCAGGCGACGTGCTGGTAGCCATATCCACCAGCGGCAATTCCCCCAACGTGGTGCGCGCCATGGAAGCCGCCAGCGCCCGCGAAATGCACGTGCTTGCCCTGACGGGCAAGGGCGGTGGCGTGATGGGGGAACTCATTACGCCGATGGACGTCCATCTATGTGTTCCCAGCGATCGCACGATGCGCATCCAGGAAGTCCATATTCTGCTGCTGCACGCGCTGTGCGACGGCATTGACGCTCTTCTGCTTGGAGACACCGAATGATTTCTGACGTCCGTACCGCAGTCCGCCCGTTGATGCTCGCCGCGGCGCTCTCCACCGCCGCGCTCTCGCTGTCGGCCTGCGCGCCCCTGATCGTGGGCGGCGCGGCTGCCACCACCGCGGTCGTCGTGACGGACCGCCGCACCTCCGGCATCCAGCTCGAAGACCAGAACATGGCGTTCAAGGCGCAGAGCCAGATCTCGCAGAAGCTGGGCGACACCGCCCGCGTCAATGCCATGGCCTACGGCGGCCACCTGCTGCTGACCGGTGACGTGCCCACCGAAGAAGCCAAGAACCAGGCCACCGCCATCGCCCAGGGCGTGGAAAACGTCAAACAGGTCATCAACCAGTTGAACGTCGGCCCCATCGCCTCGTTCGGCACGCGCTCCAACGACACCTGGCTGACCTCCAAGGTCAAGACCGCCCTGCTCAACACCAAGTACGTGCCGTCCGGCACCATCGCGGTCACGACCGACCACAGCGTGGTCTACCTGATGGGCAAGGTGACGCAGGCCGAAGGCGAATATGCCGCCAACGCCACCGCCGACGTCGGCGGCGTGGCCAAGGTGGTTAAACTGTTCGAGACGATCAGCCGCGAGGAAGCCATTCGGCTGTCGAATACCGGTTCCAAGTCCAACACTTCCACGGAAACCAAAGCGCCCATCGAAAGCGGCGCCGGCGCAAGCAGCGATAACGCGGCCGGCACCAGCAGCGGCGTAGAGGCCATGCCCATCAAATGAAGAAAGCCATCATCGCGTTGGCCGTCCTGGTGGCGGTCGGCATCGGCGCCTGGTTCGTCATGCGCCCCGCCCAGACCGCGCCCGACGTCACCTTCACCACGCTGGAAGGCAAGACCTTCTCGATGCAGGATCTGCGCGGCAAGGTCGTGCTGGTCAAGTTCTGGGCCACCAGCTGCGTGACCTGTGTGAAGCAGATGCCGGAAACGATCTCGGCCTACAACGAGTACGCCGCCAAGGGCTACCAGGCGGTCGCGGTCGCCATGAACTACGACCCGCCCAACTTCGTGCTGAACTTCGCCGAAACGCGCAAGCTGCCCTTCCCGGTGGCCCTGGACACCAAGGGCGACATTGCCCGGGCCTTCGGCGACATCCGCCTCACGCCCACGGCCTTCCTGATCGACAAGCAAGGCCGCATCATCAAGCGCTACCTGGGCGAATACGACGTGGCGGAATTCCATGCCACCGTGGAAAAGGCCCTGGCGGCGGGCTGAGCGCCGCAGCCCCACAAAGGACCGCCCCGACAGGGCGGTTTTTTTTCGCCCGGCAACCGGCCCCTTCGCGACGGCGCCCAAAAGAAAAACCGCCCGATGGGCGGTTTCCAGATCAGGCCACGGCGGGCCGGAATCAGAACGCCGGAACCACGGCGCCCTTGTACTTGTCCTGGATGAACTTCTTCACCTCGGGCGTGTGCAGGGCCTGCACCAGCTTCTTGATGCCGGGCGCGTCCTTGTTGTCCGCGCGGGTCACCAGGATGTTGGCGTAGGGCGAATCCGAGCCTTCGATGAAGAGGGCGTCCTTGGTCGGGACAAGGCCGGCCTCCAGCGCGTAGTTGGTGTTGATCAGCGCCAGGTCCACGTCGTCCAGCGAGCGCGGCAGCATGGCGGCTTCCAGTTCGCGGAACTTCAGCTTCTTGGGGTTCTCGACCACGTCCGCGGCCGTCGCCAGGATGTTGGACGGATCCTTCAGCTTGATCACGCCCTGCTTCTGCAGCAACACCAGCGCGCGGCCGCCGTTGGAGGGATCGTTCGGGATCGCGACGGTCGCGCCGTCCTTGAGCTCGGACAGGCTCTTGATCTTCTTGGAATAGCCGCCGAAGGGCTCGACGTGCACCAGCGCCACCGGCACCAGCGTGGCCTTGCGGTCCTTGTTGAAGGAATCCAGATAGGGCTTGTGCTGGAAGAAGTTGGCATCCAGCTGCTTATCCGCCAGTTGCAGGTTGGGCTGCACGTAGTCGCTGAACACCTTGATGTCGAGCTCCACGCCTTCCTTGGCCAGTTGCGGCTTCACCACTTCCAGGATCTCGGCATGGGGGACCTGGGTCGCGCCCACCACCACTTTTTCGGCATGGGCGGCGTTCGCCGCCACCAGGAACACCGACGCCGCCAGAGCGGACCGGACAAAGTTCAAACGCATGTGTTGCCTCTTTTATGGGTAAAAAATCGGGGCCGATGCCCCTGCCGGTGTGGCCCGGCCCCCTTTTGCGGGGCCGGCCGTTGCGAAATCGCCCCCAATTTACCTGAATGCCGGTTATTTGTCGGGCATATGAACATGGGTTTAAAGCATAAGAAACCTGTGGGTACTACAATCCGTCGTATGCTTGCGCTACCGCGTCCCGAACGCGTTTTTGTGCAGGCATTTTTTCTAACCACTCATACGTATATTTGCCGACTTAGCTGCCATGACCGACACCCCCGACCCTGCTGCCGTTTCGTCTCCTGCTGTCAAAGCCGCTGTGCTGTCTGAAGCACTGCCGTATATCCGACGATTTCACGGCAAGACCATCGTGGTCAAGTACGGCGGCAACGCCATGACGGAAGAACGTCTGCAGCGTAGCTTCGCGCATGATGTCGTGCTGCTGAAGCTGGTGGGTCTGAATCCGGTGGTGGTGCACGGCGGCGGTCCGCAGATCGACGACGCGCTGCGCCGCATCGGCAAGCAAGGCACCTTCATCCAGGGCATGCGCGTCACCGACGCCGAGACCATGGAAGTGGTCGAATGGGTGCTGGGCGGCCAGGTCCAGCAGGACATCGTCATGATGATCAACGAGGTCGGCGGCAAGGCCGTGGGCCTGACCGGCAAGGACGGCGGACTGATCCAGGCCCAGAAGAAGCTGATGGCCAACAAGGACAATCCGTCCGAACCCATCGACATCGGTTTCGTCGGCGACATCACGATGGTCGAGCCGGCCGTGGTCAAGGCGCTGCAGGACGACCAGTTCATCCCCGTCATCTCGCCCATCGGCTATGGCGAGGACGGCACGGCCTACAACATCAACGCCGACGTCGTCGCCGGCAAGATGGCGGAAGTGCTGGGCGCTGAAAAGCTGCTGATGCTGACCAACACCCCGGGGGTGCTGGACAAGGGCGGCAAGCTCTTGCGCAGCCTGTCGGCCCAGACCATCGACGAACTTTTCGCCGACGGCACGATCTCCGGCGGCATGCTGCCCAAGATCTCGTCCGCGCTGGACGCCGCCAAGAACGGCGTGAACTCCGTGCACATCGTCGACGGCCGCGTGCCGCACTGCCTGCTGCTGGAAATCCTGACCGACCAGGGCGTGGGCACGATGATCAGCTCGCACTGATGCGGGCACAGCGTTACCTGTTGCGGCCGGCGGTGCGCGTGCGCCGCTCGCGCCGCGCGGCCACGGGCGATTCCGAACGCCTGTGGCTGTTCGACCTGGACAACACGCTCCACGACACCTCGCACGCCATCTTCCCGAAGATCGACCACGGCATGACCATGGCCGTGGTCGAGGCGCTGAACGTCGACATCGACACTGCCAACCACCTGCGCTCGCAGTACTGGAAACGCTACGGCGCCACCATGATAGGCATGGTGCGCCATCACGGCGTGGACGCCCATGATTTCCTGCACCGCAGCCATGACTTCGACGTCGGCCCCCTGGTGCGCGCGGAAAAGGCGCTGGCCTACAAGCTGAGCCGACTGCCGGGCCGCAAGGTGCTGCTGACCAACGCGCCGCTGCACTATGCGCGTGCGGTGCTCGCGCGCCTGGGCATCCTGCGCCAGTTCGACAGCCTCTGGGCCATCGAGCACATGCGGCTGCACGGCGAGTTCCGGCCCAAGCCTTCGCCCACTCTGCTGCGCCACGTGCTGGCCCGCGAAGGCGTGCAGGCGCGCAACGCGGTGCTGGTGGAAGACACCTTGGCCAATCTGCGCGGCGCGCGCCAGGCAGGGCTGCGCACGGTGCACGTGTATCACCCCGGCACGCCGTTCGCCCGCGGCCGTTCGCAGCGGCCGGCCTATGTCGACTTGCGGGTAAACTCCGTCAGTGATTTGCTATTACGCCGACGCCCCTTGCGGGGATAGCGGCGCGCTCCTCCCCTCCCCTTCACCGTCAAGCCTGCGCGAGAGCAGACCCTTCCATGGCGAGCAAACCCGGCGAGCGCAAGACCCAGATTCTGCAAACCCTGGCCGAGATGCTGGAGCAGCCGCACGCCTCCCGCATCACCACGGCGGCCCTCGCCGCGCGCCTGGAAGTCTCTGAAGCCGCGTTGTACCGGCACTTCGCCAGCAAGGCGCAGATGTTCGAAGGGCTGATCGAATTCATCGAAACCAGCATCTTCACGCTGGTGAACCAGATCGCCATCGCCGAGCCCCAAGGCCTGACCCAGGCCCACCAGACCGTCTCCATGCTGCTGACCTTCTCGGAACGCAACAAGGGCATGACGCGCGTGCTGACCGGCGATGCGCTGGTCACGGAAGACAACCGCCTGCAGGAACGCATCAACCACATCAACGACCGCATCGAGGCGTCGTTGAAGCAATCGCTGCGCATCGCGGTCACCGATGGCGGCCTGCCGCCGCAGGCCAATGTCGCGGCGCATGCCAGCCTGCTGACGCATCTGGTGCTGGGCCGCTGGCTACGTTACGCGCAAAGCGGCTGGCGTATCGCGCCCACGCTGCATCTGGACGAGCAGCTGCGCCTGGCGCTGGGCTGAGCGGCCGGGGCTGCCTGCCGGCTCTGGCGCGAATTAGTATCGTGAAACGATCTAATTAATTTTCCATCCGTCTCTATTTCCGCCCATTTGCATTGTTCCATGCAACAATCTCCGCTTGCCGGCGGCGCGGGGCGACGAGCATAATGCCCGTCAGAGGTTTTCCACAAGCCCAAATCTCCACAGGCTTGATCAGTATCAATACGGGTTTTCCGCAATGCCGTCACGATCATGCTGTAGCGTCGACACACCGATTTGACCTATCCCGTTGCTCGCGGGGCGGTGTGTCGGCAGTTTGACCTCAACCGGAGATGGATATGACCGCGCAAGCCGCCGTCCCTGCCTCGCAAGCCCCAAAGAAAACCAAAATTCCAATCGGACTCATCGCCGGCGTCCTAGTGATGATCGGCGTACTGATGATGCCTTTGCCCGCCGACCTGCCCGTCGCGGGTCACCGGATGCTCGCCATCCTGGCATTCGCAGTGGTGGTCTGGATTACCGAAGCCGTGTCCTACGAAGCCAGCGCGATCATGATCACGACGCTGATGGCCTTCCTGCTGGGCACGGCTCCGACAATCAAAGACCCGCAAGTGGTTTATGGCACCTCGGCCGCGATCAGCATGGCGCTGACCGGCTTCGCGAACTCGGCGCTGGCGCTGGTCACCGGCGCCTTGTTCATTGCGGCCGCCATGACCTTCACCGGGCTGGACCGGCGCATCGCCCTGGTGACGCTGGCCAAGGTGGGCACCAGCACGCGCCGCATCCTGATCGGATGTATCGCCGTGACCATCGTGCTGAGCCTCGTGGTGCCCAGCGCCACCGCGCGCAGCGCGGCCGTGGTGCCCATCATGATGGGCGTCATCGCAGCCTTCGGCGTGGACAAGCGTTCCAACATCGCCGCCGGCATCATGATCATCGTGGCGCAGGCCACCAGCATCTGGAACGTCGGCATCCAGACCGCCGCCGCGCAGAACCTGCTGACCGTCGGCTTCATGGAAAAGATGCTGGGCGAACGCGTGGCATGGTCGGACTGGCTGATCGCTGGCGCCCCCTGGTCGCTGATCATGTCGGCCGTGCTGATCATCATCGTGCTCAAGCTGCTGCCGCCGGAAAGCGACAGCATCGCGGGAGGCAAGGAAGCCGTCGAGAAGTCGCTGCTTGAACTGGGCCCCATGACCGGCGCGCAAAAACGCCTGATGGCCGTGTCGCTGATGCTGCTGCTGTTCTGGTCGACCGAAGGCAAGCTGCACAAGTTCGACACCACTTCCACCACCTACTTCGGCCTGGTCCTGCTGCTGCTGCCGCGCTTTGGCGTGATGACGTGGAAAGACGTGCAATCGCGCATCCCATGGGGCACCGTGATCGTGTTCGGCGTCGGTATCAGCCTGGGCACCGCCCTGCTGACGACCCAGGCTGGCCAATGGCTGGGCAACCAGGTCGTGGCGCACACCGGACTGGACCACCTCGGACCGCTGGCGATCTTCGCGATCCTGGCCGCCTTCCTCATTGTCATCCACCTGGGTTTCGCCAGCGCCACCGCGCTGACCTCGGCCATGCTGCCGATCCTGATCTCGGTGCTGGCCACGCTGCCGGGCGAATTCAGCCGCCTGGGCATGACCATGCTGCTGGGCTTTGTCGTCAGCTACGGTTTCATCCTGCCCATCAACGCGCCGCAGAACATGGTGTGCCTGGGAACGGAGACCTTCAACGCCAAGCAGTTCGCCAAGGTCGGCATCATCGTCACCATCGTCGGCTACCTGCTGATGCTGCTGATGGGCATGACCTACTGGCGCTGGCTGGGCTGGCTGTAAGGAGGGCGCGTCATGAAGATTTCGATCGCCCAAGCCAATGAATACGGCCGCCGCGTGCTGATGGCCCAAGGCGTGCCCGAGGACATCGCCCGCGACGTGGCCGAGCACCTGGTCGAGTCCGACCGGGTGGGCTACACCAGCCACGGCCTGTCCATCCTGACGAACTACCGGCGCGTGCTGTCCGAGGGCCTGGCCCAGGCCGACGGCCGGCCCGAACTGGTCAACGACCGCGGCGCAATGCTGGCCTACGACGGCCACCACGGGCTGGGCCAGTATGTCGGCAAGGTCGTCATCGAGAAGGCCATCGAGCGCACGCAGGAGCACGGCCAGTGCATCCTAACCCTGCGTCACAGCCATCACCTGGGCCGCATGGGCCACTACGGGGAAATGGTGGCGGCCAAGGGCCTGATCCTGCTGGCTTTCACCAACGTGATCAACCGCTCGCCGACCGTGGCGCCTTTCGGCGGCGCGCAGGCCTGCCTGACCACCAACCCGCTGTGCTTCGCCGGCCCGCTGCCGGGCGGCCGTCCGCCGTTCCTGGTGGACATGGCCACCAGCTCGATCGCCGTCAACAAGGCTCGTGTGCTGGCCGCCAAGGGCGAGGAAGCGCCCGCGGGCTCGCTGATCGACGCCCAGGGCAATCCGACCACGGATCCCAACGCGCTGTTCACCGACCCGCCCGGCGCGCTGCTGCCGTTCGGCGGCCACAAGGGCTATGCCCTGGGTCTGGTGGCCGAACTGTTGGCCGGCGTGCTGTCTGGCGGCGGCACGATCCAGCCGCAGCATCCACGCACCGGCGTAGCGACGAACAACATGTTCGCGCTGCTGCTGGATCCGCAGGTGGACTTCAATACGGATTGGCGGTCGATGGAGGTGGGCGCGTTCATCGACTACCTGCACGCCTGCAAGCCCCAACCGGGCGTCGAAGGCGTGCAGTATCCGGGCGAGTACGAAGCTCGCAACCGGGCGCTGAACGAGGATACGCTGACGTTTGATAGCCGGATCTGGGATGGTTTGACGAAACTGGCCGTCGACCTTGGGGTGCCTGAGGCGTTGCCTGCTTGATGTTCTGTTTGCCGACGGGCGTTTTGGGTTCTTAAGACGCCCGTCGCATCGGCGGGCCGCCGACGCGACGGGCTCGTTCAACTGCAATTCGGCCTCAGCTGGGGCGAGCTGTGTGCTTGGCTTTCTAGCAACGGGTGGGGTATGGCGGTGGATCTTGCGGGGCTCGCCTCGGGCCGGCCGCCCGGGCGGCCTTCCGAGGCTTCCGCGGTGTCTTACGGTTGAGAATGACGCTGCGCGCGTGTGAGACACCCATCAGCGTTAACGCCTCAAGGGTGCTGCTCATCACCGAACGTCACCAGGCCGTTGATCATCACCGACCGCTAAGCCACGGTGCCGGATGGGTGGTGCGCGCGAGAAAATCCTCAAGCGCAAGCCGCTGCCTGCCGCGCACCACCCATCACCGCCCCACCCCAATGATGAGCGGCCACTAGCAAACCACGCTCCGCAAACGCGCAAGCGACCATCGCCACGACGCCCAAAACCACGTATGTAGCTTACGGCCGCCCGCGCGGCCGTATGCTACGGGCAACGCAAGACTCGTCACCGATCACGGATCTAGCAGCGCAGCGACCCAAGACGTACGTAGCCCGTAGGCGCGGGCGGCGTGGCGGCTCGCAACCTCGATGCGCCCGACGGAATCCGAAGGAACCGCCGCAGGCGGTGACGAGGATGAGGATGGGGAAGTCCGGAGCGAACGCTCCGGACCGCAATCGTGGGCGCGAGCCGCCACGCCGCCCGCGCCTACGGGCGACCTACGAAGAACGCGCAGCCGCCAAAAAGATCAAGTCTTAACCGACCGATGCCGACTAACACTCATCATGATCCCAAACGCAATCCCCATGGTGAACAAAGCCGTCCCCCCATAGCTCATGAACGGCAACGGCACCCCCACCACAGGCAGAATCCCCGTCACCATCCCCACGTTCACGAATACATAGATGAACAGCATCATCGTCAGCGCCCCGACCAGCAACCTGCCGAACTGCGACGATGCCCGTGACGCGATCGTCAGTCCTCGCGCCATCATCAGTCCATACAGCACCAGCATGGCGATGCCGCCGTAGAGTCCGAATTCTTCCGCGTACACCGCGAAGATGAAGTCGGTGGTGCGTTCGGGGATGAAGTCCAGGTGCGTCTGCGTGCCCTTCATGTAGCCCTTGCCGTACACACCGCCCGAACCCACCGCGATCATCGACTGGATCGTATGGAAGCCCTTGCCCAGCGGATCGGAACTGGGGTTGAGCAGCGTGCACACCCGGTGCTTCTGGTAGTCGTGCAGCACCACCCAGTCCACGTCGGGCTCGCATAACTGGTCTTCGTAGTAGATCAGCGTGCCTATGCCGATGATGCCCGCCAGCATTACCGGCACCAGCAGCTTGAAAGACAGGCCCGCGAAATAGATCACGAAGAAGCCGGCGCCAAACACCAGCAGCGCCGTCCCCAGGTCGGGCTGCAGCACAATCAGAGCGAAAGGCGCGGCCAGCATGGCGGCGGCGGCCAGGAAGTCGCGGATGCGGACGGCGCCTTCGTGGCGCTGGAAGTACCAGGCCAGCATCATGGGCACGGCGATCTTCATCATCTCGGAAGGCTGGATGCGGGTCACGCCCAGGTTCAGCCAGCGGGTCGCGCCCTTGCTGGTTTCGCCGAAGAACTCCACGCCCAGCAGCAGCACTACCCCCACCACGTAGAAGGGCAAGGCCAGCTTCATCAGCCACTTCGGCGGAATCAGGGCCATGGTCCACATGGCAAAGAAGGCGATGATGAAATTGCGCGACTGTTCGGCGAAGCGCCAGTCCGTGCCGCCCACCGCGGAATGCATGACCGTCATGCCCAGCGCGGCGAACATCAACAGGATCGCCAGCAGCGGCCAATCGAAGGCCGTGAACACACGTAGCAGGATAAGGCCCAGGCGTTTCATTATCGGCGCACCACGTCGGAAGCGATTTCCTCGACCGAGGCCAGGGGGTCGGCGCGCTCGGGCCGCACGATCTTGTCCTGACGGTCCTTGGCCAGCCAATAGTCGAACACCTTGCGCGCGACCGGAGCGGCGACGCTCGCGCCCCAGCCGGCGTTCTCGACGATCAGCGCCACCGCGATGCGCGGATGCTCAAGCGGCGCAAAGCCCATGAACAAGGCGTGGTCGCGCAGGCGTTCGTCGATGGCGCTGGCGCGGTAATGGCCGCCGCGCAGGCTGAACACCTGCGCGGTGCCGGTCTTGCCGGCCGCCTGGTAGGCCGTATTGGCGAACGCGCGCCGCGCCGTACCGGCGCGCACCACATCCGCCATGGCGTTCTTGATCACATCCACATTGGCCTGCTTGAGGGGAATGCGGTAGTCGGGCGCGGACTCGGTGGCCTTGGCCACGCCGCTGCGCGGATCGCGCACCGCGTGCACCAGGTGCGGGCGGCGGTACAGGCCGTTGTTGGCCAGGGTGGACGTACCCTGCGCCAGCTGCAACAGCGTGAATGCGTTGTAGCCCTGGCCCACCGCCACCGAAATCGTTTCGCCTGCGTACCAGCGCTGGCGGTCCTTGTCCTTGTAGGCCGAGCGTTTCCAGTCGGTCGAAGGCAGCACGCCGCGCTTTTCGCCTTCCAGGTCGATGCCGGTGATCTGGCCGAAGCCGAACTGCTTGGCGAAATCATGCAGCGCGTTCACGCCGATTTCCGGACCCAGCGAATAGAAATAGGTGTCGGACGACACCACGATCGCCTTGTGCATGTCGGTCATGCCATAGGCCGCGCCGCCGGCGTTGCGGAATTTCTGGCCGCCGAATTCGTAATAGCCGGGGTCGGAGATGCGATCGGTGGCGCGGCGCTTGCCCAGTTCCAGCGCGGCCAGGCCCACAAAGGGCTTGTAGGTCGAACCGATGGGATAGGTGCCGTACAGCGGCCGGTTGATAAGGGGATGGTCCGGCGATTCATTCAGCATGCGCCAATTGTCCACGTCGATGCCGTCCACGAACAGGTTCGGGTCGTAGGAAGGCTGCGAGACAAAGGCCAGTACCTCGCCGGTATCGGGGTCGATGGCGACCAGCGCCCCGCGCTGCCCCTCGAATGCGGCTTCGGCCACCTTCTGCAGCCCCAGGTCGATGGACAGCATGATATCGGAGCCCGGCACCGGGTCGATCCGGCGCAGCGTGCGCATGGGGCGTCCGCCTGCAGTGACTTCGACTTCTTCCAGCCCGGTGCGGCCGTGCAGCTGCTCCTCCCAGGTCTTTTCGATGCCCTTCTTGCCGATGACGTCGGTGCCGCGATAGTTGCCCAGCTGGCCGGCGCGGTCCAGTTCTTCGATATCGCCCTCGGCGATGCGGCCGATGTAGCCGACCACGTGGGCCGCCGACACGCCCTGCGGATACTCGCGCACCCAGCGCGCGCGCAGCTCCACGCCCGGGAACTGGAATGAATGCGCGGCGAACCAGGCGGCTTCGGTTTCGTTGAGGTTATTGCGCAGCTGCAGGCTGGCGTAGCGGCTGGACTCGGCGGCGCGGCGCTTGAAGCGGCGCTGGTCGGCCGGGCTGATGTACACGACTTCGGTCAGGCGTTCGAACAGCGCGCTGAGGTTCCCTGCCTGTGCCGGCACGACCTCCAGCGTATAGGTGCGGTAGTTGCGCGCCAGCACCTCGCCGTTGCGGTCCAGGATCTCGCCGCGTCGCGGCGGGATGGGTACGACCGCGATGCGGTTGCGGTCGGCGCGCTCGGACAGGCCCTCGTAGCGGTCGACCTGCAGGTACCAGAAGCGGCCGATCAGCACGCCGAAGCAGGCCAACGCGAACAGCCCGCCCACCCAGGCGCGCAGGCGGAAACGCTGCTTCTGCTGCTGGCCGGTTTTCTTGAATTCGAACATGACGCGGCGCCGCCGTCAGGCGGAGGAGGATTCAGCGTCGTCGACACCGCGCTGCGGCAAGTGCAGAACCCAGCCCGCCAGCGGCCACAAGGCGGTGGTCAGGAGCACGCTGATGCCCCAGTCCCAACCCGGCCATTTGCCGGCCAGCCACGCATGGATGATCTGGGTCACGAAGCGGGCAATGAAGAACACAGGCAGCATGTGCATGGCCTGGCTCCAGAGGTCGAAGCGCTGCAGCCGGCGGTGCAACACCACCGCGCCGTAGGCGACCAGCGTGTACGACAGCGCGTGCTCGCCCAAGAGGCCGGCGTCGTGCACGTCCATCAGCAGCCCAAAGAAGAAGGCGGTGAACAAGCCGACGCGGCGCGGCTCATGCACGCACCAGAAGGCGATGATCAGCAGCAGGATGTCGGGCGCGCCCTGCCACAGGCGCCAGGGCAGCAGCGACACCAGCCACGCCACCAGCACCGTGGCCCAGACGAACAAGCCGTGCGCCGGGCCGGAGAGCCGGTCGGGCTGCACGTTGCTGGGGGTGCCGAGGCGGCGCGCGGCCTGCCCCGAGGATTGATTAGTCCGATCCACCGGAATCGACCTCCTGACGGTTGGACTCGGCGCGCTCCACATCGACCTGCAAGACCAGGAAGTGGCGGTAGCGTTCGGGATGGGCCAGCGGTTCGCATACGGCGCGCGCGAAGCCGGAGGCGGTGTCGCGTTCGACCGAGGTCACCTTGGCCACCGGCAGGCCTGCCGGGAACAGCCCGCCGACGCCGCTGGTGACGATGGTATCGCCTTCCTTGATGTCGGCGTTGGCGGCAAGGTAACGAACTTCCATCTTGCCGGGCGAGTTGCCGCCGAACGCAATCAGGCGCAGGCCGTTGCGCAGCAGCTGCACGGGGATGGAGACCTGTTCGTCGGTGACCAGCGCCGCCTCGGCGGTCATGGGCGTGACGCGCACGATCTGCCCGACCACGCCGCCTTCGTCGATTACCGGCATGCCCGGGGCCAGCCCCGCCTTGCTGCCCTTGTTGAACACCAGGCGCTGCGTGAATGCGTTGGTGGGTTCATACATGACCTCGACCACCACCGCGGATTGCGCCACGGTATCGGTCACCCCGAGCAGCCGGCGCAACTGCGAGTTCTCGGCAGCCAGCTGGGCGCCATGCGTGGTCACCTGGGCCAGCTCGATGCGCTGGCGCTGCAAGGCTTCGTTTTCGCTACGGATGAGATTGGCCGCGTTGACCCATTCGTTCACTTGCTGGACGAGGTCTCGCGGCGCCATGACGGCGCGTTGGAAGGGATACAGCGCGACGGACATTGCGCGGCGCGCCGGTTCCAGCATGCGCCATTGCGAATCCATGACGATCAGGGCCAACGCAAGGACGACCAGAACGACCAGCCGCACCTCCGCAGGTGGGCCGCGCCTGAATAGGGGAGGAGTCCCTTGTCGTTGCATGAATATCAGCCCGGACGCCCGCGTCCGTCGCTCCGGCAGCGGCCGGAGCCGTGAAAAAGCGGGGCTCCGGGCTGGCGGGCAAAATTAGTCGTTGATGAAGATGGCGCCCAGTTTCTCAAGGTGTTCCAGCGCCTCGCCGCAACCGCGCACGACGCAGGTCAGCGGATCGTCCGCGACCACGACGGGCAGGCCGGTCTCTTCCTGCAGCAGGCGGTCCAGGTCGCGCAGCAGCGCGCCGCCGCCGGTCAGGGCGATGCCCTTGTCGGTGATGTCGGCGCCCAGTTCGGGCGGGGTCTGTTCCAGCGCGATCTTCACGGCCGAGACGATCTGGTTCAGCGGGTCGGTCAGCGATTCCAGGATCTCGTTGGACGAGACCGTGAAGCTGCGCGGCACGCCTTCGGCCAGGTTGCGGCCCTTGACCTCGATCTCGCGGACTTCGGATCCCGGGAACGCCGAGCCGATTTCCTTCTTGATCAGTTCGGCGGTGGGTTCGCCGATCAACATGCCGTAGTTGCGGCGGATGTAGTTGACGATGGCTTCGTCGAACTTGTCGCCGCCCACGCGCACGGAGCCCTTGTAGACCATGCCGCCCAGCGAGATGACCGCCACTTCCGTGGTGCCGCCGCCGATGTCGACCACCATGGAGCCGCTGGCGTCGGACACGGCCAGGCCGGCGCCGATGGCCGCGGCCATGGGTTCTTCGATCAGGAAGACGTGGGACGCGCCCGCGCCCAGGGCCGATTCACGGATGGCGCGGCGTTCGACCTGGGTGGAGCCGCAGGGCACGCAAACGATGATGCGCGGGCTGGGCGCCAGCATGTTGCGGGGGTGCACCATGCGGATGAACTGCTTGAGCATCTGCTCGGTGACCGTGAAGTCGGCGATGACGCCGTCCTTCATGGGCCGGATGGCTTCTATATTGCCGGGAACGCGGCCAAGCATCTGCTTGGCTTCATGGCCGACGGCTTGAATGATCTTCTTGCCGTGGGGACCGCCTTCATGACGGATTGCGACCACGGACGGTTCATCGAGCACGATGCCCTTGCCGCGGACGTAGATCAGCGTGTTGGCGGTACCGAGGTCGATCGCCATATCGCTGGAAAAATAACTGCGCAGGAATCCGAACATGGGAGCTCAGCTAAATTCTGGGGGGAATGAGGTACATGCCGCGGGGCGTAGGGCCCGTAAAACAACGGGTCCGCCTGTCATCACGGCGATTAAACCGTGAATCATAACTTATAATTTCCCCGGAAATAGCGCATAAATGCAGGCTATTCAAGCTTTGTAACGGGTTCGGCATATGCATACTGCCCTGTCCCGCCCCTCGGCCTTCGCTTATCGATTTGCAATCCCCCATGGCGCTCAATGACACAGATGTGGCCCGCATTGCCCGGCTGGCCAGAATCGAACTGACCCCCGACCAGCGCACCGTCGCGCAGGCCGAACTCAACGGCATCCTCCACCTGATCGAACGGCTCCAGTCCGTCGATACCCAGGGGGTCGAACCGCTGGCTCACCCGCTGTCCGCCCATGAGGACATCGTGCTGCGCCTGCGTGAAGATGTCGTGACCGAACCCAGCTCGGAGGCCCGCCGCGAGGAGCTGCTGGCCAACGCCCCCGACGCCCAGGAAGGCCTGTTCCTGGTTCCCAAGGTCCTGGATTAAGTCATGACGAAACCCGCTCTGCACACCCAATTCAAGGGGATCGCCGCCCTGCGCGCGGCCCTTGCGCAACGCCAGATCAGCGCCGTCGAGCTCGCCCAAAGCGGCCTGGCGGCCGCCGAAGCGGCCAGCGGCCTGAATTGCTTTTTACATATTGACGCCGAATTGACGCTGGCCCAGGCCCGCGCCGCCGACACCGCGCTGGCGTCCGGCTCGGCCGGCCCGCTGGCGGGCATCCCGATCGCCCACAAGGACGCCTTCGTCACTCGCGGCTGGCGCACCACCGCCGGCAGCAAGATGCTCGAAGGCTACGTCAGCCCGTTCGACGCCACCGTCGTCGAACGCCTGGGCGAAGCGGGCGCCGTGTCGCTCGGCAAGCTGAACTGCGACGAATTCGCCATGGGTTCCGGCAACGAGAACTCCGCCTACGGCGCGGTCAAGAACCCCTGGGACCACGCCGCCGTGCCCGGCGGCTCCTCGGGCGGCTCGGCCGCCGCCGTGGCCGCCCGCCTGGTGGCGGCCGCCACCGGCACCGACACCGGCGGCTCGGTGCGCCAGCCCGCCGCCCTGTGCGGCGTCAGCGGCATCAAGCCCACCTACGGCACCGTATCCCGCTTTGGCATGGTGGCCTTCGGCTCCAGCCTGGACCAGGCCGGCCCGCTGGCCGAAAGCGCCCGGGACCTGCTCGAACTGCTGGACGTCATCAGCGGCTTCGATCCGCGCGACGCCACCAGCCTGGAAAAATGCGACGCCGCCGCCAACGCGCCCGGCCGCGTCCGGCGCGACTTCGAGGCGGCCCAGGGCCGTTTCGACGCCGCCGGCAGCCAGCCGTTGAAAGGCCTGCGCATCGGCGTGCCCGCCGAGTACTTCGGCGCCGGCCTGGCGCCCGACGTGGCCGCCGCGGTCGAGGCCGCGCTGGTCCAGTTCGAAGCCCTGGGCGCCGTGCGCGTGCCGGTGTCGCTGCCGCGCACCGAACTCGCCATTCCCGCCTACTACGTCATCGCCCCCGCCGAAGCGTCCAGCAACCTCGCGCGCTACGACGGCGTGCGCTACGGCCACCGCGCCGCCCAGTACGGCGACCTGAACGAAATGATCAGCCGCTCGCGCGCCGAAGGCTTCGGCGACGAGGTCAAGCGCCGCATCCTGATCGGCACCTACGTGCTGTCCCACGGCTACTACGACGCCTACTACCTGCAGGCGCAGCGCCTGCGCCGCATGATCGCGCAAGACTTCCAGCGCGCCTACGCCGACCAGTGCGACGTGATCATGGGGCCGGTGACGCCCACGGTGGCCAAGAACATCGGCGACAACCGCGACGATCCCACCGCCGACTGGCTGGCCGACGTCTACACGCTGGGCGTGAGCCTGGCCGGCCTGCCTGCGATGTCGATCCCCTGCGGCTTCGGTGGCGCTGGCAACCAGCGCCCGGTTGGTCTCCAGATCATCGGCAACTATTTCGACGAAGGCCGCCTGCTGGCCATCGCCGACCGCTACCAACAAGTGACGGACTGGCACACGCGTGCCCCGGTCCAGCAAGGCTGAGAACATGAACTGGGAAATCGTCATCGGCCTGGAAACGCACACCCAGCTTTCCACGGACTCCAAGATTTTTTCGGGTAGCAGCACCGAATTCGGCGCCGCGCCCAACACCCACGCCAACGTGGTCGACCTGGCGCTGCCGGGCAGCCTGCCGGTCATGAACCGCGGCGCCGCCGAACGCGCCATCCGCTTCGGTCTGGCCGTGGGCGCCACCATCGCGCCGCGCTCGGTGTTCGCGCGCAAGAACTACTTCTACCCCGACCTGCCCAAGGGCTACCAGATCAGCCAATACGAGCTGCCGGTGGTGGTGGGCGGCTCGCTGTCCTTCTTCGTCGGCGAGGAAGAGAAAACCGTCAATCTGACGCGCGCCCACCTGGAAGAAGACGCGGGCAAGTCCCTGCACGACGACTTCAGCCTGGCCAACGGCGCCCCCGGCAGCGGCATCGACCTGAACCGCGCCGGCACGCCGCTCCTGGAAATCGTGACGGAACCCGAAATGCGCTCGGCCGCCGAGGCCGTGGCCTACGCCCGCGCCCTGCACAGCCTGGTCGTGTGGCTGGGCATTTGCGACGGCAACATGCAGGAAGGTTCGTTCCGCTGCGACGCCAACGTGTCCGTGCGTCCCGTGGGCCAGAAGGAATTCGGCACCCGCACCGAGATCAAGAACGTCAACTCGTTCCGCTTCCTGGAACGCGCCATCGTCTATGAAGCGCGGCGCCAGATCGAGCTGATCGAGGATGGCGGCACGGTGGTCCAGGAAACCCGCCTGTACGATGCCGACCGCGACGAAACGCGCAGCATGCGCAGCAAGGAAGACGCGCACGACTACCGCTACTTCCCCGACCCCGACCTGCCCACGCTGGTGATCTCCAGCGCCTGGGTCGACGAGGTCCGCGCCGCCATGCCCGAACTGCCGGCCGCCCAGCGCGCCCGTTTCGAATCCGAGTACGGCCTGCCCGCCTACGACGCCGCCCAGCTGACCGTCAGCCGCGACCTGGCCGCCTACTTCCAGGCGGTGGCGAACGCGCTGCCGGCCGGCCAGGCCAAGCTGGCCGCCAACTGGGTCATGGGCGAAGCCTCCGCCGCCCTGAACAAGGACGAAAAGAGCATCGCCGACTCTCCGGTCCAGGCGCCGGCGCTGGCCGCCCTGATCGGCCGCATCATCGACGGCACCATCTCCAACAAGATCGCCCGCGAAGTCTTCGGCGCCATGTGGGCCGGCGAGAACGGCGGTCAGCCTGACGCCATCATCGAGGCGCGCGGGCTCAAGCAGATCAGCGACACCGGCGCCATCGGCGCCATGATCGACGAGGTGCTGGCCGCCAACCCGGCCATCGTGGAAGAGTACCGGGCCGGCAAGCAGAAGGCGTTCAATTCGCTGGTGGGCCAGATCATGAAGGCCGCCCGCGGCAAGGCGAATCCGCAGCAGGTGAATGATCTGTTGAAGCAGAAGCTGGATAGCTGACCGCGCAGGACGCCCCGGCAACGGGCGCATTCCTGACGTATCAGACGAAACGAAGGGCCGCGGCATATTGCCGTGGCCCTTCGTTTATCCAAGAATGATCCGGTCGACTTTTGCCCGGAGGCTTGGACATGAACTACCTGGAAATCAGCACCAGCGAACTACTGCACAGCTTTTCCGACCACCTGCAGGCGGTCCGCGAAGGCCAGCATTTCATCATTTCACTGGACGGCGTGTTCTGCGCCAGGTTGACCCCGGTCCTACCCAGCACGTCGCTGGATGCCCATGATGCGCTTGAGGCAATGAAAAGCTTCAAGCCAGCACCGGCCGTCCCCCACGAAGTCATCCGTTCCTGGGTCGAAGAGGGCCGGGAATGAATCCGATCCACTTGATACCGGACGCCTCGCTTGCGCTGGCGTGGCTGGTCGACCGCGCGGACGCCCACGAAGCGCTGATGGCCCGGCATCTGCTGGAAACGGCCCACGAATCTGAAAACACGGTGCCCCTCATCTGGCACACGGAAGTCGCGAACGGCATGTTGCGCGCCGAACGTAGCCAACGGGCGTCGGCGGGTCAGCTGTTCTCGTTCAGACAGCTACTCGAACGCCTGCCCATACTTCCGGATCCGGCCGCCCCATCTTCCAGCGTGGCCCGCAGCTATCTGCTGGCTCGAACGCACGGCTTGACCGTCTACGATGCCAGCTATCTCGAACTGGCCCAAAGAACCAACGGCTATCTGGCCACCTTTGATCGCAAGCTGGCGGATGCCGCCCGGGCGAGCGGTGTTGCCGTCTTTGGCCAACCCCACGGCGTCGCCGAGCCAGCGGCAAGCTACGGTTAAAAAAAGGGCAGCACCTGGCCGCCCCTTTCTACTCGCCAAGGACGAGGTTTACTTCACCCCGTACTTCGTCCGATAAGCCAACACCGCCTCACGGTGTTCGGCGAACGACGCATCATCCTGCAGCAAGGCCAGAATGTCCGCCAGCGACGCAATCGACACCACCGGCATGCCGTAAGTCTTGGCCACGTCCTGCACGGCAGAATGCGCCGACAGCGCGTCGTCCGGACCCGCGCGTTCCATGCGGTCCATGGCGATCAGCACGGCGGCAGGCTCGGCACCGGCCGCGCGGATGATCTCGACCGATTCGCGCACCGAGGTGCCCGCGGTGATCACGTCGTCAATGATGACGACTTTGCCCTTGAGCGGCGCGCCGACCAGGGTGCCGCCCTCGCCGTGGTCCTTGGCTTCCTTGCGGTTGTACGCGAAAGGCACGTCGCCGCCCTTCATGTCCGGGTGGCCGGCCAGCGCCACGGCGGTAGCCGTGGACAGCGGGATGCCCTTGTAGGCCGGACCGAACAGCATGTCGAATTCCACGCCCGAATCCAGCAGCGCCTGGGCGTAGAACTGCGCCAGCTTGCCGACCGAGCGTCCGCTATTGAACAGGCCCGCATTGAAGAAATAGGGACTGATCCGACCCGATTTGACCTTGAAGCTGCCGAAACGCAGCACGCCCTCGTTCAGGGCGAAGCGGACGAAATCCAGGGCGGTGGCGGAAGATTGGGCGGCGGGCATGCGTAAAGGTCCGGTAGATGGCAAACGCCAGCATTTTATCCGCTGTCGGGGCTATTCCCGGGCGGCGGCGCGGAGTCGGTTAAATTGCTGCCATTGCCCCGGCCCTGGCGGCCGCTCAACAGGAGTTTCGCTTTGCTGCGCATCACGTCGATCAATCTCAACGGTATCCGGTCCGCCTTCCGCAAGGGCCTGCAACCCTGGATGGAAAAGCACGCCGCCGACGTGCTGTGCCTTCAGGAAATCAAGATATCCGACGAAGACCTGACCGACGACCTGCGCCACCCGCCCGGCTATACCGGCCACTTCCACCATGCCGTGAAGAAGGGCTATAGCGGCGTGGGCATCTATCTGCGCGACGCGGCCGAGCGGGTGAACGCCGGCCTGGAATGCGAGGAATTCGATCCCGAAGGCCGCATCATCCGCGCTGACTGGAAGAACCTGTCGGTCATCAGCGCCTACCTGCCCTCGGGCTCCAGCGGCGACGAGCGCCAGCAGGCCAAGTACCGCTTCCTGGACCGCTTCGGCCCCTGGATCGACGCCCTGATGCACGAACACAAGACCACCGGCCGCGAGTTCATCATCTGCGGCGACTGGAACATCGCGCACAAGGAAATCGACCTGAAGAACTGGAAGGGCAACATGAAGAACTCGGGCTTCCTGCCCGAAGAGCGCGCCTGGCTGACCGACGTGTTCGACAAGCGCGGCTTCGTCGACGTGTTCCGCACCATCGATGACCGCCCGGACCAATACACCTGGTGGAGCAACCGCGGTCAGGCCTGGGCCAAGAACGTGGGGTGGCGCATCGACTACCAGATCGCCACGCCGGGCATCGCCGCCCGCGCCCGCAATGTGGCCATCTACAAGGACGAGCGTTTCTCGGACCACGCTCCCCTGACGATCGACTACGACGCCACGCTCTGACCCGCCGCTTCCCCTAGCGTTGCGGCGGCTTCCCGGCGCAACCATTCCAGAAACGCTGCCGCCCGCGGATCTTCTGAACAAGACCGCGGCGACAGCAGTACATAGGCCGAACCGTCACGGGCAAAGCCGCAAGGCGCCTGCAGCCGGCGGTCGCGCAAGGCGTCGCACGCCATCAGCGCCGAACCTATCGCCACCCCCAAACCGGCGGCGGCGGCCTGCAAACTCAGATAGAAATGCTCGTAGGCCGGCCCGGTCCGGCGCGGGGGTTTCATGCCCGCTGCCCGCGACCATTGCCGCCAGGCTAGCGGACGCGTCGCGCTGCTGAGCGCTGGCGCCCCGCCCCAATCCGCTTCAGCCGGATCCGCGCCCGCGGCGCCGACCAATCCCGGCCGGCACACCGGTCCCGTCCACTCCTCGCAGACATGCTCGGCATACAGGGCCGGGTCCCAATCGAAGTCATTGCGGCGCAGGGCTACGTCCACACCCTGGGCGCCGAAATCGACCGGTCCGCCCGCAGCGTACAGATGCACCTGCACGCCGGGATGGGCGTGCTGGAAGTCCGGCAGCCGCGGGATCAACCACATCATGGCGATGGTGGGCTCGCAGGACAGCACCAGCGGCGCGTCCGCCGCCGGCTGGCGCAGCTTGGCCAGGCCAGTTGTCAGCTGCTCGAACAGCGCGCTCGTCACCTCGAACAGCTGCCTGCCGGCATCGGTCAGGAAAACAGCTCGATTGCGGCGCTCGAACAGCGCCACGCCCAGCGCATCCTCGAGCAGCCGGATCTGCCGGCTGACGGCGCCATGCGTCACGTGCAACGCTTCGGCCGCCTTGCCGAAAGCCTGATGACGGGCCGCGGCATCGAACACCCGCAACGTATTGAGCGGTGGCAGTTTCATGGCGAAAGGTGATTTTTTCTCACGGATAAGCGGCATTAGAAATCGTTTTTCCGGCGCGCGCCAGCGTCCCACAATGCCGGCTCCATTTCGCAACCTGCCGCCCTATTGCCATGACCGAACTGATCGCCGTCGCCCTCATCACCATTCTTGCCGTCATCAGCCCCGGGCCGGACTTCGCCATGGTCACGCGCAACAGTTATCTGTTCGGCCGCCGCACCGGCCTGATCTGCGCGCTGGGCATCGCGCTGGGCGTGCAGGTGCACGTGTTCTATACGATGTTCGGTGTCAGCCTGCTGGCGCATTACGCGCAGCCCGTGCTGCAGGGCATCAAACTCGCGGGCGCCTGCTACCTGGTCTACATGGGCTGGAAGACTTTCTTCAACCGCACCCAGGTCAGCCGCGACTTGTCGGCCCGCCCGCCGATCTCGGGCTGGCAGGCGCTATACAGCGGCTTTCTGACCAACGCGCTCAATCCCAAGACCACGCTGTTCGTGGTCAGCACCTATACCCAGGTCGTGTCGCCCGGCACGCCGCTGTCGTGGCAGTTCGGCTATGGCCTGTTCATGTCGCTGGCGCACTGGATCTGGTTCGGCGTGGTGGCGTGGTCGGTGTCCTCGCCTTTCCTGCGGCGGCTGCTGCTGGATCATCAGCTTGCGGCCGATCGGGTGGTGGGAGCGGTCCTGATGGCCTTGGGCGCGGGGCTGGCTGCCGCGCAGTTGTAATCCTGCCCCCGGGGAATGATTTCGCTCAAATAAATAACGGGGACGCATTAAGCAGGAAACACCCTTCGTGCCAGCCCAAACATGCCTCAGACCAGCGTTCCTTCCGTCTGCGGAAGTCGCAAGGGCGCAATACTTCTTTGGTTAAATAAACGGGGACATATTTATTTCCCTATGGAATTCAAGCATTTCTGCCTAAATCTCCCTCATGAATACGTCATCCACCCGAATCCAGCCATCAATACGTCCCTATTAAAATAAAAGAAAAAGTGCTTTGATATCAAGGTGATGGCACTATTTTTCGGCTTTGCGCAGGGCAACATTTTGCCCCTACAATTCCCGCACCATACAGGTGCAGCCGTGCACCAAAAAGAATTTTCGCGCCCCAATTCGGCGCAGTCCGCACCTATTCGAAGCACCCCCAAGGAGATCATGTTGAAAGTGCAGAGTCTGGACGACTTCCTGCGTGGCGTCGCCGCGCGCGACCCGCAGCAGCCTGAGTTCATGCAAGCCGTCCAGGAGGTGATGCTGAGTCTCTGGCCTTTCATCGAGAAGCACCCCCACTACGCCGAGCATGCTGTACTCGAGCGTCTGGTGGAACCGGAACGCGTGATCCAGTTCCGCGTGTGCTGGACCGATGACCGCGGCCAGGCCCAGGTCAACCGCGCTTTCCGCATCCAGCACAGCTCGGCCATCGGCCCCTTCAAGGGCGGCATGCGCTTTCACCCCTCGGTGAACCTGTCCATCCTGAAGTTCCTGGCCTTCGAGCAGACCCTGAAGAACTCGCTCACCACGCTGCCCATGGGCGGCGGCAAGGGCGGCTCCGACTTCGATCCCAAGGGCAAGTCCGACGCCGAAGTCATGCGCTTCTGCCAGGCTCTCATGATCGAGCTGTACCGCCACCTGGGTCCGGACACTGACGTGCCGGCCGGCGACATCGGCGTGGGCGCGCGCGAAGTCGGCTTCATGGCCGGCATGATGAAAAAGCTGTCCAACTCGACCGCCAGCGTGTTCACCGGCAAGGGCCTGACCTTCGGCGGCAGCCTGATCCGCCCCGAAGCCACCGGCTACGGCACCGTGTACTTCGCTGAAGAAATGCTCAAGCGCGTGGGCAAGTCCTTCGACGGCCTGCGCGTGTCCGTGTCGGGCTCGGGCAACGTCGCCCAGTACGCAATCGAAAAAGCCATGGCGCTCGGCGCCAAGGTGGTGACCGTTTCCGACTCCAACGGCACCGTGGTGGACGAAGCCGGCTTCACGCACGAGAAGCTGGTGGCGCTGATGCACATCAAGAACGACTTGCGCGGCCGCCTGGACACCTATGCCCGCCAATTCGGCCTGACCTATGAGTCCGGCAAACGTCCGTGGCACGTGCCGGTGGACGTGGCCCTGCCCTGCGCCACCCAGAACGAACTGGAATTGGCCGATGCGCAAACGCTGATCAAGAACGGCGTGCTGTGCGTCGCCGAAGGCGCCAACATGCCGGCCACGCTGGAAGCCGCCAAGGCCTTCATCGCCGCCCGCGTGCTGTACGCCCCGGGCAAGGCCAGCAACGCCGGCGGCGTGGCCGTGTCCGGCCTGGAAATGGCCCAGAATTCGGCCCGCCTGTCCTGGACGCGCGAGGAAGTCGACGCGCGCCTGCACGCCATCATGCGCGACATCCACGAGAACTGCGTGCGCCACGGCCATAGCGAGCGCGAATACGTGAACTATCTGGATGGCGCCAACATTGCCGGCTTCGTGAAGGTGGCTGACGCGATGCGTCAGCAAGGCTTGTATTAATCCCCCCCCCCGAAGCGCTGCGCGCTTCCCCCCCAGGGGGGCGCCGCTGCGGACCGGCGGAGCCCGGCTCCGCGCGGCCCCGATTGGGGGAGACCGGCTTGATGCGGGCGGGTCTGCCTCTAGTCTGACGACGGACCTGCCCCAATAGCGAGGATCTGCCTGAGCCGGCCCCTGGGCCGGCTTAGTCTTTCATGCGACTACACCCGCGCCGTCAGGCGCGTGCAGCGCCTGGCGCTTAATGCTTCATCGTGCCGTGGTTCATGCTGCCGTGGTTCATGCCGGGGTTGTGCGAGGCCGGCTTGACCTTGAATTGCACGGCGACTTCGCCGGCTTTTTCGAACTTCAGCGTGGCCGGGACCGTGCCGCCTTCGGCGAACGGGGCCTTCAGCTTGATGAACATGACGTGGTAGCCGCCCGGGCTGAGCTTGACCTCGGTGTCCGCCGGCAACGCGATGCCGCCTTCCACCTGACGCATCTTCGAGACGCCGTTCTCGGTTTGCACCGTGTGCAGTTCGACGCGCTCGGCCGCGTCGGACGACACCGACAGCAGGCGGTCAGCAGCCTTGGCGTCGTTATCGATGTCCATATACCCCGCGCCATTGGACTGGCCAGGCGCCGACGCACGCACCCAGAGGTCGTCGACCTCGATCTGGCCAACCTTGTAGTCCTTCGCCCAGGCCGAGCCGGCCGTGCACAGGCCCAGTGCGGCAATGACAGCGAACTTGCGGATGTTCATGGGTTGTTCTCCTAGTGGGTTAACGCCGCCTGACCAGGCTGCGGGCAGCTGACAGGACCGAATCCGTCAGGGCTTCCATCGCTTCGGAGTTTACCCGCCAATGCTGCCAATACAGCGGTACATCCTCCCAGGCGCGGCCTCGAAGCAGCATCAGCTGACCTGCATCAAGGTGTTCCTGCACCAAGGGCAGCGGATTCATGGTCCAGCCCAGGCCGCCCAGCGTGGCCTGCACGAACGCGCGTGTCGACGGCACCCACCAGACCGGCGGCTGCCAGGGTGCGGGATCGGCGATCTTGTGCGCGAAGCGCGCCTGCAGCGCGTCCTTGCGGTTGAACACCAGCACCGGCGCCTGCGCCAGCGTCTGGGCGTTGACGCCCTGCGAAAAGTAGCGCTTGTGGAATTCCGGCGTGCAGGTGGCCACGTAGCGCATGCTGCCCAGCGCATGGATGCGGCAGCCCTGGACCGGCTCGGCCAGGGCGGTCACCGCGCCCAGCACCGAACCGTTGCGCAGCAGCGCCGCGGTGTGGTCCTGGTCTTCGGACTGCATGTCCAGCGTGGCGCGGGTGCGCGCGGAGAACTGCACCGCCGCATCGACGAACCAGGTCTCCAGGCTGTCGTGATTGACCGCGACGGGGATGCTGGCATACGGCACATCGTCGTCCGCCACGCCCAGGCGGTCGAGCGCGTCATGCTCCAGCAACGCCGTCTGCTCGGCCAGCCGCACCAGCACCTGCCCGTCCGCCGTGGCTACCGCCGGCACGGTGCGCTGGACCAGCAGGCGGCCCATGCGGTCCTCCAGCGCCTTGATCCGTTGCGACACCGCGGATGGCGTGACGCTCAGCGACAGCGCCGCCCGCTCGAAACTGCCTTCCCGCACCACCGCGGCCAGGGCGCGCAGGTTGCCGTGATCGATTTTCATGAGATTAGTTTTACTTAAGATAGTGAAGGAAAATTAGCTTTATTTCATATTCACTGCAAGCGAAAATGCCTTATTACCGGAGCGCTGATAGCGCCCCGCGTTGTCATCCAAACGCCGCCACAGGCGTAGCAGCACAGGTGCAGGTCATGTTCGCCACGTTGTCATCCCCCCTCTTCTTCACTGCCTGGGCCAGCGGTACGGCCACCGGGCTGGGCCTCTTCGCGGTCGTGGGCGCGCAAAGCGCGTTCATCCTGCGACAGGGGCTGATGCGCGCCCACCTCTTGAGCGTGGTCGCCATCTGCGCGCTGATAGACGCCGTCTTCATCTTCGCCAGCGTGTCCGGCCTGCAGGCGCTCACCGCCTGGTTCCCCTGGCTGACAACCGCCGTGCTGTGGTTCGGCGTGGCCTTCCTATCCTGGTACGCATTGCAATCGGCGCGCCGCGCCTGGACCGCCACCGGCGGCCTGGCCGCCGCCCGCGACGTGGTGCCATCGCGCCGCGCCGCCATGCTGGGCGCGCTGGGCTTTTCGTTGCTGAATCCGCATTTCTGGCTCGACATGGTGGTGGTCGGCTCGCTGGCGCACGGCTTCGAGGAAGCGCGCATGGCATTCGCCGCCGGCGCCTTCACCGCCAGCCTGCTGTGGCTCGCCGTGCTCGGCATAGGCTCCCGCCTGTTCGCCCCGTTCTTCGCCAGCGCGTCGGCCTGGCGCGTGCTGGACGGCATCATCGCCGTGGTCATGGCCGCGCTGGCGGTCAGCCTGGCACTGAAGGGCGTGTAGACGCGTTTAAGCTACGTTTCCAGCAGTTCCCCCGATCGGCCGCCCGGACCTCCCGGCGGCCGGTTTTCCTGCTTGCCGCACCCGCCGCGTCCGGAGTCCCACATGTACAGCTCCACCTTCATCTTCGCCACCAAGCAGTTCGACGATGATTTCCACCGCCTGGATCAAGCCATCGCCGGTGCCGCGCGCGCCATTCCGGGCTATCTGGGCGAAGAGAGCTGGGCAGACACCGCGCGCGGCCTGATCTCCAACGTCTACTACTGGGAATCGCTGGAAGCGTTGGAACAACTCATCCGCCACCCTGCGCACCAGCAGGCCAAGGCCGCACAAGCGCGCTGGCTGGACGGCTATCGCGTGGAAATCTCCCAGGTGCTCCGGCGCTACGGCGCAGGGCTGGCGCCGCCGTCCTTATAATCGCCCGGTAGCCAATCTTTCGTCGGGCGCAACACCGGCCCGCCAGACGATCATGCGCGGTCCCAGCCCTTCCAAAGATGTGCGCCTGCCCCCCCTGGCAGCCATCCAGGCCTTCGAGGCAGCCGCCCGCCTGGGCTCCTTCGAACGCGCCAGCGAGGAACTCTTCGTCACTGCCAGCGCCATCGGCAAGCGCATCGCCGCGCTCGAGGCCATGCTGGACGTCACACTCTTCATCCGCAGCAGCCGCGGCGCCACGCTGAGCTCGGCCGGACGCGAGTACCTGGACCAGGTCCGCACCGCGCTGGACCTGCTGTCCGACGCCTCCCTGCACAAGCGCGGCGAACCCAAGCTCGAACCGCTGCGCGTCGTCTCCACCCCCACGTTCGCCCGCCAGGTGCTGATCCCCGCCCTGCCCGGCTTCACCGCCGCGCATCCCGAGGTGGAGCTGGAAATCATGCTGTCCATCCCCTACCTGGACATCATGCCGCCCAATGCCGACGTCTGGGTGCGCTTCGGCAGCGGAAAATATCCCGGCCTGAACGCGCACCAGTTGACGGCGGATCCGGTGTTCGCGGTCTGCGCGCCCGAATACCGCGACCGGCACGGCCCCTTCGAGCGGCCCGCCGACCTGGCCCGGGCGCAACTGCTGCGCTGCCCGATGGAACCGTGGCGGCCCTGGCTGGCCGCCGCCGGGCTGGACTGGCCCGAGCCCGCGCGCGGGGTGTGGCTGGTGGACCTGGGCATCATGTTGGCAGCCGCGCGCGCCGGCCAGGGCCTGGCGCTCACGCGGCGCGCGCTGGCGGCCGAATGGCTGGACGAGGGCAAGCTGGTGCGCGTCCTGGACATCGAAATTCCCGGCGAATGCCAGTATTACCTGTGCACCGAAACCTCGCGCCCGCCGGGCAGAGCGGTCCAAGCGTTTTCCCTATGGCTGGATGACGTGTGCAAACAGGTTTCTCAATGGCCGCAAGGCCTGCGGGCCGGTAAGGAATAAATTTCCAGGCCGGGGCGGAATGAAATTCCGCGCAGCCCGCCGCCGCGCTGGCTAGGATGCCGCCAATGCAATGTCCCGCCCATGCCCGCCACGGCACGCCGCCTTCCATTCCCTTCCCCACAGCAGGCAGCGCCATGGCGCATGACAGGAACCCTCGTGCGTCCGTACTAGGTATTTACGCGGAAAAACCCCGCCGGGTCAGTTTCGCGTAAGTGATTAGGCAGACAGTCACGACACGCCACACAGGAGAGCGCCGCAGCAACGATTTTCGCCGTCTGGCGCCGGCACACGGTTTTCCACGCAGTTCTACCAATTACAACGGAGACATCAATGGATTTTCGTTTGAAGCTGCTAGCAGGAACCCTTGCACTTGCCGCAACGGCCGCGTCCCACGCCGCCGACCCCATCAAGATCGGCGTGGCCGGCCCCTACACCGGCGGCTCGTCCTCCATGGGCGTCAGCATGCGCGACGGCGTGCGCCTGGCCATTGAAGAAATCAACAAGAACGGCGGCGTCATGGGACGCCAGCTGGTCGCCGTCGAACGCGACGACGAAGCCAAGAACGAGCGCGGCGTACAGATCGCCCAAGAGCTGATCAACAAGGAACAGGTCGCCGCCACCGTCGGCTACATCAACACGGGCGTGGCCCTGGCCTCCCAGCGCTTCTACCAGGACGCCAAGATCCCCGTGTTCAACAACGTGGCCACGGGCAGCGTGATCACGCACCAGTTCAAGGCGCCGGAATACCCGAACAACTACGTGTTCCGCAACGCGGCGCATGACAGCATCCAGGCCCCGATGATCGTCGAAGAGGCGGTGACCCGCCGCGGCTTCAAGAAGGTCGCGATCCTGGCCGACTCCACCAACTACGGCCAGCTCGGCCGCGAGGACCTGGAAAAGGCCCTGGACGCCAAGGGCATCAAGCCCGTGGCCGTGGAGAAGTTCAACATCAAGGACGTCGACATGACGGCCCAGCTGCTGAAGGCCAAGGCCGCCGGCGCCGAAGCCGTGCTGACCTACGGCATCGGCCCCGAACTGGCCCAGGTCGCCAACGGCATGACCAAGCTGGGCTGGAAGGTGCCGATCATCGGCAGCTGGACCCTGTCCATGGCCAACTACATCGACAACTCCGGCGCCAACGGCGAAGGCGCGCGCATGCCGCAGACCTTCATCCAGGACCCGGACACGCCCAAGCGCAAGGCCTTCATCGACGCCTACCTGGCCAAGTTCAAGCCCAAGAACAACCGAATCGATTCCCCGGTGTCGGCCGCCCAGGGCTATGACTCCATCTATCTGCTGGCCGCGGCCTTCAAGCAGGCCAACTCCACCGACGGCCCGAAGGTCCGCGAGGCCCTCGAAAACCTGCAGACGCCCGTCGAGGGCGTGGTCATGACCTACAACAAGCCCTTCAGCGCAGACAACCACGACGCGATCACCGTCAAGGAAGTGGTCATCGGCGAGGTCAAGGGCGGCCGCGTCGTCAAGGCCAACTAAGGTCCCGCAGCGCATCCCGGCGGCGGCTGCCCGGCCGCCGCCAGCCGCGCCCTGTCGCCCAGGGCGCGGGCTTGCCGCCGCCTGAAAACCGCGTTCTGCCCAAGGGGGTTGGGACGGAACCACAGCGCTACACGACACACACCATGATTCTTCTACAGCTCATCTATAGCGGTATCGCGCTGGGCATGATCTATGCCGTCATCGCGTTCGGATACCAGCTCACGTTCGCCACGTCGGGCACCCTGAACTTCGGCCAGGGCGAAGCCCTGATGCTGGGCGCGCTGGTCGGCCTGACACTGGTCGGCCTGGGCGTGAACTACTGGGTGATGATACCCATCGTCTGCATCTTCGGATTCGCGCAAGGCGCGCTGGTCGAGCGCGTGGGCGTCAGGCCCGCCATCAAGACCCGCTCGGAGTTCGGCTGGATCATGGCCACCATCGCGCTGGGCATCATCTTCAAGAACGTCGCCGAGAACATCTGGGGCCGCGACGACCTGCGCTTCCCCTCGCCGCTGCCGGAAGCGCCCATCCAGGTGCTGGGCGCCAACGTGCTGCCCATGGAGCTGCTGGTGGTGTTCGGCGCCCTGGCGATGATGCTGCTGGTGGAAGTCTTCAACCGCAAATCCATCTACGGCAAGGCCTTCGTCGCCACGTCCAACGACCGCGACGCCGCTGGCCTGATGGGGATCAACACGGGCATGGTGATCACCTTTTCCTACGCGCTGTCCTCGCTGACTGCCGCGTTCGCGGGCGTGCTGGTCGCGCCCCTGACCCTGACCGGCGCCACCATGGGCGCGGTGCTGGGCCTCAAAGCCTTCGCGGTCGCCATCATCGGCGGCCTGTCCAGCGGCATGGGCGTGGTGGTGGGCGGGCTGATCCTGGGGATCGCCGAAACGACCACCGGTTTCTATCTTTCGACGGGGTACAAAGACGTGCCGGGATTGGTGTTGCTGCTGCTCGTACTGACCTTCAAGCCCGCCGGCCTGTTCGGCAAGACCGCGATCAAGAAGGTGTAAGCGATGAAACCCTTGCACCTTTTGCTATCCATCGTGGCCGTGGCCTGCCTGGCCGCCGTGCCGCTGGGCGTGACCAACACGTACTACCTGCACCTCATCGAAACCATCATGATCTATTCGATCCTGCTGTTCGGGCTCGATATCGTGGTGGGCTATACCGGCCAGGTGTCGCTGGGCCACGCCGGCCTGTTCGGCATCGGCTCGTATGTGGCGGGCGTGCTGTTCTTCCATCTGCAGATGCCCATCTGGGTGATCCTGCCCGCGGCCATCCTGATCGCGGCCGCCTTCGGCGCGGTGCTGGCGCTGCCGGCGCTGCGCGTCACGGGGCCGTACCTGGCCATGGTGACGCTGGCGTTTGGCACCATCATCCAGATCCTGATCAACGAAATGACCTTCCTCACCGAAGGCCCCCTGGGCATCAAGATCTCCAAGCCCGCCATCGCCGGACATGTGCTGACCAAGAGCGAGTACTTCTGGCTGGTCGCGGCGCTGCTGGTGCTGTCGCTGATCGTGGTGCACCGCATCCTGAAGTCGCACCTGGGCCGCTCGTTCGAGGCCCTGCGGGACAGCCCCATCGCGTCCGACTGCATGGGCGTGTCGGTCTACCGGCACAAGGTGTTCGCCTTCGTCATCAGCGCCGGCTTCGCCGGCCTGGCCGGCGCGCTGTACTCGTATTCCGAACAGTACATCTCGCCCAACACCTACAACTTCGAACTGACCATCCTGTTCCTGCTGGCCATCATCATGGGCGGGCGCAAGAGCCGCACGGGCGCGCTGCTGGGCGCGTCCATCATCGTGCTGCTGCCCAAGATGCTGGATGACATCTCGACCTTCAGGCTGATCGCGCTGGCCGTGGCCATCCTGGTCACCGTCGGCAGCGCCATCGCAATATCCAAGGGCCGCACCGAACCGCGCCGCGTCGTCGTGCCGGTCGTCGGCACCATCCTGCTGGCGGTGTTCTCGTACTGGCTGGAAGCGGTCACCGACTGGCGCCTGACGATCTTCGGCGCCATGATCCTGTTCGTCGTGTACTACCTGCCCGACGGCATCGTGGGCTTCGTGCGCAACCTGTTCTTCTCCAATCGCCGCGCCGCGCTCTCGGTCAAGTCGGACTTGGTGAAAGCCCAGGACGCCGTGCCCGATGCGGCCAAGGGCAAGGGCGACACGCTGCTGGCAGCCAAGGGCGTGCTGATGCAGTTCGGCGGCCTGAAGGCGCTGAACCAGGTCGACCTGACCGTCAAGCGCGGCACCATCCATGGCCTGATCGGTCCCAACGGCTCCGGCAAGAGCACCATGATGAACGTGCTGACGGGCATCTACGTGCCGACTTCCGGCGCCGTGGAATTCTCGGGCAAGTCGCTGGTTGGCATGACACCGGCCGACATCGCTGAAACCGGCATTGCGCGCACCTTCCAGAACGTGCAGCTCTTCGGCGAAATGACCGCGCTGGAAAACGTGCTGGTCGGCCTGCACCACACCTTCACCACTGGGCTGGCCGGCATCGCGCTGCGCACGTCCAAGTGGAAAGGCGAGGAACAGGGCGCCCGCGCACGCGCCATGGCGCTGCTGGAATTCGTGGGCCTGGAATCCCTGGCCAGCGAGGAAGCGCGCAACCTGCCCTACGGCAAGCAACGCCTGCTGGAAATCGCCCGCGCGCTGGCCCTGGATCCGCAACTCCTGCTGCTGGACGAACCCGCGGCCGGCCTGACCGCGCCCGACATCGTCGAACTGCTGGCCATCATCCGCAAGGTGCGCGACCACGGCATCACGCTGATCCTCATCGAACACCACATGGACGTGGTGATGGGGGTGTGCGACACCGTGTCGGTGCTGGACTTCGGCCAGAAGATCGCCGAGGGCCTGCCCAACGAAGTGCAAAGCAACGCCAAGGTCATCGAGGCGTATCTGGGCGGCGCGCCCGCCTGACGCCAAGGGGACAACAAGATGCTATCGATCAAGAATCTGGAAGCGGGCTACGGCAAGGTGAAGGTGCTGCACGGCATCAGCATGGAAGTGCCCAAGGCCAAGGTGGTGACGCTGATCGGCTCCAACGGCGCCGGCAAGACCACCACGATGCGGGCGCTGTCCGGCATGATCCGCCCCACCGCGGGCGAGGTCACGCTGAGCGGCAAACGCATCGACGGCCTGGAGTCCCACCGCATCGCGCGGCTGGGCCTGGCGCATTCGCCCGAGGGCCGGCGCGTATTTCCAACGCTGTCGGTCACCGACAACCTGCTGCTGGGCGCTTTCCCGCGCCTGACAGGCAGCCGTCCCAAGGGCGACGTGCAGTCCGACCTGGGCCGGGCCATGGATCTGTTTCCGCGCCTGAAGGAACGGCGCGATCAGCTGGCCGGCACCTTGTCGGGCGGCGAACAGCAGATGCTGGCCATGGCTAGAGCGGTGATGCTGAATCCGGAACTGGTGTTGCTGGACGAGCCTTCAATGGGGCTGGCGCCGATCCTGGTGGAAGAAGTGTTCCGGATCATTGCGCGGCTCAAGGATGAAGGGGTGACGATGCTGCTGGTGGAGCAGTTTGCTGCTGCTGCATTGAATGTGGCGGATTATGGGTATGTGTTGGAAAACGGGCGGATCTCGGTGCATGGGAGTGCGGATAAGTTGAAGCATGATCCGGCTGTTGTGGCGGCTTACTTGGGTGGGTCGCATTAGAGGGATGGCGTTGTTGGCGTTCTTTTGACGCCTGCCACGTCGGGGACTCGCGCTGCGCGGGGCAACGATTGCGGCCCGGAGCCTTCGCTCCGGACCGCAATCGTGGGCGCGAGCCGCCACGCCGCACGCGACGACGGGCGGCCTAAGAACAAGGCCGCCCGCCAACAGAACATCAACAACCCATCAACGATCAAACAATCGTCAACGTCACATCAATATTGCCACGCGTAGCATTCGAGTAAGGGCAAACGATATGCGCCGCAGCCACCAGCTTCTCCGCCTCAGCCCGCTCCATCCCCGGCAACGAAATCTTCAGTTCGACTTCAATCCCAAACCCCGTAGGAATAGGACCGATGCCGACAGCACCGTCGATCGTCGCATTCGCCGGCATGGCGATCTTGTCGCGGCCGGCGACGAATTTCATGGCGCCCATGAAGCAGGCCGAGTAGCCCACGGCGAACAGTTGTTCCGGATTGGTGCCGGCCGCGCCCGCGCCGCCCAGTTCCTTCGGCGTGGTCAGCTTGACGTTCAGGTTGCCGTCGTCCGTGGCGCCCGTGCCTTCACGGCCGCCGGTGACGTGCGCATGGGCGCGGTACAGCACTTTTTCGATAGACATGATGCGTTTCCTTGTAGGGAAGTGGAGGTTGGACTGCCAGGCCTGGCGGGAACATCCCGCCGCGACCCTTACTATTTAAATAGTGCAATATTAAATAGCGCACTATTTATTTGATCTAACGATAGCGGGCCTGGCCCGCCGCTTCAAAGACTTGCGCTGAGCTTCTCCCGCAGCGCATGCAGCGTTTTCATCATACCTTGCGCCTCTTCCAGCGAACACTGCGCGGCGCCCGCGATCGAGTGCGGCACGGCCTCGGCTTGCGCGCGCAGTTCGCGGCCCTGGCGGGTCAGTCCGACGATCACCTGGCGCTCGTCTTCCACGGCGCGCTTGCGCGTTACCAGGCCTGCCGCTTCCAGGCGCTTCAGCAGCGGCGTCAGCGTGGCCGAATCCAGGAACAGGCGCTCGCCGATATCCGTCACCGTAATCTCGTCGCCTTCCCACAGCACCAGCATCACCAGGTACTGCGGATAGGTCAGGTCCAGACCGCGCAGCAGCTTGCGGTACACCTTGTTCATCGCCAGCGAGGTCGAGTACAGGGCGAAGCACAGCTGGCTGTCCAGCAGCAGCGGGTTGAATGCGGCTTTGGCTTTGGATCTGGATTTCATTGCGCAATATTAAATAGCGCGCGATCTATAGTCAACAACTATTTTGAACAGGAGCGGCCAGCGCTAGGCCGGCTCGCCCTCGGCCGCGGCGCGGTCCGACCCGTATTGTTTCAAGCCGTCCAGGTCCAGCACCCTGACCGCGCCGTATTCCACATTCAGCAAGCCCGCCTCTTCCAGCTTGCGCAGCGCCTGGTTGGCGCGCTGGCGCGACACCCGGGCCAGATAGCCGACTTCTTCCTGGGTAATCGCCAGGCGCATGCCCATGCCGGGATACAGCAAAGGGTTGAAGAGTTCGGCCAGGCAGCGGGCCACGCGCGCATCCGGATCCAGCAAACGGTCGTACTCCGCCTTGCCGATGAACTGCGCCACGCGCTCGTTCAATTGGTGGAGCAGATAGCGGTTGAACGGGATGCTGTTATCCAGCAGCCAATCGAAGGTAGCGGCCGGCAGGCGCGCGACCACCGAATCCCGCAGAGCAACGATGTCGTACTTGCGGATCTCGCGCTTGAGCAGCGAGCCCTCGCCGATCCAGCCGCCGGCAGGCACGCCGGTCAGCGACGCCACCTTGCCTTCGGCGTTGCCCACCGAAACCTTCACCAGCCCCGCCAGCACCCCTATCCAAGCCTGGGCGAGTTCACCTTTGCGCTCTATGATCGACCCGGCAACC
Organism: Achromobacter sp. ACM03; assembly: GCF_014851665.1. NCBI lineage: Bacteria > Pseudomonadati > Pseudomonadota > Betaproteobacteria > Burkholderiales > Alcaligenaceae > Achromobacter > Achromobacter sp. ACM03. The sequence goes on along the minus strand of NZ_JACVAD010000004.1, from coordinate 252,978 downwards.
ACCTGCTGCACGGTAAGGTCCCTCTCGACGCGCTCTTGCTGATCGCGGCTGAGCACGCGAAACCAGGCGGCGGCGAGTTGCAGGGAGTCGGATAGCTGCATCGGGAATACCCTAAAAGTTCCTTGAATGTCGCGATGGTGACAGTTGGTAGCAACCCAACCTTATACCTTAACTCCTGCCGTAAATCTAAAACCAACTGGTCAAGCGCCTCATCGCCGCCACCGCTCTCGCGGACTCCCGGCCCGATGCGCCCAAACCGGAGGAGACATCGTGGCACATACACCGCCCGCATCTGCACAGATGCCGGCGGCGCTGGATACCTTTCCGGCGCTGCTGTTCACGCATGCCAGCGTTCGCGGGTCGCGGCCCGCCATACGCGAAAAAGATCTGGGGATCTGGCAAACCCTAACGTGGTCCGACGTGGCGGAGCATGTCCGGCATGTTGCGCATGGCTTGGCTGCATTGGGCATCAAGCCCGGCATGCACGTGGCCGTGATCGGTGAAAACCGTCCGCGCCTGTACATGGCCATGATGGCTGCGCAGTCGCTGGGCGCGATACCGGTGCCGCTCTACCAGGATGCCGTGGCGCAGGAAATGGTCTACGTGCTGCAGGACGCCGAGATCAGCGTGGCCATCGTCGAAGACCAGGAACAGGTCGACAAGATGCTCGAAGTCCACGAGCAATGTCCCGCGCTCAAGCATGTGGTGTACGACGATCCGCGCGGCCTGCGGCATTACACCGACCCGATGCTGCGCTCGTATGAACAGCTGGAAGAGCTGGGCCGCGAATACGCCAAGCAGCATCCCGGCTTCTTCGAGCAGGCCGTCGCCGCCGTGCAGCCGCATGACCCGGCCGCCATGTTCTATACCTCCGGCACCACGGGCAAGCCCAAGGGCGTGGTGCTCACGCACCATGCGCTGATCGACCGTGCGCGCGCCGTGTCCGATATGGAAAAACTGACCGACCAGGAAGACGTGCTGGCCTATCTGCCGCCCGCCTGGATCGGCCAGAACATGTTCTCGTACACGCAACTGCTGGTCACGGGCTTTACCGTGAACCATCCTGAATCGCCCGACACCGTGTCAATCGACATGCGCGACATCGGCCCCACCTATTACTTCGCGCCGCCGCGCGTGCTGGAAGGCCTGCTGACGCATGTAATGATCCGCATGGAAGACGCGGGACTGATCAAGCGCAAGCTGTTCGCGGCCTGCATGAAGCTCGCCCGCCGCGTGGGCGCCAAGATCCTGGACGGCGAGCAGGTCGGCGCCTGGGACCGCCTGCGCTACGCGCTGGGCAACATGATGATCTACGGTCCGCTGCGCAATGCGCTGGGCATGAGCCGCGTGCGCGTGGCCTACACCGCGGGCGAGGCCATCGGCCCCGACCTGTTCGTGTTCTACCGCTCCATCGGCATCAACCTCAAGCAGCTCTACGGCTCCACCGAAACCTCGGTCTTCGTCTGCGTGCAGCCCGACGGCCAGGTGCGCGACGACACGGTAGGCCCGCCCGTCGAGGGCGTGGAGATCCGCGTGGCCGACAACGGCGAGATCCTGGTCAAGAGCCCCGGCCTGTTCAAGGAGTACTACCGCAACCCGGAAGCGACGGCGGAAGCGCGCAGCGCCGATGGCTGGTTCCACACGGGCGACGCGGGCTATCTCGACACCGATGGCCAACTGAAGATCATCGACCGCGCCAAGGACGTGGGCAAGCTTGCCAATGGCGCCCTGTTCGCGCCCAAGTACATCGAGAACAAGCTCAAGTTCTTCCAGCACATCAAGGAAGCGGTCGCCTTCGGCGCCAACCGCGACGACGTGTGCGCCTTCATCAACATCGACCTGGAAGCCGTGGGCAACTGGGCCGAGCGCCGCGGCATGCCCTATGCCGGCTACACCGACCTGGCTTCCAAGGACGAGGTCTACCAGCTGATCGCCGAATGCGTGGAGCAGGTCAACGCCGACCTGGCCACCGATCCCAAGCTGTCGGCCTCGCAGATCAGCCGTTTCCTCATCCTGCACAAGGAACTGGATCCGGACGACGACGAACTGACCCGCACGCGCAAGGTGCGCCGCGCCTTCATCGCGCAGAAGTATGGCGTGCTGATTGACGCGCTCTTTGGCGGCAAGCAATCGCAGTTCATCGAGACCGAAGTGAAATTCGAAGACGGACGCACCGGCAAGATCTCGGCGGACCTGAAGATCCGCCCGGTCAAGACCTTCCCCGCCATCACCGCCAAGGCCGCGTAGAGATCATGAGCAACAACGACCGCGACCAGCGTATCGGCGACGTCATGCTGGACATGCAGAACATCTCGCTGTCCTTCGGCGGCGTGAAGGCGCTGACGGACATTTCGTTCAACGTGCGCGAACACGAGATCCGCGCCATCATCGGCCCCAACGGCGCCGGCAAGAGCTCGATGCTCAACGTCATCAACGGCGTCTATACACCGCAGCAAGGCGGCATCGAATTCCGCGGCGAGCGCTTCTCGCGCATGAATCCGCGCCGCGCCGCTGAAATGGGCATCGCGCGCACGTTCCAGAACCTGGCCCTGTTCAAGGGCATGAGCGTGCTGGACAACATCATGACCGGCCGCAACCTGCGCATGAAGTGCGGACTGCTGGCCCAGGCCTTCCGCCTGGGCCCGGCCGAGCGCGAAGAAATCAAACACCGCGAGTTCGTCGAGAACATCGTCGACTTCCTGGAAATCCAGGCCTACCGCAAGACGCCCGTGGGCCGCCTGCCCTACGGCCTGCAAAAGCGCGTGGACCTGGGCCGCGCGCTGGCAATGGAGCCGCGCCTGCTGCTGTTGGACGAACCCATGGCCGGCATGAACATCGAAGAGAAGCAGGACATGAGCCGCTTCATCCTGGATGTGAACGACGAGTTCGGCACCACCATCGTGCTGATCGAGCACGACATGGGCGTGGTCATGGACATCTCGGACCGCGTCGTGGTGCTGGACTACGGCAAGAAGATCGGCGACGGCAAGCCGGACGAGGTCCGTGCCAACGAAGACGTGATCCGAGCTTACCTCGGCGTATCGCACTAAGGCGGACAGACATGGGATTTTTTCTAGAGACCTTACTCGGCGGCCTGATGAGCGGCATGCTGTACGCGCTGATCGGCCTGGGCTTCGTGCTGATCTTCAAGGCATCCGGCGTCTTCAACTTCGCGCAGGGCGCAATGGTGCTGGTCGCCGCGCTGTCCATGGCCCGCTTCTCGGAGTGGCTGCCGCGCTGGCTCGGCTTTGACAACATGATCCTGGCCAATGTGCTGGCCTTCATCGTCAGCGCCATCGTGATGTTCCTGCTGGCGGTCGCCATCGAACGCTTCGTGCTGCGCCACCTGGTCAACCAGGAGGCCACCACCTTGCTGATGGCCACGCTGGGCATCAGCTACTTCCTGGACGGCCTGGGCCAGATCACCTTCGGCAGCTCGGTGTACTCCATCAACGTCGGCATGCCCAAGGATCCGCTGATGATCCTGGACTCGGTCTTCGAGGGAGGGTTGCTGATCAACCTGGAAGACCTGACGGCAGCGGTGATCGCCGCCCTGCTGGTGGCCGCGCTGGCCCTGTTCTTCCAGTACACCTCGACCGGCCGCGCCCTGCGCGCGGTGGCCGACGACCACCAGGCCGCGCAGTCCATCGGCATTCCGCTGAACCGCATCTGGGTGATCGTCTGGAGCGTGGCAGGGCTGGTGGCGCTGGTGGCCGGGATCATCTGGGGCTCGAAATTCGGCGTGCAGTTCACGCTGTCCACCGCGGCGCTGCGGGCGCTGCCGGTGGTGATCCTGGGCGGCCTGACTTCGGTGCCGGGCGCCATCCTGGGCGGCCTGATCATCGGCGTGGGCGAAAAGCTGTCCGAGGTCTATCTGGGGTCGCTGGTAGGCGGCGGTATCGAAATCTGGTTCGCCTATGTGCTGGCGCTGGTGTTCCTGCTGTTCCGTCCGCAAGGGCTGTTCGGCGAGAAGATCATCGACCGTGTCTGAGCCCACAGGCCCTCTAGGATAAAAACATGTTCTATCGCGAAAACGGCCAATTCAAGACCAGCTATCGCGCTGACCAGCAGATCTTTCCGATCCGCCAGGACCGCATCTTCATCTGGCTGCTGCTGGCGGTGGCGTTCATCGCCATCCCGGCCATGGCCAGCGACTACCTGCTGCGCGCCATCCTGATCCCGTTCCTGATCCTGGCGCTGGCCGCCGTGGGCCTGAACATCCTGGTGGGCTATTGCGGCCAGATCTCGCTGGGCACGGGCGCCTTCATGGCGGTGGGCGCCTATGCAGCCTGGAACTTCGGCGTGCGCTTTCCCGGCATGCCGCTGGTCATCCAGATCCTGCTGGGCGGCTTCTTCGCCACCATCGTGGGCGTGATCTTCGGCATACCCAGCCTGCGCATCCGCGGCCTGTACCTGGCGGTGGCGACGCTGGCCGCGCAATTCTTCGTGGACTGGGCGTTCCTGCGCATCCCCTTCTTCACCAACTACTCGTCGTCCGGCAACGTCTCGGTGCCGCCGCTGACCGCCTTCGGCCTGCCGGTGCAGAGCGCGCTGGAGAAGTACCTGTTCGTGCTGATCCTGGTCGTCATCTTCAGCCTGCTTGCCAAGAACCTGGTACGCGGCGCCATCGGCCGGCAGTGGATGGCGATCCGCGACATGGACGTGGCGGCCTCCGTCATCGGCATCCGCCCGATGTACGCCAAGCTCACGGCCTTCGCGGTCAGCTCGTTCATCGTCGGCGTGGCCGGGGCCTTGTGGGGCTACATCCACCTGGGGTCCTGGGAACCGCTGGCGTTCGACCTGACGCGTTCGTTCCAGCTGCTGTTCATGGTCATCATCGGCGGGCTGGGTTCGATCATCGGCAGCTTCTTCGGCGCGGCCTTCATCGTGCTGGTGCCGGTGGCGCTGTCCAACATCCCGCATGCGCTGGGCATCCCGCTGTCGGTGGACACGGCCGCGCACATCGAACACATGGTGTTCGGCGCACTGATCGTGTTCTTCCTGATCGCCGAACCGCACGGGCTGGCCAGGCTGTGGAGCATCGGCAAGGAGAAGTTGCGCATCTGGCCCTTCCCGCATTAAGGATAAGACCCACCCCCGAAGCGCCTTCGGCGCTTCCCCCTCAAGGGGGGCGCCGCTGGGGACCGGCAAAGCCGGATCCGCCGCGGCCCGGATGGAGTGGCCTAAGTTTTGATCACCGTCGGCAGTAGCGGCATGAGCGCTGCAACCGGCATCCTGAATACCCGGCTCAAGACCGGGCCAATCCCGGTGTCCCAGGGTTTACTGACCCAAACACCACGCAGGAGGTAAATGGAGATGAAGCGTCTTAACCTGAAGTTGGCGGCAGCTTTGATGGCCGCAGCCGGCGCCGCAGGCGCCGTGGCCACGCCGGCAATGGCGGCGGAAGAGCAGTTCGTTCCGTTGCTGGTGTATCGCACCGGGTCCTTCGCGCCCCTGGGCATTCCCTGGGCCGACGGCAAGCTGGACTATCTGAAGCTGGTCAACGAACGCGATGGCGGCGTCAACGGCGTCAAGATCACGTACGAGGAATGCGAAACCGCCTATGCCACCGACCGCGGCGTGGAATGCTACGAGCGCCTGAAGGGCAAGGGCACCGGCGCATCGGGCTTCGACACCCAGTCCACCGGCATCACCTTCGCCGTCAGCGACAAGGCCATGGTCGACAAGGTCCCGGTCGAAACGATGGGCTACGGCCTGTCGCAGTCGGTCGATGGCAGCGTGTTCGAGTGGAACTTCCCGCTGCTGGGCACCTACTGGACCGCGGCCGACGTGATGATCCAGGACATCGCCAAGAAAGAAGGCGGCATGGACAAGCTCAAGGGCAAGAAGATCGCCCTGGTCTACCACGACTCGCCGTATGGCAAGGAACCTATCCCCCTGCTGCAGAAGCGCGCGGCCAAGGAAGGCTTCGAGCTGGTGCTCTATCCCGTGACCGCTCCCGGCGTGGAACAGAAGTCCACCTGGCTGCAGATCCGCCAGGCGCGCCCCAACTACGTGCTGCTGTGGAGCGCCGGCATCATGACGCCGACCGCCATCCGCGAAGCCCAGGCCAGCGGCTATCCGCGCGACAAGATGTACGCCATCTGGTGGGCCGGCTCTGAAGGCGACGTGAAGGACCTGGGCGATGTCGCCAAGGGCTACAACGCCATCACCATCCACAACAGCGGCGCCGAGCACGACAAGGTCTACGACGACCTGAAGAAGTTCGTCTACGACAAGGGCCAGGGTTCGGACAAGACCGGCAAGACCACGCTGGGCACCATCGCCCACACCCGCGGCATGATGATCTCGATGCTGCAGGTGGAAGCGATCCGCACCGCGCAGGAAAAGTTCGGCAAGGGCAAGGCGCTGACGCCAGAGCAGGTCCGCTGGGGCTTCGAGAACCTGAACCTGACGCAGGAAAAGCTGGACAAGCTGGGCTTCGGCCAGATCATGCGTCCGGTCAAGACCTCGTGCAGCAACCACAAGGGCGACGACTGGGCCCGCATCGTGCAGTGGGACGGCGCGAAGTTCAAGGTGGTCTCCGACTGGTATCAGGCCGACAAGACCATCCTGGATCCGATGGTTAAGGAAAGCGCAGCGAAATACGCGAAAGAAAAGAACATCACGCCCCGCACTTGCGAGAACTGATGTGAACCGGCCGCCGGTCCCGCATAAGGGGCCGGCGGCCACCAAGCCGCAGGAACAGCCATGACCGCTGCAACGACTTCCGCAGTACCCGCAGACACCCCCAAGGTGCTGCTCGACGTGAACGGCATCGAGGTGATCTACAACCACGTGATCCTGGTGCTCAAGGGCGTTTCCCTGCAAGTGCCGGAAGGCAAGATCGTGGCCTTGCTGGGCGCTAACGGCGCGGGCAAGACCACCACCTTGCGCGCCATTTCGAACCTGCTCAAGGGCGAGCGCGGCGACGTCACCAAGGGCCATATCCAGTACCGCAACCAGCGCATCGAAAAGCTGTCGCCGGCGGAATTGGTCAAGCGCGGAGTGGTGCAGGTGATGGAAGGCCGGCATTGCTTTGCCCACCTGACCATCGAGGAAAACCTGCTGACCGGCGCCTACACGCGCAGCATGAGCCGCGCCGATACCGCGGCGGCGCTGGACCGCGTCTACCAGTATTTCCCCCGCCTGAAGCAGCGCCGCGCCAGCCAGTCCGGCTACACCTCGGGCGGCGAACAGCAGATGACTGCCATCGGCCGCGCGCTGATGGCCAACCCGAACATGATCTTGCTGGACGAGCCCTCCATGGGGCTGGCGCCGCAGATCGTCGAGGAGATCTTCGAGATCGTGCGCGACCTGAACCAGCGCGAGCGCGTCAGCTTCCTCTTGGCCGAGCAGAACACCAACATTGCGCTGCGCTACGCCGACTACGGCTACATCCTGGAAAACGGCCGCGTGATGATGGATGGCGCGGCGGCCGACCTGGCCCAGAACGAGGACGTGAAAGAGTTCTATCTGGGCATCTCCAGCGGCGAACGCAAGAGTTTCCGCGACAACAAGTTCTACCGCCGGCGCAAGCGCTGGCTGGCGTGATTCCTGGCATACGAGAGGGTGTGATCCCATGTCCCAGTTTTTCGATATTCTCGAAACCAGAGCGCCCGAGCAACGCGAGCGCGAGCTGATGGCCGCCCTGCCCGGCGCGATCGCGCGGGCCATTGCGCGTGCGCCCGCCATCGCCGAGCAGCTGCGCGGCATCGACCCCGCCACCATCACGTCGCGCGCGGCGCTGGCGACCCTGCCGGTGCTGCGCAAGCACGAACTGCTGGAACGCCAGCAGCACAGCCGCGCCGACGCGGCCGCGCCTGCCGGACCGCAGAAAGCCTTCGGCGGCTTCTCCGCCATCGGTTGGGGCGAGGCGATGCGGGTGTTCGCGTCTCCCGGCCCCATCTATGAGCCGGAGAGCGCGCGCAGCGATTATTGGCGCTTTGCCCGCGCCCTGCACGCGGCCGGATTTCGCGCCGGCGAGCTGGCCTACAACTGCTTTTCCTATCACTTCACACCCGCGGGCTCCATGATGGAAACCGCGGCGCATGCCGTGGGCTGCACCGTGTTTCCCGGCGGCACCGGCCAGACGGAACAGCAGGTGCGCGCGATCCAGGATCTGGCGCCCACCGGCTATACCGGCACGCCCAGCTTCCTCAAGATCATCCTTGAAAAGGCCGACGAACTGGGTGTGAAGCTGGATTCGCTGCGCCGCGCGCTGGTGTCCGGCGAAGCATTCCCCCCATCCCTGCGCGACTGGCTGGCCGCGCGCGGCATCGACGGCTACCAGGCCTACGGCAGCGCCGACCTGGGTATGGTCGCGTTTGAAACGCCGGCGCGTGAAGGCCTGGTGCTGGGCGAGGACATCATCGTCGAGATCGTGCGCCCCGGCACCGGCGAACCCGTGCCCGACGGCGAAGTCGGCGAGGTCGTGGTCACCACCTTGAACCCGGACTATCCGCTGGTGCGCTTCGGCACCGGCGACCTGTCCGCCGTCATGCCCGGCATCTCGCCCTGCGGACGCACCAACACCCGCATCAAAGGCTGGATGGGACGCGCGGACCAGACCACCAAGGTGCGCGGCATGTTCGTGCATCCGTCGCAGGTAGCCGACGTGGCGCGCCGCCATCCCGAGATCCTGCGCGCGCGGCTGGTGATCAGCGGCAGCACGGGTTCCGACCGCATGGTGCTCAAAGTGGAATCGCGGGTGCGCAGCGAAGAGCTCGGCAAGCGCATCGCCGAATCGGTGCGCGACGTGACCAAGCTGCGCAGCGACGTGGAGTGGGTGGATGCGGATGGCCTGCCGAACGACGGCAAGGTCATCGACGATATCCGCACCTACGAGTAAACCGCGCTGCTCACGGCCTCATGCGGCCGCGAGCAGCGCCAGCACACCCTTCATCAGCATCGCCACGGCCACCAGGCCCGCGAACAGCGCGAAACTCTGCTGCAGACGGCGCGGGGGAAACCGGTCGGCCACCTTGCGCCCTCCCAGCATGCCCAGCACCGCCGCCGCGGTAAAAGGCGCGGCGATGCGCCAGTCCAGATGCCCGCCCGCCGCCGCGGCCACGACGCCGCTGGCCGACACCAACGCGATCACTGCCAGCGAGGTGCCGACGATGGCCTGCATGCTGAGGTCCGTGGCGCGCCGCAGCGCGGGCACGATGACGAAACCGCCCCCCACGCCCAGGAGGCCGGAGAGGAAACCGGCGATCAACCCCGCCCCCGTCAGGGCGCGCGCGCAGGGCGCGGTCCAGCGCAGCCGGCCGGTGCTGGCATTGAGCTGGCAGGGCGGCGTGCGCGGCGCGGCCTGCGCCGCCGGGGGCTTGTTGCCCTGGTTCCACATGCGCCAGGCCACCATGCCCAGCACGCCGGCAAAGATGATGGCCAACGGCGCATTGGGCAGACGCCGCGCCGCCCACAAGCCCAACGGCGACACCAGGATGCCGGTGGCCGCCATGAAGCCCGCTGCGCGATAGCGCACCTGCCCTTTGCGCAAGCCCAGCACCGCGCCCAACGCGGCCGACAACCCCACCGCCAGCAAGGCGATGGGCGCGGCCTGCGACACCTGCAAATGCAGGCCGAAGACCAGCAGAGGCACCGCCATGATGGCCCCGCCCGCGCCGGTCAGCCCGAGTATCAGGCCGACGCACGCCCCCAGCGCCGCACTGACGGCCAATACCGTATCGATCATGGAGACGCTCAGTTGCCCAGAGGGCGGGCCAGCCATTCGCGGCCCTTGAGCATGCCGTTCCAGTAGATCCAGGGCAGCAGCGTCGCCTTGAGGAACCAGGCGCTCTTGCGCGGCACGGTCGGGTCCAGCGGGAAGGTGGGCAGGAGTTTGCCGCCGTAGCCGAACTCGGCCAGCACGATGCGTCCGCGCTCCACCGTCAGCGGGCAGGAGCCATAGCCGTCGTACTTGACGGGCATGGCATGGCCTTCGCGCAGCGCCAGCAAGTTTTCCGCCACCGTGACGATCTGCTTGCGCGCGGCCGCGGCGGTCTTGGCATTGCTGGTGCAGATGCCATCGCCCAGCCCGAACACGTTGCCATGGCGCACGTGCAACAGCGTGGACGGGTCCACTTCGCACCAGCCGGCGGCGTCCGCCAGCGGGCTGTTCTTCAGGAAGTCATGCGGCACCTGCGGCGGGACCGCGTGCAGCATGTCGAAGGATTTCTCCACGCGCGTCACCGCGCCGTCGGCGTTCTTGAGATCGAACCAGGCCTTGCGCGCCGCGCCGTCCACCGCCACCAGCGCCGAGTTGAAGGCCAGCGCGATGCCATAGCTTTCGACATAGCACATCAGCGGCGGAACGAACGTCGGCACGCCGAACAGCGCCGCGCCCGCCAGGTCGAACTCCACGTCGATGCGGTCCAGCACGCCGGTGCGCTTCCAGTGGTCGCAGGCCAGGTACATGGCCTTTTGCGGCGCGCCGGCGCATTTGATGGGCATGGCCGGCTGCGTGAACAGCGCCCGCCCGCCCTTCAACCCGCGCACCAGTTCCCAGGTATAGGGCGCCAGGTCATAGCGGTAGTTGGAGCTGACGCCGTTCTTGCCCAGCGTGTCGGCCAGGCCCTCGACCTTGTCCCACGCCAGGCGCAGGCCGGGGCAGACGATCAGTTGCTGGTAGCTCACCGCCCGGCCGTCGGACAGCAGCACGCGGTTGGCCTCGGGTTCGAAGCCCGCCGCTGCCGCCTGCAGCCAGGTGGCGCGCCTGGGCATGACGTCGCGGGTCGGGCGCACGGTCTTGGCGATGTCGAAAGCGCCGCCGCCCACCAGCGTCCAGGCCGGCTGGTAGTAGTGCTTGTCGCTGGGTTCGATGACGCCGATGCGCAGGTCCGGGCGGCGACGCAGCAGACTGGCGGTGACGCCTATGCCCGCCGATCCGCCGCCCACCACCACCACATCGAAATCGCGCTGCGCCTCTGCTGTCGGCATGCTTGTCTCCTCGCCGGTCTACCGGCTTTTGAATTTTTCCAGGACTGAAAATATCGCCATGCCGGCAACCATGGCGGCCACGAAGATCAGCGCTTCGGACACGCCGGCGGATGCGGCCACCAGCGCGGGTCCTGGGCAGAAGCCCGCCAGGCCCCAGCCCGCGCCGAACGCCAGGCTGCCCACGGCCAGTCGCACGTCCACGCGCGTAGCCGTGGGCCAGCGCAGCGGCTCGCCCGACAAGCTGGCACGACGCCGCCGCAAGAGCGCGAAGCCCGCCGCCGTGACCAGCACGGCGCCACCCATCACGAAGGCCAGTGACGGATCCCAGGCGCCGGCCAGGTCCAGAAAACCCAGCACCTTGGCCGGATTGGCCATGCCGGAAATGATGAGGCCCAGCCCGAACACCAGGCCCGACCCGAATGCGATCAATGCCACCATGTCAAAGTCCCCCCAGATGGCGGGTGACGTAGACCACGGCAAAACCCGCGGCCATGAACAAGGCGGTGGCGGTGAGCGACCGGCGCGATCCGCGCGACACGCCGCAGACGCCGTGGCCGCTGGTGCAGCCCGAGGCATAGCGGGTGCCGATCCCCACCAGCAGACCCGCCACGATCAGGCGCGTCGTGCCGGCTTCGACCACGATGGGCGGCAAGGCGCTGCCCAGGCGGTACAGCCAGGGCGCAGCGAACACGCCCAACAGAAAGGCCAGCCGCCACATGCCGCCGCGCTCGGGCGGCAGCAGGCCGCCCAGGATGCCGCTGATGCCCGCGATCCGCCCCGCCCCGGCCATCAACAGCACGGCTGCGGCGCCGATGAGCAGGCCGCCCGCGCCAGCGGACCAAGGCGTGAAGGCGGACCAGTCCATGTTCATTTGAGCGACTCCAGTGACTCCATGGTCCGGCCGCAGTACAAACTGGAAAGCGTCTTCATCACCTGGCTGACCTCGAAACTGGCCATCTGGTAATAGACGTACTTACCCTCGCGCCGGGTCGCGACCAGGCCTTCGTCGCGCAGTACGCCCAGTTGCTGGGACAAGGTGGGCTGGCGGATGCCGGTCAGCGATTCGAGTTCGCTCACATTGCGTTCGTTCTGGACCAGCTGGCACAGCAGCAGCAGGCGGTCTTCGTTGGCCAGCGCCTTGAGGAGCGCGCAGGCCTGGGAGGCGGATTCGCGCAGGGCGGCGACTTCGCACTCGGTCAGGGCGTCATTCATTTGATGCGTATCAATCGGCTAGATGGAGTTTGATCATTATATTGACCAATATAATATCCAACAATATTATTGAAATATATATAGTGTTTCATCGTGCAGCGACTCGCTGCGATGCGAGCGTCCATGTCTCCCCAGATCCAGGCCTTTTTCGATCCCGTCACCGCCACCGTCACCTACGTCGTGCATGAGCCCGCGCCGAGCGGCGCCTGCGCCATCATCGACTCGGTGCTGGACTACGACCCCAAGTCCGGCCGCAGCAGCACCGCCAGCGCCGACCGGGTGGCGGATTACGTACGCCAGCATGGCCTGAAGACCGAATGGCTGCTGGAAACCCATGCCCATGCCGACCATCTGTCGGCCGCGCCCTACTTGCAGCGACAGCTTGGCGGCGTCATTGCCATCGGCCAAAGCATCCAGACCGTGCAGGGCGTGTTCAAAAAGATCTTCAACCTGGAGCCGGAGTTCCAGCTGGACGGCTCGCAATTCGGCCATCTGTTCAAGGACGGCGAAACCTTCCGCATCGGCGCGCTGACGGCGCAGGCCATCCACGTGCCTGGCCATACGCCGGCTGACATGGCCTACCTGATCGGCGACGCGGCCTTCGTCGGCGACACGCTGTTCATGCCGGACGTGGGCACAGCGCGCTGTGACTTCCCGGGCGGCGACGCCCATCAGCTGTACCGTTCCATCCAGCGCCTGCTGGGCCTGCCCGCCGAGACTCGGCTGTACATGTGCCACGACTACCCGCCCGCCGGGCGCGAAGCCTCCTGGCAGACCACGGTGGCCGAACAGCGCCGCGCCAATATCCACGTGCGCGACGGCGTCGCCGAAGAGGACTTCGTCGCCATGCGCACGCGGCGCGACGCCACGCTCTCCATGCCCACCCTGATCCTGCCCGCCATCCAGGTGAACATCCGCGCCGGCCATTTCCCGCCGCCCGAGGACAACGGCGTGCGCTACCTGAAGATCCCCGTCGACGCGCTCTGACCGAGCCGCGCGCCGGGCTTGCGCGCCCGGGGCTTATCCCGCAAGATCGTCCGATCGCAGAATTGCCGATCAGACGGATCCCCCATGTTTGCAGAAGCCGAAGCCGACCCCAGCCTGTCCAAGGAAGAGTTCAAGCCATTGGAGGCGAAGCTGCGCGTCGCGTTGCTGAACGCGCAGTATCAGCGCCTGCAGAAAGCGGATAAGACGCTGCTGGTGGTCATCGCGGGCATAGACGGCGCCGGCAAGGGCGCCACCGTCAACCTGCTGAACGAATGGATGGATCCGCGCCACATCAAGACGCTGGCCTACGGCCCGCGCGAAGGCGCCGCGCTGGAGCGTCCGCCGTTCTGGCGCTACTGGAACGACCTGCCGCCCAAGGGCAGCACCGGCATCGTGTTCGGCTCCTGGTACGCATCGCTGCTGTATGAGGCCACGCGCAAGAAGCCCGACCAGAACAGCATCGAGGCGCAGGCCGCCGCGATCCGCCACTTCGAGGCCATGCTCGCCGCCGAGGGAGTGCAGATCGTCAAGCTCTGGTTCCATTTGTCGGCCAAGGCACAGAAAGAGCGGGCCGAGCGCCTGCTGGCCAGCCCGGAAACCTCCTGGCAGGTCAGCCCGATAGACCTGAAGGTCTACAAAAAGTACGACCGCATCCGCAACGCCGGCCAGTTGGTGCTGAACCGCACGGACTGCGGCCACGCCCCCTGGGTCGTGATCCCCAGCGCGGACGAAGACATGCGCGCCGCGCGCACCGCCGAAGCCGTGTTGGCCGCCATGCGCCAGCGCGGCGTGCCGCGCATTCCGGCCGCCTTCGTGGCGCATGCCAGGACCACGCGCGTCGTCGACCGCCTGGGCGAACTGGACTACGACGCCAAGACCGACAAGGACGACTACGAATCCGAACTGGGCCTGCTGCAAGGCCGGCTGGCGCGCGCCGCGCGTTCAAAGAAATTCCAGGAGCGTTCGCTGGTGCTGGTGTTCGAAGGGCAGGACGCGGCCGGCAAGGGCGGCGCGATCCGGCGCGTCACGCATGCGCTGGATGCGCGCCAGTTCGACATCACGCCCATATCCGCCCCCACCAGCGAAGAGCTGGCCCGGCCCTATCTGTGGCGCTTCTGGCGCCACGTGCCGCGCCATGGCCGCATCGCCATCTTCGACCGCTCCTGGTACGGCCGCGTGCTGGTCGAGCGCGTCGAAAAACTGACCGCGCCCGCCTGCTGGCGCCGCGCCTACGCCGAGATCAACGACTTCGAGGGGCAGTTGGCCGCCAGCGGCGCGCTGGTGCTGAAGTTCTGGCTGGCGGTGACGCCGGACGTGCAGCTGGAGCGCTTCAAGGAGCGCGAGAACTCGCCCTTCAAGAACTTCAAGATCACACCCGACGACTGGCGCAATCGCGACAAATGGAAGGACTACGCGGATGCCGCCAACGAGATGCTGGCGCGCACCGACCTCCCCAACGCGCCGTGGCATCTGGTGTCGGCCAACGACAAGCGCTACGCTCGATTGCAAGTGCTGCGACACATCGTCGAAGCCATGGAAGACCAACTCTGAATCCCGCCTGGAGGCCGCAAGCCATGAGTACCGCAGAAATCCGTCCCATCGTCGCCGCCGACTTCGAAGCCTGGCTGCCGCTATGGAAGGGCTACCAGGAGTTCTATCGCGTCAACATCGACGACGCGGTCACGCGCAACACCTGGGCGCGCTTCCTGGACCCCGCCGAACCCATGCATGCGGCGCTGGCGTACGAAAGCGGCCGGGCCATCGGCATGGTGCACTGGATCTTCCACCGCTCCACCTGGACCGCGGGCGACTACTGCTATCTGCAGGACCTGTATGTGGACCCGGATGTGCGCGGCACCGGCGCCGGCCGCAAGCTGATCGAACACGTGTACGCGCAGGCTGCCGCCGCCAACTGCTCGCGCGTGTACTGGCTGACGCATGAAACCAACGCCACCGCCATCCAGCTCTACGACCGCATCGCCGACCGCTCGGGCTTCATCCAGTACCGCAAGGTGATGCCGTGAGCGCACGCGACCCCAACTGTCCGCTGTGCCAGGAAGACGGCGGCACGCTGCTGTGGCGCGGCCCGCATCTGCGCATCGTCGAGGTCGACGACGCCGACTATCCGGGCTTCACGCGGGTAATCTGGAACGGCCATCTGGCCGAGATGACCAGCCTGTCCACGCACGGCCGCGACCTGCTGATGCGCGCCGTGTACGTGGTCGAAGAAGCGCAGCAATCGGTCCTGGGACCGGACAAGATCAACCTGGCCTCGCTGGGCAACATGGTGCCGCACCTGCACTGGCACGTGATCCCGCGCTGGCGCGGCGACCGCCATTTCCCCGACCCGATCTGGGCGCCGCCGCGCATCGCCGCCGGCGCGGAATCCGCCGAATGGAAGGAACGTCAGGCGCACGTGCAGGCGCTGCTGCCGCGTTACCGCGACCGGCTGGTCGAGGCCATGAACGCCCTGCTCTGGCACTGAGCCGCCGCCCGCCTCAGGCAGCGCGCGCAGGCCCCCGCAGTTCCGCCAGCCAGCCGGCGTAAGCCTGTTCAACCAGGCCGGCTGTGCGCTCGGCGGAAAACAGGCCTTGCCCGCGGATCAGCTCGCGGCCCGCATCGCCCATGCGGCGGCGCAGCGCCGGATCGGCCAGCAGGCTTTCCAGCGCTCCCGCCAGCGCCGCAGGATCGCCGGGCGGCACCAACAGGCCAGTCACGCCCGCCTGCATGGTTTCCGGCACGCCGCCCACGTCGGTGCCTATGACCGGCACCCCCATGGCCGCGGCCTCGATGAAGACAGTGCCCAGCGCCTCGCGCAGCGTCGGCAGCGCAAACACGTCGAAGGCTGTCAGGACATTGCCGATGTCGTCGCGCCGGCCGGTGAAATGCACGCGGTGCGCCAGGCCCAATGCCTCCACCTGCGCCTGCAACTGCCCTGCCATGGGCTGGCCCTCGCCCACCAGCACCAGATGCGCCTGCGGAAACGTGGCGGCGATACGGCGAAAAGCGTCGATCAGGTCGCAATGCCCTTTGTCCGCCCTCATGACGGCCACGCAGCCGACCACCAGCGCATCCTCCGGCAGGCCAAGCTCGCGCCTGACGCAGACGCCGCCATGCACCTGAGGCAGCACCACGGGCGAATGGATGGTGGCGATGGCCTCCGGCCGCGCGCCGCCGTCCAGCAACTGGCCACGCACGTAACGGCTGACGGCGATGACGCGATGCGCCAGCCACGTATAGGCGTAGAGGGAATTGATGGGCTTGGCCAAATGGCGCGTGCGCACGATGAGAGGCGTGCCCGCCAGGCGCGCCGCAAACGCGCCCAGGACCGTATCGCGGCGACTGTGCGTATTGACCACGTCAAAGCGCCCGCGGCGCAACAGCCGGCGCACGAACGCGACGCCGCGCACGAAGTTGAGCGGGCCATCCATGGGAATGAGGTGCACGGTGAAGCCGGCCTCGCGCAAGCGCGTGCCGAGTTCCGCCTCCGGCTGGCAGACCGCTTCCAGATGGTGGCCGCGCTCGCGCATGGCTATCATTTCCTTGTAGATGCAGAATTCCTGGCCGCCGAACGAGGTGGCCGCTTCCGTGTGCAGGATGCGCAGGCGCGCTTCGGGGCCCGGCCGGCCCTGGAGGGATTCGATGGAATTCGGCATGATCAGGACTGGCCGCCTTGCGAGGCGTCCGCGTCGCTCCAGCAACGGCCCTGCGATAGCAGGTAGGCTTCCAGGTAGGCGATGTCTTCCTGCTCCAGGGCCGCCGCGCCCGCGCTAGCGCAGTCGCGCGGGCATTCGGCGGCGTGCAGCCGGCCATCGGACCAGACGCGCACGGAACCGGTGCGGGACAGATCGAAGCGCGCACCGGCCCGCGCCCAGCCCAACAGGCGTGTGCTGGGGATCAGTTGCCGGGTCTGATAGACGCCATGGGGACTCTGGGCCGCAGGCGCCGTGAGCGCTTCGCCAACATCCACCAGGCGGCTCGCGGCGCCGGGCTTGGCGGGCGTGTAGGTCAATACCGTAAGAGGGCGTAATGGCATTTGGCTAGCAAGAGTCGCCAGGCGGCGTTGCTGGCCACGGACTGGTCGGGATTCGAGGGAAAGGGTTTGGTCGCCGGACAAGCAACGCCAACAATTCGACGCTGATAAGCTGTTTTTTCGAATAATTGAAAGATGTTCGACGACGTAGAGGAATCCCGAAAGATGAATTCAGGTAAAATTCAGGAATGAAACGCGCATCTTATCAAAACGTAAGCAAGGGCGGTACTGCATGAGTTTCCAGGCCGTCCCTTCCCAAAAGCCGGTCTCGTTCCTGCAATCGTTCCTCCGTTCCGAGGCGCTGGGCGGCTATGTCCTGATGCTGGCCGCGCTGGTCGCGCTGGTGGTGGCTAACAGCCCGGCCGCGCCGGCCTATTTCAGCGTGCTGGAGACCAAGCTCGGCTTCCAGGCGGGTCCGGTCTTGCTTAAAGAAACCGTGCTGCACTGGATCAACGACGGCCTGATGGCGGTGTTCTTCCTGCTGGTCGGCCTTGAGATCAAGCGCGAAGTCCTGGACGGCCAACTGCGCGGCGCCGCCCGCATCGTGCTGCCAGGCATCGCCGCCCTGGGCGGCATGGCCTTGCCCGCCCTGATCTACGTGCTGATCAACGTTGGCAGCCCCGACACTCTGCGCGGCTGGGCCATTCCGGCGGCGACCGACATCGCCTTTGCGCTGGGCATCCTGGCGCTGTTGGGCAGCCGCGTGCCGACCTCGTTGAAGATCTTCCTGACGGCGCTGGCCATCCTGGACGACCTGGGCGCCATCGTCATCATCGCCTTGTTCTATACCGCCGAACTCAACGTGTTCGCGCTGAGCATGGCGGGCGCCCTGCTGGTCTGCCTGTTCTGCCTGAACCGCGCCGGCGTGCTGCGCCTGACGCCCTACCTGCTGATCGGCGCCGTGCTCTGGTACTTCGTCCTGAAGTCCGGCGTGCATGCCACGCTGGCCGGCGTGGCGCTGGCGCTGACCATTCCGCTGCGCCCGCAGAACCAGGGCCATCCCGGCGCGCACTCGCCCCTGCATACGCTGGAACATGCGCTGCACAAGCCGGTCGCCCTGCTGATCGTGCCGATCTTCGGCTTCGCCAACGCTGGCGTGTCGTTCGCCGGCATGGGCCTGGGCAGCCTGGCGGCGCCCGTGCCCCTGGGCGTGGCGCTGGGCCTGTTCCTGGGCAAACAGCTGGGCGTGTTCGGCTTTGCGTGGTTGGCCATCAAGAGCGGCATCGCCACCCTGCCGCGCCACGCCAGCTACGCGCAGCTGTACGGCGTGTCGCTGCTTTGCGGCATCGGCTTCACCATGAGCCTGTTCATCGGCGCCCTGGCATTCAGCGATCCGGCCGCCATCGACGCCACCAAGATCGGCGTGCTGACGGGCTCGCTGGCGTCCGCCGTGGTCGGCTTCCTGGTGCTGCGCGCCTGCGGCACGCGCGCTGGCGCCGCGGAAAACCTTGATCCCGGGTTGAAAGCGGACGGCGGGCGCTAAAGTAGCGGGATCCGCCACCCGCCCTGGAGCCGCCATGAAACCGTCCGCCATCGCCGTGCAACGCGTCTACGAGGGCTTGGGTCCGGAAGGCAGCTACCGGGCGCTGGTGGACCGCATGTGGCCGCGCGGACTGCGCAAGGCGGACCTGCACCTGGACGAATGGGCCCGCGACATCGCGCCCACCCTGGAGCTGTGCAAATGGTTCAGCCACATCGAAGATCGCTGGGAAGAATTCCGCCAACGCTACCAGGCCGAACTGGCGGAACCCGAACAGCAGGCGCGCATGGCCGCCCTGCTGGACGCGGCGGGCGACCGTCCGCTGACCCTGCTCTATGGCGCCCGCAACACCGAACACAACCAGGCCATCGTGCTGCGCGAGGTCCTGCAGGACTACGTCCGGCATCACCGCAAGCGCAAGGCCTGACGCCCCGCATGCTTTGATACCCTAGCCCGCTTTTATCGACCGGCGCGCAACCGCGCGCCGACAGTCTGTCTTGAGGAATCCCATGTCTTTCAGCTCCGACGCCTGGGCGCGCAACGCCACACTCTACGAAACCACGCGCGACATGCCGTTCAACCGCGAACTGGCCAGCGGCCAGCTCGACGAGAACGCGTTCAAGCACTACATGATCCAGGACGCGCACTACCTGGTCGCATTCGGGCGCGCGCTGGCCATCGCTTCGGCCAAGGCCGACGACGCCGACGGCGTGGTGCAGTTCGCCGACGCCGCCAAGGGCGCGGTGGTGGCCGAACGCACCCTGCACGCGGGCTTCCTGAAGCAGTTCGGCATCGATGACGCCACCTTCGAAGCCACACCGCTCACGCCTGCCTGCCACCACTACACCAGCTACCTGATCGCCACCGCCTGGAGCGCGCCGTACCCGGTAGCGCTGGCGGCCCTGCTGCCGTGCTTCTGGATCTATGCCGAAATCGGCCGCGAAATCCATGCGCGGGCGGCGCAGCCCAATCCTTACTCCGCCTGGATCGAGGCCTATGCCTGCGAGGACTTCCACGCCCTGGTGCGCCGAGTCATCACCACGGTCGACCGCGTCGCCGAAAAGGCGTCCGCCGAAACGTTGGAGCAGATGCACGCGGCGTATACGCGTGCCGCGCAGCTGGAATGGATGTTCTGGGATTCGGCGTATCGGCAGGATGGGTGGCCGGTTTGAATCGAGGGTAGCGATTTCGGAGTCGCCGCCGCCAGGTGTTGGCGGCACACTTGAGCGCCAGGCTATTGATGCCTGGCGTTTTTGTTTCAGCGGGTTGGATGCATCCGCCATCGCCCAATTGCTGCTGGAGAGTTGGATCCGGCCGATGAAGTCTTACAGCAGTGGGTAATACGCCAGCTCTCACCGTTTAAAACACCCTCACCCTATCGTCCGGATTACGCCCAGTTTCATGACGGGTGGCGCGGCATCTTTCTTGTGTCGTTTCAGATGGACTGTTTAATTTTCTGAAATCCACTTCCCCAACATTTCAGAAAACTGCGCAACCGAGGCAGTATCAACGCTCCACTGAGAAATCTTCATCCCATCCTCACTGATTTCCTCCCTCGGATAAATATGTAGATTTATATCTTCCGGAACAAATGGAACAGACAACTCATTCAAAAATATCACATGATTTTGAATGTAGGCCTGCTCACTTTCAATATAAATTACCCAGCAAAATACGAAATTGGATGAATTCGGATCATACATAGAGGTTGCCAGAGCCGCATGCCCATGACTTTGCAACCCCTGATCCAGTGATTTCTTCCAACTCTTCAGATAATCCATGCGAGACCAGAATCTCACTGGAGAAAAGAAATTTTCCTTGTACCCATTGATTTCTATCTCTCCGAGCAACCCCTCCTCGTCAAACCTCGTCAGTACCTCATGGGACAAATCCATGCTGAAGCTCATTCTTTTATCCAACTCAGATTTCTAGATTTTTTTTTCGGTGGCATCGACGAAGGATGCCTTCATGCGATTGGCGATACTCTGACTCTTGCTCTTTCAATCGCGCTCTTTTAAGGAGCAACTTCAAACAGGGATATGTTCCAGAGAATCCCAACCTATACGAATCACCAAAACCGCTTTCATCTTCGCTTTCCAGAAAGACTAGATTTTCCCCCCCACCCTGGCCCCTGCCTCTGGCCGAAACTTGATTGAAAAATCGGACTGACACCTGGCCTCCCTCACAGATACCTTTCGCCAAAAGGCATGCCTATGCCTGGAAAAATTAACGAGGCCACCTGGGCACTAAAGAATAACGCAACACTCTATTTTCAAATTTTTTTGTAGTGATTTACGGCATCAGATATTATCTTTTCAACCTCACTCTTATTTATATACACATCCCAATATTTAATATTAGGAACTGCCGACCAGTAGCCTCTTCCTGTCGCATCTCTCAAAAATTGGCTTATTTTCGCGCCTATAATTCGCACCTCATCGCCATAAGCAACGCAAAAAACATGACATCCTGCATCGTAGATGTTTTGGGTAGCTGCTTGATATAAATAGGACGAATTAAAATCATCCGGAACATCGGCGTCCTCGTCTACTAGCTCTGGGGAAATCAATCCCAGCATATGATTGAAAGCAACCTTTGCGTCTGCCTCAAATAATTCGCGATTTTCAGGAAAAGAGACCAGTGCGTTTTTAGCGTCTAACATACACACATCCACGTCTAAAGTGGCTGTATGCATTTCTTCAGGAAACATCTCTCCGCCGATAAAAAAATAAAACAGTCCATTCCGATAGTTCGAACCCCAAACAGGTATATGCTCCATAAGGATCGCAAATTTGTATGTATCACCAAAAATCACATTCACCCCCACTTTCCGGATAAACCAAGTTTTCGTTTCACATCGATAGGAATAGCGCTCTTGTTCAACGAGTTATCTCTATCTGCGGTACTCCCCGTCCAGTGCCATTTTCCATCATTGCCGTCCGAAAACCGATGCACATTTCCGTTTTCATCCTTGGCATATCTATGCTTCCCACCCTCTTCAGGGGAAACGGAAGATTCAAACAAACCCAGCGAGTTTCTCGGCTCTAATCCGGCATTCGGCCTGTTCCCAAACACCCCACGAGTGTGCTTGTCATTCGATTTGTAAACCAACCCATTCGACGCAAGCACAGGCTCCGGCACAGGCAGCGGGCTTCCTTTACCGCCCCCCTTGCCCGACTCAGTAGTAGAACCATCCTTTCCTCCCTTCGCCGCTCTCCCGCCTATCGCTCCAGCACCGGCCGCCGCACCCTGTATCCCTTCCTCGGCCAGGCTTTCCCAAAACAGCTGCTTCGCTTCCTCACTTCCACGCTCCATGCCTCTTTTGATGGCGGTAAAGCGATCAGCCACGAGCAAGGGCATCCCGAAACGGAGGATTTCGAGCTCTTCTAATTCGGCAGTGCTTAGACCCTGAGCGCTTCTAGATTTCTCTACCAGCTCTCCTTGACGCTGGGTGGATTCGGCCAGACGTTGCGTGAGCTCATGCGCTATCTCAACGCAGTCGACCCCGCATTCCTGGAGTTCGCGACCCCGCTGCGTCGATATCTCTCTGTACTTTGCCGTTACCTCGTCCCGGCACTTCGTGGTTCCGCACGCCTCCATCTCGGCCAAGCGAGACTGATGTTCATCGACAGCAAGCCGGTTGTTCGTCGTCTCGTTGTTCGCCGCGAACACCGCTTCCGCGCCGTCGACGCCAGCCACCTTGGACATCCCTGCCACCAGCGACTGGATCAGGTTGCTACGTTGCTCCTTCTCTTCAGGGTTGAGCTTTGACGTCTCGCCCAGCAGAGCATTCAACACCGACCCGGCTCCAGCCCCCAACGCTCCCGCGCCGCAGTCGTTGCCTTTAGCCGCCGCCCCGGCGCAGCCCACGATCGCATGCAACGCGGCGCGCGCCGCTTCCGCTTGCGGTCCATCGCCCAGATTGGATATGAACTTTTTGACTTCGGTGGCCGCCAACCCTTGCAGATAGTTGACCGCTACCGCCTGCACCATTTCGGTGACAGCGCCGGTGACGTTGCCGCTCACCGCGCCGGCTATTGCAGTGAACCAACGACGACTGTCGCCACCAGCCTCCCATTTCTTGGCGTCTTCGTATTGCGCTTTCAGCTCATCCCTGCGCGGACCCTCGGGTTCATTCTTCAAGGCCTCTTCAAGCGCCTTCGCCTTTGCCGCTCGATTCTCGAAGAACTGCCCCGCCTGTTTCCCCATTTCCTCCACGATGTCGAAACCCGCCTCGATCTGATCCTTATCGAAGATCGGATTCAACGAATTCAACGTGTCGCTCGTATCGCGGTTCAACAACGCGATGGTCTCAGTTGCCCTCTTGCCCGTCAGCGCCTGCTGCCCCGCAACGTCCCGGATCTCCACCGTCCCGCCGCTGATGCCGCTGAGCGTTTTGGAGTCGTTTTCGCCGAAGGCTCCAAGCGCCACCGGCGTCCCCGCCCCGCCGCTGCCGCCGCTCAGGGAGATCCGGTCGGCCTTGTAGCGCGCCACGTTCTTCACGTCTTCGGCCACCAGCGTGCCTGTCTTCAGCAGGTTCAGACCATCCGCCACGGCCTGGTCGCTGCTGGAGATGACGCCGCCTATCAGCGTGGTGTTGCGCTTGACGTCCACCACGAAGCCGCCGTCGCCCGCCATCAGCCCGGACTGCTCCTCCACCGACTTGTAGTCGCTCTTCATCCGGGTCTGCGAGACGTTGCCCGACACCGAACTCTTGCAATAGCCGTAGCACAGGCTGCCCTGCACCCCGCCGCCCTGCTGCTTGGAGTCGTAGGTGATGACGTCCTGCAGACTCTCGATGCGCAGGTCCCGTCCGACGTCGGCGATGATCTGATCGGCGCGGCCCGTCGCGCCAATCAAGGAGATGTCGCCGCCCGATTGCAGCGCCAGCACATTGCCCGCGGTCAGCTCGGTGTTGGTCCAGGTGGTGTCCTTGCCGTCGCTGCGGCCGCGCGAGGCGTTGGCCCCGGCGGTCGCCACGAAGCCGACGCCGTTGCTGCCCGCCGTCACGCCCACGCCTACGCTGGCGCCCGAACTCTTGTTCTGGGTGTGCTGTTCGTAGGTGTCGCGCGCGGCTTGCAGCAGGATGTCGCCGTCCGCCTTGAGCAAGGCGTTGTTCCCGGCGGACAGCCGCGAACCCGTGACTGTGATGTCCGAATCGGCGCCTGCGCCCTTGGCGATGACGGTGAGGTCCTTGCCCGCCGCGATGTTGGAGCCGACCGAGGACGTCGTGTTGCGGTTGGTGATGGTCTGGGTCTTGCTGCTGCCGATGTCCAGGCTCAGCGTCACGCCGCCCGCGCTCTGCGGGTCCGCCATCACTTCATCGTAGGTGTTGACCGCCGCCACGCCCGTGGTCACCAAGGCCAGGGCCTTCATGATCTTGTTGTCGGTCTTGCCGGCGGCGTTGCCCATGCGGTTCGCGGTTTGCATGGCATCAAGCAAGGGGTTCTTGGCGTTGATGCTGAGGCCGCTTTGCTTGACCTCGTGAAACTCTCTTTCACGGGCGGAGTCCTGGGCGGCGGCGATGTTGACCTGCTGGCCGATCAGGGTCACGTCGCCCTTGGGCGCGACCACGTTGCTGCCCACGATATTCAAGGTCTTGCCGGCGTTGATGAGCACGTCGCCTTCGACGCTGCCCACGGTGCTGGCCGTGTGGAAGACTTTCTTGCCATCGAGCGAGTCTGTCTGCTGGCGTTTGCCGTAGCTCAGGCCGCCCGTCGCGCCGAGGCCGGACTTGGTGACTTTCTTGTAGTCGTAGCTGTCCGTGGTGTTGACGCCGGGCAGGATGTTCACGTCGCGCTCGGCGTTCATGACCAGGTTTTTCTGCGCGCCGACGTTGGAGCCGATGACGTTCAAATCCCTTCCGGCCATCAGCACGGCGGTATCGCCGGTGAAGGTCGAGCCCTGCGCCTGCGTCCAGTCGCCCGACTTGATCGTGTGGGTGGTCTTGGAGGACAGGAAGCCCTTGGTCTTGTAATGGACCTCGTCGCGCGCAGAGCCCGTCTCCACGCCCGCGGTCAGGTTGATGTCGCGCCCCGCGGCGACCGCCAACTGCTTGCCGGCGGTGACATCGGCCGCACGAGCGTTGACATCCTGGCCTGCGATCAGGGTCAGGTTGCGGCCGGCGTCGATGACGGAGCCGATTTCCTTGCTGGTGCTCAGGTCATGACGATTGCGCCGGTTGAGCGCCATGCTTTCGCCATGGCTTTCCGTCAGCGTGGCCAGCGTGATGTCGCGACCGGCTTGCAGACGCGCGTCGTCCTTGACCATGACCTGCGCGGCGGTCAGCGTCAGGTCGCGGCCGGCCTGCATGTCGAGGGTGCCCGCCTCTACCCGCGCCACGCCGGTGAGGTGCGTGCCCCAGGTGCTGCCGTGGTTTTCGGAACCGGCGGTCGAGGTCAGCGCGATGTCGCGCCCGGCGGTCAGGGCGACCTTGTCGCCTTTGATCAGGGACGCGATGTTGGCCAGGTCTTCCCGCGCGGCGAGATTGACGCTGCCGCCCTGAATGGTGCCGCCAGCTTGGTTGACGATGTTGCCGGCGGTGACGACGGTGGCTTGCCGCGAACCGATGGTGCCGCTATTGGTGACTTTGCCTTCGGCGGCGATGTTCACGTCGCGCCCGGCCATGAGCGTGCCGTCGCCCTTGAGGTCGCCTTCGCGCACCACCAGGTAGACCTGCGGCACCAGCACGGTCTCGGTGCTGCCGTCGGGCAGGGTGACGGTCTGCTCCACCAGCCAGACCAGGTCGGTGGTGAGCTGACGCTGTTGGGCCTCGGTAAGCGCGGAGCCAAGCTTGACGCCATTGTCCAGCGCGAACTTGGCGCCAGCCGCGAGCAAGGCCTTGTACTGCGCGTCGTTGTCGCTGTAGTTCTCCAGGAAGCGCTGGCCGGTGGTGGCCAGAATCTGGTCGGACACCGCCTTCTGTTCATAGAAGCCGTCGCCCAGGCGCCGAGGTTGGCCCGAGGGCGTGAGGAACTTGGCGCCCGGCGGAATCAGCGCGGCCCAACCGCCCAGCCGGGACCCGGTCAGCGCGCCGCCGGCGGCAACCCCGGTCCCCGAGGAACCGCCGGACACATGGCCATCGGCGCCTGTATTGGCGTTGACGCCGCCAGACGGGTTGTCCCCCTGCTTGCGATCTCCCGTCAGGCCAGCGCCCGCGCCTGCCGTGTTGTCGATCGAGGTTCCCGGCAACGCGCCGGGCTGGCGCAGCAGGTCGAACAGATAGTCGCTGGAGACGTAGGGGCGTTGGCCCGTGAAACGCGGATCGGTGGACACGATGTACTGCGCGTCCGGCCGGCCGTTGATGGTGAACAGTTGGCTGTCGGGAATGCTGGCCGGATTGGATACGGTGCGGACGGCCTTGCCGCCCGGGAGGTCGAGGCTGGCGACCTGAACCGCGCCCGGCTTGCCGATCGCCGTAGAACCGGGCGTCTTGCCGCTCAGGCCGACCTGCACATTGCCGCCCGCTGTGGCGATGGGCAATTCGATGGGCTGGGCGGCCAGCGTGACGGTGTAGGGAGTGGAGTATTCCTTGCGGTCCCGGCGGCGCTCCTGCGTCACGGTTGCCGTGCCGTTGCGGGTGATGGTGCGCGTGCCGCCGGCGCCGATGTTGTTGATTTCCGGTCCGGATATCGACAACGCGCCGCCCGCCGCGATCTGACTCTTGTTGTTGGTGACGGCGCCGGTCAGCGTCATATTGCCGCCCGACAGGATGCGGGCGGGATCGGTGGAGGTCGTGCGCGATTCGGTGACGGTTTCGGTCACCTGGTAGTAGGTGAAATTGCCCACCAACCGATTGGCGTGGTCGGCGTTGAACTCGTGGATGCGCGCGTCCAGTTCCAAATGCCGGGCCTTGTAGGCGGCATAGGCCTCGTCGTGAGCCTTGCGGCGTTCGCTTTCCGCCGTGCATTCGGCACTCGTCCTGCAGGGACGATCCGGTTCCCGCCAAACGGGCATATCGCCCGCGGGCGGAGTCACGCCGAAGACCGCCCATACGCGCGCATCGTTGCCATACTTGAACTTTTCGGGCACTTGCGTGCAGTCGCCGCCGTTATCGCCGCCGGAGCAGACGTCGTAGGCCTTGGCATAGGCCGGCGGAATGGGCACATCCCGGCCCGCCTTGCCTTTGGTGCGCGGCACATAATCGAACGGAGGGCCGTAGCGATCCGCCGGGTACTTGGTCGACGGCAACAACAGCTTGCGTTCGGGATCGTCATTCAGCCATGCCGGATCCTTGCTGCACATGGGCGTGACGTCGTCGCACAGCCAGTTGGTTTCGGCGTCGTACATGTCCGTCGTGCCTTCTGGCGTGAAGTACACCTTGGGCTTGGACGACACCACCACGGTTTCGTTGGCGTAGTGATCGTTCCGGTTGATCAGCGATGCGGCCGAAATGCGGGCATCGCCGGCGGCTTCGATGGTGGCCGATGCGTTGATCAACGACACGGCCTGGCCGACGGCGCGGCCAATGGCGTCCAGCGCGCCGCCGATGCGCAGGTCTTTCGCCGCGTAGATCAGCGCATGCTCGCGGTTCACGAGGTTGGTGGCGCCCAGATCCAGATCGCCGCGCGAGGCGATCACGGCCCCGCCGCCCGCCCCCACGTCGTTGACCAGCGTACCCGCGCCGACGGAAATGGCGTCGCCGAATATGCGGCCCAGGTTGTTCAGGCTGCCGGCCCTGATGTTGGTGACGCCGCCGTCTATCAAGCCCTCGTTGGTCAGACCATTGGTGACGTTGAGGTTGTTGTTGCGCCCCGCCAGCAGTTCGCCCGTGGCCTGGTTGTGCAACGAGTCGGCCTTGATGTTCAGGTCGCGGCCGGCGCTGAGCCGGGCGCTGTTGTCCATGGCGCCACCCACCGCCAGGTTCAGGTCGCGGCCCGCGATGATGTCGCCGCTCTGGTTCAGCGCGCCGGCATATTCGAAGGAAAGATCGCCGGCGGACTCCACCACCCCCAGACCTTCCAGGGTTTTGACGATGACGGCCAGGCTCTTGCCGGCCAACACCTTGCCCTGCACGTTTTTCAGCGTGTCGGTCTCGATGCGCGCGTCGCCCTGCGAGACCACTTCGCCGGCGGTGTTGTCGACCTCCCTGGTCTTGATGGCGAGGCTCTCGCCCGCGTTGACGGCGCCGCCCCGGTTGTCCACCCCGTCGGCCACGATGCTCACGATCTTGCCCAACACGCCGCGCGCGGACGTGCCGGTGCCATTCAGCGTGTCGCGGTTATCCAGGCGGGACGCCAACAGCGTCAGCGTCCGATCGGCCTGGATCAGTCCGCGCTGGTTGTTGAGCGTGTCCGCGACGGTGACGTTCAGGTCGCCGCCCGCCACCGTGCCATCGCGGTTGTCCAGCGTACCCGCATTGATGCGCGCGTTGCCCGCGGTCGCGATCAGGCCGCCGGTGTTGTCCAGCGTCCCGCCCGCACCCAGATCGATGCGGGCATCGCCGGCGGAGGTGATCTTGCCGCCTGCGTTGCGCAAGTTGGCGGCGGACAAGTCCAGGCCGCCGCCATGAAGGGTTGCGCCGGCGGTGTCGATATCGCCCTTGGCCAACAGCGTCATCAGATTGTTGGCCGACAGCGTACCGCCCGCGAGCGACATATCGCCCGCCGCCGCGCCCGAGTCCGTGGCCGTCAGCGTCATGTCCTTGCCGGCGAGACTGGCGCCGGCATGCTGAATGGAGCCTGCCGTCAAACGCAAGCTGCCTGGCTGATTGAGCACGCCATCCGCGCCCACGCCCGCAGCCAGCCTGCCGGCATTGTCCAGCAGGCCTTGGGTGCGAACGTCGAGATCGCCGCCGGCCAGCACCGCGCCGGTGTTGGCGAGCGAGAAACCTGCGGTCAGGGTGGCATTCGTGGCCGCCACGGCCACGCCCGCATTGGCGAGCTTCCCGCCTGCGTCCAGGATCAGTGCGGCCGCGGATTGCAGGCGGCCGTCGGCGGCGATCCGCAAGTCGCCCGCCGCACTGGCGGACAGCGCGCCCGCCTGCGTGGCGATGATGCCGCCGAGCAGCGCGTCCTTGGCCGCGCGCAGCGTCATACCGCGGCCGGCGGAAGCCGACCCCAACGTCTGCAACGTGCCGCCCGCAGCGGCAACCAGGACGCCGCCCGCCTGCACCTGCGAACCGGCGCCGAGCGTCAGATCGCCGCGCGCGGCCTGCAGCGACAGGTCGCCTTGCAGTGCCGCGACTGTGCCATCAATCTTGACGCGGTCACCCGCGGTCAGGGCCTGTTCGCGGCCGGCCAGCATGCTGCCCGCCACGTCCAGGAATTCGTCCGCCGTCGCGGCGAGCTTGTTTGCGGCCTGCACCAGACCGTTCGCGCCCACTACGATATTCCGGCCCGTCATGGTCAGATTGGCATCGCTGGCAACGGACCCTTCCACTCGCGCATCGCGTGCAGCCGCCAAGGCCAGGTCGCGCACCGACGCCAAAGCGCCAGCGACAAAGAGGTCGCGGCCCGCGAGCGCATTCAAGGCGCCTGCTGCCTGCACCTGGGCGCCCTGTTTGACGATCAGGTCACGTCCCGCCAACACGGACATGTCGCCAGCCTTGGACGTGGCGGTTTCGCCCAACGCGGCCACCACGCCGCCCAGCCTGGCGTCGCCGCCGGCTTGCAGCATCAGCGCGCCGCCGGCCGCCAACGTACCGTCGGCCTCGACATCTCCCGCTGCGAGCAGGGACAGATCCGTAGCGGCCTGCATGCGGCCGCCGGCAGCGACTTCCAGATCGCCTCCGGCGTCGGCGGTCAATCCGCCAGACAGCGCGGTGACGGTGCCATCGATGCCGATATGCCTGCGCGCCGCGAGGCTGGCCGGCGTGCCGCCGGTCACCACGCCGGTCACAAAGAGATCCCGGCCCGCTTGTGCACGCAGCGTGCCGCCGCTGCCCGCGCCGTCTGCCGTGCCGGCGGTGCCCGCGATATGCAGATCCTGTCCCGCGTCGAGCATCAGGCTGCGGCTGCCTTGCGCCAGCCCGTCCTTGCCCACGCGCAGATCTCCGCCAGCCGTGACGTTCAACAGGCCGTTGGCGATCGTCTTGCCGTTCAACAGCGCATCCGTCGTGGCCGTCAGGCGGATGTCCTTCTCGCCGGAGAGGGTCCCGTCAAGAATCAGCTTGGCGCCGGACCGCGCCTCCAGCAGCCCGCCTGCCTGCAACGCGCCCGCCGCGCCCAGCGCGAGATCGCCGCCGCTGACAGCAGAGAGCGCGCCGTCGCGCGCCAGGACGGAACCGTCGACCTTCAAGTCCCCGCGGGTGCGCAGATCTGCGCTGCGGCCGGCGATCCACTGGCCGGCAACCGCGGCCGTGGCCGCGTCCGCGACCACCGAGCCGTCGGCCTGTATGCGCGCGTCCGAGGTCGAAGCCAGCGTCCCGTCCGTACGCAATCGCAGATCGCCCACAGCCAAGGTCTGGCCCTTGAGCGTCAGGTCCGCGGCCGCGTCCAGCGCCACATCGGCCAGCGATGACACGATGCCGGCAGCCGTCAGGGAGGCGCCCGCCAGTGCGCTCAATGCGCCGCCAGCCAGCGCCTGGCTGCCGGCGCCAAAAGCCATATCCCGCCCGGCGCGCAATGCGAGTTCGCCCTGGGCCGAGGCGGCCACGCCATCCAGTTTCAGGTCGCCTGCGGCTTGCAGGCTCGCGCCTTGATTCCCGCGCAGCTCGCCCGCCATGGTTACGTCGCCGCCGGCGCTCAAACGCGCGACATCAGCCGACTCGATCCGACCCGTCGCGGCGATTTGCGCCGTCCCGCCAGCGGTAAGGTCCAACCTGCCGTCTGCGCTGATCGTGCCTTGGGCCGCGACATCGCCGCCGGCCGTCAGCGCCGCATCGGCCGTGGACACCAGCGTGCCGTCGGCCCGCGCGTCGCGGGTCGCGTCCAGGCTCACGCCTTTGCCCTGCAATCTGCTGGCAGCGCCCAGCGACAAGTCCCGCCCGGCGGATGCGCGCAAGCGATCGCCGAAAGCCAACGCATCACCAGTCACGCGCAAATCGCGCACGGCTTCCAGCGTCATGCCGCCATCGGTCAACGTCGTGCCGGCCAATGTGAGGTCCTGGCCTGCGTTCAGGCGCAGCGTCCGGTCGCTCTGCACATGCCCGCCTTGGCTGAGGGCGAGATCGGCGCGCGCACGCAGATCCAGCGGACCCGCGGCATACAGCTTGCCGCTCACCGTGGCATTGCGCACCGCCTGCGCGGACAATTCATCCAGGGAACTCAAGGCGCCGGAGACCAGCAGATCGCCGCCCGCCAGGGCTTCCACACGCCCCTTGGCCGCCACGCGGCCTTGCGCGCCGATCGCCAGGTCGCTCCCTGCTGCCAAGCGCAAAGCGCCCGTGGCGGCGGTCAACGTGCCATCCACGGTTGCGTGGCGCGCGGCGATCAATTCAATGCCGCCATTGCTTTGCAATGCGCCCGCGAGCGCCAGATCCTGACCGGCTTGCCCCGCCACGCCGCCCTCGACTTCCCACTGCGCCTGCGTATTGCCTCGCAAGTCGCGCGCGGCCCGCAGATCCAGGTTCCCGGCCGTCGAACCTTTGCCGGCAAGCGATATGTCGCGGCCGGCGGTCAATGCGATGTCTGCGCGTGAACCCATGGCGCCGGCTGCGGTCAGGTCGCCGTCGGCTCGTGCTGCGATGCCTACGCCCTGGGTACGGCTGGCAGCCCCCAGCAACAGATCGCCGCCGGCGGCAAGCGACAAGGTACCGCCATACGCCAGAGCGTTGCCGTCGATGCGCATGCCCTGACCCGCCTGAAACGCCAATCCCGCATTGGTTTCAGCAACCCCGGCGAGCGTCAGTTCGCGTCCCGCCCGCAACTGCATCGCGCCTTCGGATTGCAGGATGGAACCCGCGCCCGCGACGAGCTTGCCGATGCTATCCACCGACAGCGGACCTCCGGCAAGCAGCTTGCCATCGACGGCGGCATCGCCTGCGGCCGCCACCGTCAACGCCTGCACCGATGACACCTCGCCCGCCGACCGGAACGCAGCGCCCGTGCGCAGGTCCGCCAGGCCGCCCGCCTGCGCCACGCCGCCCGCGCCGATGCTCAGGTCGCCGGCCGATGCCAGCCTCAGCGCGCCAGCCGTGGCGCCGGCCGTACCATCTAGCGACAGCTTGCCGTCCGCCCGGACGTCGAGGTCGCCATTGCTGCGCACGCTACCCGTCAGCGCCGCGTCGCCGCCTGCTTGCAGCCGTGCCTTGCCGGTGCTGGCCAATTGCCCGCTCACCTGCATGCCGCCCCGCGCTTCCAGCGTCAGGTCGCCATCGGCGCCGATGGCCGCGGAGACGGCCGTATCGCGGCCGGCTTGCAGGCGGACGTCGCCCGCCGCCGCCATGGTTCCGCCGGCCCGCAGGTCGCGCGACGCCACGGCGTCGACGACGCGTCCCTGCGTCTTGCTGGCGGCGCCCAGCTGGATATCGCCGCCACTGCGCATCTGCAGCGTGCCGCCGTAGGCCAGCGCACTGCCGTCCACCTTCAGGCCGCGCGCGCTGTCGATGGACAATGCGCCATCCGTCAACGCCGATCCTGCCAGGCTTACGTCTTCGCCCGCGCGCAGGCTCATCGACTTGCCCGACTGCAACTTCGCGCCCGCAGCGGATGAAAGCTCGCCGCCGGCCTGGACCTGCAACTCGCGCGATGCGACGACGCGGCCCGGCAATTGGATGTCTCGTGCGGCCTGTAGCGCCACCGTCCCCTTGGCCGACACCAGGCCCGCGGAGCCATCGCCCGCTGCCGTCTCGCCGGACTTCGCCGGCGGCGGATTACCATCCTGGCCGGACCCCGAACCCGTACCCGAACCAGCGTCCGTTGCCGGGTCGCCGCCCGAATCCGAACCGCCGGTCACGGGCGGCACAGGATCCGGCACGCGGGTCGCAACGCCGGCGCGCACATGGCGACCGGCCTGCGCGCTCAGATCCTGATCGCCCATCAGCAACGAGCCCGACAAGGCCAGGTCTCGCCCTGCGGCCACACGCAGCGCGTCCTGGGTCTGCAGGCTGCCCTGCGCCCCCACGGTCACGTCGCCCAGGGCGTTGACCGCCAGTTCCCCGCCCGCGCTCACCGCCCCGCGGATCGCGGCTAGCCCGCCTGCTTGCAAAGCCACCGTGCCCGACGCCTGCGCCGCGCCTACCACTTCAAGATCGCGGCCCGCCGCCATCTGCAAGTTCTTCGCGGCCTGCACGGTGCCGCTGGGAGTGATGCGCAGGTCCCCGGCGGCGCTCACCTCCAGATCACCCGTAAGCGCCACGAGATTGCCGCCCACGTTCACGCCCACGCCGGCTTCCGTGCCGATCAGCCGTATGCTGTTGGCGTACATGCCGCCCAGTGCCGCCGTGTCCAGCGCCACCGCAGGCGCGGCGCCCTCGCCTTCGCGAGCCGACACCGCGCCAGAGCCGTAATCCACCCGCGATGCACCCGCCGTTACGTTCAGGCGCTGCGCCCAGATGCCCGCGTTGATCTCCAATGTGCGCGCCATCAGGTCCACCTGGCCGACGTTCCCGCCGAGCAGGCCGTCGCCTTCGACCCGGATCTTGCCGCTCGCGACGTCCAGACCGATGCTGCCGTCCGGCCCGACAGCGGGCTTGCCGGTGGTGAGCGTGGCGCGGTCCGCGTTCAGGAAGCCGCAGCCGTTGCAGGTGATGCCGGCCGGGTTGGCGACGATGACATTGGCCCGGTTGCCCGCCACTTCAAGCGCGCCGGCCAGCTGCGACGGATTGGGGGCAGTGACCTGATTCAGGATGGTCGTCGCGCGCTGGTTGCCCAGCATGGGGTTGCCCGCGACCTGGCCCGCCAGTTGCGTCTGGCTGGCCCCGCCGCTGTTGTTCAACACCACGCCGGAGCGGCCGACGTTGAAGTCCGTGAACTTGTTGTTCGACACCCCGCCCGCGGTAGGCGGCGCGATGTTCACTACCGGCACCCCGTTGGTCACGCCCACCACTGGCCGTTGGCCCGGAGCATTCCGGTCCACTGAGATAGGTAGCGTCTGCGCCAGGACCGGCGTCCAGACCTGGGTGTACAGCACGAGCCACACGATGGCGGAACGGAATTTGGACATGAGGCACACTCGGTAGTCGGTTCTTGTGGCGCGCTGCGGGACTCGCGGCGCAAGGAGCGAAGCGCGGGCGTGGCCCGGCCGCGCTTGACGCTAAAACTCGAACATCAGTGACGCAGCCAGTACGGTGCTCTGGGTCTTCAGGCTTTCTGGTTTCTTCAAGGGCCAACCCGCCGACAGGTCGTAACTCGCGCTCAGGCCGGGCAGGGCGATCCGGCCGCGCATGCCGGTCACCGCGCCGATCAGCGTGCGGCCGGACAGGTACTCCGCCGACGGGCCTCCGACCCGTCCGACGTCAAACCCGGTGTAGAGCTGCTGACCCAGATCGCCGAGGTTCAGCGACAGGTCTTGGCGCAACGTCCAGCCGTCTTCGGCGGCCAGCGTCATCTCGCCATCGAAGCCGCGCACGGCGTAGCGATTGCCGATGGTGAAGTAGTCCGCCGGCACCAACGCGGTCTTGGCGTGCTGGATCTGCCAATTGGCCTGATACGCCACTTGCTGGCCCGCCACCTTGAACGGCAGATGCAGTCCGGCGTTGGCCGTGAGCAGGGTGCTGCGCCCGTTCCAGTCGGGATCGCCGTAGATGTAGCCGGGACGGTCGGAGAACTGCGGCAGCGTTCCGCGCACGCCGCCGCCTACGTCCAGCGCGGCGGGGCCGATGTACTGGCGATGCCCATAACCGAACTCATAGCCGGTGATGTCGCGTCGCTGCACGTCGATATCGACGTCGTTGATGGTGCTGTTGACGCGCTTGCGCAGGAATTTCAGCGTCACCGTGCCCTTGTAGGCGCCAGCCCGATAAGGCACCACGGACACGCCCGCCTCGATCTGCTTGGTGGTGCCGCCGTAGATGACCGGCTCGTCCAGACCCGCCACGGTCTGGCGATAGCGCGAACGGCTGGCGCCGGCGAACAGCGTCCAGTACCCGAAGGGAATGCTGTAGTTCATGGAGGCCGCGCGCGTTCCGGCATCATTGCGGCGTAGCGCGGCGTTGCTGTTCCATGAAACCGACAACTGGTCGTACAGGAACAGCGGAGAATCCAGCGTGAGGCCGGCGTTGATCTGTTCCTTGCCGGTGGACTCCATGCCGCCGTTGTCACCGCCCAGATAGGCATGCCAGCGCTTGCCGCTGCCGGGCTTGATGAGGATGTCGGAGTCGCCGACGCTCGGACCTGGCTCCACGTCTATGGTGGCATCGGCCTGGCCGCCAAGCCGCCGGATGTTTTCCAAGGCCTGGTCCAGATCGCGCTGATTCAGTTCGCCGCCCGGGCCGGTCGGCAGCGCCGTGCGCCACCAGCCCGCGGCGCCCTCGCTCTGGACTGCCGAAATGCGGCCTGGCACGTAACGCAACTGCAACTCGCCTGCGGCCAAGGTTTGCTCCGGCACCAGTACGCGCGCGGTGATCAATCCTTGAGCGATGAGCAGCGCGTGCAAATGCTCCTGCAACTTCTTCAAACCCTGTCCGCCCAGGCAGGGGCCGATGGCGGACTCGGCCGCGCGGCGCAGCGCCGACGGCGGTTCGGGGGAGTCCCATTGCACTTCGCGCAGCACGAAGCACCGGCTTTCCTCGGGAAAGACCAGCGGCCCTTCCCCCGCGGCCGGCGCCTCGGGCGCGGACAGGACGTCTGGACGCTGCGCGGCGCGCGCGCGCTGCGCCTCGAGCTCCTGTTCCTGGCGGCGCTGGATCTCGGTGGCGCGGTCAGCGGCCGCGGGCAGTATGGGTTGGGCTGCCAAGGGGGATGCGAACACCGCCAGCAAGGCCACTGCGGTCAGCTTCATATGAAAGCCATTGCTTCTGGATTTTTCTTAATGAAACCGCCCGCGGATGCAGCGATTGCGCCTACCTGCAAAGGTCTGTTCGTTTTCATTTGGGAGGGACTACGTGCAAATGCGCGGTTCTGGTTGTTTGGCGCAATGCACGAATTCTGGTCAGCAAGATTTGTCGCAAGTTAAGCGAATGGCAGGCCGTTCCGCACCAGAAAATTCTGATAGTTGACAGTAGAAGAGCGCTTTTTCGGCCCTCAATGCCCCGCCCGGCGTCCTCGGAAGGCTGTGCCACAATTGCGCCCATGCACCAGGACAACCGCCTACTCCACTCCTCCCTGGCCACTCAGGCCGCGCAGCTCTCCTCCGCCTGGAAAGTCGCTTTCGAGACGCGCGCCGTGGCCGACGCGCTGGCCGGCGTAATCGCCCATGTGGACAAGCGCCTGGAAGAAGGCGCGGTGGTCTATCCGGCCACGCCTTTCCGCGCCCTGCACGGCCTGGAGCCGTCGGACGTGCGCGTGGTGATCCTGGGGCAGGATCCCTATCACGGGCCGGGCCAGGCCCAGGGGCTGGCCTTCTCGGTGCCGGACGACTGCAAGCGGCCGCCCAGCCTGCGCAACATCTTCAACGAAATCGCCCAGGAGTTTCCGGGCACACGCGTGCCGGCCGGCAACGACCTGAGCGTTTGGGCGGAACAGGGCGTGCTGCTGCTGAACACCGCGTTGACCGTGGAAGACGGCCAGCCGGCCTCGCATGCCAAGCGCGGTTGGGAAACGGTGACGGACGCGTTGATCTCGCTGGTCGCGCGCGACCCGTCGCCCAAGGTTTTCATGCTGTGGGGCGCGCATGCCCAGGCCAAGCGGGCGTTGCTCCCGGACAACAGCGGCCACCTGGTCCTGATGTCCAACCACCCCTCGCCCCTGTCCGCCAGAAGGCCCCCAGTACCCTTCCTGGGCTGCGGCCACTTCCTGGCCACCAATCAGTGGCTGACCAACCAAGGGAAAAACCCTATTGATTGGGAGCTGGACAAAAAAATAATTCCCATGCAGGGCGAATTCGGGTTATGATCGCCGCACTGCACAAAACGAGTTCGGCATTTACCGCCTTGATTTAGCGGAAATTTTCGCAGTCTGCCGGGTGACACAGCCCCGGCCCCATGCCGAACATCATCGATTCCTGACCTCCTTTCCTTTCGCCCTGCGTTCCACTCAGTACACGAGAACGCGCCACGCGCACGGTTGATTCGGTCGGCACGATGCTCCATCAACCGTCGCCTGGATCCGGCCGCCTAATCCCCTGGCCCGACCAAGCACTGCGTCGCATTGATTGCGGCAAGGGAAAGTAATGTCTTTCGAAAACCTGGGTCTTGCGCCCGCTCTGTTGTCGGCCATTCAAGACGCTGGCTTCACCTCCCCCACTCCCGTCCAAGCTTCGGCCATTCCGCAAGCGCTGGCTGGCCACGACCTGATGGTGTCCTCGCAGACGGGTAGCGGCAAGACCGCGGCCTTCATGCTGCCGGCCCTGCACCGCATCGCCCAGATGCCCGCCAACAAGGGCGTCGGCGTGCAAGTGCTGGTGCTGACCCCGACCCGCGAACTGGCCCTGCAAGTCACTGACGCCACCGCCACCTACGGCCGCAAGCTGGCCGACCTGCGCACCGCCACCGTCGTGGGCGGCATGCCTTACGGCGCGCAGCTCAAGGCGCTGTCGCGCCGCGTGGACGTGCTGGTCGCCACCCCCGGCCGCCTGATCGACCACCTGAACTCGGGCCGCGTCAAACTGAACACCGTGCACACGCTGGTGCTGGACGAAGCCGACCGCATGCTGGACATGGGCTTCATCGAAGATATCGAGACCATCGTCAGCCGCCTGCCGGAAGGCCGCCAGACGCTGCTGTTCTCGGCCACGCTGGACGGCACCGTCGCCAAGCTGGCCTCGCGCATGATGCGCGAACCGCAGCGCATCGAGATCGCCGGCGCCAAGGAAAAGCACACCAACATCACGCAAAGCCTGCTGTACGCGGACGACGCCAGCCACAAGATGCAGCTGCTGGACCACGTGCTGCGCGACGCCTCGCTGGACCAGGCCATCGTCTTCACGTCGACCAAGCGCGGCGCCGACGATCTGGCCGACCGCCTGGCCGACCAAGGCTTTGCCGCCGCCGCCCTGCACGGCGACATGAACCAGCGCCAACGCACCCGCACGCTGTCGCAACTGCAGCGCGGCCAACTGCGCATCCTGGTCGCCACCGACGTGGCTGCCCGCGGCATCGACGTGCAAGGCATCAGCCACGCCGTCAACTTCGACCTGCCGATGCAAGCCGAAGACTACGTGCACCGTATCGGCCGTACCGGCCGCGCCGGCCGCAGCGGCCTGGCCTTCACGCTGGCAACGCATTCCGAGCGCCATAAGGTCCGCCGCATCGAGCACTACATCGGCCAATCGATCACCCCCGAAGTGATCGCCGGCCTGGAACCCAAGCGCACCCCGCGCCCCTCGGCTGGCGGCGCCGGCCCGCGTGGCGGCAAGCCGTTCGGCAAGCGTCCCGGCGGCGGCTACCAGGGCAACCGCGAAGGCCGTTCCTTCGGCGGCCCGCGTGGCGAATTCAAGCCGCGTGAAGGCGGCTATCAAGGCAACCGCGAGGGCGGCCCGCGCGAAGGCGGCTACCAAGGCAATCGCCCGTTCGGCGACCGCCCGGCCCGTTCCTTCAGCGATCGTCCGAGCTTCGGCGACCGTCCGCAGCGTGAAGGCGGCTACCAGGGCAACCGCCCCTTCGGTGACCGTCCGCAGCGCGAAGGCGGCTTCCGCGGCGGCGACCGCGATTCGCGTCCCAGCTTCGGCGACCGCCCCAGCTATGGCGACCGCCCCCAGCGCGATGCCCGCCCGTTCAGCGAGCGCGGCCCGCGTGAAGGCGGTTTCCGTGGCGGCGACCGCGACTCGCGCCCCAGCTACAACGACCGCGCCAGCTTTGGCGACCGCCCGAGCTTTGGCGACCGTCCCAGCTTCGGCGACCGTCCGCAGCGTGAAGGCGGCTTCCGCGGCGGCGACCGTCCGGAAGGCGGTTTCCGTGGCAAGCCCTCGTTCGACAAGCGCCCCGGCGGCCCCGCCAAGCGCTTCGGCAAGTCGGCTGACCGCCGCGGCTAATCCGCCCGCTTGAACCCAACACAAACCCCGCGCCTGTCGCGGGGTTTGTTTTTTGGGAAAATGACCGCTTGTCCACGCACCGCCCGACCATGCAACGATCCGCCCCCGCCAACCTGCCCGCCCTTACTCCCGCCGCCGAGGAACACAGCGCAGCCGCTGCCGCGCATCTGCGCGCCACCATCGCCGCCCATGGCGGCTGGCTGTCGTTCGACCACTGGATGGCGCAGGCTCTGTACGCGCCCGGGCTGGGCTATTACGCGGCCGGCAACGTCAAGCTGGCCGAGGCCGACGGCGACGTCCGCACGCCTGCCGGCGACTTCGTCACCGCGCCCCAGCTGACGCCGCTGTTCGCCCGCACGCTGGCCCGCCAGGCCGCCCAGGTGCTGCGCCAGACGCAGACCGACGCCGTGCTGGAATTCGGCGCCGGCACCGGCGCCCTGGCCGAAGGCGTGCTGCGCGAACTGGATGCGATGGGCCTGGATCAAACCCGCTACCTGATCCTGGAAGTGTCGGCCGACCTGCGCGCCCGCCAGGCTGAAAGGCTGGCGGCATTCGGCGAGCGCGTGCAATGGCTGGACGCGCTGCCCCAGCGCTTTGCCGGCTGCGTGCTGGCCAACGAAGTACTGGACGCGATGCCGGTGTCGATCTTCCGCTGGAGCGATACGGGCGAGGTGCTGGAGCGCGGCGTGGCGGTGGACGCCGCGCAAGGCTTCGTCTGGGAAGACCGCCCGGCGCCGCCGGCGCTAGCCGCCGCTGTCGCCGCCCGCATGCCGGCCCTGCCCGGTTACGTGTCCGAGATCAACCTGCAAGGCGAAGCCTGGATCGCCGCCATGGGCGGCTGGCTGGAACGCGGCGCGGCGCTGCTGCTGGACTACGGCTTTCCGCGCAGCGAGTACTACCATCCGCAGCGCGCCGGCGGCACGCTCATGTGCCACCTGCGCCATCACGCCCACGGCGATCCGTTCACCGCGCCGGGCCTGCAGGACATCACCGCGCACGTCGATTTCACCGCCATGGCGGATGCCGCGCTCGAGGCCGGCATGCAAGTCCTGGGCTATACCTCGCAGGCCCGCTTCCTGATGAATGCGGGGCTGATGGATCTGTTGGCGCAACTGGATCCGAGCGACGTGCAGCAATACGCGCAAGCCGTGGCGCCCGTGCAGAAGCTCTTGTCCGAATCGGAGATGGGCGAACTGTTCAAGGTATTGGCGGTGGGACGCGGCATCACCGAACCGCTGGCAGGGTTCTCGCGCGGCGACCGGTTGGGCAAGCTGTAGGAACGCGTGGCGGCCTCATAGGCATGGCCGCCACGTTTTCAGATCCATAGCGGAATCACTGCGCCCGCAGGCGCTCCAGGCGCGCGGCGCGCACCTGCTCCTTGAT
Organism: Achromobacter sp. ACM03; assembly: GCF_014851665.1. Taxonomy (NCBI): domain Bacteria; kingdom Pseudomonadati; phylum Pseudomonadota; class Betaproteobacteria; order Burkholderiales; family Alcaligenaceae; genus Achromobacter; species Achromobacter sp. ACM03. Next base: position 212,992 of record NZ_JACVAD010000004.1, on the reverse strand, counting down.
ACGCGCCGGATCCCCGGCGCAAGCTTTGGCGATGGCTCCAGCATCCACGCCGCGTACGACCGCCACGCGCGACTGCCAAGCCGCTCGGTCCACGGAGCGCAGCACGGCCGCCGCATCCAGCAGATCCAGAAAGCGTTCCGGCTTGCGCAGCGCATCGGCGCGCTCCATCAGCGCCAGTTGCGCGTCCGCGGGATCGGCGCCTTGCTCCACCGCGTCCAGCCCCGCCAACACTTCCGGCAACAGCCGCGCGTAATCGTTGCATTCCGTGGGCACGCGCAGGCGGCGGCCCATGGCGTCGCGTTCAGGCGTCAGCCGGCACAGCAAGGCATAGCGGCCCGGCAGCGACAGGCCTTGCGCGGCCGCGCGATCCACGTCGGCCGCGGTCTGTTCCACCCCTTGCAGCTCGGGCATCACGCGGGCCAGCGCGCCGCATTGCTGCAGGATGCCCAGCATGCGCGACGGCGCCGCCGCCATCAGGCCACGCGACAATTCCTTCCAGACCCGTTCTGCCACCAGCGCGTCGGCCTCGCCGGCCTCGACCATGCGGCGGCACAGCGCCAGGGTCTCGGGCGCCACGGAAAAATCGGCAAAGCGCGCCGCGAACCGGGCCAGCCGCAGAATGCGTACCGGATCCTCTTCGAAGGCCTCGCCAACGTGGCGGAAGATGCGGTCGCGCACGTCGGCGGCCCCGCCCAGGGGATCAACCAGCTCGCCGTCCTGCTTCTGCGCGATGGCGTTGACGGTCAGGTCGCGACGGCGCAGATCCTCTTCCAGCGTGACGTCGGCGCCCGTATAGAACGTGAAGCCCTTGTAGCCCCGCCCCGACTTGCGCTCGGTGCGCGCCAGCGCGTATTCCTCTTTGCTGCGCGGATGCAGGAACACGGGGAAATCGCCGCCCACGGGCACGAAGCCGCGGCGAGCCATGTCCTCGGGTGTGGCGCCAACCACGACCCAGTCGTGGTCGCCGGGGGGGAGGCCGAGCAGCGCATCGCGCACCGCTCCGCCCACGATATAGACCTGCAGGCCGTCCGTGGCCGGATCCCGCGTCATGGGATCGAAGTGCTTTCCGCGCCCAGCGGCACGATGTTGCCCAGGCGTTCCTTCAGGGACTGGGGCTGGCCGGTGAACATGGCGGCGTAATACACCGAGTTGGACATCACGTTCTTGACGTAGGTGCGCGTCTCGTTGAACGGGATGGTCTCGGCAAAGATCGCGCCTTCCACTGGATGCGTGAAGGTCGAGCGCCAGTTGTGCGGACGGCGCGGGCCGGCGTTATAGCCTGCGCTGGCCAGCATCTGCGAACCGTTCAGGTCACGCAGCACCATGTTCAGGTAGTTGGTGCCGAGTTCCGTGTTGGTGTCGAAGTCGTTGACGCTGTCGGGCGTGAAGTTGCTCATGCCGATTTTGCCCGCGACCCACTTGGCCGTAGCCGGCATCAGCTGCATCAGGCCGGAAGCGCCGACGTGCGAGCGCGCGTCCATGATGAAGCGCGATTCCTGGCGGATCAGGCCATAGACCCAGGCCGGATCCAGCGCGATGGCGTTGGCCTTGGCGGTGACGCGGCCTTCGAAGGGCGCGATGAAGCGCTGGCTGAAGTCGAACTCTTTTTCCGTGCGGTCGGAGGTGTTGACCACGCGGTCGTAGATGTTCTCGGCGCGCGCCAGTTCGGCGGCGGCCATCAGCTGGCGGTCGCTCATGCCGCGCAGCGTGAAGTTCCATTCCGGCACGGCTTCGGCGCGCCAGCCCAGGCGGAAGAGCTGGATCGCCCGGCGCAGGCCGGGGTTGGCGCGGGCCTCGGTGATTTCCTGGTCGCTGAGGGGCGCGGGGCGCGGCGGCACGGTGATGCGGCGGCCCAGTTCCTCGGCGGCCAGCTGGCCGTAAAAGTCGAAGCGGTCGGCAATGCTGGCGTAGGCGGTGGCGGCCTGTTCCTTGTTGCCGCGCGCGGCCTGGCCGCGGGCCTTCCAGTAGATCCAGGACGAATCGGCCTGCTGCGAGGCGGGCATCTGGTCGATGGATTCCATGACCCATTTCCAGTCGATCTTGGGCTGGCGCAAGGCGGCGCGCACCTTCCAGGCGGCGTTGTATTCCGTCATACGGATGTGGCCGGCCTCGTGGTACCAGTCGTCCGCGCGGCTGTCGAGATTCAGCGCGGCGACCAGCGCGTACTGGCCGCGGACCCAGGCCAGGTTCGACTTGGCCATGGACTTGGACCAGTCCCCGGACTTGCCCCATTCGCGGCGCAGGTAGGAATCCGCCACGCTGACGTCGGAACGCGCCAGGCGCGCCAAGGCGATCGTCACCAGTTCCTTCTCGTTGCGGCCCACGGGTTGACGGCTCTGGCGCGTCAGCCACTTCATGGGGTCCTTCATGAGCTGGTCATAGGTTTTCAGGTCGCCCGGCTCGAACATGTACTGCGCGAACTTGCGCGCGTCGGCGGTCTTGTTGGCTTCGATGGCGTCGCGCAGCTGGGGTTCCAATTGCTCCCAACCCATGATGCCGTCGGCGACCAGCTGGTCGTACAGCGCCCAGCAGGCGCCGCCCGGCGCGAACACGGCCGCGGCCTGCGCCGCCGTGGCGCGCTGCCCGGTCATGTGCTTGGCATCGAGGATGGCGCACTCGATCTGCGCATTGCTGTTCTTCACGGGCGCGAGCTTGCGCACGGTTTCGAAGTCTCCGCTGCGGGCCGCGGCCAGCAACCAGTCGCCGCGCAGGCGATCGGCCAGGTAGGCGTCGGAATTGCCGCTGATGAACTTCTGCAGGTCGGCGGTGGGCCGGCCGGTGGCGGGAGGCGTCCACAACTGGTAGCGCAGCAGCCAGTATTCGGGGTACATGCCCAGCGGATCCGGCTTGGCCTGCGGCACCAGCGCGCCCAGCACGGACCACTGCTTGCGGTTCATGGCTTCGCGCGCGGCAACCACGGCGGCCAGCGCGGGCGTCTGGGAAGTCGGCGGCAGGCCGGCCAGCACCGCGGGCGGCACGGAAATGGCGGGTTGCGCGGCCTGAACGGCGGGCTGAGGCTGGGGCTGGGTGTTGACCGACGCGCTGCGCTGCTGCGCGTCCACCGGCGCACAGGCCGCGGTGAACAGCGCCAGAAGCGGCAGCCAGCGGCGCAGGCCGGGAGCGGCCTCGGTGGCGGCGGCGGACCCGGATTTCCGCGCGGTTTTCTGATACCGTCCGGGTTGCAGAGTCTGTGTCATGCCCTGTCCCTCATACACTGGCCTTGCCGTACGCCAGCATGCCGGCAATCCACCTGTTCGTCCGCATGCGTCCGCACATTCGCCATCATTTGTCCATCCCTCTTACAGCCACCGCATGACTACGCAAAATACTCCAGAGGATACCGCAGTACCGCTACGCGCGCGATTGCGGAAACTGCGCGCCGAACTGCCGGAAGACCAGCGTAGCCGCGGCGGCCTGCTCATGCGCGCGCGCCTGTTCACCTGGCTGAATGTGGCGCGCGATGAGGCCGTGCGCGCGGGCCGCCCCGCGCCCGCTACCGTGGCCGCCTTCTGGCCCATGGCCGACGAACCGGACCTGCGCCCGCTGCTAGAACAATGGGTCGAGAACGGCGTGACCGTGGCCCTGCCCGTGGTGCGCGAACGCAATGCCCCGCTGGCCTTCCTGCCCTGGACGCCGGATGCCGAATTGCGTGCCGGCCCCTACGGCATCCAGGAACCCGTCGCCGGCGCCGAACTGCTGCCCGACGTGGTGCTGGTCCCCACCCTGGGCTACACCGAACAGGGCGACCGCCTGGGCTATGGCGGCGGCTATTACGACCGCACCCTGGCCGCGCTGCGCGACCGCGGCCACCCGTTCATCGCCATCGGCATCGCCTGGAGCTGCGGCGAGCTGGACGCCGGTTATGAACCCGCCGCCCACGACTTCCCGCTGGACGCGGTACTGACCCAGGACGGCTGGGTGCCCCAGGCGCCGCTGGAACAAGGCGGCACCAGCGGCACCACGCTGCACAGCTTCCGCATGAACTGACGCACCAGTTCTGCTCCACCAGTTTGCACCAATACGGTGCACGACCTATCATAGGGACTGCCGCCGGGCCTAGCAGCGCCCGCGCACTTCCGTGCGCTTTCTTCGGCAGCGCCGCCCCACCCGTTCCCCTGGCCAAGCATTTCCGCGCCAGCCCCGCTGACCCCGATCCACCCGCCAGCCCCGGCCAATCCGCGCCTGGCGCCCACGCCATCCCCTGGCCTCAGCCGCCGCGGCGATGGCGCCGCAACGCCCTTCGGAGGATATTGGTCCTCAGGGGCGCCCCCCGCGCGTGCCGGCCAGGCTGGCATGCGGGTTGCTTAATCCATTGCAACCGGCCGGACATTGGCCGGACGGCGGCCGTGCGCGAGCCGGCTGCCGGCACCTGTACCGGAGGAGCCATGAAGGACAGATCATCCCGTCCCGCCGCCTATGACGAAATGCGCGACAGCGCCGGCGGCATACGCTCCCACTACCAGGCTTTCGAGCGCTGGCATGACGAGCAGTCCGCGCAGGCCATGGCCGCGCGCCGCCTGGAAGCGGACCTGAGCTTTCGCCGGGTCGGCATCACGTTTTCGGTGGCGGGCGACGCGGCCGGCACCGAACGCCTGATCCCCTTCGACCTGATCCCGCGCGTCATCCCCGCCGCCGAATGGCGTCTGCTGGAAGCCGGCCTGAAGCAGCGGGTACGCGCGCTCAACATGTTCATCCACGACATCTATCACGGGCACGACATCGTGCGCGCGGACGTGGTGCCCGCCGAGCAGGTATTCCTGAACGCCCAGTACCGCCCCGAGATGCAGGACGTGGACGTGGCCGAGGACATCTACTGCCACATCGCCGGGGTGGACATCGTGCGCGCGGGCGCGGGCGAGTTCTATGTGCTGGAAGACAATTTGCGAGTGCCGTCCGGCGTGTCCTACATGCTGGAGAACCGCAAGATGTCGATGCGGCTGATGCCCGACGCCTTCGGCCGCATCAAGGTGGAGCCGGTGGCGCACTACCCGGACCTGCTGCTCGACAACCTGCGCGAAGTCGCGCCGCACGGCGGCGACGATCCCACCGTGGTGGTGCTGACGCCCGGCATGTACAACTCGGCCTACTTCGAACACGCCTTCCTGGCGCAGCAGATGGGCGTGGAGCTCGTCGAAGGCCAGGACCTGTTCGTCGAGCAGAACACCGTCTACATGCGCACCACGCAGGGGCCGCGCAAGGTGGACGTGATCTACCGCCGCCTGGACGACGACTTCCTCGATCCGCTGTCGTTCCGCGCCGATTCCGCGCTGGGCGTGCCCGGCCTGCTGTCGGTGTACCGGGCCGGCCGCGTGACGCTGGCCAACGCCATCGGCACCGGGATCGCCGACGACAAGTCCACCTACCTGTACGTGCCCGACATGATCCGCTTCTATCTGGGCGAGGAGCCGATACTGTCCAACGTCCCCACCTGGCGCTGCAACCGGCCGGACGAACTGTCGCACGTGCTGGCCCACATGCACGAACTGGTGGTGAAGGAAGTCCATGGCTCGGGCGGCTACGGCATGCTGGTGGGGCCGTCGGCCTCGCGCGCCGAGGTCGAGGCCTTCAAGGACCGCGTGCGCGCCAACCCCGCCAATTACATCGCGCAGCCCACGCTGGCGCTGTCCACCGTGCCGACCTACGTGGAATCGGGCGTGGCGCCGCGCCATGTGGACCTGCGCCCCTACGTGCTGTGCGGCAAGGACATCCGCACCGTGCCGGGCGGCCTGTGCCGCGTGGCGCTGACCGAGGGCTCGCTGGTGGTCAACAGCAGCCAGGGCGGCGGCACCAAGGACACCTGGGTGCTGGAGGAGGACTGAACATGCTGAGCCGAACCGCCGACAATCTGTTCTGGATGTGCCGCTACACCGAACGCGCCGAAAACACCGCCCGCATGCTGGACGTGAACCTGCAGATGTCGCTGCTGCCGCAGGACGCGCAGCGGCGCGAAGGCTCGTGGCTGGGCGTGCTGCGCATCTCCGAGCTGCAAGGCCTGTACCAGAGCAAGTACGCCTCCATCTCGCCGCACGACGTGCTGCAGTACATGGTGCGCGATCCCGAGAACCCCTCGTCCATCTATTCCTGCATGCGCGCCGCCCGCGAGAACGCGCGCGCCGTGCGCGGCAGCCTCACCACCGAGGTCTGGGAAACCTACAACACCACCTGGCTGGAACTGCTCAAGCACCTGCACACGGGCTTGCTGGAACGCAACCCGGGCGAGTTCTTCGAATGGGTCAAGTTCCGTTCGCACCTGGCGCGCGGCGTCACCATCGGCACCATGCTGGAGGACGAGGCCCTGTACTTCCTGCGCATCGGCATGCACCTGGAACGCGCCGACAACACCGCGCGAATGCTGGACGTGAAGTTCCATGAACGCGGGTCCAACGGCCACGATGGCCGAACCGAGGGAGCCGGCGCGGCGGCGCTGCAAAGCGAGTTCTACCGCTGGTCGGCGCTGCTCAGCTCGGTGTCCGGCCTGGAGATTTACCGCAAGGTATATCGCGACGTCATCACCCCCGACCGCGTGGCCGAGCTACTGATCCTGCACGGCGACATGCCGCGATCGCTGCTGGCCTCGATGCGCGCGGTGGCCGACGACCTGGCGCGCGTCTCCAACCAACGCTCGACCGAAACCGAGAGGCGCGCCGGCATGCTGTGCGCGGAACTGCAATACGGCCGCGTCGAGGACATCCTGGACAGCGGCCTGCACCAGTACCTGGAGCACTTCCTCGACCGCATCAACGATCTGGGCAACCGGATCAGCCAGGACTTCCTGGTGCCGCTGTCGGCCTAGACCGGAGACCGGAATGAAACAGATCATCACCCACGTCACTCACTACCGCTATACCGCCCCGGTCACCTACAGCATCCAGACCTTGCGGCTGACCCCGCGCGACGACGAACACCAGCGCGTGCTGCGCTGGCACATCGAAGCGCCCGGCGAGCTGGACAAGCAGGTAGATGCCTACGGCAACATCACGCATACGCTGACGCTCAACCAGCCGCACACCGACATCGAGCTGCGCGTGGTCGGGCAAGTGCTGGTGGCGCCGCTGGAACGCGGCCTGCTGGGCAGCGAGGACAGCCGTCTGCCAGTGCACGCCTATTGCGTGCAGACGCCGCTGACCCAGGCCGACGACACCGTCATGGCCTTCGTGCGCGACGCGCTGCCGGGCGGTCTGCATACGCCGGACGACGTGCTGGCCCTGGCGACCGCGGTCAGCGACCGCGTCGCCTACGAGCCCGGCACCACCGATGTCACCACCGCCGCCAACCAGGTGCTGGCCATGGGCCACGGCGTCTGCCAGGACCATGCCCACCTCTTCCTGGCCTGCGTGCGCGGCCTGGGCGTGCCCGCGCGCTACGTCAGCGGCTACCTGTACACCACCGCCGAACACGCCGCCAGCCACGCCTGGGCCGACGTCTGGCTGCCCGACGTGGGCTGGACCAGCGTGGACATCACCAACCGCCAGTTCGCCTCGGACTGCCATTGCCGGCTGGCGGTGGCGCGGGACTACGACTCGGCTTCGCCGGTGCGCGGCGTGCGCAGCGGCGGCGGCCAGGAATCCATGGAGGTCAGCGTGCAGGTCCAGACCAGCGCCCAGCAGTAACATCCCGCCAGCCGCGCCGCAATACAATGCGGCGTGGTTTTCCCTAATTCTGATCATGACCTACTGCGTCGCAGCCCGCCTTGATTCCGGCCTGGTATTCCTGGCCGACTCCCGCACCAACGCCGGAGTCGACCAGATCAGCGTCTTCCGCAAAATGACCGTGTTCGAGCGCCCGGGCGACCGCGTCATGGTGCTGATGAGTTCGGGCAACCTGGCGGTCAGCCAGGCGGTGCTGAACGCGCTGGCGCGCCAGCACGACGAAGGCGGCGAAACCGTCTGGAACGCGCCCGACATGTTCGAGGCCACCCGCCGCGTCGGCGCCGCGGTGCGCTCCGTCTATCACCACGAAGCCCCGGCCCTGCGCGAGCAGGGCGTGGACTTCAACGTCAACCTGATCTTCGGCGGCCAGATCGGCGCCGAACGCTGCCGCCTGTTCCAGGTGTATTCGGCCGGCAACTTCATCGAAGCCGGCCAGGAATGCCCGTACTTCCAGATCGGCGAAGCCAAATACGGCAAGCCCATCCTGGACCGCGTGCTGCGTCCCGACACCTCGCTGGACGAAGCGGCCAAGTGCGCCCTGATCTCCATGGACTCCACGCTGCGCTCCAATATCTCGGTGGGCCTGCCGCTGGACCTGCTGGTCTACGACACGCACTCGCTGCGCGTCACGCATTTCGCCAGCATCGACGAGCACAACGAGTACTTCCGCATGATCCGCGGCACCTGGGGCGAACGCCTGCGCCAGGTCTTCGCCGAGATCCCGGACCCGCTGTGGACCAATCCCGACTCGCCCGATTCGCTGGTCCCTCCCAGCCGCGTGCACCAGCCGCTGCGCGCGGAGCCGATGGATGCGCCCGTGTCGAACTATCCGGCGCCGCAGGTGTTGGCTGAAGATCCGGGGAAGGATCAGGCGAACTAGGGGCGGTTTCCGGCAGGAACATGCCAAGCCTCCCAGGCCAGAACCCGGGACTCCGTCTGATACCGCAGGCTTCCGCGCGCATTTATGTGTTCCGGACGCCTTGATCCCTTGCAGCACGACCGGAATCTGCTTTACAGTTTCTTCAACGTATATGCACGCCATATGCCCACCTTCCGAGGCCCGCGCAATTCATTGCTGCGGGCTTTCGTGTTTTTGTGCGGCATGAATCGTTGCCATTTTGAATTTGGGTGCGATCTTTCCATTCACTGAAGGAAAGCCAGCCGTCTCCCGCGCCCTACACTGCTTCGATTCGTATGCAAGCCACGTGTCGGACAAAGGGTTACGTCATGCATTACGTCATGTATCTGGACGAGTTCGGCCACATTGGCCCATTCGTCTCTCGTGATCACGACAAGCACCGGACAAGCCCGGTGTTCGGCTTCGGGGGGTTGGTCCTGCCTGTTGAATCCGTGCGCGAATTCGCCATCTACTTCTACAAACTGAAATGCCATCTATTGAAGTTCGAACTGGAACGGCAAGACCAACCTGCGTACCGCTGGGAAAAGAAGGGCGCGCAACTCTATACCGTCCGGAATGTTGAAAAGTACCAGCAGTTGCGGACCGCAACGGGGCGTTTGCTGAACCGGATCAGACAGATTGGCGGACACGTGATTTACAGCGGCGAGCAAAAGACAACAGACGCGGCATCGCATCAACCCGCGGAGATCTTCAAGCAGCAATTGCTACGCATAGTCCGGCGCGCGGATCGCTTTTTCTCGGCAAGGCAGGCCACCTTCATGCTTTTGATCGACGAGCAACAGGCGGGCAGCCGATGGCGCGAAATGAATGTCGAAGCCTGCACGCTGGCGATGTTCGAAGATGCCACCGACCGATGCAGAACGCTGGTCGAGCCGCTGATTCAAGGTGAGAGCCACCTGTTCCAGACCCTTTAATGTGCTGACTGGATCTGCAGCTTGGTGGGCCGGCTGTGCGCCTTCCAGGTGGCGTCCGCGCAGTACAGGGGCTGGGAGATTTTTCACCGTTACTTTCATGACCGCGTGCAAGCCGCAGCCCTCCCGTGCAGCGGACTCGGTTCGCAGGAAGAGCAGGAAAATCCCCCGCTCATATCGCCTTCCGCGTAAACCCTCCTTTCCAGCAGCCGAAACCCGGCTTGCGGAACCGCGAATTCTCATCCGGGCGCTGTCGCGCCACACTGGTGTCCGGCCGTCATGCTTTGCCTTGGGGGCCCCGACAACACCACAAGGAGCGAGACATGCCCCCTATCTACGCGCGCGCCCTCAAGCGTGCAGCATGGCCCATGCTGGCCCTGTCCTGCCTGGTTTCTGGCACCGCCGGCGCGCAAGGCGCCTATCCCAACCATCCCATTTCGCTGGTCGTGCCGTTCGCAGCGGGCGGGCCGACCGATGTCGTGGCGCGCAGTCTGGGCGCGTCCATGTCCAAGACGCTGGGCCAAAGCATCATCATCGAGAACCGCACCGGTGCGGGCGGCACGCTGGCGTCCCAGCACGTGGCGCGCGCCGCGCCCGATGGCTACACCTTCCTGATCCACCATAACGGCATGGCCACCGCGCCGGCGCTGTACCGCAAGCTGTCATTCAACCCGCTGACGGACTTCGCCTATGTCGGCCAGGTGGCCGACGTGCCCATGACGCTGCTGGGCCGCAAGGACCTGCCCGCGGACGGCATGAAGGACTTCATCAAGTACGCCAAGGAAAACGGCAACAAGATCAACCTGGCCAACGCCGGGCTGGGCGCGGTGTCGCAGCTCTGCGGCATGTTGCTGCAGGAATCGCTGGGCGTGCAGTTCACCACCGTGCCCTATGCCGGCACGGCGCCGGCGATGACCGCGCTGCTGGGCGGCCAGGTGGACGTGCTGTGCGATCAGACCACCCAGACCATTCCGCAGATCAAGGCCGACCGCGTGAAGCTGTACGGCGTCACCACGCTGGAGCGCATCAAGACGCTGCCTGATGCGCCGACCCTGCAGGAGAACGGCCTGAAGGGCTTCGAGGTCAAGGTGTGGCATGGCGTCTACGCGCCCAAGGGCACGCCGCCAGAAGCCGTCGCGAAGTTCAACGAGGCCCTGCGCGCCGCGCTGAAGGATCCTGCCTTCACGCAGAAGATGGCGGAACTGGGCGCCGAGATCGTGCCGGAATCCAAGCAGACGCCGCAAGGCCTGCAGACCTGGCTGCAATCCGAGGTCGACAAATGGGGCGGCATCATCCGCAAGGCGGGGGTGTACGCCGACTGATGGCGCGGCGGGCGGCGGCGGTTGCTGCTGCCCGTTCATGAATATATATTCGCGTGCATGAGTACGAACGACGTAAAAAGCGCCAGGCGCGTCCTGGACATCCTGCAATTCTTCGCCGCGACGCGGGCGCCGGCCACGCTGTCGCAGCTTTCGGCCGGACTGGGCATCCCCAAGTCCAGCTGCCTGGCCTTGCTGGACACGCTGGAAGGCGACGGCTACGCGCATCAGACTGCGGGCCGTTATTACCTCACTCGCCGCTGGCTGAACGAGGCCCGCACGGTGGCCGAGCATGACCAGCTGACCACACGCATCCGGCCCACGCTGGAGGCGCTGCGCGACGAATTGGACGAGACCCTGATCCTTGCGCAACGGTCGGGCGACCAGGTGGTCTACCTGGACGTGGCCGAGCCCGAACGCATCGTGCGCTTCACGGCCAGGGTCGGCCAGCAAAAACCGCTGCATGCATCGGCCTCCGGGCGTGCCCTGCTGGGCGCCATGCCGCCTGCCGAACGCGAGGCGCTGGTCGCGCGCCTGCCCCTGGACCGCTATACCACCAAGACGGTCAAGACCCACAAGCAACTGCTGCAGCTGATCGATTCCGAAGCCCGGCGCGGCTGGCACGTCAATCTGGCGGAGCATCAGGCCGATACCCTGTCGGTTGCCGCGCCGCTGGTGTTGTACGGCGCCGTGCTGGCGCTGGTCGTGGGCGCTCCGCTGGACCGTTCCGCCTCCCGCGCCGACCTCATCGGCCAGACCTTGCTTGCCGCCGGCCGCGAACTCACGCAACGCCTGGACAGCCCGGCGCCCGCCGTGACTGCCTACTAAGGCCAGCCCCTAAAAGGGCTTCCGCCGCTCCGGCCGCCTGGCTGCCCCAAGAGGCGCCTGGCGGCCGCGCCTTTACCTCCCCTTCCTGCTTTCCGCCGCGTCACCCGCGCTGGCGGCGCGCGCCTGCGTCCTCTGCGGCTGCGCAGGCTCCTGCGGGTTTACGACTAGGCAAAACCATTGCCCGCCTTCGTTCATGAATATAAACTTTTGTTCAAGAGTAAGAACGCGGATCGGGATTACCGGTAGCGGCCGCTCGAATTCCGGGCCAATACCCCGGCGCTCTCTACATGAAGGAAAGAACATGGCTGGCCTTTATTACGAACAGTTTTCGCCCGGGCAGGCGTTCGAGCATGCCTGGACCCGCACCCTGACCGAAATGGACAACGTGCTGTTCAGTTCCCTGACGATGAACGTGCAGCCGCTGCATCTGGACGCGCATTTCGCCGCGCAGACGGAGTTCGGCAAGCCCCTGGTCAACAGCCTGTTCACGCTGGGCCTGCTGATCGGCATGACGGTCAACGACACCACCTTGGGCACCACCGTGGCCAATCTGGGCATGACCGACGTGAACTTCCCCAAGCCGGTTTTCGCTGGCGACACCTTGCATGTGCACACCCGCGTGCTGTCGGTGCGCGAGAGCAAATCGCGCCCCAACGCGGGCATCGTCGAGTTCGAGCACACCGCGCTGAACCATCGCGACGAAGTCGTGGCCACGTGCAAGCGTTCGGCCTTGATGCGCAAGCGTCCGGCCTGAGCTTGCCGCCGTCCAGGAGGACCACGATGACCCGCTCCCTGCTGTTCGTGCCCGGCGATTCCGGGCGCAAGTTCGATCACGCGGCCGCCAGCGCCGCCGATGCCCTGATCCTGGACCTGGAAGACTCCGTCGCCCCGGACCAGAAGCCTGCTGCGCGCAAGGAAGTCCGCGCCATGCTGGAACGCGGCGCGGCAGGCAAACAACTATGGGTGCGCATCAACGCGCTGGAGGGCGGCGACGCCCTGGCCGATCTGACCGCCGTGATGCCCGCCACCCCCTACGGCATCGTGCTGCCCAAATGCGCCGGCCGCGATGGTCTCCTGCACCTGTCGCACTATCTGGACGCCTTCGAGGCCACGGCCGGCACGGCCCCTGGCGTCACACGCATCCTCGCCATCGTCACCGAGACTGCGCAGTCCCTGTTCAGCCTGCACGACTACCGCGACGCCACGCCGCGGCTGTGGGGGCTGTCCTGGGGTGCGGAAGACCTGGCCGCCGACGTCGGCGCGCTGCGCAACCGCGAGGCGGGCCGCTACACGGAGCCCTTCCGTCTGGCGCGCTCGCTGTGCCTGATGTCGGCCGCCGCGGCCGGCGTGCGCGCCATCGACACGGTCTGCGTCGACCTGGACGCGCCCGAGGTTCTGGCAGCCGAGGCCGGCGAAGCCTTTCGCGACGGCTTCGTCGGCAAGATGGCCATCCATCCGCGCCACGTAGCCGCGGTCAACGCGGCGCTGAGCCCGGACGACGGCCAATTGCAATGGGCCCGCGCGGTCATTGCCGCCTTCGCCGCCAACCCGGGCGCGGGCACCTTGCGGCTGGACGGCAAGATGATCGACCGCCCGCACTTGCGCCTGGCGCGCCGCCTGCTGGGGGAGGACTGAACATGCCCGGACCACTGCACGGCATACGCGTCGTCGACATGACCAGCGTCGGCATGGGGCCCATGGCCACCCAGATGCTGGGCGACATGGGCGCCGACGTCATCAAGGTGGAATCCGCCGAGGGCGACGTGTTCCGTCACGTCACCCCCCAGCGCCATGCCGCCATGAGCCATACCCATCTGAACCTGAACCGCAATAAGCGCAGCGCGGTGATCGATGCCAAGACCCCCGAAGGCCGTGCGCAACTGGACGCGTTGATCGGCGGCACCGACGTCTTCATCTCCAACATGCGCGCCCCGGCGATGCGCCGCCTGGGCCTGGATTACGCGACGCTGCAGCCCCGTTTTCCCGAACTGGTCTATTGCGCCTGCTATGGCTATTCGGAGCAAGGCCCTTACGCGGGACGCGCCGCCATCGACGACACCATCCAGGCCGCGTCGGGCATGGCCTGGCTGCAGGGCGGCGCGGGCGAGCAGGCGCCGCGCTATGTCAATTCCGTGGTCGCCGACAAGGTGGTGGCGCTGTACGTGGCCAACGCCGTCACCAGCGCCCTGTTGGCGCGCGAGCGCGGCGCGGGCGGCCAGGCCGTGGAAGTGCCGATGTTCGAATGCATGGTGGCCTTCCTGGCGCCGGAACATCTGGCGGGGCTGACCTTCGTGCCGCCCGAAGGGCCGGCGGGCTATACGCGCCTGCTCAATGAGTACCGCCGCCCGTTCCGCACGCAGGACGGCTACATGAGCGTGGTGCCTTACACCACGCCGCAATGGCAGCGCTTCTTTGCGCTGGCCGGCAACCCCGAGATGGCGCAGGACCCGCGCTACTTGACGCTCAACAGCCGCAGCAAGCATTTTCCCGAGCTGTACAGCTACGTCGAAGGCGTGCTGGGCAAGCGCACCACCGCGCAATGGATCGAACTGCTGGCGACCGCCGACATCCCCTATGCGCCGGTCAACGGCTTCGAGGAACTGCTGGCCGACCCGCACTTGCGGGCCACCGGCTTCTGGCATGAATCCGAGCACCCCACCGAAGGGCGCCTGATCCAGGCGGGCCTGCCCGTCCGCTTCAGCCGCACGCCGGCCGAGATCCGGCGGCATCCGCCCGGCCTGGGCGAACACACAGCCGAGATCCTGGCGGAAGCCCAGGCCGGCCGGACGTCCTAAGGTTCCAAAGCACGAGGAGACAGACATGAAAAACAACATCCGATCCGCCCTGATCGCCGCCGCGCTGTGCCTGCCGTCCCTGACAGGCGCAGCCCCCGGCTATCCGCAGGCGGACAAGCCCATCCATTTCGTGGTCGGCTTTCCCGCTGGCAGCACCATCGACAACGTCTCGCGCGTGGTGGTGGACGATATCCGCGCCCGCACCGGCGCGCAGATCATCGTCGAGAACAAGCCCGGCGCGCTGGGCGTGCTGGGCGTGGACACGGTGGCGCGGGCCGCGCCCGACGGCTACACCATGATGCCGAGTTCCAGCGCCACCAGCTCGTCCGGCCCCTACCTGTCCAAGGCCTTCCAGCGCTATGACGCCATGAAGGACTTCACCCAGGTCGGGCGTGTGGTGCGCTTCGACGTGGTCATCGTCACGCGCGCCGCCGGCCAGCATGGCGACGCGCGCCAACTGGTGGCGGCAGCCAAGGAAAAGCCGAACTCGGTGACCAGCGGCTATGGCTCCGGCACGGGCCAGGTGGTGGCGGCGGCGTTCAGCCGCGCAGCCGGCGCCGAGGTGCTGGCGGTGCCCTACAAGGGCCAACCGGCCGCCATCACCGACCTGCTGGGCGGGCGCATCGATTTCGTGGCGGCCGACCTGGGGGCCGTGCTGCCGCAGATCCGCGCCAAGAACCTGAACGCCGTGGCCCTGGTTTCCAACAAGCGTTCGACCATCCTGCCGGCCGTGCCCACCGCCCAGGAACTGGGCATGGGCAGCCTGGACCTGACCGGCTGGATCGGCGTGGCCGGCCCCGGCGGCCTGGCGCCCGAGGCGGCGAAGTGGTGGTCCGAGCAACTGACGGCCACGATGCAGCAACCCGCGATCCAGGAGAAGCTGCGCGCCATGGGCATGGAGCCCGATCTGGCTACCGGCGATCCCTTGCAGCAGTTCGTGCGCAGCCAGTACGACGCCTGGGGCCAGCAGATCCGGCAAGCGGGCATCCAGCCGGAGTAAGCGGCGGGCTTGCCCAAAGAAAAGCCCACCCTCGCGGGTGGGCTTGGCCTTTCTGGCGGGTGCAGCCTGTTACGCCTGCACGGACAGTTCCTTCCACACCGCCAGCGGCGCTTCCGCGTGGTTCAAGGTGTAGAAATGCAGGCCCGGCGCGCCGTTGTCCAGCAGCGTCTGGCACAGCTCGGTCACCACGTCCACGCCGAAGGCGCGGATGGAGGCCTTGTCGTCGCCGAACTCGGCCAGGCGCAGGCGGATCCAGCGCGGCACTTCCGCACCGCACATTTCCGAGAAGCGCAGCAGTTGCGTGTGGTTCGTGATGGGCATGATGCCCGGCACGATAGGTACGTTCACGCCCTTGGCCTGGGCCCGGTCGACGAAGTCGAAGTAGGCGTCGGCGTTGAAGAAGTACTGCGTGATCGCGGCGTCGGCGCCGGCTTTCACCTTGTTCACGAAATGGTTCAGGTCGGCGGAGGGATTGGCCGCCTGGGGATGCATTTCGGGATAGGCCGCCACTTCGATGTGGAACCAGTCGCCCGTTTCCTCGCGGATGAACGACACCAGCTCGTTGGCGTAGCGCAGTTCGCCCGCATCGCCGCCCATGCCCGAGGGCAGGTCGCCGCGCAGGGCCACCACGCGCCGCACGCCCTCGTTCTTGTAGGCCTGAAGGATGTCCCGCAGATCCTGGCGCGTGGCGCCGACGCACGACAGGTGCGGCGCCGCCTCGCAGCCCAGGTTGCGCAGCGTGCGCACGGCGTCCGCCGTGCCGGCGCGGGTGGAGCCGCCCGCGCCGAAGGTCACGCTGACGTACTTGGGCTGGATGGCCAGCATCTGCTTGGCCGCGCGCACCAGCCGCTCCTGGCCGGCCAGATCGCGCGGAGGGAAGAATTCCAGACTGAAAGCGGGAGTAGTCGAGTCAGACATTAGGGGATCAGCTTCGTGAGCAGGCCAGAGATGATGCTGTACAGGATCGCACCGCCCACGGCCCACCAGAACCCGTTGACCTGGAAGCCCTTCAGCACGGAGCCGACGAACCAGAACAACAAGGCGTTGATGACGATGAGGAAGAGACCGAGAGTGACGATCGTGATGGGCAGTGTCAGCAGCACCAGCACCGGTTTGACCAGCATGTTCACCAGGCCCAGCACCAGCGCGGCGATGAGCGCCGATCCGAAGCTGGCCACGGTGATGCCGGGCAGCAGGTAGGCCACGGCCAGCAGGGCCACCGCGTTCAGGATCCAGACGAGTATCAATGCCATGTTCGATCTCCTGTTGTGAGCCCGCCGGCCCTGCCGCGGCGATACGTACGCGACAGGGGTCCTGCGGACCGGAAAGCCCGCGCCGGCATGGCGCGGCACTTTCCTATTTTGCTACAACCATCAATAGCGGTAGTGCTCGGGCTTGTAGGGGCCTTCGACCGGCACGTTGATGTAGTCGGCCTGATCCTGGCGCAGCGTCGTGAGCTTCACGCCCAGCTTCTTCAGGTGCAGGCGGGCGACCTTCTCGTCCAGGTGCTTGGGCAGCACGTAGACCTGACCCGACTGGTAGGCTTCGTTGCGCGTGAACAGCTCGATCTGGGCGATGGTCTGGTTGGCGAACGAGGACGACATCACGAACGACGGGTGGCCGGTGGCGCAACCCAGGTTCACCAGGCGGCCCTGGGCCAGCAGGATGATGCGCTTGCCGTCCGGGAAGATGACGTGGTCGACTTGCGGCTTGATCTCTTCCCACTTGCAGTCGGCCAGGCTGGCGACGTCGATTTCGTTGTCGAAGTGGCCGATGTTGCACACGATGGCCTGGTCCTTCATGGCATTCATGTGCTCACGCGTGATGACGTGGTAGTTGCCGGTGGCGGTGACGAAGATGTCGCCGTGCGCGGCGGCTTCTTCCATGGTCACGACCTTGAAGCCTTCCATGGCAGCCTGCAGGGCGCAGATCGGATCGACTTCGGTGACCCAGACCTGGGCGCGCAGCGCGACCAGCGCCTGGGCGCAGCCCTTGCCCACGTCGCCGTAGCCGGCCACGACGGCAACCTTGCCGGCGACCATCACGTCGGTGGCGCGCTTGATGCCGTCGACCAGCGATTCACGGCAGCCGTACAGGTTGTCGAACTTGGACTTGGTGACCGAGTCGTTGACGTTGATGGCGGCAAAGGCCAGCTCGCCCTTTTGCGACATCTGGTACAGGCGATGCACGCCGGTGGTGGTTTCTTCCGTCACGCCCTTGATCAGGGCCAGGCGGGTCGAATACCACTTGGGATCGCGCTTGAGGGTTTCCTTGATGGCGGCGAACAGGATGCGCTCTTCATCGCTGCCCGGGTTGGCCAGCACCGAGATGTCCTTCTCGGCCTTGGTGCCCAGGTGCAGCATCAAGGTGGCGTCGCCGCCGTCGTCGAGGATCATGTTGGCGTTTTCGCCATTGGGCCATTCGAAGATCTTGTGGGTGTACTGCCAGTACTCTTCCAGCGTTTCGCCCTTGACGGCGAAGACCGGGGTGCCCGACGCGGCGATGGCGGCGGCGGCGTGGTCCTGCGTGGAGAAGATGTTGCACGAGGCCCAGCGCACTTCGGCGCCCAGGGCCACCAGCGTTTCGATCAGCACGCCGGTCTGGATGGTCATGTGCAGGCTGCCGGCGATGCGCGCGCCCTTGAGCGGCTGCTTGGCGGCGAATTCCTCGCGGATGGCCATCAGGCCGGGCATTTCGGTTTCGGCGATGGCGAGTTCGCGGCGGCCCCAGCCGGCCAGCGACATGTCGGCGACGAGGTAGTCGGAGAAGGATTTATCGGTCACAGCGTTCATGGTGTGTAGGCTCCACGTGAAATACGAACGGCGCAGGATATGGCCGGACAACGCGAAGGCACCACGAAGGTCGAGTGCTCGCCTTTCCCGCCATATGCGACAAAGGTGAGCGCCGTTGCTGTAGCGCCGCGCAAGGCGCGCCGCTTGAACAAGGATTCCTGAGCCTGGCGAGCCTGGATCCGCTTGCCGTGCCGGCTGGCGGGAACCGCAGGGTCGTCGCAACGCTCCTCAGGATTGCCGGGCATTGTACCCGGGAACCGTGCGCCAGGGATCAAACCCCTGGCTCCCTGGCGGGCATTTCGCCACCCGGCCGCCGCGCAAGCATGGCCCCTTCAGGGACGCACGACGCCTCGGCATGTTCCGCGCCGCGGGCGCTCCCATCCAGCGGCACCAGTGCAGCCAGCAGGGTCGCGGCCACCGAGTCCCAGCTGCGCGTCAGGGCATGTTCGCGCACCGCATGGCGGTCCAGCGACAGGGCCGAGCGGCAGGCATGGGCCAAGTCTTCGTCCAGGAAACCGGTGACGCCCTGGGTCACCACCGCCAGCGGCGCTTCGCTGCGGAAAGCGGCCACCGGCGTGCCGCAGGCCATGGCCTCCAGCATGACCAGACCGAAGGTGTCCGTCAGGCTGGGGAAGACGAAGGCGTCGGCCGACCCGTAGAGCGCCGGCAGAGCTTCGTCTTGCCGCATGCCCAGGAAAATCGCGTCGGGAAAGCGCTTCTTCAGCCGCGCCTCATCCGGCCCCGCCCCCACCACTACCTTGCTGCCCGGCAGGTCCAGCGACAGGAAGGCGTCCAGATTCTTCTCGCGCGCCACGCGGCCCACGCTCAGGAATACGGGACGGGGCAGGTCCGGGAAGGCCTCGCCCGCCCCCGGCAGGAACTTGCGCGGGTCCACCCCGCGCGACCAGATCTGCAGGTTGGCGAGGCCGCGCCGCGCCAGCACGTCGCGCACCGTGGGCGTCGGCACCAGCACCCGCTGCGAGGGCCGGTGAAACCAGCGCAGATAGCGCCAGGGCAAGGCCGCCGGGATGCCCATGCGCGCCTGCAGGTAGTCCGGGAACATGGTGTGGAACGAAGTCGTGAAGCGCCAGCCCCGCGCCAGCGCCATGCGGCGGGCGGCCAGTCCCAGCGGACCTTCGGTGGCGATATGCAGGGCGTCGGGCACGAGGTCGCCCAGGATGCGGCGCAATTGCCGGCCGGGCTGCAGACACAGCCGCAGGTCGGGCTCGGAAGGCGCCGGCACGGTGCGGCTGCCCTGCGGGTTCACCACGATCAGCTCGTGGCCCCATTCTCCGAGGATCTGCTGCATGGTCGTCCAGGTGCGGACGACGCCATTGACTTGCGGATGCCAGGCATCCGTGACCAGGACGATGCGCATGATGGAGCCGGAAGTGGGCAATAGCGCGATTTAGCCCGCGCCATGTGACATGCCCAAGACGGCCTGCGCGGCCGCCGGCTAGTTGTTGCGGCGGGGATACCCTTGCGCCGTGATGCGCACCCAGACTTCGCGCTTTTCCTCTTCCGTCATGAACACCCAGTTGGCGACTTCCATGGCGGTGCGGCCGCAGCCGCGGCAGATGTCGTCAAACAGCGTGGAGCAGACGGCCACGCAGGGCGAATCCGAAGCCTTGAAGGCGCGTTGCGCGTCTTCGGCGTCGGGGAGTTTGGAGAGGTCGACGTGGTGCTGATTCATCGGGCGTAGGTTAACACCGGCAGTGCGTCCCCTTTTAGAAGGCCCTATGCCCCGCCCGGACTTGAATGCCTGTCCGCGCGCGGGGTGCTACATGCGGGCCGAGCCCTGCCGCTAGCGCCAGCCGAAGAACTCTCCGGCCTGCGCCAGCAGCGCGTCCGGGCACTCTTCCGCAAGATAGTGCGCGCCCGGCAACGGGCCTCCGGACACCTCGTCGGCGATCGCGCGCCACAGCGCCAGCACGTCGAAGTTCCGGCCCACCGCGCCGCGCTCGCCCCACAGCGCACGCAGTGGCATGCGCAGGCGTTCGCCGGCCTCCCGGCCGGCGCGGTCGTGCTCCAGGTCCAGCGTGGCGGAAGCGCGGTAGTCCTCGCAGATGCCCGTGGCCCAGCCGGGCAGTTGCGCCGCGCGTTCGTACTCGGCCATGGCCTCGGCGGAAAAGTGCGCCAGCCCGCCAGGCCGTCCGCCCATCACGGAACGCAGGTAGAACACCGGGTCGCGCTGGATCATGGTTTCGGGCAGCGGCGCCGGCTGGATCAGCCAGAACCAGTGGAAATAGGCCTGGGCGAAGGCGCGCGTGGTGCCTTCGTACATGTCCAGCGTGGGCGCGATGTCCAGCAGCATCATGCGGCTGACGGCGGCGGGATGGTCCAGCGCCAGCCGGTGCGCCACGCGCGCGCCGCGGTCGTGCGCCAGCACCTCGAAGCGCTCGTGGCCCAGGGCGCGCATCAGCTCGATCATGTCGGCCGCCATCTCGCGCTTGGAATGGGCAGAATGGTCCGGCGATGCGGCAGGCTTGTCGCTATCGCCGTAGCCGCGCAGGTCCGCCGCCACGCAAGTGCGGTGGCGCGTCAGTTCCGGCCAGACGCGATGCCAGATGGCGTGGGTCTGGGGATGGCCGTGCAGCAACAGCAACGGCGGGCCAGCGCCGTCGACGCGGGCTGCGATCTCGATGCCGTTGGCCGCGATGCGGCGCACGGGCAGGTCGAAGAATGCGGTCATATGGCCTCTCGGTCCAGGCGGTCGCGCACGCGGCGCGCCAGGTCTTTCATCCAGGGGTGCCGCGCCCAATGCCCGGCCTCGAAACGTTCCACCTCGTCCAGCTGCTGCAATGAGGCGCCCACCATGTCCTGCCCCTGCACGTACATGCGGCGGTGACGTTCTGGCAGCGTGAACGCCGCTGTCCAGCCGTCCATGGCGGTGACGCTCCCTGCCGCCACATCGATGCTGACGCGGTTGGTGGCCGTATTGGACACCCTGGCGAGCAAGGCGTCGATCTCGGCCGGCGCCAGGCTGATCAGCAGCAGGCCGTTGTTTACGGCATTGAAGTAGAAGATCTCGCCGAAGCTGGGCGCGATCACCGCGCGGATGCCGAACTGCTGCAAGCCCCACACCGCATGCTCGCGACTGGAGCCGCAGCCGAAATTCGGCCCCGCCACCACAATGGACGCGCCGGCATAAGCAGGCTGGTTCAGCACGAAATCCGGCCTGGGCGCGCCGCCCGCATCAAAGCGCAGGTCATGCAGCAGGCCGCGGTCCAGCCCTGCCTTGTCGATGATGCGCAGAAACTGCTTGGGCATGATCTGGTCGGTGTCCAGATTGGAAAAAGGCAGCGGCGCGGCAACGCCCTCGATGGTTGCGGTCATGCGTGTTGCTCCCAGACGCGGACGTCGACAATGCGGCCGGCCAGCGCGGCGACGGCGGCCATCGCCGGAGACATCAGGTGCGTACGTCCTGCGCGCCCCTGCCGGCCTTCGAAATTGCGGTTGGTGGTGGAGGCGCAGCGCTCGCCCGGGCTGAGCACGTCGTCGTTCATGGCCAGGCACATGGAACAGCCAGGCTGGCGCCATTCGAAGCCGGCCTCGATCAATTGCGCCGCAATGCCTTCGGCCTCGGCCTGCGCGCGCACCGCGCCCGATCCGGGCACCACCATGGCCCGCACGCCGGCGGCCACCTTGCGGCCGCGCACCACGGCTGCCGCCGCGCGCAGATCCTCGATGCGTCCGTTGGTGCAGGAGCCGATGAACACGCGGTCTATCGGCACGCCGGCTATCGGCGTACCCGGCGTCAGGCCGATGTAGTCCATGGCCTTCTCCAGCGCCAGGCGGGCCAGCGCGTCGGGCTCGGCCTGCGGGTCCGGCACCACGCCGTCCACCGGCATGGCCTGGTCCGGGCTGGTGCCCCAGGTGACGAAGGGCGCGATCGCGGCGGCATCCAGCACGTGCTCGGCATCGAACACGGCATCCTCGTCCGAGCGCAGCGTGGCCCAATAGGCGCGGGCCTGGGCCAGCGTCTCGCCTTGAAGTTCGGGCGCATGCGCGGCGACGTAGGCCTCGGTGATGGCGTCCGGCGCGATCAGCGCGGCGCGCGCGCCGGCTTCCACCGTCATGTTGCACAAGGTCATGCGGGCCTCGGCGGACAGCGCGGCGATGGCCTCGCCGCAGAACTCCACCGCATGGCCGCGCGCGCCTTGCGCGCCGATGCGGTGCACGACGCAGATCACCAGGTCCTTGGCGGTGACGCCGGCCGGCAGCGCGCCATCGACGCGAATGCGCATGTTGCGCGCCACGCGGTACGCCAGCGTCTGCGTGGCCAATATGTGTTCGACCTCGGACGTGCCGATGCCGAAGCCCAGCGCGCCCAGCGCGCCATAGGTGGTGGTGTGGCTGTCACCGCACAGCACCACCATGCCCGGCAGCACCATGCCATGTTCGGGCGCGATCACGTGTTCGATGCCTTGCAGCGGATCGGTGGTGTCGAACAGCGCGATGCCCTGCTCGTCGCAATTGCGCTTGAGGTTCAGCGCCTGGCGCGACGAAGCGTCGTCGGCGATCACGCGCAGTGCCGCCGGCACCGGATGCGTGGGGATAATGTGGTCCACCACCGCCATCTGCTGCCCGGGGCGCAGCACGCCGCGCCCGCGCGCGGCCAGGCCGCTGAAGGCCTGCGGGCTGGTGTATTCGTTCATGATGTGCAGGTCGACGTAGAGCAGGATGTGCTCGTCGTCGATCCGGGCCACCTCATGGCTGGCCACCAGTTTGTCGTACAGCGTCTTGCCGGGCATGTCTTGCGTCCTTCGTAGTTGGGTCTTGCGGCCCGGTCAGTTGGCCTGGATGCCGGCGTCCTTGACGATGCCAGCCCAGCGCGTCATCTCGGCGGCTACCATGGCGTCCGTCTTGGCGGGCGAGGAAATCAGCGGATCGAAGCCCTCGCGGCCCATGCGCTGCGCCAGCTCCGGCGAACGCAGGGCTTGTTCGAGCTTGGCGTTCAGCGTGTCGATCACGGCTTGCGGCGTGCCCGCGGGCGCGCTGATCACGAACCAGGTGTTGAACTCGTAGCCGGGCAGCCCGGACTCGGCGATGGTGGGCACGTCGGGCAAGAGCGGCGAACGCGTGGTGCCGGTCACGCCCAACGCCTTGAGCTTCTTGCCGTCGACCTGTGGCTTGGCTGCGGACAGCACCGGAAAGCTCATCTGCACCTGGCCGCTGATGGTGTCCACCATGGCCGGGCCGCCGCCCTTGTAGGGCACGTGCAGGATCTGGGTCTTGGACACCGACTTGAACAGTTCCGCGGCCATGTGGAACGTGCTGCCCGTGCCTGCCGAACCGAAGCTCAGGTCGTTGGCGGGCCGCGCGCGCACATAGGCCAGCAGCTCGCTCACATTGGCCACGGGCAACTGGTTGGTCACCGTCAGCACGTGCTGCGACGTTCCTATCGTGCCGACCGAACGCAGGTCCTTGGCCGTGTCGAACGGCATGTTCTGGAACAGCGCCGGGTTGATCGCCAGCGACATGGTGTTGACGGCCAGCGTGTAGCCGTTGGGCTCGGCGCGCGCCACTGCGGCCATGCCGATGTTGCCGGAAGCGCCGGCGCGGTTCTCCACCACGACACTCTGCCCCAGGGCGCGGCCCCAGGCGTCCGAAATCAGTCGCGCGGCGATATCCACGCTGCCGCCGGGCGCGAACGGCACGATGAGCGTCACGGCGCGCTGGGGAAAGGCGTCGGCGGCGGCGGCCGGTTGGGTCCAACAGGATGCGGCAATGGCCGCGCATAGAACGCCGGCCGCTTTGTTGATCTTCATTCCTGGTCTCCTCGGTTGGCCGCGCAGGCGGCTCTTTAGTGGTGAGGCCAGTGTATAAGCGGGTCTTCTTCTTATAATTGCTAATCCAGATAAAGCTTTATTAAATTCAGTTTATAAATAAGCGCATGGACGCCCTCTCCGATCTCGCCTTCTTCTCACTGGTAGTGAAGCACGGCAATCTGTCCGCCACCGCCCGCGAACTGGGCCTGACGCCGCCCGCGGTCAGCACGCGCCTGGCCAAGCTGGAGCAGCGCCTGGGCGTGCGGTTGCTGAACCGCACCACCCGCCGGGTCAGCGTCACGCAGGAAGGTGAGCTATATCTGGCCGAGGGCGCACGCATCCTGACGGACCTGGAGGCGCTGGAACGTTCCGTATCGAGCGCCCGCGCCCGTCCCCAAGGGCTGCTGCGGCTGAACGCCACGTTCGGCTTCGGCCGCGCCCACATCGTGCCCGCCGTGTCGGACTTCGCCCGCCAGTACCCGGAAGTGGAAGTGCAGATGCGGCTGACCGACAGGCCGCTGAACCTGATCGAGGAAGGCTTCGACGTGGCGGTGCGTTTTGGCGACCTGCCCGATGCGCGCCTGACCGCGCGCAAGATCGCCTCCAATCGGCGGCTGCTGTGCGCGTCGCCGCGCTACCTCGAAATCCATGGCGAGCCGCGCGCGCCGGGCGACCTGCAACGCCACCGCTGCATCGTGGTGCGCGAGAACGACGTGGCCTACGGCACCTGGCGGCTGGAATCGGGCCAGCGTGCGGAGACCGTGAAAGTGCGCGGTCCGCTCAGTTCCAACGACGGGCAAAGCGCCCTGGAATGGGCGCTGGACGGTCACGGCATCGTCATGCGTTCGGAATGGGAAACGGCCGAGCACCTGCGCGCCGGCCGCCTGCGCGCGGTGCTGGCCGACTGGCGCACGCCGCGCGCGGACATCCACGCGCTGTATCCCGAACGCCTGAACCTGCCGGCCAAGACGATCGCTTTCGTGGAGTTCCTGTCGCAGCGCTTCGCCCGGCATCTGCGCGCGCCGGGTTCGGACGACGCGGTCTGGTGAACACGCCGCGTCATATTCCGCACTGACGGGGACGCAACGCTACGCGTCCGCCCCCAGCCGCGCGCCGGCGCGCACGATGCCGCAGCGCTTGTGCGCCCGCATCACCACGCCGACTTCGCTGTTCAACACGCCATCCAGCTCGCCCAGGCGGCGCGTCACCACGTCCCACAAGTGCAGGCTGTCGCGGCACAGCACGTGCCAGAACAGCTGCGACGCGCCGCTGGTGCCGAACAGGCAGCGGGTGTTGGGATCCAGCGCCAGATGCGCGGCCAGCGCGTCCACGGCTTGAGGGCGCACTTGCACGGAGATAACCGCCTCCACCGGAAAGCCGACCAGCGCCGGCTCCACTTCCACACGGAAACTCAGCGCGCGGCGCTCCACCATGTTGTGCAAGAGACGCTGCGCGGTGGGCTCGCTGACGCCAGCCTGCTCGGCCAGTTCGGCCAGGCTGGCGCGGCCATCACGCATCAGCCAGGCCACTATGCGCTGCTCGGCGTCCGTCAACGCCGCGGGCGGCTGCGCCATGGCGGACTCGGCCGCCGCTGCGTCGGGCAAGGCCTGGATGCGCCACTGGCCGGCGCGCCGGAACGGCCGCAGCACCAGCCGCGCCTCCACGTGCTCCACCCCGTCGATGGACGGCAGCACACGCGTGACCACGTCCGGCATGTCGGCCGCGTCCGCCAGCGTCAGCTCGGCCATCAGGTCGGCCGAACCGGCCAGCGTGACCACCAGCTGGCTCAGGTCCAGCCGCGCCAGCTGATCGGCCACCTCGGGCACGCGGCCCGACCGGCAGCGCACCCAGGCGTGCAGCACCACGCCGCGGCCGGTGGCCAGGGGATCGGGTTCCGCGATGACACGCAGGGCATCGGCATCCATCAGGCGCTTGATGCGGCGCGCGACAGTGCGCTCGGGAATGCCGGTGGCGGCTCCCAACTCGCGCCAGGACGCGCGCGGGTCCGCCTGCAGCGCGATGAGACAGGCGAGATCGGTGTCGTCCAGCCCCGGAGCTAGGGGCTTACCCTTACTTGACGTGTCCATATTCATTAAATTAACGTTCGCGCATTGATAAAAACACAAAATTAAACGGTCTTTTTGACCAAAAATAAATTCTTATTTGAGGTTTTCATGAGCAGCACTTCAGCGCCCCTGCGCAAGCCGCAGGGGGCAGCCGCCTCGGCCGGCACCGCGCCCGTTTCCCGCTCGCGCACCATTCTGGCCGGTAGTGTAGGCAATGCCGTCGAATGGTTCGACTGGACCATCTACGCGTCCTTCGCCATATTCTTCTCCAGCCAGTTCTTCCCCGAAGGCAATGAAACCACGGCCCTGCTGGCGACCTTCGGCATTTTCGCGGTGGGCTTCTTCATGCGTCCGGTCGGCGGCTGGCTGCTGGGCATCTTCTCCGACCGCTACGGCCGCAAGGCCGCGCTGGGCCTGACCATCCTGATGATGGCCGGCGGCTCGCTGATCATCGCCGTCACCCCCACCTACGCCTCCATCGGCCTGGCCGCTCCGTTGCTGCTGACCGCTGCGCGCCTCTTGCAAGGCCTGTCGCTGGGCGGAGAGTATGCCTCGGCCACGACCTTCCTGGCGGAAATGGCGCCGCCCAACAAGCGCGGCTTCTATTCCAGCTTCGTGTTCTTCAGCGCCGCCGTGGGCATCCTGGCCGCCTCGGCCATCGGCTGGGTGCTGACCTCGACCTTGACCAAGGTCGAGATGGCCGCCTGGGGCTGGCGCATTCCGTTCTTCCTGGGCGCGCTGGGCGGCCTGGCCGGCATGTGGATCCGCCGCTCGATCCCGGAGACCGAAGCGTTCTCGCACGCCAAGAAGGCTGGCGTCGAAAAGCAGCCGCTGCGCACGCTGCTGCGCGACCATCCGCGTGAAGTGCTGCGCATCGTGGGCTTCTCCATCCTGACCACGTTCGCGTTCTACATCTTCGTGGCCTACGTGCCCACCTACGCCATCCGCCAGGTGCATGCCGACCCGAAGACCGCGTTCGCCGCCAACACCGTCGCGCTGATCGTGTTCATGCTGGTGCAGCCGCTGTTCGGCATCCTGTCCGACCGCATCGGCCGCAAGCCGCAGCTGATCTTCTTCGCCGCCGGCTACCTGGTGTTCTTCTATCCGCTGATGACCACGCTGGGCCCGTCGTTCGGTTCGATCCTGGCGGTAGAGCTGTTCGGCCTGGTGCTGTACGCCATGTACACCTCGATCGCGCCGGCCATCATGTCGGAACAGTTCCCCACCAGCGTGCGCGCCGTCGGCATCGGCACGCCGTACAACCTGGTCGTGGCCCTGCTGGGCGGCACCACGCCCTACCTGCTGACCTGGCTGCAAAGCAAGGGCATGGAGCGCTGGTTCTTCTACTACGTGCTGGCGGGCGCCGTGATCACCCTGATCACCTTCATCCGCATGCCGGAAACCAAGGGCCAGAGCCTGAAGTAAGCAGAGAGAACGAACGTCACGCAATAGCGCTTTCCGGTTCCCGCGGGACCGGAAAGCTTTTTCTTTTCCGATGAGACCCATGCCAGCACTAGACACCGCCCTGCACTTCCAAGACGCCCAGGCCCTGGCCGGCGCCATCCGCCGGCGCGAACTGAGTTCGCGCCAGGTCACCACCCACTTCCTGGACCGCATCGAGCGCGCCCCCGCGCTGGCCGCCTATAGTGAAGTCACGGCCGAGCGCGCGCTGGCCCAGGCCGACGCCGCCGACCGCCTGCTGGCCGCGGGCATTGTGCTGGGTCCCCTGCACGGCGTGCCCGTGGCGGTAAAGGACAGCGTGCAATGGGACGGCGTCAGCGCCAGCCTGGGTTCGCTTGCCTTGCAAGGCCGGATCAGCGGTGAAACGGCGGTGCCGCTGCACAAGCTGGCCGCCCAAGGCATGGTGGTGCTGGGCAAGACCCGCATGACCGAGTTCGCCTTTGGCCTGTCGGGCCAGAACCCCACCCAAGGCACGGCGCGCAACCCTTGGGACGCGCAGACGGCGCGCGCGCCGGGCGGCTCGTCCAGCGGCGCCGGCGTGGCCGTGGCCGCGGGCCTGGCGCCGCTGGCGCTGGGTGGCGACACCGGCGGCTCGGTGCGCGCGCCGGCGGCTCTGAATGGCCTGGTGGGCTACAAGCCGTCCACCGGCGTGATCAGCCGCGCCGGCTGCCTGCCCTTGTCGGACACGCTGGACGTACTGGGTCCGATCACACGCACGGTGGCGGATGCCCGGCTGCTCACCCGACTGCTGGCCGGCCCCGACATCGGCGACGCGGCCACGCTGGAATTTCCCGCAAGCGCCATCGCCGCCTTGCGCCAGCCCGCCGCGCGCGCCCCCGGTCCGGTGGCGGTACTGGCGCCCGACGCCTGGCCCGCTTCCTTGGCCGACGCCGGCCTGCGGGCCTGGCGCGAAGCCGAGGAAAACCTGGCGCGGGCCGGCTACACGCCCACGCCCTGGCATCCGCCCGCGGCCCTGTCCTTTGCCCGCATGGCCGACGACAACTCGCTGGTGCTGGCCTATGAGGCCTACCGCTATTACGGCGCGCTGGCCGAAGACCCGGCCACGCCGCTGTGGGAAGTGGTGCGCAAGCGCATCGCGGCCGGCGGCCGGATCGCGCAGGCCGACTACGAAGCCGCGCTGCAACGCCGCGCCGCCGACATGGCCGCGTTCGCGCAAGCGATGCAAGGCCTGGACGCCCTGCTGATGCCCGCCTGCGACCAGGCCGCGCAAGCGCTGGACGCCGACGATACGCGCCACGCCGGACTGGGCAAGCTGCTGCGTCCCGCCAACTTCCTGGGCGCGGCCGCCATCTCGCTGCCCGTGGGCTTCGATGCCGAAGGCATGCCCATGGCGGTGCAGTTGCTGGCGCCGGCAGGCGGCGACGCGGCAATGCTGGATTGCGCCGCGGCGCTGGAGCCGGTGCTGGCGCCTAAGCTGCGCCGGCCCGACCTGTCGGCCTGGGGACTGTAAGGTCCCTGCCGCAATGAAAAAGCCCCCGCGTTTTTTCGCGGGGGCTTTTCTTATTCAAGCGCCAGGAAGGTTACGCGCTCTTCTTCAGCGCCTGCACCTTGTCCGTGGCTTCCCACGAGAATTCCGGCTCGGAACGGCCGAAGTGGCCATAGGCCGCGGTCTTGGCGTAGATCGGGCGCAGCAGATCCAGCATGTTGACGATGCCCTTCGGACGCAGATCGAAGTGCTCGCGCACCAGCTTGGCGATCTGGTCGTCGGGGATGACGCCCGTGCCTTCCGTGTAGACGGTGATGTTGATGGGCTCGGCCACGCCGATGGCGTAGCTGACCTGCACCTGGCACTGGCGCGCCAGGCCGGCGGCCACGATGTTCTTGGCCACGTAGCGGGCGGCGTAGGCGGCCGAGCGGTCGACCTTGGAAGGATCCTTGCCCGAGAACGCGCCGCCGCCGTGCGGGCATGCGCCGCCGTAGGTGTCGACGATGATCTTGCGGCCGGTCAGGCCGCAATCGCCTTGCGGACCGCCGATGACGAAGCGGCCGGTCGGGTTGACCAGGAACTTCGTTTGCGGCGTGATCAGGCCTTCGGGGAAGCTGGGCTTGATGATGTCTTCGATCACCGCTTCGCGGATGGTCTCTTGCGAGACCTCGGGCGCGTGCTGGGTCGACAGCACAACGGTGTCGACTTCAGCCGGGCGGCCGTCGATGTAGCGGAACGTCACCTGCGACTTGGCGTCGGGACGCAGCCACGGCAGACGGCCGTCCTTGCGCAGTTCGCTCTGGCGCTGCACCAGGCGGTGCGCGTACCAGATCGGGGCCGGCATCAGGTCGGGGGTTTCGTCGCAGGCATAGCCGAACATCAGGCCCTGGTCGCCCGCGCCCTGGTTCAGGTAGTCCTCGGAGCTGCGGTCCACGCCCTGGGCGATATCCGGCGACTGCTTGTCGTAGGCGACCAGCACCGCGCAGCCCTTGTAGTCGATGCCGTATTCGGTGTTGTCGTAGCCGATGCGGCGGATCGTGTCGCGCGCGACCTGGATGTAGTCGACGTTGGCGGTGGTGGTGATTTCGCCAGCCAGCACTACCAGACCGGTGTTGCAGAGGGTCTCGGCTGCGACGCGCGCATTCGGGTCCTGCGTGAAGATCGCGTCCAGGATCGAGTCGGAGATCTGGTCGGCAACCTTGTCGGGGTGCCCTTCGGAGACGGATTCGGAAGTAAAGAGAAAGTCGTTGTTGGCCACAGATGCGTCCTTGGTGGCCGGCGTTGCCGGCGCATAGGTTCACGAGGCGCGTTGCACCCCTGACCGCAAGACATACGCAAATCTGGGCGCGACGCTTTAGCGGATTTGGCAAGAGGCGCGCAAAGCGCTGTACCCTTGCCGTCGCCCCGCAAGTTGTCGGTTAACTCGGCGACTGCGCTATTTTAAGCGAAAATGCGGTTCTGCCGCCAAAGCTGGGGGACGTATGCATATAGCCCCAGACCCAGGCGCACTTTCTGTCCGTCCCATTTTTCTGCCGCATGCTGCTCTTCCTGTTCAGATCATTCGCCGCCCTGCCCCTTTCCATCGCGCACGCCGTGGGGCGGCTGGCCGGGCGTGCGATCTACGCCTGGCCGGGCAAGTACCGCCGGCGGTTGCAGGCCAACGCGGCCCAGGCCGGCTACCCCGATCCGGCCTTCGCGCGACGCGCGGCGGGCGAAATCGGCGCCATGATCCTGGAGAGCCCGCGGGTCTGGTTCCGCAATGAACAAAGCCTGGCCCAGGTGATCTCGGACGACAACGACGTGGTCAGCGCGGCCCGCGCCGAGAACCGCGGCATCCTGTTCCTGACGCCGCATCTGGGCTGCTTCGAGATCACCGCGCGCTACCTGGCCCGCCAGATGCCCATGACCGTCATGTTCCGGCCGCCGCGCAAGGACGTCCTGGCCCCGCTGCTGGAAACCGCGCGCAACACCTCGGCCGTCAACGCCGTGCCGGCCACCATGCAGGGGGTGCGCGAATTCGTGCGCGCCCTGCGCCGCGGCGAATCCGTCGGCATGCTGCCCGACCAGGCGCCCAGCGTGGGCGACGGCGTCTGGGCGCCGTTCTTCGGGCGCATGGCCTACACCATGACGCTCCCCGGCAAGCTGGCCACGCAGACGGGCGTGCCCATCATCCTGACCGCAGGCGAACGACTGCCGGGAGGCCGGGGCTGGCGCATCCACTATGTGCGCGTGCCCGAGCCGCTGCCCGCCGACGCCGCCGAGCAGGCCGCGCTGCTCAACGCCGCCATGGAAACGCTGATCCGCCGCTGCCCGGAGCAATACCTCTGGAGCTACAACCGCTACAAGACGCCGCGCGGCGCGCCGCCGGCTCCCGCCGCCGACGCTGCTACTCCGGCAAGCTGAACCGCCGCGCCCTGTCCGCTCCCTATTACCGACCATGACTGATTTCAAAACGCGCGCGCTGACATCCCTGTTGAAATGGTTCGGCCGCATCAAGCCGTCGACCCGGCAGCGCATCGGCGCAACCCTCGGCTGGCTGGCCCCGCGGCTGGCCAAGTCGCGCGCCCGCATCGTGCGCCGCAATTTGGAACTGTGCTTTCCCGACCAGCCGGAACACGTGCGCGAACAGTGGGTCGCGGACCATTTCCGCGCGCTGGCGCAATCCATCGTCGACCGCGGCGTGCTCTGGTACGGCACGCCCGAAGCCATCAAAGACATGGTTACGCAAACTGGCGCGGACCGCATCAACGCGCTGACCGCGCAGGGCCACCCGGTCATCCTGCTGGCGCCCCATTTCATCGGGCTGGACGCGGCCGCGACGCGGCTCACCATGGAGGTGCCCAGCGCCGCCACCATGTACACGCCGCAAAGCGACCCCCAGGTCGACGCCATCGTGGCCGCCGGCCGCAAGCGCTTCAACGAGGTCTTTCTGGTCAGCCGCAAGGACGGCGTGCGCGACCTGATCCGCCACCTGCGTGAGCCCCGCCCCGTCTACTACCTGCCGGACATGGACTTCGGCCGCCAGGGCGCCATCTTCGCGCCGTTCTTCGGCGTGCCTGCGGCGACGTTGCTCGCCACCGCCCAGCTGGCCAAGAAATGGGATGCCGCCGTGCTGCCCATCCTGGACTTCTGGAACCCGGATACCGGCCGCTACCACGTCGAAGTGCTGCCGCCGCTGGCCGACTTCCCCGGGACCGAATCGCTGGAAGACGCCACCGCGCGCCTGAACCGCGAGCTGGAATCCTGGGTGCGCCGCTGCCCCAGCCAGTACTACTGGGTCCATCGCCGCTTCAAGACCCGTCCGCCGGGCGAACCCAAACTCTACTGAGTCCGCAGCTCGCGCCCCAATATGGGCGATAATCCAGTGATGAACTGGAACTTCACCAAAATGCATGGCGCGGGCAACGATTTCGTCGTGCTCGACGGGGTCCGCCAGACCATCGAAATGACGCCCGAGCGCGCCCGCGCCTTGGGCGACCGGCATTTCGGCATCGGCGCCGACCAGATCCTCCTGGTCGAACGCGCGACCCGGCCCGATGCCGATTTCCGTTACCGCATTTTCAATTCCGACGGCAGCGAGGTCGAGCACTGCGGCAATGGCGCGCGCTGCTTCGTGCGCTTCGTGCACGAGCAGGGCCTGTCCGACCGCAACCCGCTGCGCGCCGAAATCGCCACCGGCATCCTGGTGCTGGATCAGGGCGACGACGAGCAGGTCACCGTCGACATGGGCAGCACGCGCTTCGAGCCCGCCGCGCTGCCGTTCGACACCGCTGGCCTCGCCGCGCGGGTCGAAGGCCAGGACACGCTGTGGGAACTGGAACTGGACGCGCCCGCCGGCCTGCCGCGCACCGTCGCGCTGTCCGCCGTGGCGATTTCCAATCCGCACGCCGTGCAGGTGGTGGACGACGTCGACACCGCGCCCGTGTCCGTTCTCGGTCCCCTGATCGAAACCCATCCGCGCTTCCCGCGCCGCGTCAACGCCGGCTTCATGCAAATCGTGGATCGCAACAACATCCGCCTGCGCGTGTTCGAACGCGGCGCCGGCGAAACCCTGGCCTGCGGCACGGGCGCCTGCGCCGCCGTCGCGGCCGGCATCCGCCGCGGCCTGCTGGACTCGCCGGTGCGCGTGCAAGCGCGCGGCGGCGTGCTGACCGTCGCCTGGAACGGCGAGCAATTGCGCATGACCGGCCCTGCCGAGTCCGTCTTCACGGGGCAGGTCGATATCGACAAGCTCGTCTTCTCCATGGGGCTGAACCGATAAGCCATGACTGATACCGCTATTACCGCTCAGGACGTCGCTGATTTCCTGCAAGAGAACCCCGGCTTCTTCGACGATCACGCTGACGTCTTCGCCACGTTGCAGGTGCCGCATCCGCATGGCTCGCGCGCCATTTCGCTGGGCGAACGCCAGATCCTGACGCTGCGCGAGCGCAACCGCGAACTCGAATGGCGCCTGAACGAACTCGTGCGCAACGCCACCGCCAACGAAAGCATCGGCACCCATGTGGCCAAGTGGTGCTGCCGCCTGCTGTCCGAATGCGATCCGCAGCATGTACCAGGCGAAATCGCCCTGGGGCTGGCCGAACAGTTCGAGCTGAACCATGTGGCGCTGCGCCTGTGGGACCTGTCGGAACTGCCCGCAACCGGCTACGGCGAACCCGTCACGCAGGACGTACGCACCTTTACCGACAGCCTGAAGACGCCGTACTGCGGCACCGACACCGAATTCGAAGCGGCCGGCTGGCTGGATGCCAAGCCCAAGTCGCTGGCGCTGGTGCCGCTGCGCCTGGAAGCGGACGGCCCCGCCGTCGGCCTGCTGGTGCTGGGTTCGGACGACGCCGAGCGCTTCACGCCTGAAATGGGCACGACCTTCCTGGAATCCATCGGCCAGCTGGCTTCCGCGGCGCTGCATCGCCTGAATCCGGCCTCGCCCAAGGCCTAGCGGTGACACGGGCGGACGCCATGCCGACAGCCACGCAAGCGCAAGACGCGGCCCCGCCCGATACTCCCCTGCCGGACGCCATGAGCGCCTGGCTGCGCCATCTGGAAACCAACCGGCGCTACTCGCCCCACACACTGGACGGCTATCGCCGCGAACTGCATTTCCTGCGCGAACTTGCCGAGCAGGCCAAGCTGCCGCTGGACAAGATCGGCAACGGCCACATCCGCCAGTTCGTGGCGCGCCTGCATGCCCAGGGCCGCGGGCCCCGCAGCCTGGCGCGCACGCTGGCGGCCTGGCGTGGCTTCTATCAATGGTGGGCCCCGGCCATCGAGCTGGCCGGCAATCCGGTGGCCGGCGTGCGCGCCCCCAAGGCGCCGCGCGGCCTGCCCAAGGCCCTGTCCGTGGAGCAGACCCAGGCCTTGCTGGACCGCGCGCCCGCGCAAGTGGCGAACGAACCCGCGGCGCTGCGCGACCAGGCCATGTTCGAACTGCTCTATTCCAGCGGCCTGCGGCTGTCGGAGCTGGTCGGGCTGGACCTGCGCTATGAACGCTCCGGCAATTACGAATCGCGCGGCTGGCTGAGCCTGGAAGAGGCCGAGGTCATCGTGCTGGGCAAGGGCGGCAAGCGCCGCTCGGTGCCGGTGGGCCGGGCGGCGCTGGCCGCCCTGCGCAAATGGATCGCGGCGCGCCCGCAGCTCACGCCCTTCACGGCGCAGCCCGAGGACGCAGCCGCGTTGTTCCTGGGCGCGCGCGGTCGGCGCATCTCGCCGCGCGTGGTGCAACTGCAGCTGGCTCGCATCGCGCAGCAGGCCGGCGTGCCCACGCACGTGCACCCGCACGTGCTGCGCCACAGCTTCGCCAGCCATGTGCTGCAATCCGCGCAGGACCTGCGCGCGGTGCAGGAAATGCTGGGCCACGCCAACATCTCCACCACACAGATCTATACGCGGCTGGATTTTCAGCACCTGGCCCGCGCCTACGACCAGGCGCATCCTCGGGCCGGACGCAAATCCTGAACGCGTCGGGTCCGACGCATTCTGGTGAAACAGCTACGCAAATTCGCGCGACCGTTCCCTAGCCACCTCCCGCGATCACGCCGCCCAGCAGCATCACCCCCAGCAACAGCACCGCCAGTGCCGCCAGCGCTTCCACGCCATAGCGCAGGCGCGCCGCGCCAACACTGGACAGCCGGCTGCCGACGCGCGTGGCCGCGCCCCCGGCCGCAACCGCCAGGCACGCCAGCGCCGCCACCGTCAGTCCGGTACCCAGGCCCATCGCCAGGGCCGAGGCCACGCCGGCCAGAAAAAAGCCCTGCGCCAACGCGAACACCAGCACGATCAACGCGCCGCTGCACGGGCGCAAGCCCACGGCCAGAATCGCCGTTGCCGCGCGACGCCAGTTCAACTGGCCAGACACCTGCGCTGGCGCGGGCACATGTGCGTGGCCGCAGCCGCAATCGTGATCGTGATCGTGGTGATGATGGTGAGTGTGCTCATGTCCATGGCCGTGCTCTGGCATCGACCCCGTAGACGCCCGTCCAGCACGGGTCCGCAACAGCGGACGGACCGCCTTGACCCACACCAGCCACATGCCCAACAAGGTCACCAGCGCATAGGAGCCGAGTTCCAGCCAGCGCGTCGCGTTGTTCATCGTGGCCGCGGTGGCGTTGAAGATCAGCGCCAGCACCGCCACCAGCGCAATCGCCACCAACGCCTGGATCAGCGCGGACGCCAGCGCCAGCAGCGCGCCGTTGCGCGCGGTCTGGCGGTTGGCCAGCACGTAGGAAGAGATCACGGCCTTGCCATGTCCCGGCCCCAGGGCATGGAATACGCCATAGGCAAAGGACAGGCCGATCAAGACCCAGGCCGCGCCGCCTTCGGCCTGCCAGGCGCGCACCGCGCCCGTCAGCTGCCGGTAGAAATGGCTTTGCCAGACCGATACCTGACCAAAGAAGCCGGCCAGCCAACCCGGCCCGCCCACGCCCGCCCCGCTCTCCGGCACGCCGAAGGGATGCGCACCCTGGGCCGCGGCCGCGCCCGCGCCGCCGAGCAGCAGCACGGCCAGCAGCGCGAGCATTACCCGCAACGCACCTCGATGCGGTGCGTCAGCCCCTTGGTGATCGCAAAAAGCTCGTCCGGCAAGGCGTCCGGGTCGGCCGGGATCGCGGCCAATTGCTGCATGGTTTTCCAATCCAGTTCCTTGGGCTTGCGGTAGGCGGACGTGCAGGTCTTGGCGCCCTGTCCGCCCAGCGATACCGCGCCGCTTTCATCGAAGGCGTAGGCCACGAAATAGGTGGGATCGTAGATGTCCACCTGCGCGCCGCCTGCGTCCGGCGCCACTGGCGTGGCCAGCGGCAAAGTGAAGGACAGCGTCAGCCGCGTGGTCTTTGGGTTCCAGTCGACGCGCGCATCTTGCGGGGCCGCGAAAGCCGCGGTCTTGCCGTCCACGGTGACGCGGGTGAAGTAGTGCGAGATCGGTTCGCCCAACGCCTGCATCCAGTCCCGCGCCATGCCCTGCAGGATCTCGGGCGACAGCGAACCGTCCTTGCCCTTCTTCAATCCCTGCGTGGCGTAGGCGCCGAACATCTCGTCAAACAGCCAGACCTGCCGCACCGCCGTGATGCGCTGCTGTCCATCGATATCGATCGCCGCGCGGGCATCGATCCACATATGCGGGTGCGCGCTGGCGGCGCCTGCCGCCAGCAGCATCGCCGCCGCGGTCAGGGCTGCATGGCCGCGGCGAGCTGACGTGCGTTCCATTCAAACATTTCCAGGTAGGTGGCGCCGGGCTGTCCGGGCTTGGACAGGGCGTCGGAATAAAGCGTACCACCCACCTTGGCCCCGGTTTCGCGGGAGATCTGCTGGACCAGCTTGGGGCTGCTGATGTTCTCCACGAATACCGCAGGCACACGCTCGCGCTTGACCTGTTCGATGATGCGGGCCACCTCGCCTGCGGCGGGTTCCGCATCCGTCGACACGCCCATCACGGGAATGAACGCCACGCCGTAGGCATCGCCGAAATAACCGAAGGCGTCATGGGAAGTCACGATCTTGCGGCGCTCGGCCGGAATCGCGGCAAAGGTCTTGCGGACCTGCGCGTCCAGCGCCTGCAGGCGCGCGATATAGGCTTGCGCGCGCTGGCGGTAGGCGTCGGCATGCGCGGGATCGGCGGCAGCCAACCCTTCGGCCACATTGCGGGCGTAGATGACGCCATTGGCCAGGTTCTGCCATGCGTGCGGATCGGCGCCACTGTGATGGTGATGACCATGGCCATGATCGTGGTCGTGGTCGTGGTCGTGGTCGTGGTCGTGCCCATCATCATGCCCGCCGCCCGCGAACGTGCGCGTCTTCACGCCCTGGGACGCGACCACGGTAGCGCCGGCAAAACCCGACGCTTTCGCCAGGCGCGGCATCCAGGTCTCGAAATCCAGGCCGTTGACGAACAGCACGCGCGCGGCAGCCAGCTTCTTCGCATCGCCCGGCGTCGGCTCATATTCGTGCGCGTCGCCATCGGGCCCCACCAGCGTGGCCACGCTGACGTCGGCGCCGCCCACTTCCCGCACGATGTCGCCCAGGATGGAAAAGCTGGCCACGGCCTTCAACGGTTCGGCGGCCTGCGCGGTTCCGAACAGCGCCGACAGGCACAGGCCGGCCGTGGCGAGCAGCGCGCGGCGGCGCGCCAGGGAATGGAAACGCATGGCGTATCTCCTATTGGATGAGTCAGGCGCGGCGCATGCGGCGTCGCGCCGGCAGCAGCCCGCCTTGCGGGCCGCCCACGATGGAAAACAGATAAAAGGCGCCGGCCGCCAGGATGATCGCGGGCGAGGCCGGCACATTGAAGTGGTACGAAATGAGCAGACCGGTCGTCGAGGCTGTCACGCCCAGTCCCGCGGCCAGCGGGATCTGGCGGGCGGCAGAACGGACCCAGAAGCGCGCGGCGGCGGCCGGCAGCATCATGATGCCGACCACCATCAACGTGCCCAGCACCTGAAAGCCCGCCACCAGGTTCACCACCACCAGCACCAGGAAAGCCATGTGGACCCAGCCTCCGCCGCCGCCGCTGGCACGCAGGAAACCCGGGTCCAGGCATTCGGCCACCAGCAGCCGGTAGATCGCGGCCAACGCCAGGAGGGTCACGCTGGCCGTGGCCGTCACCAGCAGCAATGCCGCGTCGTCCAGCCCCAGCACCGTGCCGAACAACACGTGCAGCAGATCCATATTGGAGCCGCGCAGGGACACCAGCAGCACGCCCAGCCCCAGCGATATCAAATAGAACGCGGCAAAGCTGGCGTCCTCGCGCAGCGGCGTCATGCGCGCCACCAATCCCGCCAGCAACGCCACGGCCAGCCCCGTGACGATGCCGCCCAGCATCATTGCGCCCAGCGACAGTCCGGCCAACAGAAAGCCCGCCGCCACGCCAGGCAGGATGGCATGCGACATGGCATCGCCCATCAGGCTCATGCGCCGCAGCACCAGGAACACGCCCAGCGGCGCCGCGCCCAGCGACAGGGCGCAGGCGCCGGCCAGCGCGCGTCGCATGAAACCGTAATCCAGGAAGGGCGACGCCACCCATTGCGCCAGGCTCATGCGCGGACCTCCGCCAACCACTGCCGCGCCCGCTTCAGATGCGCGTCGTTCAGCGTGTGCTCGGTGTCTCCCCAGGCCACCACCGAACCGGACAGCAGCAGGCACTCGGGGAAATGGTCACGCACCAGATCCAGGTCATGCAGCACCGCAATCACGGTGCGGCCCTGGCCATGCAGGCCGCAAAGCAGGGCCATCAGGTCGTCCGCCGTGTGGCTGTCCACGGCGGCGAAGGGT
Source organism: Achromobacter sp. ACM03 (assembly GCF_014851665.1). NCBI lineage: Bacteria > Pseudomonadati > Pseudomonadota > Betaproteobacteria > Burkholderiales > Alcaligenaceae > Achromobacter > Achromobacter sp. ACM03. Next base: position 174,272 of record NZ_JACVAD010000004.1, on the reverse strand, counting down.
TCATCCAGCAGCAGCACGGGCGCGTCCTGCACCAGCATCCTCGCGAACAGCGCACGCTGCATCTGCCCGCCCGACAGCGCGTCCACGCCGCGTCCGGCCGCGTCGGCCATGCCCACGGTCTCCAGCGCGTCCATGCAGCGCTCGAGCTCCTGGTTCGCATATCTGCGCCATCCCCCCACTCGGCGCCAGGCGCCCATTGCCACCAGGTCCAGCACCGACACCGGGAACGAACGGTCCAGCTCCGCGGCCTGGGGCAGCCAGGCCAGTTCCGAACGGCCCGCGCCGCTGATGCGCACGCTGCCGGCCATGGGACGCAGCACACCCATGATGCCCTTGATCAGCGTGGACTTTCCCGCTCCGTTGGGACCCACTACGGCGGTCATGCCGCCCGCGGCGAAACGCCCCGACACCGATTTGAGCGCGGCGTGCCCATGCCAACCGAAGGACGCGTCGTCCAGCTCGATGGTGACCGGCGCGTTCATCGCACCCACCAATCCAGCGCCCAACCGGTCAAGGCCCACAAGGCCGCCGCAGCGACCACGGCCGCGGCCATGCGGCGCCAGGCGGAGACCAGGAAGGCGGAACGCGGCGGGAGTGTTTGCCGCGGCGCGGCACCGGGCCGCCGGGGCAAAAGCGTGAAATGGGACATGGAAAGAATGCGGAGGCAAATAGCGGCTACAGCCAGTTTTATTATGTTATATCATAACTAAACGGCTTGATTCCACGGCGTTCGCCCGCATCTGGATGTTTTCTGCTACCTTCCAGGCATCTCGCGCGCATCGCGCGCGTTTTCCATAGAGATAAAGCCAGCCATGTCCGCACCGCCCCGCACCCCTCGCAGCGATACCGTCGGCGCCCAGCTCAGCGTCGCCGAAGCGCTGTGCGAGCAGCGCGGGCGCCGCCTCACCCCCATCCGCCGCAAGGTGCTGGAACTGCTGCTGCGCCATGGCCGCAGCCTGAAGGCCTATGAATTGCTGGATGCAATGCGCGCCGTGCATCCGGGCGCCGCGCCCCCGACCGTGTACCGCGCCCTGGACTTCCTGATGGACGAGGGCCTGATCCACCGCCTGGACGCCGTCAACGCCTGGAGCGCCTGCCACGACGCGGGCGGCGCGCCCCACGACCTGCTGGTCGTCTGTACGGGCTGCGGCGCAGTCGCGGAAGTGTCCGACCCCGCCATGAGCCGCCAACTGGCTGAACGCGTCGCCCAGACCGGCTATGCCCTGGCCACCCACGAAACCGAAATCCGCGCGCTGTGCCCCCAATGCCAGCAGAAGCAGCCCGCCGCGGACGCCGGCCACGGCCACCACCATCATTAAGAACTAGTGCTGGCGGGCAGCCCGCCCGCGGTTCTCCGCCATCGGCAGCAAGCCCGTACAGGCCGTTTCATCCGGATGCGCGCATCGCGCCCTTGAAATCGGGCAAACCGCCCCCAAATAGTGGTATCGCCCGATACTTGACGGCGTACGGACGCCATCTGGATGGCTACGGCCCCAGGGTTGACCCTGGGTTTGCCCCCTGCCCCCGACTGTGCTGTAATCCTGCGTCCGGCCGCTGCAGGCGGCCCACGCAGCCTGCGGCAAACACCCTCCGGCAAAGACTGGGAAACCCCGTCGAAACGTCGCAAGACGGCGTTGCAAGACAGGGTTGCGATCCCCGCCGAGAGTTCCTGTTTAACGCCTTGACTTCACGCTAGCAGCTTCGCCATGAACACCCCGCGCAGTTTGGACAAAATGGTTCCCGTCACCATCCTCACCGGCTTTCTCGGTGCGGGCAAGACCACCCTGCTCAAACGCATCCTGACCGAATACCATGGCCGCCGCGTGGCGGTCATCGAAAACGAGTTCGGGCCGGAAAGCATCGACAACGACCTGCTGGTGCAGGACCGCGACGAAGAAATCATCGAGCTGTCCAACGGTTGCGTCTGCTGCACGGTGCGCGGCGACCTGATGCGCACGCTGGGCGAACTGCGCGCCAAGCGCGAAGCCGGCGAACTGTCTTTCGAACGCGTCATCATCGAAACGACCGGCATGGCCAACCCCGGCCCCGTCTGCCAGACGTTCTTCATGGATGACGACATTGCCGAGTACTACCGCCTGGACGCGGTGGTCACGGTGGTCGACGCCAAGCACGGCATGGCCACCCTCGACGCCCAGCCCGAAGCCCAGAAGCAAGTCGGTTTCGCCGACCGCATCCTGATCTCCAAGCGCGACCTGGTCAACGAAGTCGACTACGAAGCGCTGCGCCACCGCCTGGTTCACATGAACCCGCGCGCGCCGATCACGCCGGTCAACTTCGGCGAAGTCGACCTGAAGTCCATCATCGACATCAGCGGCTTCAACCTGAATTCCATTCTGGACATCGACCCGGATTTCCTGGCCGATGAGCACCCCGACGCCGCCCATGACCACGGCCACGATCACGACCATGGGCATGACCATGGCCACGATCATGACCATGATCACGAAGGCGACTGCGGGGCGCATTGCAATCATGCCCACCATCATCACCACCACCAGCACGACGACGAAATCGGCGCGTTCGTGTTCCGTTCCAACAAGCCGTTCGATCCCGCGCGCCTTGAGGAATTCCTGGGCGGCGTGGTGCAGGTCTATGGTCCCGACCTGATGCGCTACAAGGGCATCCTGTACATGAAGGGCATCAACCGCCGCATGTTGTTCCAGGGTGTGCACATGATGATGGGCGCCGAACCCGGCAAGCCGTGGACCGCAGCCGAAAAACCGTCCACCAAGATGGTTTTCATCGGTCGTAAGCTGCCCCAGGAGATTTTCACCCGGGGCTTGGAGCAGTGCCTGGCGGGGTAATCCCCCTTCCTGACGTGACGTGATGCGACGAAGGCAGTACTGTGAGGTACGAATAGCGTAGGCAACAAGTAATACGGACCGGGAATGAACGCCCGCGCCAGGATCGATTCATAGTGGAGTGTTTTCATGGCTACCAAGGCAGCAACCAAGAAATCAAGCAAGTCGACGAGCGATACGGCGATTGATCTGCCCAGCGAGAAGGAATTGCTGGCCATGCCCGAGTCCGACTATATGAACGAACGCCAGCTGGCTTTCTTCAAGGAACGGCTCAAACAACTCGAGCAGGACATCCTGGCCAACGCCGGCGAAACCACCGAGCACCTGCGCGAAACGCAGTTCGTGCCCGATCCCGCCGACCGCGCCACGATCGAGGAAGAACACGCCCTGGAGCTGCGCACCCGCGACCGCGAGCGCAAGCTGCTGAAGAAGGTGCAACAGTCCATCGCCCGCATCGACAGCGGCGAATACGGCTGGTGTGAGGAAACCGGCGAACCCATCGGCATCCCGCGCCTCTTGGCCCGCCCCACGGCCACCCTGTCGCTCGAAGCGCAGGAACGCCGCGAGATGCGCCAGAAGCTCTACGGCGACTGATCCGTCCCGTATTCAAGCCCTACGCTGAAAGGCTATGCTGGTTTCCAGCATGGCCTTTTTTCTTGGGCCGGCACGCAAAGGGGACGCAACCGTCCCGCCTTGATTTCCCCAGAACCGCCCCCAGCTAATCCCTTCATAGGAAGGAACGCATGGAACAATTTCACGCCACCACCATCGTGTGCGTGCGCCGCGGCAACCGCGTCGCACTGGGCGGCGATGGCCAGGTCACCCTGGGCAACATCGTCATCAAGGGCACCGCCCGCAAGATCCGCCGCCTGTACCACGACAAGATTCTGGCCGGCTTTGCCGGCGCCACCGCCGACGCGTTCACCCTGCAGGAACGCTTCGAGGCCAAGCTGGAAAAACACCAGGGCAACCTGATGCGCGCCGCGGTCGAACTGACCCGCGACTGGCGCACCGACCGCGTCCTGCGCCGCCTGGAAGCCATGCTGATCGTGGCCGACGCCGAGCACACGCTGGTGTTGACCGGCAACGGCGACGTGCTCGAGCCGGAACACGGCCTGGCGGCCATCGGCTCTGGCGGCGCCTATGCGCAATCGGCCGCGCTGGCGCTGCTGCGCAACACCGAGCTTTCCCCGGAAGCCGTCGTCAAGCAATCGCTGGAAATCGCCGGCGACCTCTGCATCTACACCAACCAGAACCACGTCATCGAAACGCTGGGCGACTGACGCCCGCCACGCGGCGCGCCAGTCGCGCCGCGGCCGCCACCCCAGCCCGCCCTAGCTTCAAGGATCCGCCCTCATGTCCGCATCCAACATGACGCCCGGAGAGATCGTCTCCGAACTCGACAAGTACATCGTCGGCCAGAACCGCGCCAAGCGCGCCGTGGCCGTGGCGCTGCGCAACCGCTGGCGCCGCCAGCAGGTCGCCGAACCCCTGCGCCACGAGATCCACCCCAAGAACATCCTCATGATCGGCCCCACCGGCGTGGGCAAGACCGAAATCGCGCGCCGCCTGGCCAAGCTGGCCAACGCGCCCTTCATCAAGATCGAAGCCACCAAGTTCACCGAAGTGGGCTATGTGGGCCGCGACGTCGACACCATCATCCGCGACCTGACCGAATACTCGATCAAGCAGACCCGCGAACTGGAAATGCGCCGCGTGCGCACCCAGGCAGAAGACGCCGCCGAAGACCGCATCCTGGACGCCCTGGTGCCGCCCCCGCGCGGCGCCTCCGGCGAGCCGGAACGCGGCGAAGACAACAGCGCCCGCCAGACCTTCCGCAAGCGCCTGCGCGAAGGCAAGATCGATGACCTGGAAATCGAAATCGAAGTCGCCCAGGCCGTGCCGCAAATGGACGTCATGACGCCCCCCGGCATGGAAGAAATGGCCGAGCAGCTGCGCGGCATGTTCGCCGGCATGGCCCGCGACAAGAAGAAGCCCAAGAAGATGAAGGTGCGCGAAGCCTTCAAGCTGATCGTCGACGAAGAAGCCGCCAAGCGCGTCAACGAAGAAGACCTGCGCACCGTGGCGATCAACAACGTCGAGCAGAACGGCATCGTCTTCCTGGACGAAATCGACAAGATCGCGGCCCGCCAGGAATCCGGTGGCGCGGACGTCTCGCGCCAAGGCGTGCAGCGCGACCTGCTGCCGCTGGTCGAAGGCACCACCGTCAACACGCGCTACGGCATGGTCCGCACCGACCACATCCTGTTCATCGCGTCTGGCGCCTTCCACCTGTCGCGCCCCTCGGACCTGATCCCTGAACTGCAGGGCCGTTTCCCGATCCGCGTCGAACTGGAATCGCTGACCGCCGAGGACTTCGTGCGCATCTTGTCCGACACGGACGCGTCGCTGACCAAGCAGTACACGGCGCTGATGGCCACCGAGGACCTGCAGCTGGAGTTCACGGAAGAAGGCGTGCGCCGCCTGGCGGAGCTCGCCTACGAGGTCAACGAAACCACCGAGAACATCGGCGCCCGCCGCCTGTATACGGTAATGGAGAAGCTGCTGGACGAACTGTCCTTCGACGCGACCTCCAGCAGCGACAAGCATGTGAAGATCGACGCCGCCTACGTCAACGCGCAGTTGGCCGAAGCCGCCAGCAGCCAGGATCTGGCGCGCTACGTGCTGTAAACCGCGGGCGCGCCTTGCGCGCCGCCAGCAAAACGCCGTCCGCAGCCTGGCGCTGCGCACGGCGTTTTCTTTTGACCAGCAGGCCCGCTGCGCCGCCCGGCGTGCGCGCGGCGCCATCCCGGCGACGCTAGTTGCTGATCGCCGTCACGATGTACTTGCCGTCCTTGCGGACCGCCGTGAAGCGCACCTTGTCGCCCGCCTTGATCTTGGCCAGCAGCGCCGGATCCGCTTCATAGACCAGCGTCATCGCGGGCAGGTCCAGCGCCTTGATGGCGTCATGCTTGATCGTGACCTTGCCGCCCGCCGGGTCCACCCGCCGCACTTCCCCGCTGGCATCGGCCTGCTGCGCGAACGCCAGCGGCGCGGCCAGCGTGACGACGGCCACGGCTGCCGCGGCGGCCATGGGTATTGCATACTTGCGGTCAAAAATCATGCAGATATCCTCCGATTGCAGGGAAAGCACGGAACCGGCGTCCCCGCTTTCCACAGTGCTAGGATACCGCCCTTGTGCAACAGTTCCCTCGCCCGGACGCAACAATTCTGACAGTTGATTGCGGAACCCGCGACGCGCCCCCCCATGTTTCATGGCTGGACGCAAAACCCATACCTTTCGTCACTCATTTCAGGAGCTCCCATGGCCAATCGCTTATCCGTCATCGCCACCCGCACGGGAGACGACGGCACCACGGGCCTGGGGGACGGATCACGCACGCCCAAAGACGCCCCGCGCATCGCGGCCATCGGCGACGTCGACGAACTGAACAGCGTGATCGGCGTACTGCTGACCGAAGACCTGCCCGCCGAGATATCCGCGGATCTGCTGGCCATCCAGCACGACCTGTTCGACATGGGCGCGGAACTCTGCATCCCTGGCCATACCGCGCTCACGGACGACCACATCGCCCGCCTGGACGCGCGCCTGGCCCACTACAACGCGGCGCTGCCGCCTCTGCGCGAATTCATCCTGCCCGGCGGTTCGCGCGGTTCGGCGCAGGCGCACGTGGCGCGCACGGTCTGCCGCCGGGCCGAGCGGGCCGTGGTGGCGCTGGCCCGGGTCGAACCGGTGAACCCGCCCGTGCGGCAATATCTGAACCGGCTGTCGGATCTGATGTTCGTGCTGGCGCGTTGTATAAACCAGCATGCGGGACAGAAAGACACGTTCTGGGCGGGCGCCCAGGCGCGCAAGTAGTCTCGCGGCCGGGACGCGCGCTGCGCGGCCGGGCTAGAGAACGGTACGGAACTTGGCAGAGGCCGCGTGAAGATCTTATTGCTGGGCAAGGACGGCCAGGTCGGCCGGGAACTGAACCACGCCCTGCTCCCTCTCGGAGAGGTCGTGGCGCTGGGCCGCGACGGCGCGGATCTACGCGACCCGGATGCGCTGCTAGCGGTCTTGTCGTTCTGCCGGCCCGATGTGATCATCAATGCAGCCGCCTACACGGCAGTGGATGCAGCCGAAAGCGACCGGGAAACCGCCGCACAGGTCAATGCGCTGGCAGTTGCCACGCTGGCCCGCCACGCCCAGGCGGCCCGCGCCCTGCTGGTCCATTTTTCGACCGACTATGTGTTCGACGGCGCCCAACAGCGGGCCTACTCGGAAACCGATAGGCCCAATCCGCTGAACGTATACGGCAGCACCAAACTTGCGGGCGAGCAGGCCATCCAGGCCACGGGTTGCGATGCGCTGGTATTCAGGATCGGCTGGGTCCATTCGTGGCATGGCAAGAATTTCCTGAACTCCATGCTGCGCCTGGCGCTGGAACGCCAAAGCCTGAACGTGGTGTCCGACCAGCATGGCACGCCCACATCGGCCGAATTCGTCGCCGACATTACCGCCCAGGCGATTCGGCAACATTGCGCGGGGCAGTTGCCCGCCGGGACCTATCATCTGGCCGCCGCTGGTTCGACCGACTGGCATGCCTATGCAAGATACATCGTTGCCGGAGCAGCCGCACGCGGCGCCAGCCTGATGCTGGTCCCGGACCAGATCCATGCGATCGCGGCGCGGGACTATCCCGCAGCCGCGCGGCGGCCGAGCAACTCCACGCTGGATACCGCCAAACTGTCACGCGCGCTGCAATTGCCTATGCCATCATGGACCGAACAGGTAGATCGCACCCTGGACCAACTCAGCCAATCCGGCAACCCCGCATTCCGATGAAAGCCACCCCGCTCGCCATTCCCGACGTCTTGCTCCTGGAACCGAGAGTACTGGGCGACGAACGTGGCTTTTTCTTCGAAAGCTTCAACCAGGCAGTGTTCGAGGCGGCAACGGGGTTGCGGCGCAATTTCGTGCAGGACAATCATTCACGCTCAGCGCGGGGCGTCTTGCGCGGGCTGCATTATCAGATCGAACAACCCCAAGGCAAGCTCATGCGCGTGTGCGCGGGCGAGATCTTCGACGTAGCGGTGGATCTGCGGCGCGGCTCGCCGACATACGGGAAATGGGTGGGCACGCTACTGAGCGCGGAGAACAGGCGCCAGGTGTGGATACCGGAAGGCTTCGCCCACGGCTTCCTGACGCTGTCCGAGTTTGCCGAGGTGCTGTACAAGACCACGGACTATTACGCCCCGCAGCACGAACGCTGCATACGTTGGAACGATCCGCAGCTGGCAATTGCCTGGCCCTGCGTGCAACCGCCCCTGCTGTCCGAGAAGGACCGCAACGGCGCGCCGTTCGCCGACGCGCCGGCCTGCTGAATCAGTTCACGCCGGCGGCGTGCGCCTGTTCGTCGGCGTGGTACGAAGACCGCACCATCGCGCCCACCGCCGCATGCGAGAACCCCATCGCATAAGCTTCGCGCTCGAACATGGCGAAAGTATCCGGATGCACGTACCGCAGCACCGGCAGATGGTGTTCCGACGGCTGCAGATACTGCCCGATCGTCAGCATGTCCACGTTGTGCTCGCGCATATCCCGCATCACCTGCAGGATTTCCTCGTCGGTTTCGCCCAGGCCCAGCATCAGGCCGGACTTGGTGGGGACTTCGGGGTGCAGCTTCTTGAACTCGGCCAGCAGTTTCAGCGAGTGCATGTAGTCCGAGCCCGGGCGCGCCTGCTTGTACAGGCGCGGCACGGTTTCCAGGTTGTGGTTCATGACGTCCGGGGGACCGGCGTTGAGGATGGTCAGCGCGCGGTCCAGGCGGCCGCGGAAATCGGGCACCAGCACCTCGATGCGGGTGCTGGGCGACAGTTCGCGGATGTGCGTGATGCAATCCACGAAGTGGCCGGCGCCGCCGTCGCGCAGGTCGTCGCGGTCCACCGAGGTGATCACGACATAGGACAGCTTCATCGCGGCGATGGTGCGCGCCAGGTTCAGGGGTTCGTTGGTGTCCAGTGGATCCGGGCGGCCGTGGCCCACATCACAGAAGGGGCAGCGGCGGGTGCACTTGTCGCCCATGATCATGAACGTGGCCGTGCCCTTGCCGAAGCATTCACCGATGTTCGGGCAGGACGCTTCCTCGCACACCGTGTGCAGGTTGTGCTCGCGCAGGATGCGCTTGATGTCGTAGAAGCGCGAGCCGGGCGCGGCGGCCTTCACGCGGATCCATTCAGGCTTCTTCAGGCGCTCGGCCGGAACGATCTTGATCGGGATGCGCGCGGTCTTGGCCTGCGATTTCTGCTTTTGCGTCGGATCGTAGACCGCTTCCGCGGGCGCAGCGGCGGATTCGTTCGAGGGAACAGGAGACTCGGCGAGCGTAGACATGGAGCACCTTCATGACCGGCGCGAGCGCGCGCCGGGTCTGAGACAAAAACGGCATTTTACCCTCCGCCGCCCGGATCCGCCGCGCGGGGTCCCGTCCCCCGGGCGGCAAACCTCCTTGGCCGCAGCCGGGCTGGGTTATCGTCACGCCTGACGAATCCGCCGGTTTTGCCCATGTCTTCCCTGCCCCCGCCCCACCCCATCGCCCTGATCGCACCCCGACTGGACTGGGCGCCCGCGGCCCGCGCCATCCAGGCCTGCGCCGGATTGCTGCTGCCTGCGGGCTACTATCTGGCCGCCGGCCCCTGGCATGAGGCCCAGTCACAGCCCCTGCTGGGTGAGCTTCGCCCCGCCGCCGTCCTGGCCATCGGCCCGCTGGACGATCCCACCCTGCGCGCTGCCCTGGCGGCGCTGGAGCTCCCCGTCGTGGAGACCTGGAGCCTGTCCGCACAGCCGCTGGACGGCGCCGTGGTGGTCGACAACGCGGAAGCCGGCCGCATGGCGGCGCGGCACCTGGCCGCCAAGCGCCATGCGCGCGTCGCCTGCGTCAGCGCCGACAACCCGTGGGAACGCGCCCGGCGCGAAGGCTTCATCAGCAGCGCAGCCGCACTCGGATTGGAACTGGCAGCGGATATCGTGCAGCCTGAAGTGCAGCACATGAATGACGGCCGCATGGCCTTCCTGCGCTTGCTGACCACCAACACGATCTTCGATGCGGTGTTCTGCACGAGCGATCTGCTGGCCGCTGCCTCGGTCTCGGAAGCCCACAACCGCGACCTGCACGTGCCGCAGGACCTGGCGGTGCTGGGCTACTCGGACGACGGCAGCGCCGCGCAGTGGGCGCAGGGCTTGACCACCCTGGGCGCCGACGCCGCCCTCCTGGGTCGGCGCGCCGGCCAGTTGCTGCTGGACCGCCTGGATGGCGAATGCGGCACGGGCGAGCGGATTACGGTGGAAGTGGTTTTTGAGGAAAGATTGAGTACGTAGGACGGATTGCGCGACGGACGCCGGGCTCTTGCCTGCTCTGCCGCGCTACACCCAGCTACTCATATAGTGCGGGAAAACCGCTGTCCTGCAGCATGGTGTTGGCTTCCTGCAGAAACGCAGGCGTGGCGGTTTCAGGCACGCGCACCAGCCATTGCACGGCGTCCTGCTTCCGTCCGCGCAGCAACAGCAGCCGGCCCAGGTGGAACATGCCGCGGAAATCGCCGCCTTCGGCGCAGCGTTGATAACAGTCGAAGGCGCGTTCCATGTCCTGCTCGACCACCTCGCCAGCCTCGTAAAAGCGGCCGACGACGCCGATGGACTTCACGTGGCCGGCGTCTGCCGCCTTTTGGTAAAGGGCCAGCGCCGCCGCGGGATCCTGCGCCACGCTGCCGCGGCCGCTGCGCAGCATGTGAGCATAGTTGTACATGCCCCAGTCCAGACCCTTGTCCGCGGCCAGGCGGAACCAGTAGGCCGCGACCGTGTCGTCACGCGGCACGCCCCAGCCGTTCTCGTAGCAGCGGCCCACCATGTTGATGGCCATGGGGTGATCGGCATGGGCGGCGCGCTTGAACCACGTCAGCCCCTGTTCCGGATCGCGCTCCACGCCCGCGCCGTCCAGCAGCATCTGGCCGTAGATGGTCTGGGCTTCGATCAGCCCCAGTTCGGCCGCCGCGCGGATCCAGGCCGCATAGTCCTCGGCCGGCCCTTGTTCGCGCAGGCGGGCCAGTTCTTCTGGCGTGGTTGCGGCCACGTCGGCCGCGCTAAAGGTCTTCATGTCTTGTTCCTTGCGCGGTCCCAGGCCTGCGCCAGATTGCGCGCCAGCGCCTCGCCCGTCTCGGTGGGCTCGCGGCGCGCGCCACAGGCCGCCATGTCCACGGTGCGCAGGCCCGCATAGCCGCAGGGATTGATGCCCAGGAACGGCGTCAGGTCCATCTGCACGTTCAACGACACGCCATGGTAGGCACGGCCGTTGCGGATCTTGATGCCCAGCGCCGCGATCTTGGCCAGCTCGCCCCCGTCCGGATCGGGGACGTAGACGCCCGGCGCGCCGGGCTTGCGGCAGGCGTCGGCCACGCCCATCTGGGCCAGCGTGTCGATGACCGCGCCTTCCAGCAGATTGACGTATTCCTTGACGTAGATGTCGGCGCGGCGCAGGTCGAACAGCGCATAGGCCATGACCTGGCCAGGACCGTGGTAGGTCACCTGCCCGCCGCGGTCGCAATGGACGATGGGAATGTTGCCGGGGTTGAGCACGTGCTGGGGCAGGCCTGCCTGCCCCAGGGTGTAGACCGGCGCGTGTTCGCAGAGCCAGATCTCGTCAGGCGTATCGGCGCCGCGCAGATTGGTGTACGCCTGCATGTCGTGCCAGACCGACAGGTAGTCGGCCGGCCGCGCGAGCCACTTGATCACAGCTGTCCTGCTCTTGCGCTAGAGGACGATGGACACCATCGGATGACCGTGCAGGGCGCGGTAGAGCGCGTCCAGCTGCTCGCGCGAGGTCGCGCGCACCGTGAAGGTCAGGCCCATGTAGTTGCCGCCCTTGCTGGGCCGCATTTCCACCGTGGCGGCGTCGAACTCGGGATCGAACTGCAGCACGACTTCGGTCAGCGTCTGCGCGAATTCGGGATGCTGCTTGCCCATGACCTTGATGGGAAAGTCGCTGGGATATTCGATGAGGGAGTCTTCGGGCGGGATATGTTGCATGATGTGCCTATAAGGTGTTGCCCCCCAGGGCGCGGCCACGGCTCGATACTGCACCCGGGGATGCCTGCCACGGGGCGGCCAGATCCTGTCTATATGGGGGCAAACCGCCAGCCGGCAAGGCCGCCGGGGCGGCCCCGCGGGAGCCGCCCGGTATCGCCGGACTCAGAGCGCGGCGATGCGGGCATCATAACCCGCCCGCAATTGCGCAAAAACAGGGCCGGGCTTGCCCGAGCCCACCGGCTTGCCGTCCAGCGAGACGATGGCCAGCACTTCCTTGGTGGCCGAGGACAGCATCAGCTCGTCGGCCTCTTCCACCTCTTGCCGCGAGATCGGGCGCGACTCGAACGGGATGCCGGCCTCGGCGGCCAGCTCGCCCATCAGGCCATAGCGGATGCCTTCCAGGATGAGGTTGTTCTTGGGCGGCGCCAGCAGCTTGCCGCCGGACACGACCCAGATATTGGTCGATGAGCCTTCGGTCAGATAGCCGTCGCGGAACTGCACCACTTCGTCGACCTGCGCATCGACGGCCTGCTGCTTGGCCAGCACGTTGCCCAGCAACGACACCGATTTGATCTCGCAATGCAGCCAGCGCTCGTCCGGGATGCTGATGGCGCTCAAGCCGCGTTCGCGCTGCGCGGCAGGCGGCGGCGCCCACGCCGAGATCATGCCGAAAACCGTCGGAGCCACGGGCGTCGAGGGGAACTGGTGGTCGCGCTTGGCCACGCCGCGCGTCACCTGCAGGTAGACGATGCAGGTTTCAAGGTTGGTGCGCGCCAGCAATTGCTGGATCAGGTCGATCCAGCCCGCGCGGTCGAAGGGCTGCGCGATCCGCAAGGCAGCCAGGCTGCGGTCCAGGCGGTTGAGGTGTTCGGCCATGCGGAACGCATTGCCTTGGTACACGGGGACGACTTCGTAGATGCCATCGCCGAAAATGAAGCCGCGGTCCAGGACGGAGACCTTGGCCTCGTCCACGCGCAGAAACTCACCGTTGAGATACACCTGGCTTTCGCCCGGCACGCCCGGAATCATGAGGCACTCCTGAATATGAAATGGAGAGGGACGAACCGTCCGGTCCGTCCCGTGAATAGAGCACGGGCGTTTCATGCGAAACGCCCGTTGCTAGCTTACACCCGCGATAGCGCCCGCGGCGCGGCGGAATTACTCGAACCAGCGCTTGACGGTATCGACCATGCGGCCGAAGAAGCCGGCGCGTTCGACCGCGTCCTGCACCACCAGCGGTTCGGTGCGCAGCACCTTGCCGTCCAGCGTGAACTGCAGGGTGCCGACCTGCTGGCCCTTGGCCAGCGGGGCGATCAGCGGATCCGTGCGCTGCGCCACCGGCTTCAGGTCGCCGGCCTTGCCGCGCGGCACCGCGATCGACACGGGGTTGGGCGGGCCCAGCTTGACGTTTTCAACCGTGCCTTCCCAGACGCGCGCATCGATGCCGGGCTGGCTCTTGTCGAACAGCTTCACGGTATCGAAGTTCTGGAAGCTCCAGTTCAGAAGCTTCAGGCTTTCCTCGGCGCGCGTGGCTTCGCTGTCCGTGCCCACCACGACCACCAGGATGCGGCGGTCGCCGCGCACCGCGGTCGACACCAGGCAATAGCCGGCCGAATCGGTGTGGCCGGTCTTCATGCCGTCCACCGACGGGTCGGCCCACAGCAGGCGGTTGCGGTTGGGCTGGGTGATCTTGTTGTAGGTGTAGCTCTTCTGCTTGTAGTAGTGGAAGTGGTCCGGATGATCGGTGATCAGGTGCGACGACAGGATCGCCAGATCGCGCGTGGACGTCATGTGCTGCGGATCGGGCAGACCCGTGGCGTTCATGAAGTGCGTGTTGCGCATGCCCAGGCGTTCGGCTTCCTGGTTCATCAGCGAAGCGAAAGAAGCCTCGCTGCCGCCCACGGCCTCGGCCAGGGCCACGGAGGCGTCGTTGCCGGACTGCACGATCATGCCCTGGTTGAGTTCGTCGACCGTGACCGGCTTGCGCGGTTCGATGAACATGCGCGAACCGCCCGTGCGCCAGGCGCGCTCGGACACCGGCACGGTCTGCTCCAGCGTCAGGCGCTTTTCGTCCAGCGCGTTGAACACGACATAGGCCGTCATGATCTTGGTGAGCGATGCCGGTTCCACCTTCATGTCCGGGTTGGAAGCGGCCAGGGTCTGGCCGCTGTTCACGTCCATCACGATCCAGGCCTTGGCCGCGATCGTGGGGGCCGGCACGGCCGAGACGTCGCCCACGGGCACCACCGCCGAAGCATTCGGCGCCGGGGCCGCGGCGCCGGCGGCTGCGGCGGGCGCCGCGGCGGGAGCCTGCTGCGCCCAGACCGGCATCGAAGCCGCCAGCATGGCTGACAGCACCGCGCCTGACAGCAGGCGGCGGGTAAAGACAACGGGGGAGTGAGCGGAGTAAGGCAAATTCTTCATCGGCAACGTGGGTCCAGTAATGACGCCCGCCGGCGCGGGGCAAGTGGCTGACAATTATAGGCAGTCGATCAGACCCGTCCGGCCCGCTCGGGGTTCCCGCGCATTTAAAACATGCAACTTGATGCAACCTGCCGGCCTCGGGATGTGGCAACGGATCAATCCGTACCGCCACCGTGATGCCGGCGGTACACGGCCGGAGAAACCCCCACGTGCTTGACGAAGGCGCGACGCAAGGTGTCGACGTTGGCAAAGCCGCATTGCGCGGCCGCCTGCTTGGGCGTGGCGGCGCCCGCCTCCAGCAGCGCGCGGGCCGCAGCGATGCGCGTCATCTCCACCCACGCGGCCGGCGTGACGCCGACCTCGGCATGGAACAGCCGCGCAAAATGCCGGGGACTCAGGCCGGCGTGCTCGGCCAGCGCGTCCACCGACAACGGCAGCCCGGGATTGCCGGCGACCCAGCGCTGGACTTCTTGCAGGGCCGAGCGCCCGACCGGACCGGCCTGCCCCCTGCGGCTGAACTGCAGTTGGCCGCCGGGCCGCTTGAAGAACATCACCAGCTGGGCAGCCACGTTGGCGGCCACCTCCCGGCCCAGATCCTCCTCCACCAGCGACAGCGCCAGATCCAGTCCGGCCGTGACGCCAGCGGAGGTGCGCACCTTGCCGTCGCGCACATGCAGGGCGTCTTCCTCGACGGTCACCTTGGGATAGGCCAGGCGCAATTGCGCAGCCGCATTCCAATGGGTCGTCACGCGCCGGCCATCCAGCAGGCCGGCTGCGGCCAGCATGAACGCGCCAGTGCAGACGGAGCCATAGCGCCGGGCGCCCCGGGCCGTCACGCGCAGCCAGCGCAAGGCGGAACTGCTGAGCATTGCGCTGGCGGCCTGCGGCGTGCCGGCGACCAACAGGGTATCGAGACGCGCGATCGGATCGCCCACCGCCAGGTCGGGCAGCAGGCGCGCGCCCGACGAACAGCGGATGGGCCCGGCCTCATAGCCCACCACGCGCAGCGCATATAGCTCGCGTCCAAGTTCGGCATTGGCCTGGGCGAATACGTCCAGGGGGCCGGAGACATCCAGCATCTGGACGCCGGGCAGCGCAAGAATGGCTATGGTCTTGGTCATGGCATCGCGCCTGGACGGCAGGCGTCGGGAAATCGCATGTTTTGGCGGAATCTGGCGTATTACGACAATTGAAGCCATTCTAGTACGGCGGGAGAATTTATCGAACCCCCACCCCACGCAAGGACTCCCGCCATGAACCCTGTCATCGACGGCATTCAGATTCCCGACAGCAAGCTCGCCCGCGAAATCACGGAATTGGTGCGCGACACCGCCACGCCGCTGCTGTTCCACCACTCCAGCCGGGTCTACTACTTCGGCGCGCTTGCCGGCAAGCGGCGCGGACTGAAGTTCGACCCGGAATTGCTCTATTGCGGCTGCATGTTCCACGACATGGGCCTGACGCATCAGCACAGCAGCGACTGCTGCCGCTTCGAAGTAGACGGCGCCAACGCGGCGCGCGATTTCCTTGGCAGCCGCGGCATCGCCCAACAAGACATCGATCTGGTGTGGACCGCCATTGCGCTGCACACGACGCCCGGCATTCCCGAATTCATGCATCCGGTGGTCGCGCTGGTGACGGCGGGCGTGGAAATGGACGTGCTGGGCCTGACCTACGGCGACTACAGCGACACCCAGCGCGAAGCCGTGGTCGCTGCGCATCCACGCGGGCCAGGCTTCAAGGAAGAAATCATCCAGGCGTTCTACGACGGCATCAAACACAAGCCGCAGACCACCTTCGGCAACGTCAAGGCCGATGTCATCGCCGACAAGGAACCGGCCTTCAGGCCCGGCAATTTTTGCAGCGTGATCCGCGGCTCGCGCTGGCCGGGCTGAACCTGCTGCGCCGCGCAAGCGGCGCCCCCGGTTTTAGTCCAGCGCAACCTTCAGCCGCGCCTGCACCAACTGGCGCAGCACCAGGAGCTTGCCGTGGAAGAAGTGCGATGCGCCCGGCACCACCACCACGGGGATGGAACGCGGGCGCGCCCAGTCCATGGCTTCGGACAGCGGCACGACTTCGTCTTCCTCGCCGTGCACCATCAGCGTATCGTCCGGCACCTGCACTTCGTGCGACTGGAAGCGGTTCACGGCGGGGCCCATCAGCATCAGGGCGGAGGGCAGTACCGTGTCGCCCTGCTCGGCGAGGGCGGCATAGGTCTGCGCGGCGACGGCAGTGCCAAACGAAAAGCCGGCCAGCACCCACGGCGCCTGGGCCAGTTCCGGGTGCAGCTCGCGCATCTGCGCCACGACCGCCAGCATGTCCTGGGTTTCGCCCACGGATTTGTCGAAGACGCCCTCGGACTGCCCGACGCCGCGGAAATTGGGCCGCACCGCCACCAGGCCATGCTGCACGCAGGCGCGCGACAGGGTCGTGACCACCTTGTTCTCGCGCGCGCCGCCCTGCAGCGGGTGCGGATGCAGAACCAGCGCCCAGCCTCGCGGCGTACCCGCGGGCCAGTCCACGGCGCAATCGATGCGGCCGGCGGCTCCGTTGAAGGCGTGGGTTTCAGTGCGTGCGGACATGGCGTGACTCAGGATGCGGGAAAAACAGCGATCTTAACCGCCCGGCCTGGCGGCGGGCTTGGGCGTCGTGGCAAGCCACTGCGCCAATTGGTCCGCGGCATCGTCCGTCGCTTGACGCAATGCCGCGACTCCGCCCTGCGCGTCCTGCGTGGGCGCGGGCGCGCGGGCCTCGATGCGCGTCTGGCCCACCACGCTGCGGCCGCTGAGCAAGACCGCCTGCAGCAGCACGCGGCCTTCGCTGGACTGGCCGTCGGCCGCGAATACCTGTTCGAACTGGGACAACGACACCTGCAATTGCGGCGTCTGCAGGGTGACGCGCTCGTCCAGCACCGGCCCCTGGCGCGACAGGCGCTCCGTGAGACGCTGACGCACCAGGTCCGCCGGCGGCGAGGCCCAGCGGTAACTGGCATAGGCCTTGGGCGCGGCGCTGTCTCCCACGCGCCAGATCACCCCCGTGTCGGACAGGCTGGGCACGGCCTGGAAGACCAGCGCAAGCGGCGCGCGCGCGGGCAAGGCCGGCGTGGGCCGGGAGTCCAGGCCCAGGTCGAATACCGAAGGCGGGGCTGCCACGCGGCCGATGCCGCAACCGGCCAGGGCCAGCGTCAGGATTAGAACGGCGCTACGCATCTTCATCATTTGGGCGATCTCCCGAAGCCTGCAAAACCGGCCTCGCCGGGCCCGGGCTCGCGGGGCGCCGGGCCGAACAGGAACGATTGCGGCGTGTTGTCCACACGGCGCAGAGTAACGGTGGCGCCGCGCGCGGCCGCGCTGACGTTGGTGGCCATGCTGGTGATGGCGGGCAGGGTCTCGCCATCCAGCCGCGCGGCGGCCAGGGCGATGTCGTTGAGGCTGCTGGTGGCGGCGGACAGGGGACCATCTGGCGCGTTCAGGCGGGCCAGCGACTGGCGGGCCTGCGCCGCCAGGTCGCCGACTTCCCGCGCGGCGCGGTCGGCCTGGCGCGAGGTCTTGTCCAGCGAATCGATCAGGGGACCGAGCTTGGCCAGCGTAGGCGCCAGATCCTGGCTGGCCCCCCTGAGCGACTGGGTGATGTCGTTGGCGTTCTGCAGGCTGGCGGTGAGCGCCTGCACGTTCTGCTCGCTGAGCACGCGCCGCAGCTGCTCGGTGACCTCCTCGACGTTGGAGATCAGCTTGCCGCCGCGCTGCTCGATGCGGTCGAGAAAACCGGGGCGCAGCGGAATGGCTGCCGGATGCGCGGCCGACGACGCCAGCCGCTTCATCGAGGTGCCGTCATCGCGCAGCTCCACGTTGGAAATGCCGGTCACGCCCTGCACGCCCAGTTCGGCCCAGGTGGACTCGGTGATCGGCGTGTTGGGCGCCACGCCGATGCGGATGCGCACCTGCCCGGGCTTGTCCGGGTTCAGGGCCAGGGACTGCACCTTGCCCACTGGCACGCCCTGATAGCGCACCGTGGACTGCGGGTTCAGGCCGCTGACGGCGGTCGCGGAGATGATTTCGTATGGCTGCAGCTGAGTCCGGTCGCGTCCGATCCAGATGGCCACCAAGGCGGCTGCGGCCAGCAAGGCCAGCGTGAAGATGCCGGCCATGAGCGCATGACTACGGTTTTCCATGATGCAATCCCTTCGGCGCCAGATCCCCCAGCGCGCGCAGACCGCGCTCGCCCAGGAAGAACGTGTGAATGAACGGGTGATCGACCTTCAATACTTCCGGCACCGTGTCGCACACGATCACCCGTTTGTCCGCCAGCACGGCGACGCGCGTGGCCAGCGCCAGCAGCGTGTCCAGGTCGTGCGTCACCATGACGACGGTGAATCCCAATTGCCGGTGCAGGCTGCGCACCAGATCCACGAACTCGTCGGAGCGCAGCGGGTCCAGGCCAGCCGTGGGTTCGTCCAGGAACAGCAGCTCCGGATCCAGCGACAGCGCACGCGCCAGCGCCACGCGCTTGACCATGCCGCCAGACAGGTCCGACGGCCGCTTGTCGGCATCGCGCGCCGACAGGCCCACCATCGCCAGCCGGCACATGACGACATCGCGCACCAGGTCTTCCGGCACGGTGCGCAGTTCGCGCAGCGGCAAGGCCACATTGTCGAACACCGACAGCGCGGAGAACAACGCCCCCGCCTGGAACAGCATGCCCCAGCGATAGGACAACCGCCGGCGTTCAGCCGCCGTCAGTTCGAACAGCGAATGACCAAGCACCCGCACCGTGCCCGCGGCCGGCCGGTCCAACCCGATGATCTGCCGCAGCAGCACCGTCTTGCCCGTGCCCGAGCCGCCCACCAGCACCAGGATCTCGCCGGGGAAGACGGTCAGGTCCAGATTGTCGTGCACCACGTGGTCGCCAAACGCCGTGCGCAGCCCGCGCACGGTGATGACGGGTTCTACCGTAACGCCATCCTCGGTGAAAAGCTTGTGCTGGGCGGCGCTGTTCATCAGATGCCCACCGAGCTGAAAATCACGGCATACAGCGCGTCCAGCAGGATCACGCCGGTAATCGAGGTGACCACCGATGTGGTGGTGCCGCGACCCAGGCTTTCCGTGTTGGGCTGGATGCGCAGCCCGAAATGGCAGGCGATCAGCGCGATCAGCATGCCGAAGGTCACGCCCTTGAGGATGCCGATCCAGTAGTTGGTCAGCGAAATCGCGTCCGGCAGCGACTGCAGGAACCATTGCGCCGACACGCCCAGCTGCATCTGCGCGGCGAGCATGCCGCCCAACAGCGCCATGGCGTCCGTCCACAGCACCAATAACGGCATGGTCACAGCCAGCGCCACCACTCGCGGCAGGATCAGGCGTTGCCCATGCGAAATGCCCATGACCAGCATCGCATCGAGTTCCTGCGTCACCCGCATCACGCCGATCTGCGCCGTGATCGCGGAACCCGAGCGGCCCGCCACCAGGATGGCGGCCAGTACCGGCCCCAGTTCGCGCACGATGGATACGCCCAGCAGGCGCACGATGAAACGGTCGGCGCCGAACATCTGCAACTGCTGCGCCGACAGGTAGGACAGCACCACGCCGATCAGGAAGCCGACCAGCGCCGTGATGCCCAGCGCCTGAGCGCCGGTGCGGTACACCTGCGCCGAAATCTCGCGCCACGGCCCCAGCCGCGGGCGCAACAGCATGCCGCCCAGGTCCAGGACCAGCTGCCCCAGCATGATGAGCAAGGCACGGCCGTTGTCGATAGCCAGGAAGATCGCCTCGCCCATCGCACGCAGCCAGCTCAATGGGTCGCGCTTGGGCGCGGCGGCCGGGGTCTCGCCCTTGTTCAGGGCCAGCGCGTTGAAGACATCCTGCTGGCCGGCGGACCAGCGCACGCGCTCGGGCAGCTTATTGCCCCAGGCTTCCCAGATGAGCAGCGCGCCTATCGTGTCCAGCCGGCCGATGCCGTGCAGGTCCCAGCGCGCGCCGCCATCGGTGGCGCAGGCCAGCGCCTCGCGGCGGCGCTGGACCTCGCCAGGCTCGGCCAGCGCCAGCACGCTCCAGTCGCCGGCCACATGGCACACGCCTCCTTCGAAACGGAAGGGCGCGGCGGCGGCAGGTGCGGACGAGGCGGAATGCGGCATGAAGACAGAATACCGATGCAAAATGTATCGCCAATCATAAACGCTGGCGCCGGCAGACCGCGAGCGCGGGCCGCGTGCCCTACAATCGCCGCCATGTCCGCTCAAGCCAGCCCCATCGACCTGCCCGCGCCGGAAACCCTGGCCCGCACGCTCAGCACGCGCCTGCCCGCCTTCCAGGACATCTCCTGGATCGGCAGCACTGGATCGACCAATGCCGATCTCCTGGCCCGCGCTCGCGCCGACAGCGGCGGCAAGCCCTGGCTGCTGGGCACGCACCTGCAGGAAACCGGCCGCGGCCGCGCCGGCCGTCCCTGGCAGAACCGCACGGGCTCCACGCTGATGTTCTCCTGTGCGTTCGACGTGCACCTTCCGCCCGCGCAACTGCCCGCGCTGTCACCGCTGGCCGGCATCGCCGCCTGCGAGGCTCTGCGCACCGTCGCTGGCCCGCAAGCCACCGGGCTGTGCATGAAGTGGCCCAACGACGTGCAGTGGCACGACGCCAAGCTGGCAGGCGTACTGGTCGAGACCGCCCGCAACCCCGGCGGCAGCGAGGCCGGCCATACGGTCGTCATCGGCATGGGCGTGAACCTGACCGACGCCGCCCGGCTGTCGCTCGCGCTGGAACGCGAAGTCGCCGACTGGAGCCAGGTGCAGGCAGCAGCCGCCCGCCAGGCCTCCGCCGCCGACCTGGTCTGCGCCAGCGCCATGGCCTGGCTGGAAGCGGTCCAGGCCCTGGAGCGCGAAGGCTTTGGCGCCTTCAGGCCGCGTTTCGACCAGGTGGACGCTTTGGCCGGCCGCAAGGTCAACGTGCTGGACAAGGGCGCTATTCTTCTAGGCGGTACCGCCTGCGGCGTGGACGAACAAGGCCGCCTGCTGGTGCAAACCCCCGAGGGCACCCAACCGATCCTGGTCGGTGAAATCTCGATTCGACGCCAAGCATGATTATTCTCATCGACTCCGGCAACAGCCGTCTCAAGGTGGGTTGGCTGGACGCCAGCAACCCCGACACGCCGCGCGAACCCGCGGCGGTCGCCTTCGACGGGCTGGACCTGGACGCCCTGGACCGCTGGCTGTCCGCCTTGCCGCGCCGCCCCTTGCGCGCGCTGGGCGTGAACGTCGCCGGCGAGGCCCGCGGCGCGGCCATCGCCGCCATCCTGCAAAAACATGGCTGCACGGTGACCTGGTCGCCGTCGCAAGCAACCACGCTGGGGTTGGTCAACAGCTACAAGACGCCCACGCAGCTGGGCGCCGACCGCTGGGCCTCACTGCTGGGCGTGCTGTCGCGCCTGCCTGGCGCGCACCCGCCCTTCGTGCTGGCCAGCTTCGGCACCGCCACCACCATCGACACCGTCGGCCCCGACAACGTCTTTGCCGGCGGCCTGATCCTGCCAGGCCCGGCCATGATGCGCAGCGCGCTGGCCCACGGCACCGCCAACCTGCCCATCGCCAACGGCCAGGTCGTGGCCTATCCCACGGACACGCACGAAGCCATCGCCTCCGGCATCGCCGCCGCGCAGGCCGGCGCCGTCGTGCGCCAATGGCTGGCGGGACGCCAGCGCTACGGCCAGACGCCGCAGATCTACGCGGCGGGCGGCGGTTGGCCTGAAGTGCATCAGGAAATCGAACGCCTGCTGGCGGACGCGGGCGGCACCGAAGGTGCGGCCCCCGTGCCCATCTATCTGGATCACCCCGTCCTGGACGGCCTGGCCGCGGTCGCCCGCGCCACCCTGGACGACCAAGTCTGAACGGGAGACCCCGGCCATGCGCGTGCTTTTCATCCTCATCCTGCTGGCGAATCTGGGGGTTTATGCGCTGGGCCAGGGCTGGCTGGGCGTGCGTCCCGAGGACGAAGGCCGCGACCCGCGCCGCTTCAATCAGGAACTCAATCCGGGCGCGGTGACCCTGGTTCCCAAGATCCCGCCTGCCGCCCCCTGAAGCCCCGTCCGGCGCATACGCCGGTGAACCCGGGCGCTAGCCCCCCTTTCCTGCCTCCAACCAAGGCGCCAGCGCGTCCAGCGTGCGCCCCGTGGCTCCCGAATGCATGCGAAACCATGCCAGCGCCGCCTCAGCCGTGCGCTGGCGGCGCGGTTCGTCCGTCAGCAATGCCATGGCCGCTTCCACCGCCTGGCCGGCGTCGGCCGCGCGCAGCACCGCGCCCGCCGCGATGGCGTCTTCCGCCGCCTGCTTGAAATTGAAGGTGTGCGGGCCGACGATGACCGGTACGCCCGCCGCACAAGCCTCAATCAGATTCTGCCCGCCCAGCGGCGCAAAACTGCCCGCCACGATCGCCACATCCGAAGCGGCATAGTGGAACGCCATCTCGCCCAGCGTGTCGCCCAGCAGCACCGCCGTACCCGGCCCCGGCGCTACGCCTTCGGAACGCCGGACATACGGCAGCCCGGCCTCCGACAACAGACGCGCAGCCTCATCAAAGCGCTGCGGATGACGCGGAATCAACAGGAACAAGGGCGCGCCCGGCATCGCGGCGTGACGCTTGATGGCCTCGATGAAACCGCTATCCTCGCCCTCCCGCGTACTGGCCACCGCCACCACACGCCGGCCCAGCTGTTCGCGCCAGGCTTGCCCCGCGGCAACCTGCGGCGCCGGCAAGACCAGATCGAATTTCAGATTGCCCGTCACGACGGGCTGCGGCGCCCCAGCCTGCACCAGCCGGTCCGCGTCCTCCGCGGTCTGCGCCAGCACCGAGTCAAGCCCGCCCAGCGCTTCACGCATCACGCCGCCCATCCTGCCCGCCTGGCGCAGCGACGACACCGAAAACCGGGCGCTCACCAACGCCATGGGCACGCCAGCGCCGCGCGCGGCCGCCAGCAGGTTCGGCCAGATCTCGCGTTCGATGAGCAGGCCGCAACGCGGCCGATACGCCACCATGAAACGGCGGGTTGCGCCGGGAAAGTCATAAGGCAGCCATGCCTGGCGCAACTGGCCGCGGGCGATCGCATCCGCGTACTGGCGTGCGCCCTCGGCCCGGCCGGTGGCTGTCATGTGCGTCAGCAACACCGGCAGGCCGCGGTCCAGCAAGGCTTGCAGCAGAGGCTGTGCGGCGCGCGTCTCGCCCAGGCTGACGGCATGCACCCAGACCGGTGCGGTCCAGGACGCGGCAGCGGCCGTAGCCGTGGCAGGCGCGGCGTGGCCGAAGCGTTCAGAAGAGAAGATTTCCCATTGTCCGCCCGCGCGCCGGGCGCGGTGGCCCATCCAGAGCCAGACCAGCGGTGATAGAGCCCTGAGCGCCAGCGAGTAAACGCCGCGATTCATGTCACTGGGCGGCCAAGGCCTGCTCCACCGCCGCCATCACGGCCTCGCGCGACGGCGAAGCCCCGCGGTCGCCCAGGCTGGCGGTGTAGCTGGAACCGACCAGCGGGGTGCGCACCGGCGTGGAGGCACGGTATATGCCGATGGTGGGCCGGCCCAGGGCGGCCGATAGATGGGTCAGGCCGCTATCGAGCCCCACCATCAGGCGGGACGCGGCCAGCAGGCCCGCCACCGCGCTCAGGTCCATGCGGGGCATCACCTCGGCGCCGTCCATGCCGGCAATCAGCAACCGGGCGCGCTCGGCTTCCTGCTCGTTCCCCGCCAGCAATTTCAGGGTGCAGCCGGCCTCGCGCAGGCGGCGGAACACGACGCGCCAGTCTTCTTCCGGCCAGAGTTTGTCGTCGCGGCTGGCCGACGGCATGATCACGGCGTAGCCGCGGTCCGTATCCAGATGGTGCAAGCGCGGCAGTTCGGCGACGTTCATACCCTCGCTGCCGACTTCCAGCACCGGGTCCGCCGCAGGCTGCGTCGCCTGCCGCGCAAAAGCCTGCAGACCGAAATCGGGCGCACCGGCGTATTGGTAGCCGAACGTCAGGGCAGCCAGCTTGCGCTGGCGGATCACCGCCGGCTGCCAGAATTCCACCCTGTGCCGCACGTTGTAGAACAGCGACGCCAGCGGCTCGCGCGCAGAGCGCCAGTCCAGCCCGTGCCGTACGCCACGGGTCTGGCGCACCAGCCAGGCGGATTTCAGGAGCGCCTGCATGTCCAGGACGATGTCGTACTGTTTGGACCGCAGGCGTTCCTTCAGCGCCCGGCGCTCGGCCCGGACCTGCGTAGACCACCAGGCCTTGCGCCAGCGCCTATGGGCCACCTTGATGACTTCATTGACTGCTGGATGCCATGCCGGGATGTCCGCAAAAGCTTCTTCTGCAATCCAGTCGATCTCCGCGTCCGGCACATGCCGGGCGATGTCGGATATGGCGGGCAGCATGTGCACCAGATCGCCTAGTGAAGAAGTGCGAACAATGAGGATGCGTGTTGGCATTGACAAAAGCACAAAAGACCGCATGACGCGGAGTCGAAATCATCCGCCGATGCAGGGCGGCATCCGCAGCGAAGAATTTCGGCAATTTACAACAAACTGCACCAGTCATGCGGCCGCGTTTCATCAGGCCAAGAGCCGCCCTCCAGGTAGGAACGCCTGGAAAAAATGCCGAATATCTATTTCCGTGCCGGCTCAGACAACTTCGAACGGCAAGGATCTAGGCATGAATTGCAGCGTTTTGCGGATGGCAGCGTCGTCGACCTGCAAGGTCCCCGTGAGCTGCTCATAGGCGCCACGTTGGCCGGCAGCCTGCGCCAACATACGCAACATGAAAGACGGGAAAGGAATCAAACGCACTGGCCGACCGACGTCCTTGGCCACGCCACGCAAGATATCCGGCGTCGAATAGTCCTGCAGGTCCCGTACATGAAATACATGACCAGGCGCATCAGCATGCTGCAAGCAAGCCAATAGCGCGGCCGACAGGTTATCCACATGCACCAAGCTGCGTTGGTTGTGCACGTTACGCAATGGCAGCGGCACGCCGGCCCGAACCCAACGGGCCATCCGCGCCATATTGCCCGGCGCGCCCTTGCCGTAAACCAACGGAGGCCGGACGATCACCAGTTCGGCGCCGTAGCGCTGCGCCAGCTCGGCCAGCTTCCGCTCCGCCTTCAATTTGGACTTGCCGTAAGGCGTAGTCGGGCGGCATTCCGTCTGCTCGGTCAACGGAGCCCCCGCCTCGCTGGACGTTCCCACCGCGCCAATAGAACTGACGAACACGAAGCGCTTCACTCCGGAACGAAAAGCGGTGTCGGCCAGTCTGCAAGTCCATTCCACGTTCACCTGCTCAAACAGAAGCTCGTGGTCGGCAGGCGGAGCGCCCAGCACGTGGGCTCGCCCCGCAAGATGGCAGACAGCCTCCATCCCCGACATGGCCTCCAGCAGCGCCGCCTCATCCTCCATATCCGGAATATTGCGCACTTCGACCCGCTCATCGTTCAGAGGCCGGCGTGTCAACAGCCGCAACGAGTGGCCTTGCGCCAACAGATCCCGCACCACCCGTTGCCCGACAAATCCCGTGCCGCCCGTGACTAATATTTTGCTCATCATATTTTCGTAAGTTGTTGTTCAAAAAAGGCACGCCTCGCGCATTGCCAACAAGACATTCGAACTTTCAGGACCGTGTCGCCGGATCTCCGCCAGGCAGCAAGTCCAGGAGCGAGTGATGCGCCCCCATTTAGTTTCCGCATCCTAATCCCCTCGAGCGCCGCATATTGCAGCACCTCGGATGCCCACGTCGTGCAAGCCGTTGCCGGCGCCCACGCCCGCCTTGGGGCGCGGGCGCGGTTACTCTACCCCGACGGCGTGTTGATACAATCATGCACCCCCAACTCTCTCTATCAGTCGGTGTGACTTTGCGTACATCAATCGGTGCAGTTCGGCAAGCCCTCGTTGACCTTCCGAGATCGGCCAAAAGAGCCCTTGCCATTTCGCTGGACGCGCTGATTCTGTTTGGCGCATTCCAGTTGGCATTATGGCTTCGTTTCGAGCTATTTTTTACGACACCAGACTATCTTTTGCTGTCATTTGCCGCGTGCGCCAGCGGCATCTTCGCGCTCGTCGTATTCGGCACGTATCAATATGTGCTGCGGTACATGACAGACCGCGTAGCCCTTGTCATTGTAGGTGGCGTTCTGGTTTCAATCATGACGGTCACCGCCTGCAGCCTCTTTCTGCAGATGTCCTCCGGGCTTTCGCGCGGCGTGTTGACCATTTACGGCGTCGTGTCCCTGGTGCTGCTGCTGGGCGTACGGTTGGCGGCCATCAAGATCTTGTTTCCGCGCCACCGACTTGGTGATGTCCCGCGGGACAGCGTCGTGCGCGTGCTTATCTATGGCGCAGGCCCGGCTGGCAGCCAATTGGCGCTAGCATTGCGCAACAGTTCGCACTACCGCCCGATCGCGCTGGTCGACGACGACCGCGATAAGACCGGTCTGATGGCCGCTGGCCTCCGCACCTACCCGACGAGCGACGTAGGCGAACTCGTGGAAAGCCACAATATCGGTCAGATCTTGATTGCCAAGCCCACGGCTTCGCGCGAACAAATCAATAACATGGTGGAGATCGGTTCGCAGCACAGTATCCGGGTCCGGATTGTGCCAAATCTGCACGAAATGGTCGATCAGGCCGGCGGGCTGAAAGCTCGCGACCTTCAGATCGAAGACCTGCTGGGCCGCGATGCCGTGGCGCCGCTGCCCGCACTGCTGGGCCGATATGTAACTGGGCATGTGGTCATGGTGTCCGGCGCAGGCGGTTCCATCGGCTCCGAATTGTGCCGCCAAATCCTGGCGCTGCAGCCCCGCCGCCTGGTCTTGCTGGAAATCTCTGAACCCGCTCTGTACTCCATCGGCCAGGACCTCGCCGGGATCAACGCGCAGAATGTGGAAATCGTGTTGCTGCTGGGTTCTGCGGGTGATCAGCGGAATTGCGCAGAACACATGCGCAAGTATGGTGTCGAGACCATCTATCACGCAGCTGCCTATAAGCATGTTCCCCTGGTCGAGCACAATATCCGCGAGGGCATACGCACCAATGCCTTCGGAACGCTGTCCTTCGCCCGTGCCGCCATCGAATCCGGCGTCAAGGATTTCGTGCTGATTTCCACCGATAAGGCCGTTCGGCCCACCAATGTCATGGGGGCAACCAAGCGCCTGGCCGAATTGGTGCTGCAGGCGCTGGCGGACATCCAGACCGGCACCCGCTTCTCGATGGTACGGTTCGGCAATGTGCTGGGCAGCTCGGGCAGTGTCGTCCCTCTGTTCAATCGGCAGATCCAGAACGGCGGACCGGTGACATTGACACATTCGGACATTACCCGCTACTTCATGACCATCCCGGAAGCAGCACAATTGGTGCTCCAAGCAGGAGCCATGGGCGCCTCGGGCTCGGTCTTCGTCCTGGACATGGGGGAACCGGTCCGGATATACGACCTGGCCAAACGCATGATTCAACTGCATGGCCTGACCGTCCGTACGCCGGAATTCCCCGACGGCGACATCGAAATCCGGATCACGGGCCTACGCCCCGGAGAGAAACTCTACGAAGAACTCCTAATCGGTGGAGATGTCTCGCCTACGCAACACCCTCGCATCATGCAGTCGAAGGAACATAGCATTCCTTATGACGAATTGATGAAAGAACTCGAAAGCATGGAACATTCTTTCACTACCGGTGATGAGATCGCCTCCAAGGCGATGCTCAAAAAGCTCGTGATTGAATATACTCCGTCCTGAATTCAATTAGACAAACTCGCTGCCATAATTAGTATATATAAGCCATGAGCAATAAAACTTTCCGCGACAAGACCTTGCTAATAACCGGAGGCACGGGTTCTTTCGGCAATGCCGTTCTGAAGCAATTCATTAATTCCGATATCGGCGAAATCCGCATTTTCAGTCGCGACGAAAAAAAGCAGGACGATATGCGGAAGCGCTTCAACAATCCGAAGTTGAAGTTCTACATCGGCGATGTACGCGACTACACAAGCATCCTGAACGCTACTCGCGGCGTCGATTTCATTTTTCATGCGGCAGCGCTCAAGCAAGTCCCTTCGTGCGAATTCCACCCGATGGAGGCCGTGCGGACCAACGTTCTGGGCACCGAGAACGTACTCGAAGCGGCCATTGTCAATAATGTAAGCCGCGTCGTGTGCTTGAGCACCGACAAGGCCGTTTATCCGATCAATGCCATGGGCATCTCCAAGGCAATGATGGAAAAAGTGATGGTTGCCAAGTCGCGCAACCTAGACGGCAAGGGCACCGTCATCTGTGGAACCCGCTATGGCAACGTCATGGCGTCGCGCGGATCGGTCATTCCCCTCTTCTTCGACCAGTTCCGCGCCGGCACGCCGTTCACGATCACCGATCCCGACATGACCCGCTTCATGATGACGCTGGAAGATGCGGTGGATCTGGTGCTGTATGCGTTTGAGCATGGCACGAACGGCGATATCTTTGTGCAGAAGGCCCCCGCCGCCACGATCGAAACCCTGGCCGAAGCCCTGCTCGCCATCCTCAAGAAGCCAGGGCATCCGATCAACGTCATCGGTACTCGGCATGGCGAGAAACTCTATGAAACGCTGTTGAGCCGCGAAGAAATGGCTGCCGCCGAGGACTTGGGCGGTTACTACCGCGTGCCGCCCGATCTGCGCGATCTCAATTACGGCAAGTTCGTCGAACAAGGCGAACCGAAGATTTCGCAATACGAGGACTACAACTCGCACAATACTGAACGCCTGGACGTGGCCGGCATGGTGGCCTTGCTGCGCAAGCTCGATTTCATCCAGGCCGTTGAGCGCAACGACATTCCCGAAGTCGAGGGTTAAATGAAGCTGCTTATCACCGGCGCCAACGGATTTGTCGGCAAAAACCTGCGTGTATTGCTGGGTGAACGCAAGGATTTCGAAGTGCTCGCATTCACGCGCGAGCATACGCTGGCGCAACTGGAAGCCATGGTCCAGGAAGCGGATTATGTCTTTCATCTGGCCGGTTCGAATCGTCCCAAGGATCCTGCCGAGTTCAAGGAAATCAACCTGGAATTGACGCAGTCGCTGATCGATTTCGCCGCCAAGCGTCAGCGCCCCTTGCCGATCGCCTACACCTCATCGATCCAGGCTGAGCTGGAAAATCCCTACGGCGCCAGCAAGCTGGCCGCCGAAGAAGCGCTGCTGGCCTATGGGCGCCAGACTGGCTCGTCGGTGCGCCTGTTCCGGCTTCCCAATGTGTTCGGCAAATGGTGCCGCCCGAACTACAACTCTGCAGTGGCAACCTTCTGCCATAACATCGCGCACAATCTGCCGATCACCATCAATGATCCCGCGGCCAAGGTGCGCCTGGTGTACGTGGACGATGTCTGTAAGGCACTCATCGCCTTGCTCGCCGAAGAGCCCGGCCTTAACGGGTACGTGGAAGTCGACCCGATCTATTCCACCACCGTCGGCGACATGGCCGAGGAGATCCGCGGTTTCAAGGAAAGCCGCCAGACGCTCATTACGCCTCGCGTGGGTACCGGGTTCACGCGTGCCCTGTATTCGACCTACATGAGCTATCTGGAGCCGGCGCAATTCGCGTACACCGTACCCAAGTACGGTGACCAGCGCGGCGTTTTCGTCGAGATGCTGAAGACGCCCGACGCTGGCCAGTTTTCGTTTTTCACTGCGCTCCCCGGCATCACACGCGGCGGCCACTACCACCACACCAAGACCGAGAAATTTCTGGTCATCAAGGGTTCGGCTCGTTTCGGTTTCCGCCATATCGTCACCGACGAGACGTTCGAAATCCTCACCAACGGCGACGAGCCCACCATCGTCGAGACCATTCCGGGCTGGGCGCACGACATCACCAATATCGGCGAGGGCGACATGGTCGTCATGCTATGGGCGAACGAGATCTTCGACCGGCAGAATCCCGACACCATCGGCCACAAAGTTTAATTATCCAAGATGACCAAGAAACTTAAAGTCGTTACCGTCCTTGGTACGCGCCCCGAAATCATCCGCTTGTCGCGCGTCATGGCCAAGCTGGACGAGCACTGTGACCACATCATCGTCCATACCGGCCAGAACTACGACTACGAACTGAACGAGATCTTCTTCAGTGATCTCGGCGTCCGCCGCCCGGACCATTTCCTCAACGCAGCGGGGGGCAGCGCCGCCGAGACCATCGGCAACGTCATCATTGCCGTCGACAAGGTTCTGGCCGAAATGCAGCCCGAAGCCGTCCTCATCTTGGGCGATACCAATAGCTGCCTGGCCGCCATTCCTGCCAAGCGCCGCAAGATTCCCATTTTCCACATGGAAGCCGGAAACCGCTGTTTCGATCAGCGTGTGCCGGAAGAAACCAACCGGCGTATTGTCGACCACACTTCCGACATCAACCTCACTTACAGCAGCATTGCCCGCGAATATCTGCTGGCCGAAGGGTGCCCTCCGGACCGCGTCATCAAGACCGGCAGCCCGATGTTCGAGGTGCTGACGCACTACGCACCGTCGATCAACGCCTCGGATGCGCTCTCGCGGCTGGGTCTGACCGAGGGCGAGTACTTTGTCATCAGCGCTCACCGCGAAGAGAACGTCGATTCCGAGATCAATCTGCGCAAGCTCGCGGATATCTTCAACGGTCTGGCCACGACTTACGGCAAGCCCGTGATCGTTTCCACGCATCCGCGCACACAGAAGCGTATTGACGCGCAACAGCTGCAGTTTGATCCGCTGGTGCGTCTGCTCAAGCCTCTTGGCTTCCACGATTATGTCAAACTGCAGAAAGACGCCCGCGCGGTGCTTTCCGACAGCGGCACCATCACGGAAGAATCTTCCATTCTCAATTTTCCCGCGCTTAATATTCGCGAAGCCCACGAACGCCCTGAAGGCTTCGAGGAAGCTTCCGTCATGATGGTCGGCCTCGAGCTGGACCGTGTGCTGCAAGGACTCTCCATCCTGGAGAAGCAGGGCCGGGGAGCCGAGCGCAGCCTGCGTCAGGTGGCCGACTACAGCATGCCCAACGTGGCGGAAAAAGTGGTGCGGATCATCCATAGCTATACGGACTACGTGAACCGTACCGTGTGGAAAAAATACTGATCGACCCGCTGGCGAGCAAACGGCATCGGGGCAACCTGCCCCGAATGCCCCGGCACCTGGTTAGTTTGTCCTTCCAAGCACGACGCCACTACCAATCAGTATTTGCCCCAGGATTGTTTCCATGGACGTCGCCACGCCTCCTCAGTCCCCCCGGGCAGTCAAGAACGCATGCGATGTAGCCCTGCTGCTTTGTATCGGCTTGCTGCCGGTCCTGACTGTCAGCACTAGCCGCGGGGGCAGCGTTGCGTTCTACGCGGCCTGCGTCTTCAGCCTAGTCGGCCTGTGCCTGGAGGCCCGCCAATCCGAACCATCCCGCACTCCGTACTGGCATAGCTACTGGCCGCTGGTTGTATCGCTGGCGCTGGCTCCGCTGACGCCGCTCCTCAGTTCTGCCTTGTTGGATGCGAGGTTGCATGGGTCGGATCTTGAACGCGGCCTCCGGTTCTGGGCGATAGCATTGATCGTCGCCAGCCTGGCGCAAATCGACCGCGAAAGGCTCAAACTCACGTTGTGGGGCCTCGCGGCAGCCGCCTGGGTCGCCAGCATCACCATCATCCATCTAGCCTGGATCACTGGCGAGCGTCCAGAGCCCGAGGAGTACAACGCTGTCTCCTACGGCAACCTGACCTTGCTTCTGGGCGTGCTCATGCTGTTCGCGCTCGGATCGCGCACCACACGCTGGCCCAGGCTTGAAGCCGCCGCAAAACTTGTCACGGGCGGTGTGGCGATCTATGCCTTCGCGCTGACGTTGACCCGCGGCGGTTGGCTGGCGGTCCCCGTCTTTTCCCTGGTGGCGCTCGCGCTGGCCGGGCAACGACGCTGGGTCTTGAAGGCGGGCATATTCGTCGCGGTCATTGCTGGCTGCGCGGCTGTCCTCTACGCCAATCACGATTTGCGCAGCCGCGTAGAACTGGCGGCCAACGAAGTCGTTCAATGCCGCAACGACAAATTGGCTGACACCTCCATATGCACGCGGCTTCAGTTATGGTCCGCAGCCTGGAGAATGTTCCGCGCCGCTCCGCTTACCGGCAATGGCAGCGGCAGCCTGTTCCCTGAAAAATTGCAGGAACAGGCCGCGCACGGCAAGGTTTCGCCGACGGTTGCGGCAAACTTTGGCGAGCCTCACAACGACCTGCTGTATGCCATGGCCAACTACGGCCTGCCAGGGCTTGCAGCGTTGCTTGCCATATATCTTGCGCCTAGCGCCTATTTCCTCAGACGCTTACGCCAAGGCAGCCCGGACGGAAAGTCCGCAACCGCCATGGGGCTCGTCGTCTGCCTGGGGTTTGCAGCATTCGGCCTCACCGAACTGATGTTCCGGGGCATGCGCACCATAGGCCTCTATGCGACATTGACCGCGTTATTGCTGGCCATGTCTGCGCCAGGTGGTTTCTCCGCGCATTCCGCGCACAAATCCATACCCTGAATGCGATAACGGGAAAAAAATCGTGTCTGAAAAAAAGCGATTGCTGCACCTGGGTTTCTTTTGCCCCCAGGCGTATTTCGACCTACACGACAAGGCGGAGAAGAACCATCAGTACGCCGCGCGGAAGCTCGAATCACGGATCGTAGACGGTCTGCGGCAAAACGACGTCGAGGTCGAAACGATTGGCCTATACCCTGCGCGGATCTTTCCGCGCAACCGTACCGTCTTGCTGAAGGCATTCAAAGGCGTCGACGCCCACGGACAGCAAGCCCAGGCTGTCGGCTACATCAACATGCCCTTTCTCAGCCACATGTCGCGCACCATCTCCATCCTGAGGGCTGGCTGGCGGTGCCTGCGCCAAAAGCGTGAGCGTCCCTCGGCCATCCTGGTGTACTCACTGCACACTCCTCTGGTGCTTTCTGCGGCGGTCCTCTCCAAGTGGTTCCGGATCCCCTTCTATATCTATGTTCCCGACCTGCCGCAGTACATGAATGTCGGCGTCAAACGCAGCCGCCTGTTCAATTTCCTGAAGCGGATCGACACATCGCTGGTGTTGAGCCTGAGCGACCGGGCGACGGGCATCATAGGAATCACCTCCGAACTGGTCCAATCGCGCCCCTCCTGGAGCGGCAAACGAACGGCAGTCCTGGAGGGCGTGGCGGAGGCCAGCGATGTGCCTGATGAAGCACAGAACCAGCAAGATGCCGAGATTCTGAACAAATACGGGCTGACCAAGGGCTTTGTCTTCTACGCTGGTGGCCTGGCTGAGCCCTATGGAGTAGGCATTCTCATCGAGGCCGTCAAGCAACTGGGCGGCGAGGTCCATCTGGTCCTATGCGGGGCGGGCTCCATGAACGCAGCCGTGCGCCGGGCCGCGAGCGAACACCCCCACATACACTACCTGGGCAGCATTCCGCCTGAAGACGTCAAGGCGCTGTCGCGCAACGCCAGCTTTCTGGTCAACGCGCGCATCCCGGGCGACGCCTATCTGCAATATTCCTTTCCATCCAAGCTGCTGGAATACATGGCCACGGGCGTTCCCGTGGTCTCTTCCCGCCTACCTGGCATCCCACAGGAGTACTATGCACACCTGCTCGTTCTGGATGACGTCACCGCGGAAGGCTTGGCCGAATGCCTGCGAAGCAACGCAGGCGTGAATTACAGTGCCGCCCAGCTATCCGCGCAGGGCGCAGCCGCCTTCTGTCGGCAGCACAAGACCGCCCTGCAACAAGGAAAAAAACTGGTCCGAACTATTTTTCAGGATTCGGAGCAGTAGGACCGCCCGTGAGATGCGGGAGCCGCGACAACCATCGACCCTTCCTTTTCATTAAAAAGTTTTGGCATGATACGGGGCCTCTTCCTATACCTCGCAGTGAAAGTTTTCCCGGCTCTGTCCATGATCGTGTACATGGTCGCCATGTACATGAACTTTCCGCCCAACGATTATGTAACTTATTCCGCCGCGATTGCCGCGGGCGTGATCGGCGCGCAGATAGCTTCAAGCTGGATTGCCAGCGCGATCATCTTTTACTTCCCCCTGCGCAAAGGGAAAGCGGCATTCGTCACGCAGGTGTTGCGGATAGCCATTGTTTCGGCCTCGCTGACGGCCCTGATCACTTCCGGCATCTTTCTATCGCTGTTTCATGATCGGGCGCTAAGCGCGAGCGTCTTGTTTCTGACTGCTGCGCAAGGGCTCTTCTATGTAGCCGTCGCCCTATTCCAGCCGGAGCGACGGATGCGCAGTCAGGTCATCAGCGCGATCACCCTCAGCATTACCCAATTGCTCTTCGCCGCCTACGCGATTCTGTCCAACACCCATTCGCTCGCAGTGTCCGTCGCAGGTTATGGCGCGGGGTTCCTGGCCGGCCTCATTACCCTGCTTCTGTATATTCACTGGACTTGGTTTACCAGTGTATTGCGCAAGCGCCAGCGCCGCCTGGCGGCGAAGGAACCTGCGCTTGAGAATTCCAAGCTGCTGGCCTATGGCGGCCCCATGTTCATCTGGTTTTCGCTGATGCTGGTCAACAGCTACACCGACCGCTTCTTCCTTGGCCGCGTGGAAGGGCCGGGGGTGGCGGGCTATGCGTTCACGAAAGACCTCTTGATCGGCATTTCAGGATTCATTTCCATGCCGATCATGCTGATCGCCCATTCCATGATTTTCCGGCTGTTCCGTGAGAAAAAGGAAGAGGAGCTTTCCCAGTTGATCAGGTTCTCGACCACGCTTCTGGTCGTGTTGTTTCTGTTCGCGATATTCGTCTATGCGTCATTCGCAAAAATACAATTGACGCACTTTTCGCCTGATCTGCAGCACGTATCATTTTTCCGGGCGGTTCTCATTGGGCTAGGTATCATGTTAAGCACCCTGGCGCTCTATTCCCAGAAGAAATTCGAGGTACTCGGGCATCTGAAGCAATTGGTCGTGCTGGCGGCTATCAGCAATAGCGTCGCTTTTCTGGCCTACATGTACTCTTCGAGCGCGCACTCGCTCGACTATTTTGCAATTTCATATGCCGCAAGTACGCTGTTGTACTTTTTCTTGACGCTTTTGACCGGATCAAACGCCATACGGTTCACAATCAACTATAGAATGATCGTCTTCGTCTTGATTGTGCTGGTGGCCATGCATTTCCTGGCTCCTCCGTCCATCTACAACGGACAGATAAACTGGACTGCAGCCGGATGGGCCGCCGCTTGGCTTGCCACGCTCGCGGCAGTGCTCATGGCCTGCCTACTGAGGCTGTACCGGTCATTAGGATCCAATCTCATCCACAGTTGAGTTGGTTGGGTTGCTTATCAAGACCTGCTATTGAAGATATCGTGCAACATGAAATCCACTTCGCTTGAAACAATGCCATCGTCTGTCGTGCAAGAGCCAATATTGAATTCCCGGTCCAAGCCGGATGTTCTGCACCACTGGATAATTAAGAACATGGCGCCGATCATCTTCCTGGCGGCATTCTTTTTGACAATCGTCATGGGCAATTTGTTGTTCGCAACGGATTTCGGTCATGAACAGTTGGCGAGAATTCCGCACTATGCGGTGATCTATGATTTTCCGACCATTTTCACACCGCTTTACTGGCTGCTTTTGTTACTGCCATTTTTCATAGCGCCACCCATTATCATTCTGGTGCGGCGCACCTTGGAATCGCCAATTCACCGGTGGTGCGCGAAAATCCCGGAAATCCGACCGCTCGACTACACCGTTTTCACCGTCATCGCTCTTTGCCATGTAGGTTACAGTCTGTCGCAAGCGAATGCGTTCTCGCTGTATGGCACGGGTGTCGATCCAGTTTCGTCAGTCGAGATCCGCTTTCAGATTCTTTCGGGGCTTCGCTTCTGGACCATGGCGGTTCTGATGTCTATCTTGCCGTATCTGGCGGTGTATGCCCTGATTCGTTGGATTCGCCGCTCCGGAATTTTTTGGGTATTTGCCACGATCACCGTTGTCAGCATCGTCTCGGTATACATGATTCTGCTGAATATGAAGTGGCCTTTTCTCGTATTCGCGGCAGCCCTCATCCTGACCATTTTTGCATATAGCAAGACCTATCCATACATAAAGGTTTCCGCCGGAACGGTGGTCCTATTCGCCACCTATTTGATAATTTCCACCCACGTATTCCGACTGGCCGATCCAGTCCCGCCTACGGTTGTGGCCGAAGTCGATTCATCAACGGTTGGCGAGAACTCGCCCGAGCTTGCGCCTGTCAACGAAACCAGCGCTCAACCCGAGAGCGACCCTCAGCCGGAACCTGCCGTATCCACGCCCGTTGCTGCTACTCAAGCTAACGCAGCCCCCGCTGTAGGCAGCCATTCCCATAAGACTCTCCCGCCAAAAACTAACGCCATCTCCCGAGATAGCGCCAAAAAAGCGGCTGCGCCCCAACAGGAGGCCCCGATCGCTCAGGAACAGGTCGCGCAGACCCGCCAGGAGATCGAGCCTGACGCCAACGCCTCAATACAGCCTGAACAAAGCGAGACGTCGCCCACTGAAACTCCTGTAGGGCCTGTCCAAACCTCCACGCCAGAGCCGCAATCATCGACAAAGAGCGGGACCCAGCTTCTTAATGAAGCAATTGATTTACCCAAAACCGCCTTGCGTCGCGCGCCAGAGATCCTTTTCTCCGGACTCACGCGGATGGCAATTCTCTACCCCTTCTACTATCAAATTTTCACTGAGGAAGGTAACGTCTGCGGCGGCATTCTCGAACAAGCCCGTCGTGGCCCCGTGTGCCGTCCCAGCACATATATCTACACCCGAGTCTTCGGACTCGATGGCTTCGAAGGTCGAGGCACTGCACCAACTGCTGTACATATTTCTGGCTATTCCCTCGGAGGATGGCCGGTCGCGCTTTTTGCCATGGTTTGCGCCTCGGTCATTCTCGGTTTGATCACTTGCCTACCCACTGGCGCCAGCGCCATGGTCGGAGCCCTTGGCATCATGGGGGCAGTCGCGGGCTATCATTTCTCTCAGGTACCGGGAGAAGGGCCATTGTTCTATGACCATGGCTTAGTATGGACTCTGATTCCGATGGCGATTTATATTGCCTGGCGCACGCTGTACGCCCGCCCTAAGGTTTAGCTCTTCCGGGCTGAAGACTTCTCTAAAAAAGCGGACCAAAAGAATGATGCTGCCCGACGGCCGCGGGCAGCCAAGCATTCATGAGACTTCGAGCACCCGGTCCATCCGGCCGCTCGTCTCAAAAAATATCATCTACGCCGCGGCTCCGCGCGCTACTGCCCCCTCCCACGGCACCATACCCCAGCCTTCTACTCCTGACGCCCACTTGCCTTTGGCGAACAAGAAGCGCATCCTTGCCCTAACACTTCGCTACAGTTTAGGACTTACGGACAGTACGCGACAGGGCGACGTTTGCCTATACTCCGCAAATAGCAAGCAAGCCATGGACTAGAGATTGAAAAAAAATACGCTACGACCCTGGATTATCCGAAATATGTCGCCGATTATTTTTTTGGCGGCGTTTTTTCTTACTGTAGTCCTTGGAAATATACTTTTTGCCACGCCGTTCGGTCGCCACCAACTGCAGAAAATCCCGAGCTACGCGGTCATTTACGATTTTCCAACTCTCTTTACGCCACTGTACTGGCTGCTATTATTTTTGCCATTTTTGATGACGCCGATTATCGTTATCCTGATACGGCGCTTTCTGGAAATGCCGGTACAGCGACTTTGTGACCGAATCCCCGAAATACGCCGCATTGACTATCTGGTTGTGACCGGTCTCGCGCTAGCTCATGTGGGCTACCATTTGTGGCAGGCCAAGGCATTTTCACTGTACGGCACGGGCACCGATGCCGTATCGTCTGTCGAGATTCGATTTCAAATACTGAGTGGAATGCGTTTCTGGACTATGGCGGTCCTGATGTCCATACTGCCATTTCTCGCCGTTTACGCGCAGATCCGATGGATACGCTCGCCGACAATGTTCTGGAGGGTTACGACCATAGTCGTGGCGGGTCTCGTCGCCCTGTACATGGTCCTGCTAAACATGAAATGGCCTTTTCTGGTATTTGCGGCCGGTCTTATCCTGACTGTTTTCGCTCATAGCCAAAGACGGCCATATTTCAAGGCAGCAATCGGCACCGTGGCGTTGTTCGCGACTTATCTGCTGATTTCCAGCCATGTGTTCCGCTATGCGGACACCTCCAGTGACCCGCATGTTCCCGAAATATCCTCACACCAGCGGGCAACTCCCCCGGCGCAGCCAGAAGGACGCCCCGACAAAGGGGCATTGAGCGAAGCTCTGGACACGCCCAAGCTGGCCTTCACCCGAGCTCCGGAAACGATATTCTCCGGTTTGACCCGCATGGCGATCCTGTACCCTTTCTACTTCCAGGTGTTTACTGAAGAAGGCTACGTGTGCGGCGGCATACTGGCTCAGGCCCGTGTGGGACCGGCTTGTCGCCCCAGCACCTACATCTATACCCGGGTCTTCGGCCGCGATGGCTTCGAAGGGCGTGGCACCGCACCCGCAGCCGTCCACATCTCGGGTTACTCACTTGGAGGGTGGCCGATTGCACTCTTCGCCATGGTTTGTGCGTCCATAGTCATGGCGCTGATCACGTGCCTGCCGATTACCGCAAGCGCAACCGTGGGCGCCTTTGGCATCATGGGCGCCGTTGCCGGATATCATTTTTCTCAGGTGCCCGGCGAGGGGCCCATTTTTTATGACCACGGGTTGATCTGGACCTTGATTCCCGTGGTTATCTACTCAATCTTGCGATGGATGTTCAGGGACAAACGCTCGGAAAAAAGAGACTTGCCCGAATCAATGTGAAACGCCGTCCCGGCGCAGCACCTTGACGAAAGTCATCCAGAGAATGCGGATATCGAACGATACGGACTGCCTTTCCATGTATTCGATATCGAGGCGGACCTTGTCGGGGATCGGCAATTCATCGCGGCCATTGACCTGGGCCCATCCCGTCAATCCGGGCGTGAGCGCATCCACGCCGGCCTCGGTTCGCAGAGCGATCAGATCATCCTGATTGAACAGTGCTGGGCGCGGACCGACAAAACTCATGTCGCCGACGATAATGCTCCACAGCTGCGGCAGTTCGTCCAGGCTGCTTTTGCGCAAGAAGCCACCGACAGGAGTCAAACATGCTGCGGGATCGGGCAGCAAATGTGTCGCGACGGCTGGCGTATCCACTTTCATGCTGCGGAATTTGGGCATCTTGAAAATTCGGTTGTTACGGCCCACCCGGTCGCTCCAGTACAGCACGGGGCCGGGCGAAGTCAGCCTGACCGAGAGCGCAACAATAATCACCGGTATCAGCAGCACAAGTGCGGCAAACAGGCTGAGCAACAAATCAAAGACTCTCTTCACAATTTTCTCTAGCAGATTCGATATTGCCCGGGTGCGGTCGTACCCGAGCGCCTTTGTCATTCAAGTTTCGGCGCCACAGAGGTGTGGCCGTCGCGTCCCCTGCCTGACAGCATCAGACGCTGGGGCTCACGCCGATTTTGACTTTTCACGCGATACCGTTT
Source organism: Achromobacter sp. ACM03 (assembly GCF_014851665.1). Taxonomy (NCBI): domain Bacteria; kingdom Pseudomonadati; phylum Pseudomonadota; class Betaproteobacteria; order Burkholderiales; family Alcaligenaceae; genus Achromobacter; species Achromobacter sp. ACM03. The sequence goes on along the minus strand of NZ_JACVAD010000004.1, from coordinate 134,418 downwards.
CAAGCACCTCGGCCAATTGATCCACCAGCCGATCATGGTTGAAATGCTCTTCGTAGTAGCGCCGCCCATTTTCACCCATGCGCACCCGCGCCTCTTGCGGCATATCGGCAAGGCGCCGGATGGCCGCAGCCAAAGCCTGTGCATCCTCGGCGGGCACCGCGATGCCTGCCTGTGCCTTTTCCACCAGCCGCCCGCCTTCGCCATTGAGGCACGCCAGGATAGGCTTGCCCGACGCCATATAGGCCTGCACCTTGTTGGGAACGGTAGCGGCGAAGATCTCCTGGTCGGCCAGCGTCACCAGCAGTGCCGACGCACGCTGCATGAAGGCAGGCATGGTTTCCACCGGAAAGCGGCCTGGCAAGTGCAAGTTCTCCAGGCCCAGCACCGCCACCTGTTGCTGCATCCACTCCCTGCGGCTGCCTCCCCCCAGAACAACGAACTGGATGCCCTGATGCTCGCGCAACAGCGCGGCGGCAGCGACTATCACTTCCACAGCCTGCGCCGCGCCGATATTACCCGCGAACATGACGACAAATTCGCCGTCCAGCCCCGGCACGTCGGGCGGCGCTTCCGTAGGCACCCGCGAAAAACTGTCGTCGACCGAATTGGGATAGTACTCAATGGGTTTGCCCGGCGCGAGCTTGCGTATCGGATCAACAAACGCTTCCGACTGGACAAGTATCAAGTCGGCCCGGCTATAAATGAAACGCACGATCCGCTCGACTACACCCAAGACGAAACGGTTCTTGACATGGCCCGTCGCCGACAGGCTCTGCGGCCAAAGATCCAATACCCAGATCACCACCGGCGCGCGTTTGAGCTTCGCTAACAACAGGCCAGGTATGGCCAGCAACAACGGCGACAAGGCGCAGATGAAAACCGCATCGTAGGACTTGCGGCGCATGAGCCACGGCCCGAACAACAACCCTGAAAAAATGAACGACAGGTAATTCAGCGTCAGGCGCACCGCCCCCTTGCCGCGGGGAATCAAGGGCACCCGCGTGATATTCACGTTGTGGAACTGCTCACGCTGCACTCCGAACATCCGGTACCCTGAATAGATCTTTCCTTCCGGATAGTTCGGCTTCCCCGTCAGAACATCGATTTCCATCCCGCGCTCGGCCAAGGTGCTGCTGATCTCATTGATCCGGAAACCCTCCGGCCAAAAATACTGACTGACAATCAACGTGCGCAAACTGCACCTCCCGCGAGGGAAATGGGGCAATCGGGTCGTCCAATATTCATGTCGATGTTCATCAAGGATACAAAATTCGGGGCATTTTCAGCTTCTGCGCAGCGGACGCATCGTACTGCGAAAGCCACCACGCATGTAGGCGCGAAGCGCCCTCGCCTCGCCGGTATAATCGCGCCAGGCCAGTGACTCCATTCCCTCCGCGCATATGATAGCCAATAACAGTACGGCGCCTCGGCCTGCAGACCGCCTGGTCGCGGCGGGGGATCTGCTTTCCCTCCTGGTTCTTGGCGTCTTCGCCGCCCTTCTGATCGCGGGTTCGGGCCTGCCCCTGTACTCGGATGAAGTTGTCACCAAATGGGGCCAAGCCAGGTTCTTCGAACCTGATGGCGTACTGGTCTCCTTCTTCCCTCAATGCCGGGCGGTGTTCAATTCCCCTCTGCCTTGGGCGTTCTACCCGGGCGCCGCATTTTTTTCCGTTCTGTACGGCAACCTTTCCCCCCTGGGCCTACGGCTGGCGGGAGTCGCCACAGCTCTGGCGATAGTGGCTTGCTTCGGCCTTTGGGCGCGGCGCAGCGCTCACAACGCACGCGCCACATTGAGTCTGCTGTCCGCGCTCATGGTGTTGCCCGCCCTGGGCATACTTCCCTTCCTCTGGGTGATGGCCCGACCCGAACAATGGATCACCCTGGGCCTGATGTTCTTCTGCATGACGGCTACCGCGAACCAGCAGAACGATGGAAAAATCTCATGGGTATGGCCCATGCTGTACTTTCCCGTAGCCTCCGCCTTCTTTTTTGTACATCCGAAGAGCATCTTCTTCACTCCTGCGGTGCTGCTCGCGGCCTGGTTCGTGACCCGACACCGTTCTTCGGCTATTCGCTGGCCGCTCATCACCTTCGTGTTGTGGGCCGCCTACACCACATACCGCTGGGGATCGACGCTATCCAGTTGTCCGGAAGCGCCTGGAGTACAAGCCACCCTGGCCGGTAACTTCCTGAATCCCTCGCTACTGTTCCACGCCCCGGAGGCCTTCCTGCGGGAAGGAATCGGCAATCTGTTGAGCGCGCCCGGCAAGATCGCGGAACATGTCATGTTTGCCGCGACCTTCCAATCGGGTTGGCTGCCGCCCATGATTGTGCCACCCATGGCGACTTGGATGAACCCTATCATCCGACTCCTGATCGAGGTCGCCATTTTTGGCATTTTGGCCGCCAGTTTGCTATGGCTGCCGGCAACATGGCTGCGCCAGAAAATGGCGACACCGCGGGCGTTACTCGCCACTGCCTTGGCCGTGGGACTTTGCGCCAACCTGTTTTTCTACAAATATTGGTTTTTCTACGGCGCCGCACAGGTTTTGCCGCTAGTCCTCATGATGCTCTTGCTCGCCTTGCCCGCCCACGCGCCCAGATGGTTGATGTGGCCTGGCCTGCAATTTGCACGTTGCGCATGCTTGTTGTTCGCGCTGGCCAGCATGTCGATCTTCAGCGCGCACCTCGCACCAGAAGTGTGGAAGCGTTCCGATCCTCCCGCCGCCACGGTGCCCGACCAATGGCTGTCGGTCCCCGCGCTGGACTTCGACAAGCGGCGCGAAACCATCCGGGAGCTGACGAACCAATGCGGCATACGCGGCGACGGCGCGGCGCATCTAGTCGTGGACCATTTGACCTACTATGCGTTCAGCTACCTGCGTCGGCCGATACACGCGCTCTATGTATCGGAACTGGCATATGGCGGCGATCTGCCCGGCGATAAGCTCATACGCTTTTTGCAGGCGCTCGGATCGCCAGGCGCAATCACTCAGTGCAACTACCTGCCGGCAGCGCTTTCCGGCCTTAACGTCCTCCGCAAGGGCGGGTACTGCTGCGTTGCGATACCACCCGCAAACTGATCCTGCGCCCCCCCAAGGTCTGCCCGATGAACAGCACTTCGGGCCGGACAGTCCGCGGGAAAGCTACTCGGAGTAATGTGTGTCCACCCAATTCCGGTGGTAGGCGCCATTGACGATGTCCTCCACCCAGTCACCATTGTCGAGATACCACCGCACGGTCTTGCTCAGACCAGTGGCGAATGTTTCCGCTGGGCGCCAATTCAGCTCATCGCTGATCTTCGATGCATCGATGGCATAACGGCGGTCATGGCCGGGCCGATCCTTGACGAACGCGATCTGTTGCTTATATGAAACGCCGTCTGCCCGAGGCCGCAGCTCGTCCAGCGAGTTACAGATTGCCTGAACCACGTCCAGGTTCGGACGCTCGTTCCAACCGCCGATGTTATAGGTCTCACCCACGCGACCTGCCTCCAACACTCGGCGCAAACCACTGCAATGGTCCTTCACGTACAGCCAGTCCCTCACTTGCAGGCCATCGCCATACAACGGCAAAGGCTTGCCGGCCAGGGCGTTGGCGATCACCAAGGGAATCAGCTTCTCCGGAAACTGGAGGGGGCCATAGTTGTTGGAGCAATTCGTCGTCAGTAACGGCAAGCCATAGGTATGGTGATACGCGCGCACAAGATGGTCGCTGGCAGCCTTGCTCGCCGAATATGGGCTGTTGGGTTCATACCGGTGCGTTTCAGTAAACGCATCGCCATCCGCGGACAATGAGCCATAGACCTCGTCCGTCGACACGTGCAGAAAACGAAAACTGGCGCGCGCCGCAGGATCCTGTTCACTCCAATAGGCCCTTACCGCCTCCAGCAACCGAAACGTGCCAACGATATTGGTCTGGATGAACGCTTCCGGCCCATATATGGAACGATCCACGTGAGACTCCGCCGCCAGATTGATGACCGCCCGCGGCCGATGGCGCTTCAACAAATCGTTGACGAGCAAGACATCGCCTATGTCGCCAACAACCAATTCATGCCGTTTATCGCCATCCAGCTCCTGGAGGCTCTGTGGGTTGCCCGCATAGGTCAGCTTGTCCAGATTGACGACGGACTCGTCGCTGCGCGCCAGCCAATCGAGGACGAAATTGGCTCCGATGAAACCGGCGCCTCCAGTAACGAGGATAGTCATAGGCTATATGCGCAAAATAAGAGCACCGGCCGAGGACGGTGGAGAGGCCATGATTTTACTCCGTGCATCCTGCCTGTTCGATTGGAGACTTCGGATCCAATCAGGCCGATATTGGCGTTTTGCGCGGATTGGGTCCACAATGAAGACGGGACTGTACCAAGCAAGGAGACAGCCATGCGCATTGCAGATGCCCAGTGGATTCCTTCGACCCAGCACCAGACTTGGGATGCTCTGACCGACCCCGCCGTATTGCAGCGATGTATTCCGGGCTGCGTGGAGGTCGCCCAACTCAGTCCGACCGAGTACGCCGTCAAACTGCACGCCAAGGTTGCCGGCATCGACACGGACTACGATGGCGAAATCCTGATGTCCGACGTCGACCCGCACAACAGCTGCACGCTGGTCTTCGAAGGCAAGGGCCGCGCCGCCTGCCTGGCCATCGGAACCGCGCAGATCAATCTCAGCACCAAGGACCAAGGCACGCGGGTCGCCTATACCGTCGCCTGCATGACCGGCGGCAAGCTGGCGGAATACGGTGAGGGGATGTTGCTCAAGGCCGGCGACAAGATCATCCAGAAGTTCTTCGCCACCTTCATCGACTACATGGCCGCCCAGCCCCGCCTCGCGCCGCCGCCCCCTCCCCCCGAACCAGAGCCGCGCGGACTGTCCAATTCGCGTTGGTCTTGGATCATGGTGGTGCTGGTCATCGCGGTTTTCTGGGGTTATCACACCTTCTATAAGTGAAATCCCTGACGCGCGGGTGATATGCTCTGCGGCATGACGCCGCCGCCCGAATCACCGCCCCCAACCGCCCCCGCCCATACACGACGCGACCTGCTGATGGGCATGGCGGGGGTTTCGGCGACGGTAGTCCTGGCCGCGCTGGATTCCACCATTATCAGCACCACGCTGCCGCGCGTGGCCGAGGCGCTGAACGGCATGGCGCTGTACGCCTGGGTGGGAACGGGCTATCTGCTGGCCACCGCGGCGTCCATCCTGATTTTCGGGCGGCTGGGCGACATGTTTGGCCGCAAGCCCCTGATGTTGCTGTCGGTGCTGATCGTGGCACTGGGCTCTATCGCCTGTGGCCTGTCGCAAAGCATGATGCAGCTGATCATTTTCCGGTCGCTGCAGGGCATAGGCGGCGGGATGATGATCGCGACCGCATTCGCCGCGCCGGCTGACCTGTTCCCCGATGCCAAGCAGCGGGTGCGCTGGATGGCGCTGGTGTCAGCGGCGTTCGCCATGGCCAGCGGCATCGGGCCGGTTCTGGGCGGGGCCGCGACGCAGGCGCTGGGCTGGCGCGCGGCCTTCTTCATTGCGCCGATCGCGGCCGCGGGTGCGTTTTTCCTGCTGGCCCGCTACTTTCCCCGCATCCGCCCCATCCACGACGGCAGCCGCAAGATCGACTGGCTGGGCGCCATCCTGCTGGTACTGGCGGTGGGCGCGCCGCTGGCCGCGCTGGAACTGGCGTTTGCCAGCGGCGACCATGCCCACCCCATGCTGGGCTTGGGCCTGGCGGTGGTGGGTGTGGCGGCTATCGCCATCCTGATTCCCACGGAACGGCGCGTAAGCTCACCCATCTTTCCGCTGCGCGTGCTCGGCGGCGCGGAATCCCGCCTGCTGAACCTGGCGGCGATGATGGTGGGCGCGGTCATGTTCGTGCTGATCTTCTACAGCCCGCTGCTCTTGCAACAGGTACTGAACTACACCCCCAGCGAGGCTGGGCTGCTGCTCACGCCGCTGGTTGCCGCGATTTCGGTGGGCAGCATCATCAACGGCCGCCTGTTCCCCAAGCAGACCGAACCGCAGCGCCTGATGGTGTTCGGCGGCTTCCTGCTGGCAGCTGGTTCGCTGATGGTGCTGCTTATCTCGCCGGGGACCTCGGCCTGGTGGATCCTGGCCGCCTTCTTTGTCAACGGCTGTGCGCTGGGCTTCCTGCTTCCGAACCTGACTCTGTTCATGCAGATGCTGAGCGAGCGGCGCGATGTGGGCGTGGCCTCCGCCCTGGTCCAGACCACGCGCGCCATCGGCAGCGCGCTGGGGACTGCCGTGGTCGGCATCATCATTTCCCATAGCACAGTACTAAACGGAGTGCGCGCGGGTCTGGTGCTGTGTATTGTCCTCTCCCTGACCTGCGCCTTGCTGGCCCATCGCATCAAAATGAGGAACCTGGCCAGTTCGCGGAAATAGCACTTCACGGGAACAATCAAGCATGCGTCACCGCGACCTGTTGGACCTGCTCCTGCTGGCGGCCGTCTGGGGCGGCTCCTTTCTATTCATGCGCGTAGCTGTGCCCGAGTTCGGGCCCATTGCGCTGATCGAGCTGCGGGTGGGCCTTGCTGCCCTTTTTCTGTTACCTGCCGCCATATGGCGCGGCAGGCTGCCCCTAATAGCGCGTCATTGGCGGGCAATCCTGGTCGTAGGTGCATTCAACGCGGCACTGCCCTTCCTGCTGTTTGCATACGCCGCACAATCTCTAGGCGCCGGCTTACTGTCTGTCGCCAATGCCGTAACCCCTGTCTGGGGCGCGGTGATAGGCTGGCTCTGGCTGAAAGACCGGCTACCTCGCATGCGAGCTCTCGGCTTGCTTATCAGCGTGGGGGGCATCGTGGTGCTGGTATGGGACAAACTTGATTTCAGCGACGGCGGTTCCGGACTACCCGTATTAGCCGCGATTTCCGCGCCAGTCTTCTACGGCTTGGCCGCCAATTGGACCAAACGTTATCTGACCGGAGTGGACGCGTTGGTGAACGCGACCGGCAGCATGCTGGCAGCATCCCTGCTGTTGTTGCCTCTGGCCATCCTGGCTAGGCCCGAACAGCCAGTCTCCCTTCGAGCCTGGCTGGCAATCGCCGTGCTAGCCGTCGTCTGCACGGGAATGGCCTACATCATTTTTTTTCGCCTGATCGCCAATGTAGGGCCGACCGGTGCCGTCAGTGTTACGTTTCTTGTCCCCATTTTTGGACTATTGTGGGGCGTCTGGTTCCTAGGAGAAGCGTTGACGCCTTCAATCCTCGCTGGCGCCGCCATCATTCTCGCAGGCACTGCCCTAGCGTTGGGGCTGCTGCCTCGCGCCGGACGCTAATAGGCGATGCGCGCCGCCAGGTACCTTATCGGGGTAAAATTTTGCGCTTTGACCGGCGCCTCCGAACACTCGCGGCTTTCTCCCGACTCCATGCCGGCTAACGCATTGCAACCAGGAGCATGACCGTGCGGAAGGGCATTATTCTCGCAGGCGGCAGAGGCACCCGTCTCTATCCGATAACGCGCAGCATCAGCAAGCAACTGTTGCCGGTGTTCGACAAACCCATGGTGTATTACCCCTTGTCCGTGCTCATGCTGGCGGGCATCAGGGACGTGCTCATCATCTCCACGCCCGAGGACCTGCCGCGCTTTCGCGAGCTGCTGGGCGACGGCTCGCCCATCGGCATGAATCTTTCCTACGAGGAACAGGACCATCCCCGTGGACTGGCCGATGCCTTTCTGATTGGAGAAGAATTCATCGGCAGCGACGAGGTCTCGTTGATCCTGGGCGACAACATCTTCTATGGGGTCGGTCTGTCGACCGCGCTCAGCCACGCAAGCCGGCGCACGCAAGGTGCAACGGTGTTCAGTTACGACGTGCTGGACCCCCGGCCTTTCGGGGTGGTCGAATTCGACAAGAACGACAAGGCCATCAGCATCGAGGAAAAGCCCGCCGTTCCGAAATCGAACCATGCCGTGACGGGGCTGTACTTCTACGACAACCGGGTCATCGAGTTCGCCCGTTCGCTCAAGCCTTCGCAACGCAACGAGATCGAGATCACCGACCTGAACCGGATCTACCTTGAACTGGGCGAGCTCTATGTCGAACGGCTCGGCCGCGGCTTCGCCTGGCTGGACACCGGCACCGCCGACGGGCTGCTCGATGCCGCAAACCTGGTGGCAACAGTCGAACGTCGGCAAGGCATGAAAATCGCCTGTCCGGAAGAGATCGCCTGGCGCCAGCACTGGATCGATACCGCCGCGCTGCTGGCCTTGGCCGACGGCTATGGCAACAACGCCTATTCCGACTACCTGCGCCGACTGGTCCGCGACACACGATGAGCCGACTTGCCGCCTTCCTGCTGCTAGGCGCCATGATCCTGGCGTCCGCGGCCTCAGTACTCGCTTTCCGCATGCAGATAAACCGCATGGGCGCCTTGCCTGCGGATCTGTGGGGCAAGCTGATGTTCGTGGTCCATGCCTTGCTGTCACCGTTGGCTGTCTTCGCGATGATGTGCTTCGGCATCTCGTTCGTGTGCTGGACGCTGGCGAGCACGAAGCTGCCCTTGAACATTGCCTATCCCCTGACCAGCCTGATATACCCTGTTATCGTGGTGAGCGCCCATTTTCTTTTCGGCGAAGCCCTTGGCTGGCAGCGTATGGCAGGCATCGCCATAATCATGGTCGGCCTCACCGTCAGCAACATGAACCCCTGATCCCTCGCATCGATCCGCCGCGCCCATGGAACCCATTCCCTTCAACCGCCCCCCGAACACCGGCCTCGAACTCCAATACATTGCCCAGGTGATCGAAAGCGGCCATCTGACCGGCGACGGCGCATACACCCGGCGATGCCATGCCTGGCTCGAACAGAACCTGGGCACGGCCAAGGCGCTGCTGACGCATTCCTGCACGGGCGCGCTGGAAATGGCGGCCCTGCTTTGTGGCTTGCGGCCGGGTGATGAAGTCATCATGCCTTCATTCACCTTTGTCAGCACTGCCAACGCGTTCGCGTTGCGTGGCGCGGTGCCGGTATTCGTAGACATCCGCGAAGACACACTCAACCTGGATGAAAGCCGGATCGACGCCGCTATTACCCCTCTTACCCGCGCAGTCGTCCCGGTGCACTACGCCGGCGTGGGCTGCGACATGGATGCCATCTGCGCCATCGCCGCCGAACGCGGACTGAAGATCATTGAAGATGCCGCGCAGGGCTTCGGCTCCACCTGGCGCGGCCAGGCTCTGGGCACACTGGGCGACTACGGCACTCTCAGTTTCCACGGTACCAAGAACATCGTGGCGGGGGAAGCCGGCGCCTTGCTGACGCGTTCGAAGCAAGAAGGGGAACGCGCCGAAGTGACGCGCGAAAAAGGCACGGACCGCTCGCGCTTTCTGCGCGGCGAAGTCGACAAATACACCTGGCAGGAACTCGGATCCTCGTACCTGCCCAGCGATTTGACGGCCGCCTTCCTGCTGGCCCAGTTTGAACACAGCGCCAGCATCAACGCGCGCCGCGTCGCCGCCTGGTCGCGCTATCACGCTGCTTTCGCCGGCCTCGAGGCCGCCGGCAAGCTGCGCCGGCCGTTCATCCCTGATGCGGCGACCCACAACGGACACATCTACTACCTGGTCTTCAACGACGAGCAGGCAAAGACGCGCATGCATCGGGCCCTGGCGCAAGCCGGCATCCAGGCGGCCAGCCACTACGTGTCCTTGCACGACTCGCCCGCTGGCAAGCAGTATGCCCGTGCCAGCGGAGCCTTGCCCGTCACTGACCACGTTACGCGGGCGCTGCTGCGACTGCCGATGTATGCCGACCTCTCGGAATCGGACCAGGACCGTGTCATCCGCATCGTCTTGGCCGAGGCCTGATGCAAGGCGTGCTAGGCGCCGCGCGCCTGCGTTGCATTCCGGCCCTGGCAGCAGCCCTGCTGGCCCCGGTACTGATGATGGCATTGCTGTACCAATATGCCGACCCGCGCTGGATGACCAACGACGATATCGCCATGTCGATGGTTGCGCATGGCTATGGCTTGGCTGACCACGGGTCGCCGAACCTGTTCTTCTCCAACATCCTTTGGGGCTATCTGGTTCGAGCCATACCCACGGTCCATGGCGTGCTGGGTTACTCGATCGCAAGCCTGGCCTCGCTGCTCATCGCCAGCGGCACCCTCCTGTACGCCCTGTGGCGTCTGGGGACGAGCTTCTGGATCGGCCTGCTGGTCTGCGCGCTTGTCCTGGTCCGCCCTGCCCTGTTTCCGCAGTTCACGATCAACGCAGGTCTGCTCAGCCTGGCAGCCATCGCATGCTGGTGCCTATATGCCCGCGACCGCTCATGGCGAGTCTTGGCGGCGGGGTGCGCGCTGTTCCTCGCCGGCTTTCTCGAACGCAACCACGAAGCGCTCATCGTGCTGATCGTGGGCTTGCCTCTGCTGCCATGGCGCACGCTTGCCGGTCTCCGGCCCTGCCGGCTTGCGCTGGTCCTGCTCGCCACCATCCTCGTCAGCGCAACCTGGTTTGACAGGCTATCTTATGAAGGCGCCGAGTGGGATTCATTCAATGCGCTCAATCTGCCGCGCGCCGCCTTCACCGACTTTGGCGCCCTCGACAGTCTGGAGCAGCGTCCGGACATCCTGGCGCGCTACGGTTATACGCATAACGACCTGGACCTGCTGAAGCACTGGTTCTTCGTCGATGCGGACATTGCGGATCCAGACAAGCTCAACGCCATGCTCCGGGACTTAGGGCCGTTACCGGCCCAGAATGGCTCCCTGGTTAAAGCGCTGCTCGGCGTGCAAATGCTCTGGTATTCCGATTTTGTGCCGCTGCTTGCGCTCGCCGCGCTCTTGGCGATCGCATACTGGAGCCGCCGCGCCGCCATTTCATGGGCGCTTTGCGTCCTGGCCGTATTCTGCCTGGGGCTGGCCGGACGCCCCGGCACCTTGCATGTCTACTATCCACTGATCGCCACCCTGCTGATGGCGCCGCTGCTGGCATCCCGACCCGCGCAACGCGCGGGGCCGTTGCTGACGGCAGCGATCGGAGCAGCCTGCGCGCTGAACCTGGGCGTCGTGCTGTCCCAGGCCAGCGCCATGGCCGCCGGAGCGCGGGAATTGCGCACCGCTCTCGCGGGCTTCCCTCAAGAGACGGTCGCGATCTGGGGCGCGAACTATCCGTTTGAAGCCATGTACGGCGTGCTGAGCATTCAGCCATCGGCACAAGGCCAACGGTTTTACGGGCTGGGCGTCTTCACCTTGGCGCCCTTCGCGGTATCTCGCGCCGAGCAGTTGACAGGGCGGGGATTTCCGGAGCGCCTGCAATCCCCCGAAGGCATCCCGATACTGGCCAATGACGCGTACATCGCCCGGCTCGCCGCCTACTGCGCCGAACGTCGCCATGGCCAACTGCGAGCCTTGGCTGTCCAGCACTTCGGGCCGCTGACCCTGTCGCGGCAACAGTGCAGATGAGTCAGGCCGGAATCGCGGGCAGGGCCTGCGGATTTTCCAGGCGGGCCAGGCCAAAGCCCGTGCGTCCGTAGCCATCGCCGTTATACAGCATGTACCAATCGTCCCCCACCCGGAACACGCAGGGATAGGTCCGCTCGCTCGCCTCCCAGGCTGCGGGCTCGCCAGCGAAGGTCACGCAGTCATCGTGCCGGCGCCAGACGCCATCTGGTCCCGCGTAGGCGAAGCCAAGCCGATAGCCTGGATGGCGTTTGGCGTACCACATCAACCGCCCCTGCCCCCAGGGGACCACGCAGGGCCGCGAAACCGCGAACTCCCGGGGGTCCAGCGACCCGGCCAGCCCGACCTCGACGTCGGGCGAAGACAGCCATGCTAGCCCGTCTCTCGAATTGGCGGACTTCACCACGTGCTGCATTTCCAGGCCTTCTTTGCCCCATTCAAGATGGGTTCCGAACCACATGGTCCATTGCGCACCTTCCTTCAGAACCCAGGGATAGCCCAAGCTGTAGGGATTCGCCTCGCTGCGCCCCACGACGGGAGCAATGGAATGCCTGACGAAGCTGCGACCCTCATCGTGCGAGACGGCCAGACCGATAAAGTTGGTAAACGGCACCCGCAAACCCAACGTCCATCCCAGGTAGTACGCAAGCCAGCGACCGGGCTGCGGCACGACGCAGCCTACCGTCACGCCATCCGCATCGAAGGCGCCCCGGCTACCTGCCTGCAACAGCGGTCCGCGGGCCGGTTCGATGATCTGCCAACTCGAGCCTTGGATCGACAATTCGATGCTGGCCAGGCAAGACCGCCCCGCGGCATCGCGCGGCGAAAAGTAGACCCGCACCCGGCCGCCCTCCAAGGGCACCGCCGTGGGATAGCTGGCGTGGCTTGCAGCCCAATCCACGGCCAGAGGCGCCCCCAGCACCTGGCCCAGCGGACGCCAGACCTGTGCGGCCGGCCCGGAGACGATGGCGCCATGCGTCGCCATGCTCAGATTCTCTTCAGGCGCGAACTAGGCACCCGCGAACGCTCGGCGGCCACCGCCGTGTAGACACCCTCGGGGTCCGCATCCGCAAACAGCGCGGCCCCGGCTCCGATGACGCATCGATCGCCAATGCTGATGTGATCCCGCAGCGTGGCATTCACGCCAATGAAACAGCTCTCGCCGATGCGCACGCCGCCCGAAACCACCACGTGCGACGCAATGAACGTATGGGCGCCGATGGTCGAATGATGGCCGATGTGGTTGCCACTCCAGAGCGTCACGTTGTCGCCGATGCTCACGAAAGGCTGGACTGTATTGTCTTCGAGGATGAAGCAGTTCTCTCCGGGCGGCTCATCGGGGAGGTAGGTGCAGCGCGAACTGACATAACTTGCCAGCGTGTAGCCCAAAGCCTTGGCCGCAAGGAACTTCTCGCGCCTCAGCCGGTTGATGCCGGCATAGCTCAGCGCGATGAACATATCGTGGCTCGCCGGAGGATAGGCTTGCGCCACCTGGTCAAACGCTACCACCGGCCGGCCCTGGAACGAGTCCGTCGTCAAATAGGCAGGGTCCACGGTGAAGGCGGCCACTTCGCGTCCGCCGTCGCGCGTGAAATAGAAATGCGCCAGTTGGGCGATGTCGCCTGCCCCGAAGATCACGATGGGCTTCATGTCACTTTCTCACCAGAAGGGTGAACTCATAGAGTCCGTAGTCGTGCAGGAGCGCGACGCTACGGGAATACTTGCGCTTGCATAGATCAAACCAGTAGCAGGGATCGGCATAGTGCAGGTCCGGGCGCATCTTGTCGCTATCCGAGTAGGACGTAAGGCAATTGAACGCGAAGCCCTTGCTGCTGCTGCGGTCCAGCACGTCCACCGTTGCATGCATATAAGCCGCCCAATCAGACTCCGACTGGCTCAGGCGCACGTTGAAGATCCCGCTGGCCACGCTGTAATCTGCCACGGACGGAGGCTCCGAACCCAGATGAAATGCGGCATGCGCAGGCGCATCGCGGCTTGCAGCCTCTATCATCGCCTCGCTGACGTCCACGCCCATGTATGAAAACCGCGGATAACTCGACTGCAGGTGGTGCAGCAGCGCGCCATAGCCGCAGCCCAGGTCGTTGAGCGAAAAATCCTCATTCTCCCGCAGGATCCGCAACAGTTGCTCAAAGCGCAGGATCTGGCTGTCTGCACTGCTCCAGTCCACGCCCTTCGCGGTGGTGCCGTGGTCCTTGAGCTTCGCCGAATAGTAATCGGCGACCTCATTCAGCAATGTGTCTCGATTCCGTTCGGCCATGTATTTTTCTCACGATAGTGTAGGGACGCTGCTTGGTTTCGGTGAAGATCTTGGAAAGATAGATCCCGATGATCCCAATGAATGAGATCACCAAGCCTCCCATCAGCCAGATCGAAATCATCACCGAGGTCCAGCCGCTGGGCGGGTTGGAGAACAGCAGCCAGTTTGCGACCAGATAGCCCCCGTAAATGAGTGCCACAACCGATATGAGCGCCCCGACATAGAAAATGAAGATCAGCGGCCGATTGCTTACCGAGGTCACTGAATTGACCAACAGCGACAACTTTTGCCTGAACGTATAGCTCGTCGGACTGGTACTGAGCTTGGTGACGACGCGCGCGATTTGGCGAAAACCGGTGATGTACCAAAGGCCAGCCAAAAACACCTCGCGCTCACGAAATTGCAGCAACGCATCGACATAGCGGCGCGTCATGAGGCGCGCGGTGATCAGGTTTTCGGGCAGGGCGAAGCCAGTCAGCCACCTCAAGACCTTGTAGTACAGCACGCCGCTCCAACGCTCGAACAGGCCACCCTTGCGGCGCGCCTGCACGCCATACACCACGTCGGCGCCTTCCTCACGCATGGCCTGATCGAAACTCTCCAGCCATTCGGGGGATTCCTCCAGATCAACGTCGATCAAAAATACCCGTTCGCCACGGGCATGCGTCAACCCGGTCATGATGGCTTTGTGGTGACCGAAGTTTCGGGACAAATCCACCACCACCACTCTGGGATCCTCAGCCACCAGCGCCTCCGCGATCTCCAGCGATTCGTCGGGAGAGCCGTCGTTGACTAGCACGATTTCGTAGTCATCCGTGAGGGCTTGCGCCGCGGCGCTGGCGCGCTGATGGAATTCGCGGATATACGGAGCGGAGCGATACAGGGTCGCCACCACTGACAGCTTCATGCGATCTCCTTGCCTGCGGCGACGTCACGGGCAATGAAACGCGCGGCATCGCGCCCCTTCATGAAAAGCAGGTCCAGCACGGTCACGTCATGGCGAAACTCGCCGTGCAGTTGGGGATATTCGGGATACCCGGCATACGACATCCATTCCACCCCGATGCCGCGTTCATTGAAAATGGACTCATCCAGATAGGCTTGGGCAGCGGGGCCGGACAAGTAGTGCGTGCCGCCTACCGCCTGGCACAGTTCGGCCAGGCGGGTAGTCGGATCGAACCGGTCTAGCGCCTCGAACGGTAGGACTTCATAGGAAGCCTTCAGTTCGGTGTCGATGCCGAGAAAGGCGCAAATCTCGCCGATGAACATCCGATTGATCGCGGAGAGGTTCTCCTGGCTACCAGCGCGGTCATACAAATCCGCGAGCCAGGGCCTGAGCTCGTTCATGAACGGCGCGCGGGCATAGGCCAGCTCCAGGGCGCGCCAATGCTTGGCGGCCCATTTCCTGTCGGCCACTTCTACCTCGCAGATGCGCAGATCCCTGTCGTGGTGAACCGGAATCGTCAGCCAGGCTTCGCCGTTTGCCGTCTTGATCCGGTTGCGTGTGCGCCAATCGCGCCGTGTCGATTGCACGTCGTCCAGGAAAACGAATGTATCCACGGCGCCCATCATGTCGAAATAGCCCTTCCAGGGAATGTAATTCGACTGAATGATGGCTACGCGCTTCTGAGCACTATTCACAATAATGGAGATCCATCCGGAGTCAGCCGATCATTGTATTCAATTGTCGGGACCATAAAAACAATGCGCGGAACGCCCAAGTTCTGCAGTCAGTACTTGTCCGACGTCCCCGTCAGCGCCACCCCTATGCGCAGCAACGTGTAGGACACCGCGTCGACCCAGCGCCGCAGCCATCCCCGGCGCTGATACTCCAGCGGCCGGATGAAGCGCCCGCCCTCCCGGATGGCGGTCTCCAGCCGTTCCTGCAGGTCCCACGAGAATGGCTGGTCGTCCACCACCACGTTGGCTTCGCGCGCCAGCAGCAGGCTGAAGGGGTCGAGGTTGGACGAGCCCACCGTCGCCACGTTGTCGATGACCGCCACCTTGGCGTGCAGGTAGCTCGGCATGTATTCGTAGATCTCGATGCCGTCGCGCAGCAGCTGGTCATACAGCGAGCGCGTGGCGTGGTACTGCATGCGGTACTCGATCTTGCCCTGCAGCAAGAGGCGCACGCGCACGCCGCGCGCCGCAGCCTTGGCCAGCGCGCGGCGGAACTGGCGGCCGGGGAAGAAGTAGGCGTTGGCGATCAGGATGTCGCGGCGCGCATGCGCGATACCGTATAGATAGGCGCGCTCGAAGGTCTGGCGAAAGCGCAGGTTGTCGCGCAGCACCAGCGCGGCGCGCAGGTCGCCACAGGGCGCCACGGAAGCGTGGCGCGGCTTGAGCAGCCGCATGCGGTTCCAGTCGCGCGGATGACGGCGCAGGCGCGCCCAGTTCAGCCGCACCCACAGCAGTTCCTGGGCATAGGCAGCCTCGGTGACCAGCGGCCCCTGCACCTGCACGGCGAAATCGAAGCGCGGCCCGGTGATGCCGTCCGTCGGATCGCGGTCATCGTAGTCGTCGATGATGTTGATGCCGCCGATGAAGGCGATGCGCCCGTCGACCACAGTGACCTTTCGGTGCAGGCGGCGCAGCCGGCTGCGCGACGGAATGTAGCGCGCGAACCAGCGCGGCTCGGGACGGAAGATGCGGCACTGCGCGCCGGCGTTGGTCAGGCGCGTACGCAAGGGATCGACGAACTCTGCGCTGCCGAAACCGTCGAGCACCACGCGCACCTTGACTCCGCGCCGCACGGCCGCCTCCAGGCAGTCCAACACCTGGGAACCGGTGCGGTCCGGGGTGAAGATGTAGGTTTCCAGGTGCACGCTGACCTGGGCGGCGTCGATGGCTGCGCACAGCGCCGGAAAGAAGTCGGAGCCGTTCTGGAGCAACCGGATATCGTTGCCCACCGTCCAGTCCAGCTTGGACTGCTCTGCCCTCACGGCAGTTCCAGCTCGGCCAGCAAGGGGGAATGATCGGAAAGCCTGGCCCATTCGCGGCCGCGCAGCACGCGCGCGCTGCGCACGGCAAAGCCGCGCTGGTAGATGCGGTCCAGACGGAACCAGGGGAACACCGCGGGGAAGGTGCGGGGCGGCGGCAGCAGCAGGCGCGAATTGCCATCCATGCCGAGTTGATTGGTGCGTTCCATGACGGACACGCCGCTATTGGGCAGCCCGCGCAGCGCGTTGCTCAGCCGTTTGACGGAGTCGCGCAGGCGCGGCAATTCGCCGCCATGGCTGCGCGGGGCATGCGAGAACACTTCATACAGGCCCAGCTGCTGCACGAACAGGGGCGCCAGACGGTCGCCCCAGTCGTTGAAATCACCCGCGATGAGGATCGGCTCACCGTCCGGCACCATGCGGCGGATGCGCTCGGTCAGCGCCAGGATCTGGCGGCTGCGGCTGCCGGCGAACAAGCCCAGGTGCACGACGAAGCAATGCACCGCGCGCCCGTCGAGTTCGATGCGCGCGTGCAGCAGTCCGCGCTGCTCCAGCCGATGGTCGGAGATGTCCTGGTTTTCGTGGTCGAGGATAGGGAAACGCGACAACAGCGCGTTGCCGTGGTCCGTCTCATGGCGGATGGCATTGCGGCCGTAGGCCACGTCCAGCCGCAAGGCGGCGGCAAGCGATTCGTGCTGAGCGTCGAGCAGGGATTTCTGCTCATTGCGGCCCTGGACCTCCTGCAGGAAGACCAGATCCGGACGCAGGCCATACAGGCCCAGACGCAATTCGTTCAGGGAGTCGCGCCGGCCCAATGCCGAGCGGCCCTTATGTATGTTGTAGCTGACGACGCGGATGAGCGACATGGAAAATGGCGCCTTTCAAAACTGGGGAACCACCGGCCGCAGCAAAAAAAGCAGCCCGGCCAGCACCGCCCACAAGCAGGCGGCGTTTGCCAGATTACTCCAATTCAGAAGACAGTTCCGAAGGGCAACAGATTCCATCACCCATTCGAGCACCCCACGCCGCAAGCAAGCTACGCCCCCAAGCCGGGCCGCACGGATCCGGCTCCGCCGGTCCGTAGCGGCGCCCCCCTGGGGGGGAAGCGCCTACGGCGCTTCGGGGGGGATCACTTCGTCTCTACGTTGCGCAGACGGATGTGCAGTTCGCGCAATTGCTTCTCGTCGACCTCGGACGGCGCTTGCGTCAGCAGACACTGGGCGCGCTGGGTCTTCGGGAAGGCGATCACGTCGCGGATCGATTCGGCGCCAGTCATCATCGTGACGATGCGATCCAGGCCGAAAGCGATGCCACCATGCGGAGGCGCGCCGTATTGCAGCGCGTCGAGCAGGAAGCCGAACTTCTCGCGGGCTTCCTCGGCGCCGATCTTGAGCGCGCGGAACACCTTGCTCTGCACTTCCTCGCGGTGGATACGGACCGAGCCGCCGCCGATTTCCCAACCGTTCAGCACCATGTCGTAGGCCTTGGCGAAAGCCTTGCTGGGATCGGATTCCAGGAAGTCCTCGTGGCCGTCCTTCGGGCTGGTGAAGGGGTGGTGGGCGGCGGTGTAGCGGCCGTCTTCCTCGTCGTATTCGAACATCGGGAAGTCGACAACCCACAGCGGCTTCCAGCCGGCGGTGGACAGGCCGGTCTTCTTGCCGAACTCGCTGTGGCCGATCTTCACGCGCAGCGCGCCGATGGCGTCGTTGACGACCTTTTCACGGTCAGCGCCGAAGAAAATGATGTCGCCGTCCTGCGCGCCGGTGCGCTTGACCAGTTCGGCCAGGGCAGCGTCATGCAGGTTCTTGACGATGGGCGATTGCAGGCCGTCGCGGCCCTTGGCCACTTCGTTGACCTTGATGTAGGCCAGGCCCTTGGCGCCGTAGATGCCGACGAACTGGGTGTAGCCGTCGATCTCGCTGCGCGACATCTCGGCGCCGCCCGGCACGCGCAAGGCGACCACGCGGCTGCCGGGCGCCGTGGCGGCGGCGGCGAACACCTTGAAGTCCACGTCGCGCATGACGTCGGTCATGTCGGTGAATTCGAGGTTCACGCGCAGGTCCGGCTTGTCCGAGCCGTAGCGGCGCATGGCTTCGGTCCAGGTCATGATCGGGAACGGCGTCGGCAGATCGACGTCCTGCACCACCTTGAACACGTGGCGGATCATGTTCTCGAAGATTTCACGGATCTCGAACTCGTTCAGGAACGAGGTTTCGCAGTCGATCTGGGTGAATTCGGGCTGGCGGTCGGCGCGCAGGTCTTCGTCGCGGAAGCACTTGGTGATCTGGTAGTAGCGGTCGAAACCGGACACCATCAGCATCTGCTTGAACAGCTGCGGCGATTGCGGCAGCGCGAAGAAGTGGCCGGCGTTGACGCGCGAAGGCACCAGGTAGTCGCGCGCGCCTTCGGGCGTGCTCTTGGTCAGCATCGGGGTTTCGATGTCGATGAAGCCCAGCTGGTCCAGGAACTTGCGCACTTCGATGGACACGCGGTAGCGCAGCATCAGGTTGCGCTGCATCTGCGGACGGCGCAGGTCCAGCACGCGGTGCGTGAGGCGCGTCGTTTCCGAGAGGTTGTCGTCGTCCAGTTGGAACGGCGGCGTGACCGACGCGTTCAGGATCTCGACTTCCTTGCAGAGCACTTCGATTTCGCCCGAAGCCAGCTCGGCGTTGGCGGTGCCCGCCGGACGCTCGCGCACCAGGCCGGTGACGCGGATGCAGAATTCGTTGCGCAGGCGCTCCGCGGTGGCGAAGGCGGCATTGTCCGGATCGAACACGATCTGCGCCAGGCCCGCGCGGTCGCGCAGGTCGATGAAGATGACCCCGCCGTGGTCGCGGCGGCGGTTCACCCAGCCGTACAGGGTGACGGTCTGGCCGAGATGGTCACGGCAAACCTGGCCGGTGTAGCAGGTACGCATGCGGGGGACTCCGTTTATGTGCTTGGTTATAGCGTAAGGGTTACGAATCGGCGCGAGGCGTGTCTTGCACGCCGGGAGCCGGGACGGGCGCGGCCGGCCGGTCCGCGGGCGTCGCCGCCTGGACCGGGGCGACCACGCCCATGGAAACGATGTACTTCAATGCCGCGTCCACGCTCATCTGAAGATCCATGACGTCAGCGCGCGGAACCATCAGGAAAAAGCCGGACGTGGGATTCGGCGTGGTCGGCACGTACACGCTGATGTGATCGCCGGGAAGCCGGTCGGCCACTTCGCCGCTGGGCGTGCCGGTAACGAAAGCAATGGTCCAGCTGCCGGCGCGCGGATACTGCACCAGCACCGCGCGGCGGAACGCCTGACCATTCGGAGCAAGCACGGTATCGCTGACCTGCTTGACCGAGTTGTAGATCGAACGCACCAGCGGTATGCGTCCCAGCAGGTTCTCCCACTGGTCCACCATGGTGCGGCCGATCAGGTTGGCGGCGAACACGCCCGTCAGAAGCACCACCACGATGACCAGGACGAAGCGGAAGCCGGGGATGTCGATGCCGAACAGCGATTCGGACGACAGGAAGCCGGGCACGAACCCTTCGAGGGTCGCGACCAGCAAGCCCAGCACCCACACCGTGATGACCAGGGGAACCCAGATCAGCAGGCCGGTGATGAAGTACTTCTTGATGACGCGCATACGCATCGCGTGTGCTCTAGGAGGCGGCGCTACCGGCTGCAGGCGTCGCCGGGGCGGCCGGAGCTGCGGGCGCGGCTGCGGCTGCGGGCGCGGCGCTTTCAGCCGGGGCCGGCGTGCTGGCCGAGGCCGAACCGCCGCTGCCGTTGCCGCGGAAGTCCGTGACATACCAGCCGGAGCCCTTGAGCTGGAACCCAGCCGCGGTCACCTGCTTGGAGAACGTGCTTTCGCCACATTCGGGGCAAACCGAAAGCGGCGCATCGGAAATCTTCTGCAAGACGTCTTTGGCATGGCCGCAGGCGCTGCACTTGTAAGCGTAAATGGGCATCTAGGGCTCCCAGGCGCGGGCCCGGCATATCAAGAGCCGCTGTCGCCGGACGCAATGTCCGGGGCCGGATCGGGTCGCAAGACCTGGTCCGAACGGAAGCGGCGGGTGGGCGAGGCCGGAAAAAATACGGGAAAGTCTTGAATTTTAGCGGTTTTTCGTGAACGGCCGGTGTCCGGCCCCGGCGGCCCGCCTTGGGCGGCGCCTCAGGGGCATCCCGAGGGCCGTCTCCCTAGACAGGAAGCAGGAACATGACCGCCGCCACCAGGGTCGGCGCCAGGGCCGACAGGAACAGCCGCCCCGACGAAATGCTGCCGTCCGGGAAGTGGTTCTTCAGGATGGCGAAGCCAGCCGGGTTGGGCGCATTGGCGATCACCGTCAGCCCGCCGCCCGTGACCGCGCCGGCCACCAGCATGTAGCGCCAGGCCTCGCTGGTGCCTTCGACCAGCGAGCCCAGGTAGGTCAGCGCGGCGTTGTCGGTGATGGCGGTGAGCGCGGTAGCGCCCCAGAACAGCACGAAAGGTTCAAGCCCGCCCAGCAGGTCCTGCAGCCACCACTTCTGCAGGCCGCCCAGCACCACCAGCCCGGCCAGGAAGAAGCCGACCATCAGGCCTTCCTTGATCATCAGGCGGCTCTGGTGGCGCTTGTAGGCTTCGGCAAAGCCAATGAACATCATCAACAGGCCCAGGAAGATGGCCGGATGATGCGCGCTGAGCACCACGGCGACCAGGAAGACCAGGTGCACCAGCATGACCAGCAGCGGCACCGGCCCGCGCGCATCGCCGCCTTCGGGCGCGTCGACGCCGCCGCCCGTGCCCACCGAGCGCTCCAGCAGCGCCTTGCGGCAGATGAAGGTCAACAGCGCCGCATTCAGGCAGACGGCAATCGCGGCGCGCCAGCCGAAATGCTGCACCATGAAGGTGGAGTCCCAGCCGAAGGTGGAGGCCACCATCAACACGGGCGGCGCGGCATAGGAAGTCAGCACGCCGCCGATGGAGACGTTGACGAACAGCACGCCCAGCGTCAGGTATTTGAAGCCCGCGCGCCCGCTGCTGCGGAAATAGGCGTCGCGCAACAGAATGGCAGCCAGCGTCATCGCGGCGGGTTCGGTGATGAAGGAGCCGCCCAACGGCACCAGCGACATCACGACAAAGAAAGTGGCGAGTTCGCGCGGCAGCGGCAGCACGCGCGCCACCAGGCGCACCAGCGTCCCCACCAGTTCCAATATAGGCCGGCTGGCCGCCACCACCATGATCACGAAGACGAACAGCGGCTCGGTGAAGTTGCGCGTGTCCATGTACTCGATGGCATGCGAGGGGCCGGCCAGCGCCGCCATCGCCACGATCAGCACGAAGGCCCAGACGCCGAACACGGCCTCGACTTCGGAGAACAGATGCCAGAAGCCCGCATGCGGTCCGCCACGGTGCGCGAGCCGCGCGAAGAACGGAACCGAGAAGGTATGAAGAACCGCCACGGCGAACAGGAGGGTGGCGATGACTTCAAGTGTCTGGGGCATGTAAACGACTTCCGGAAGAGGGATACGACAGCGCGGACGCCGCCCGGCGGGCCTGCGGGACAAGGGTCGCAATATAGCGCAAGGCCCTTGCCGTGTAACGCAGGGTCAACACCAAGGCGCGCAGGTCCGCGCCGCTATTCCCGCAGGTCTTGCGCGCTGGTCAATGCGTCCTGCGCGCATGCCGGAACGGCAGCAGCCGCAGGTCCAGCGCCGCGGGGCCGGGCGCGTCGACGTCGATGATCGCAGCGCACAGCGGCAGGAAGGCCGCTCGGAAGTGGTTCTTGGCCTTCACGCACAGCAGCCGCACCCGATCGAGATCGACGCCATGCAAGGTGAAGAAGCCCGGATCGTTGGCCGGCGCCACCAGCTCGGTGACGATGACCTGCACATTGGGCATGTCGCGCAGCGACAGCAGCGCGGTGCGGCCGCAGCTCGTGCGCACGCCCGTTTCCATCGGACCCGTATTGCTGAATTCGCCATCGGTGTAGCGTTCGACCCGGAACGCCGCACGCACCGGCGCGCCGAAATCACGGCTCACGCGGCCGCCCAGTTCCAGTTCGCAGTCGCCGCCCAAGCCCGCTTCATGCGCGCGCTGCACTGCCTCCGGATCCGCGAAACTGGCGAACACGCAAGGCAGGTCGATCGACGCATCCAGCAAGGCGCGGAACAGCGCCGGCGTGTCGCACACGCCTCCCGACAAAGGGTTGTCGCCCGGGTCGGTGACGGCCACCAGGCCGCCCGCGCGCGCCGCTTCCACGGCTTGCGCCAATCCCTGTTGCGGCGTCGGCAAGGTGACCGCAAACGCGGGCTCCAGACGCCGCATCGCCGCCTTCATGGTTTCGGCCACGGCCAGCGCCCGCGCGCCGGCGGCATCGCGAGTCATGTCGGCCACCACCAGCACCGATGCCCCGGTATCGACGGTGTCCGCATACGGAAAGCCGCCAAACACCGAGACTTCGACCACGCCCTCGCCGCACTGGACTGCCGCGAGATCCTGCAATTCGCGCATGGGCCCGGCATCGGTGCGCATGTTGAAGCTGGACAACAGCAGGTCCGGCTTGGCCACCAGCACCCGCGGCGACAGCGTGCCGGCCTGCGTGCGCAGCAACATGTCGAGCACCCGGCCCGCCGCCTCTCGCATGTCTATGTGGGGATAGGTCTTGTAGCCGCTGGCGCAGTCCAGCAGACCGCCCAGCTCAGGGGCCAGGTTGGCGTGCAGGTCGAAGCTCGCGCCCAGGGGCACGTCGGGCAACAAGGCCCGCACGGCCCGCACGAAATCCAGATCGGGTGTCTGGCGCAGGTCGGTGATGGCGGCGCCATGCAGCGACAGGTAGACGGCGTCCCAGCCATCCTCGTCCGCGGCCAGTCCGGCCAGCACCTCTTCGGTAAAGGCACGGTGCACGGCGTCGTCTATCGGCCCGCCAGGCAGAGCGGACGCGCAACGCAAGGCCACGACCTCCCAGTCCGGATGCGCGCGGGCGAACTCGGCCACTTCGCCCAGTTCGGTGGCCGTGCCGGCGGCGGCGGCCAGGGCGTCGCCGCCCTTGCGCCACTCGCGTCGTTCGAAATCCGCCATGGTGCAGGGCGCCGGACAGAAGGCGTTGCCTTCGTACCAGAAGCGCGCCACCGCCAACCTTTTCTTCGTGCGCTTGCCCATGCGTTTCCCCGCTTATTCCGGACGGATGTCGGTGCCTTCGATCAGGACGCGGTACTTCTCGCGTTCCGTCTGCAGATGCTGCGCCAAGGCTTGCGGCGTGCCGCCCATGGGCTGCGCGGCCAAGGCGGCCAACCGTTCGCGCGTGGCGGGCGCATCCAGCACCCGCTGGGCGGCGGCGTTCAGTTTGTCGATGACGGGCTGCGGCGTGCCGGCCGGCGCCATCACCACGAACCACGAGGTCAGCTCGAATCCCGGCACGGACTGCGCAATGGCGGCCACGCCCGGCGCGGCGGCCACTGGTTGGGCCGAGGTCACGCCCAGCGCCACCAGCTTGCCCGCCTTGAT
This sequence comes from Achromobacter sp. ACM03, assembly GCF_014851665.1. Lineage (NCBI taxonomy): Bacteria > Pseudomonadati > Pseudomonadota > Betaproteobacteria > Burkholderiales > Alcaligenaceae > Achromobacter > Achromobacter sp. ACM03. The sequence continues at coordinate 110,316 of NZ_JACVAD010000004.1, read as the reverse complement.
CAGCGGCAAGGCGGTGGGCAGGTTGTCGGCCGACAGGTCGATCTGGCCCCCCAGCAGGTCATTGTTGGCCTGGCTGGCGCCCTTGTACGGCACATGGCGGATGTCCACCTTGCCCATGCGCTTGATCATCTCCAGCGCCAGATGGCCCGAGCTGCCCACGCCGGGCGATCCCCAGTTCAGGCGGCCGGGCTCGGCGCGCGCGGTACGCAGCAGGTCATCCATGTTCTTCAGGCCAGAGCCGGGATGCGTCAGCACCACGTTGGGCACCTGCGCCACGTAGGCAACCGGCGCGAAGTCCTTGGCCGGGTCGTAGCCGATCTTCTTGTAGACGTAGGCGTTGATGATCTGCGTGCCGGGCGTGCCCAGCAGCAAGGTATAGCCGTCCGGCTGTGCATGCGCCACCTCGGACGCGCCCAGGCTGCCGCCCGCGCCGGCCTTGTTGACCACCACCACGGACTGGCCGAGTTCCGCGCCCAGGCCTTCGGCCATCAGGCGGCCCAGCAAGTCGGTCGTGCCGCCAGCGGCGAACGGCACCACCAGGCGCACCGGCTGCTCCGGCCAGGCGGCGCTGGCCGGAGCAGCCGCGCCCAACGCGGCAGCCGCCGCAATCCCGAAAGTCCAACGACGCAACAGATGGGAAAACTTCATGACGCCCCCTTGAGCGAATGATGACGATGCAACGGCCTACGTGGCAATAAAACCGTTTGGTTTATTTTTACAACAAATATACCATGTGTTTTATTTGACAAACCACACCACTCACGACGCCATGAGCCGCATCATCCATCGCAACTCCAGCCCCCTGCCCATCGCCATCAAGGGCGAAGGCAGCTTCATCGTCGACCAGGAAGGCCGACGCTACTTCGACGCCTCGGGCGGCGCGGCGGTCTCGTGCCTGGGACACGCGCATCCCGAAGTGCGCGCCGCGGCCGTCGCGCAGCTGGATGCGCTGGAGTACGCGCACACCAGCTTCTTCACCACCCCGGTCGCCGAAGAACTGGCCGAACTGCTGGCGGCCAACAGCCCGGCGGGCCTGGGCAATGCCTACTTCGTTTCGGGCGGTTCGGAAGCGGTCGAGACCGCCCTGAAGATGGCGCGCCAGTACCACGTCGAACGCGGCGAGCCGGGGCGCTACCGCTACATCGCGCGGCGTCAGAGCTATCACGGCAACACGCTGGCGGCCTTGTCGGTGGGCGGCAACGCCGGCCGCCGCGCGCTGTACCAGCCCGTGTTGATCGAAAGCCATCACGTCTCGCCCTGCTTTGCCCTGCACTACCGCGAAGCCGAGGAAAGCGACGAGCAATACACCGACCGCCTGGCGGCGGAACTGGACGCAGAGATCCTGCGGCTGGGTCCGACCACGGTATCCGCCTTCATCGCGGAAACCGTGGTCGGCGCCACTGCGGGAACGGTCGCGCCGGTACCGGGCTACTTTCGCAAGATCCGCCAGGTATGCGACCGCCATGGCGTGCTCTTGATCCTGGACGAGGTCATGTGCGGGCTGGGCCGCACCGGCAGTTATCACGCCTTCGAGCAGGAAGGCGTGGTGCCGGATCTGCTGACGCTGGCCAAGGGTCTGGGCGGCGGTTATGTGCCTATCGGCGCGGTGCTGGCGCACGACAGCGTCATCGGCGCCATCAACGCGGGCTCTGGCTCGTTCCAGCACGGCTACACCTACGTCGGCCATCCGGTGGCTTGCGCCGCGGCGCTGGCAGTGCAGCGCATCGTGCTGCGCGACAAGCTGGTGGCGCGCGTCGCCGACATGGGCGCGCAGTTCGGCGCCATGCTGGCAGCGCGCCTGGAACGACACCCGCACGTCGCCGACATCCGCGGCCGGGGCATGTTCTGGAGCGTGGAGCTGGCCGAGGATCCCGGCAGCCTGCGCGCGTTCGCGCCGCAGCGCCGCCTGCATGCGCGCATCAAGACGCAGGCGCGCGAACTGGGCCTGCTGTGCTATCCGGGCGGCGGCACCATAGACGGCAAGCTTGGCGACCACGTGCTGCTGGCGCCGCCCTACCTCAGCACGGCCGATGAACTGGCCTTCGCGGTGGACGCGCTGGCCAGCGCCATCGACCTGGCGCTGGCGGACGATGCGCCATAATACGCGGCACCTTACCCGGAGCGCAGATGGATAAAGCCGCCATCGACAAACTGATCGAAGCCCAGTTTTCCGCCCTGCCGCCCAAGCTGCGGCAGGCGGCCCGCTATGCGATCGATCATCCCAAGGACATCGCCCTGGAGTCGATGCGCGCCGCGGCCGGCCATGCCGGCGTGCAGGCCGGCGTCATGCTACGCCTGGCGCGGCAGCTGGGTTTCGATACCTACGAAGCGTTCCGCCAGCCCTACCGCGACTGGTTGGCCGAAGGCGGGTCCAGCTTCGCGGGCCGCGCCACCGCGCTGCGCAAGCGTCCACAGCACGACGCAGACGCGGGGCTGGTCGCCGACATCCTCGACGCCGAAGTGCGCAACCTGGGCAGCAGCCTGGGTCCCGCCGCCCTGCCCGCGCTGAAGGCCGCGCATGGCCTGCTGGCGGGCGCGCGCCGCATCTATGTCATCGGTCTGCGCAGCCTGTATCCAGCCGCCTATCACTTCAGCTATGCCTGCGGCATGTTCCTGGACAAGGTGACCTTGCTCAGCGGCGTCGGCGGCACCTTGGCCGATGAGTTGCGCCGCATCGGACCGGATGACGCGCTGGTCGCCTTCAGCCAGGCGCCTTATGCGCAGGCGGCAGTCACGGCCGTGGAATTCGCGCGTGAGCGCGGCGCCGGCGTGGTGGCGGTCACGGACAGCGCAGTGTCGCCGATCGCCCCGGGCGCCAAGGCGCTGCTGCTGGTGGCCAACGACACGCCCTCGCTGTTCCCCTCGGTGGTGCCTGCGCTGTCCATCGCGCAGACGCTGGCCGCCATGCTGGTGGCGCACAGCGGCGAGGAGAGCCTGCGCGAAATCGGCAACAGCGAAGCCCAGCTGCAACGCTTCGGCGTATACGCCGAAAAGCGGTAAGGACTCAGGCGATCGGCGCGGGCGGCTCCCCGCCTTGCTGCGCCTCTTTCATTTCCATCAGCAGGCTGTGCAGCATCTCGGTGGACAGCCCGTGCAGCACCAGCCGGTAGCCCGCGCGCAGGGTCGACATCGGCACCAGCGGATGGTTGTTGTTGACCAGGATCAGGTGCTGCGGCGCGCCCAGCAGCTTGGCCGCATAGATGCCGATGGTCTCGTCCAGCTGCAGCGAATTGGCCGCGCGCCAGAAGTCATTGTCGGTCAGCATCAGCTGATATAGCGGCGTGAAAAGCTCGATGGCGCTTTGCAGGTCCAGGAAATTCAGCTTGCCCTGCGGCATGTCTTCGAGCCGCAGATCGGGATCACGGATCATCGAAAAATCGACCCGCTGCGGCGCATGCATTTCCACGCCCGCATCGCGCAGCGCCTGGTTCAGGCGGATGACGAAGTTGAACAAGTTCAGGTCATGCTTGACGAAGAGTTCGTCCTTCAGGTCATCGATATCGCGCGGCTCCAGCGGCGTGGTCGTGACCGGCACCGGCGAGTTGGCGGCGATGAACGACAGAATCTGCGCGCCCAGGTGGAAGTGGCGCAGGATCAGCCAGTTGGCCTCCGGCGACACGAAGCGCTTCAAGCCCCACGCCAGGATGCGGTGCAGCAGCTTCGAATGCGACCAGCGGCGCGGCAGGAAGGTCTTGATGACCTGGATCAGGATGATGAAGGCGCGCGCCAACGGCCGCAGGAACGGCAGCAGGTATTGGCGCGAAGCGCAGCTGGAATCCGTCAGCCAGGCTTTCTTCACCTTGTCCGGCAAGGGCGTGCTGCGGTCCAGGTAGAGCGCAAGCCAGGGGCTGGGATCGGCGGGATCGTGCGGCTTGGCGAGGAACTCGGGTTCTTTGCTCATCACGCCTCGCCTTCCATCACGTGGTGGAACTGCATCAGGTAAAGCGCGGCCGTGCGGCGCGCCGTGTCGACGATGCGCTGCTCGGCGCGGCCGTCCTCATCGCAATCCAGCGCCAGTTCCACCGCCGACAGCCAGCGCGCCAGGTGATGCTCGTCGTTGTGACCGTGATACTCCAGGAAGCGGAAGGCGTCCGGCGGCAGTTTCAGGCTGGCCTTGAGCAGCGGCAGCAGCGCCGGCACGATGCGCTGGCCCGTGCCTTCGATGATGTAGATGGCGCCCAGCAGGCCGATGGGGTCGCGCGTGGCGGCCAGGCCGTGCAGATAGGCGTTGAGCGCTTCGCCGCCGGGATTGCGGCGCAGGGCGTCAATGTCGGCGACCTCGCCGCCCGCGGTGCGATAGTCCTGGAACAGGATCTGGAAGTCGTTCTGCTCCTCGCCCGCATGCGTGTCGATCAACGCCGCAAGCGGCGCGTATTGCTCCGTCAGCGAGGCCGCGCCTTCGCGCATCCACTTGCTGCCTTCGCGCACCTGCGGAATCCAGTTCTCCATCCAGTTCAGGTAGTCGGCCGTCTGGAATTGGCGGTTGCGCAGGCGCCGCACCACCGGCGTGCGCCACACGCGCGAGCGGTAGTCGTGCCAGATTGCGGCCAGTTCGGTCAGCAGCTGGCCCAGGCCTTGGGGCGCCATGTCCGGGTCATGCGGCGGCGCGATGGCGGCAGCGTCATCGCTGTTCGCGTCCTCGCGCGGCGCAGCCGCGGCCGGCGCGCCCGCGGCGACTTGCGGGGCGTGGACGGCCTCGGCCTCCAGCAGCATGTAGGCGGCCATGAAACGGCCTGATTCCGGGATGTAGCAGAAGATCTGCTCGCCCGGTTTCACTTCGCGCGTTTCCAGGAACTCCGCCAGCATGATCAGGATGGACGCCGCGCCGGTATTGCCGCGCCACGCCAGGTTGCTGAACCAGCGCTCGCGCGGGATCACCAGGCCGGCCTTCTCCATCAGGTCTTCCACCACCGGAATGAACTTCTCCGATGAGTAGTGGCACAGGAAGTGGTCGACCTGATCCGGATCCACCCAGCCGTCGCGCACCAGCTTGGCGTATTCATGGATGCCGATGTCGAACAGGTGCGGCAGCAGGCGGATGTCCTGGCGCAGCGACAGCGCACCGTCGGCCTCGGCCTCGTTCCAGGACGGATAGTCCAGATGGCCGCGAGCGCGGTCGGCCGAAAGGCCCAGCTGCATGCACACCGGATAGTCGCCCGAGAACGAGCGCTGGTGCACCCACTTCAAGCGCAGGCGCACGCCCTGCGAAGCGCCCGGCAGGGGCCGGCCGCTATTGCCCAGCAGCACCGCTCCCGCGCCGTCGGACAGCATCCAGCGCAGGAAATGCGCGTCGAAGTCGGCGTCGTAGCCGCGCGCCGCAAAGCGCGAACGCTTGAACAGCCGCGACGGCAGCTCGCTGGCCACGGCCAAGGCGCTGGCATGGCCGCCCAGCTCCACACCCTGCGCGGCCGTCTGGATGGCCGATACGCCCGCGGCGCAGATGCCGTGCACCGACAGGGTTTCCATCGGATGCGCGGCCAGCTCGCCCTGGATCATGTTGGAGAAGCCCGGCATCAGCGCGTCCCCGCCCGACGAGCCGCTGGCCAGCAGCGACACGGCGGACAGGTCGCTGTCGTTGCGCCGCAGGCAATCGCGGATGGCGTTGGCCGCCAGTTGCGCGTTGCTGAACACCGTGGCGCCTTCCTGGTCGATCGCGTAGTAGCGCTGCTTGATGCCGTTCTCGGCCAGGATGCGGCTCTTGATGCGGCTGGACATGCGGTTCAGCGGCGCGATGTAGCTGTCCATGGCATCGTTGGACACAGGTTCGCCCGGCATGAAATAGCCGGCGCTTTCCAGATAGACACGATGAAACGCGATGGGCATGAGAGGCCTCTGGTGGATATAGGGTGTGTGGCGCTAGCGGATGTGCTCGGGCGCCATGCATGAACGGCTGCGAAAGCGCGGCAGGAAGGCGCCCAGCACGAACACCCGGAACATGTAGGGCGTGAGGCCGGGCTCGTTCAACGCCGGATTCACGCGGCTGCGGTATTGCTCGCGATGCAGGCGCTCCAGTTCGGACCAGTGCGCCCGCGGGTGCTCGTGGTGCGCGGTATGCAGGCCGATGTTGAAGAGCAGCGGATTGACCAGCCCTTCGAAATTGCGCGCATAGTTCAGGCCCGCGACGGCCCGGGGGCCGCCGTCGGCATGGGCATGCTGCAGATAGTTGGTGGCCAGCAGCCAGTGCAGGCCGTGCAGCTGCGGCACGATGACGAACACCAGCGCTTTCATGGGATTCGCGGCCAGCAGTCCGCCCCACAGGCCCAGCCACACGCCGTACTGCGCCATGCAATAGCGCCAGGCGCCCGGCCAGTGGCGGCGCAGGCGGCCCAGCCAGGCGAAGAACAGCGGGTACAGCACCCAGCCGGCCTGCAAGGGATGGATCAGGTAGCCCCACAGATGGTTGGTGTCGCCGCCGAAGCGGTAGGTGCGCGCCACGTCGCGCGCGCCGTGCTTGTAGCGGTGGTGATTGGCCACGTGCGCCGGGTAGAACACGAAGGTCGGATGGCCCTGCAGCAGCGTGATCCAGAAATCGGTGGCGCGGTTGGTCCAGCGTCCCCGCCACATGCGGATATGCGTGTGGTTGTGATGGATGACGCCCACGCCCAGGGTCAGGAACAGCATCAGGCCGTACAGCGGCCACCAGAACCCGTGCACCCATTGCCAGGCCGCCAGCGCGGGCAATGCGCCCAGATAGGCCAGGCTTTGCCAGTCGCGCCGGTTGCGCAGCGACGGCAGCCGGCGCTGCCGCTTAAGCGCGCCCGCCAAGCGATTCTCGTTGCCGGAAAGCATTCAGCTGGGACTGCGCCGCCTCGGCCTTCAGGCGGGTGCGGAACAGGCGGTCCATGAAGGTGAACTGGAAGCCGTAATTGCCGTTGTAGCAGGCGTGGTGCAGATGATGGCGGCGGCTGGCGGCGAACCAATGCGCGTAGGACACATTGGGGAAGAAGTCGTAGTTGGCGTGGCCGATGCAGTTGAAGAACAGGCTGAACAGCGGCACCGACGCCAGCGACCAGAAGCTGAAGTCATGCAGCACCATGGGCAGCATGATCACGTTGCCCAGCATCAGCGCCTCGATGGGATGAAAGCTATAGGTCGAGAACGGCGTGGTCACGACCGAACGGTGATGCGGCAAGTGGAAGCGGCGCAGCAGCTTGGTGTGCAGCAGGCGGTGGTTGATCCAGAAATGCACGTCGTTCCAGGCCACCAGCACCAGGATTTCGACAGTGATCTTTTGCCAGCTGGCATCCGGATCCAGGTGCGCCCAGCCCAGCTGCAACAGGCCCCACGGAAAAATCATTCCGGTGCCGAACAGCAGGATGGACAGGCCGGATTGCGCGAACTCGCGCCGCAGTTGCCCCGGCGCCAGCGGACGCGGATCCAGCGGGCGTCCGATGCCCAGCGCCGGCAGGATGTGGTGCGTCAGCAGCCAGGTGGCCGCACCGAAGACCAGATAGATGCCGCCGAAGAAAAGCAGGCCCGCCAGCATGACTTGCCAGGCGGACAAGGCTACAAAAGCTTGGGCCATGAACGTTCTGTTTCACCCGAAGAATGGGCGCATGATAAGCAATCCGTCAGCTTCCCGGTAGGACATTTATTACAAAATGAATCCGAAGGCCACAAAGCTGGCGGACTGCTCACCAAGTTCGGGCTACTGGCAGGGATATTGCCGGTTCAGCCCCGCCACGGCGGCGTCCATGCGCGCGGCCAAGCCCGCGCTGGCGGACGGCATGGGCATGCGCAGCTCCTCGCTCAGCAGGCCCTGCCGTCCCAGCTGCGCCTTCAGGGGGCCGGGATTGGGCTCGGCGAACGTCAGCTGGATGATGGGGACCAGCGCGTGGAACAGCTTCCTGGCCAAGTCCAGCTGCTGCGCCTTCACCGCCTGATGCATGGCCACGAACAGATCGGGGCGGATATGCGCGGCGGCCGCGATCATGCCCGAACCCCCCAGGCTCATCACGGACAGCGCCTGCAGGTCCTCACCTGCCAGCACGTGCATGTTGCCGTCGGCGATCAGCGCGATGGTCTTTTCCAGCGAACCGCCGCAGTCCTTGATCGCCGCGATGTTCGGGTGCGCGGCCAGCGCCAGCAGGGTCGCTGTGTCCAGCGTCGTGCCGGTGCGGTAGGGAATGTCGTAGAGCACCAGGGGGAAGCGCGAGGCATCGGCCAGGCAGCGGAAATAGGCGGCGGCGCCTTCCTGGCCGGGCCGCACGTAATATGGCGCGGGCGCCAGGATGCCGGCCAGCGGACGCGTGCCGAAGGCGGCCAGGCGCTGCATCACGTGTCCATGGTGGTTGCCCGCCAGGCCCATGATGACGGGCAGCCGGCCCGCTTCGGTCAGCACGGCGTCCAGCACCGCCAGTTGCTCGGCGTCATCCAGCGACGCGGCCTCGCCGGTGCTGCCGCACACGACCAGCCCGTCCACGCCCGCGGCGGCATAGTGGCGCACCAGCCGGCGCAAGGCCCCGCCATCCACGGCGCCGCCGGCAAACGGCGTGACCAGCGGCACCCAGACGCCCTGGATCGGAGATTGATGATGAGATTGCATGAGAACACTCCTTCGGTGTAAGCGGACCGTGGTTGGGGACCGTACAGAAGTGCTCGGGATACTAGAGGATGCGCGGACGGCGCCAAGCGCCGCCAGGAGGCCGCTGTTCCGTCGCCCATCTGACGGAACAGCATGCTCCGGTCAGATGAGCGGCTGTTTTTTGGATTTCAGGCCGGCGCAAACCAGCACCACGCCCTGGGCGCGGAACGGGAAAGCGGATTGGTTGGCCTGATGAATCATGTATGGATTGAATGCAGTGGTCTGCAAGCGCAGATGCGGGAATCTACCGGGAGCCCGCAACGCTGTCAACGCCGCGCCTCAGCCCAGGCTGGCCAGGAACACCGCGCACAGGGCTTCCATGCCCTGGCGGTCGTCTTCGTCAAAGCGGTCGGGCACGGGGCTGTCCACGTCCCACACGCCGATCAACTGGCCCTGGTGCACCAGCGGCACCACGATCTCGGAACGCGAGGCCGCATCGCAGGCGATGTGGCCGGGAAAAGCATGCACGTCGGGCACCAGTTGGGTCTGGCGCTGGCTGGCGGCCGCGCCGCACACGCCGCGGTTCAGCGGGATGCGCACGCAGGCCGGCTTGCCCTGGAAGGGGCCCAGCACCAGTTCCGTGCCGTCGTAGAAATAGAAGCCCGCCCAGTTCAGGTCAGGCAGGGCCTGATAGGCCAGCGCGCTCAGGTTGGCGGCATTGGCGATGCGGTCATGCTCGCCTTCGAGCAGGGCGCGGGCCTGGGCGACCAGTCCGGCATACAGGGCGGCCTTGGAATCGGCGACGATGGGAGCGGCTTCGAACATGGGAAATGTAACTGTACAGGCGGTTATCGATGCAGGTGATTTTAGGGCTTGGCGCCATTAAGGGGGCCGGGCCGCTGCCGTGTGGGACAATAGTTTTTTGCCGAATGTTTTTTCCGCCGGGCCACCCCAAGGGATCAACCGCCCGTATTTTCCTACCCTTCTTGATCAAGAAGCACTCCATGGACAAGCCTCTCGAACCTGCGTTTTCCTTTTCGGAACGCGCCCAGCAACTCACCAGCTCCGCCATCCGCGAAATCCTCAAGGTAACCGAGCGCCCCGAAGTCATCTCGTTCGCTGGCGGCCTGCCGGCGCCCGGCGGCTTCCCGGTAGAGGTAGTTCGCGCGGCATTCGACAAGGTACTGTCCACCAACGGTCGCGCCGCGCTGCAGTACGGCCCCACCGAAGGTTTTGCGCCGCTGCGCCAATGGGTTGCTGACGACCTGAACAAGGCCGGCGCCAGCGTTGCCGCCGACCAGATCCTGATCGTGTCGGGTTCGCAGCAAGCGCTGGACCTGCTGGGCAAGGTGCTGATCGACAAGGACAGCAAGGTGCTGGTCGAAGACCCCAGCTACCTGGGCGCGCTGCAATCGTTCAGCCTGTACCAGCCCAACTTCGTGCCGGTGCCCACCGACGAAGGCGGCCTGATCCCCGAAGCCATCACGCCTGAACTGGCCGAAGGCGCCCGCTTCCTGTACGCCCTGCCCAACTTCCAGAACCCCACCGGCCGCACGCTGAGCCTGGAACGCCGCATCGCGCTGGTCAAGCGCGCCGCGGAACTGAACCTGACCATCGTCGAGGACGATCCCTACGGCGAACTGCGCTACGCAGGCGAACCGCAGCCGGGCCTGATCGCGCTGGCCGCCGAGTACGGCGCCAACGTCGTGCGCCTGGGCACGTTCTCCAAGGTGCTGGCTCCCGGCCTGCGCCTGGGCTACATCGCTGCCGCGCGCCCGCTCATCAACAAGCTGGTGCAAGCCAAGCAGGCCACCGACCTGCACACGCCCACGCTGACGCAGATGGCCGTGTACGAGATCGTCAAGGAAGGCTTCCTGGAAGAGCACCTGCCCAACGTCCGCGAGATCTACCGCGCCCAGGGCAGCTGCATGCTGGATGCCATCAAGCAGGAATTCCCGGACACCGTCACCTGGACCAAGCCGGAAGGCGGCATGTTCATCTGGCTGACGTTGCCCGAGCACATCGACAGCACCAAGCTGCTGGAAAAGGCCATCGCGCAGAACGTGGCGTTCGTGCCCGGCGCGCCGTTCTATTGCGGCGCCGGCAAGACCAACACGCTGCGCCTGAGCTTTGCCACCGTGCCGGAAGACAAGATCCGCCGCGGCATCGCCATCCTCGGCAAGCTGCTAAAAGCCGAGGTGTAGTAGGTCCCCCCCCGAAGCGCCTGTGGCGCTTCCCCCCCAGGGGGGCGCCGCTACGGACCGGCGGAGCCCGGATCCGTGCGGCCCCGCTTTCGCCACGACAGTGACGATATGACGCGGGTGCCTCGAAGGGGGGGGGTAGGACATGAACGGCGGCCGGGCGCGATGTCCGGCCGCCGTTGTTTTATGCTCTTGGTTTTCCCATTCCGTTTCGCCGTGACAGTGAGCGCCCCCCAACAATCTCCCGTCGACCTCAGCGACATCGTTTTCACCGACTGGGTCGAACGCTGGCTGCCCAAGTCCTGGCGGCCCTATGCCCGCCTGTGCCGCCTGGACCGCCCGATCGGCACCTGGCTGACCCTGCTGCCGGCCATTGCGGCGCTGATCCAGGCCGCGGGCGGCCTGCCGGACCTGCAGCGGCTGATCGTGTTTTCGCTGGGCGCCCTGCTGATGCGCGGCATCGGCTGCACCGTCAACGACATGTGCGACCGCAACTTCGACAAGCACGTCGAGCGCACGCGTTTCCGCCCTCTGACCAGCGGCCAGCTGACGATGAAGAACGCGGTCTGGTTCCTGCTCGGGCAATTGCTGGTCTGCGGGTCGCTGCTGTTCTTCCTGAACGAAATGAGCCGCTGGCTGGCCGTGGCAGTGCTGCCTTTCGTCTTCATCTACCCGCTGTGCAAGCGTGTCACCTACTGGCCGCAAGTGGTGCTGGGCATCTGCTTCAACTGGGGCATGCTGATGGCCTGGTCGGACACGCAGAACCACGTGCCGCTGGCCGCCATCGCCATGTGGGCGGGCGCCGTGCTGTGGCAGGTGGGCTACGACAGCATCTACGCCTACGTGGACGTGCGCGACGACCGCAGCCTGGGCCTGCATTCCACCGCCATGCGCTTTGGCGACCAGGGCAAGCTCTGGATCGGCGGCTTCTATCTGGCCACCATCGTGCTGTGGGCCTGGGGCGGCTACGCCATCGGCCTGTCGTGGGCCTATCAGGTCGGCATGGTGGCGGTGGCCGTGCACCTGGCGTGGCAGTTGAAGGTCTTCGACATCCAGCGCCCCGACCGCAACTTCATGCTGTTCCGCGCCAACCTCTGGCTGGGCGCGCTGCTGGTCGCCGCCGCACTGGCCGGCACGCTGATCCGCTGACGTCCTGCCGGCGCGGCAACGAACCCGGTCGATCGGCGGGGTCCGCGCCGCGCTGAGGCTGCGTTGATGCCGCGCATTGCGAGCATCGCGCGCAAGGCCCATGATGGAACCTCCGCAACGCATTACGGAGACCACGCATGCCCTCATTGCTCAAATCCCTGGCCTTGACGGCCGCCGCAGCCGCCGCCTTCGTGGCCATTCCGGCCCAGGCCGCCAGCGATTGCTCGGCCCAGCGCGGCTGCGCCGCCAAGTTCTGCGAAATCGAAAACGACATCGCCGCTGCCAAGGCGCAGAACAATACCCGCCGCGAAGCCGGCCTGCGCAAGGCCCTGGCCGAAGCCAAAGCGAATTGCACCGACAGCCGCCTGCAATCCCAGCGCGAAGCCGACGTGCGCGAGAAGCAGAACAAGGTCGCCGAGCGCGAAAGCGAGCTCAAGCAGGCCCGCGCCAAGGGCAAGCAGGACAAGATCGACAAAGCCCAGCGCAAACTGGACGAAGCCCAGGCGGAATACAACGCCGCGCTGGTCGAACTGAACCGCTGATTCCCTCCTCCTTGCCGGTCCCGGGCTTTTCCGGGGCTGCGCCCCCCACTCCCCCCGCCGCCAGACCTCCGCCCTACCGGGTGGACTACCTCCTATGGTGTCATCAAATGGAAATTCCACCACCCATGGTGCCATTTGGTGAAATGGAAACCTATTAGTCTTCTTTTTGGAAAGATGTTTTCAGAGAATCAGGGTTTATCCGGAGATGATTTGCGCCCAGAATGCATCTCATCGGGACACAGCAAGCGAACCCCAGGCAATCAGGCCAGCGGTTCGGCTCCCAAGCTCAAGACATTGGAGGTCTGCTATGAAAACCCTTGCTACCGCTTTGATGCTGTCCATGTCCGTTCTGGCTGCCGGCGCCCAAGCCGCCGAGGCTGATCAGGGCCCGACCCGCGCTCAGGTCCAAGCCGAACTGCAACAAGCCAAGGCCTCGGGCCAATACACCTTCGGCGAAGAAGGCTACCCCGCCGCCATCGCCCCGAAGTCGACCCTGACCTCGCAGCAAGTGCAAGCTGAACTGCAACAAGCCAAGAACGCCGGTGAAGTGACCTTCGGCAACCTGGACTACCCGCCCGTCGCCGCGGCTGAACAAGCCACCTCGCTGACCCGCGCCGAAGTCCGCACCGAACTGGCCCAGGCCAAGTCGGAAGGCCTGGTCACCTTCGGCAACCTGGACTACCCGCCCCTGGGCAGCTGATCCCCCCCTGGCCTCCCCGGCCAGGCAGCGCCCCAAAGCCCTCCGGCCCCAAACCGGAGGGCTTTGTTTTTGACGTTTCGATATTTAATTAAGTCGAATTGACGTTACCTATGGCCGATTCGACTATTTAGTCTCTACACATCGACAGCGACCGCGCATAGGATGAGCTCACCCTCTCCCCCATCCATGCAGGAGCCGCACCATGACCACCGCCTCTCCCCGGCCCGTCGTACTTCTGGGCGCCGGAAAAATCGGTTTCGCCATTGCCCTGATGCTGGAACGCAGCGGCGGCTATTCGGTACTGGTAGCCGACCAGGATCCCGAACGGCTGCGCATCGTGGCCGAACTGGGTTGTGAAACCCGTCAGATTTCCGGCGACGACTCCGTGGCGCAATGCATCGAGGGGCGTTACGCGGTCATCAACGCGCTGCCCTTTCACCGCGCCGCCGCGGTGGCCGGCCTGTGCGCCAAGGCGGGGGTGCACTACTTCGACCTGACCGAAGACGTGGCCAGCACGCACGCCATCCAGGCGCTGGCGGAAGACGCCCGCAGCGTGCTGATGCCGCAATGCGGCCTGGCCCCGGGTTTCATCGGCGTGGTCGGCAACGCGCTGGCGCGCCGCTTCGATACCCTGCTGGATCTGCGCATGCGCGTGGGCGCCCTGCCGCGCTATCCCTCCAACAGCCTGCGCTACAACCTGACCTGGAGCACCGAGGGACTGATCAACGAGTACTGCAATCCCTGCGAGGCCATCGTCGACGGCCAACTGACCAGCGTGCCCGCGCTGGAAGGCTACGAGACCTTCGCGCTGGACGGCGTGGAGTACGAAGCCTTCAACACGTCCGGCGGACTGGGCACCCTGCCCGCCACCTTGCGCGGTCGCGCCCGCAACGTGGACTACAAATCGGTGCGCTACCCGGGCCACTGCAGCATCATGAAATTGCTGCTCAACGACTTGCGCTTGCGGGACCGCCGCGACCTGCTCAAGGAAATTTTCGAAGCCGCCATTCCCACGACCGAACAGGACGTGATCGTGATCCAGGCTTCGGCATCGGGCCGCCGCCATGGCCGGCTGGAAGAGGAGTCCTATCCCATCCGCATCTTCGGCGCGGACGTCGACGGCCATCGCCTGAGCGCGATCCAGCTGTCCACCGCCGCCGGCATCTGCGCCGCGCTGGATCTGGTGGCGCAGGGCGCATTGCCGCAACGCGGGTTCGTCGGGCAGGAAGCCATCGATCTGGACGCGTTCATCAACAACCGCTTTGGCCGCGTGTACGCGGGCAAGCCACTGGCGCTGGTGGGCAGCGGCGCCATGGCCGACCGCTGAACCACGACGCGCCCTCATGCGTCCTGCCCCGCGAGAGCGCAGGACGCTAGCTCCAGCCTTCCAGCCGCAGCGTCGCGCGCACCAGGCGCTGCTCTTCCTGCTCGATATCGGCCAGGCTCTGGCGCACGCTGTCCACGTGGTCCGCGGCCGCCTTGCGCGCCTGCTCCGGCTGGCGCGCCGTCACGGCGTTGAACAGCCGCGTGTGCTGCCGGTCGATCTGGCGTTTCTCGGGTTGGCGGTGGTACAGGTTGTTGACGCAGGCGAAGACCGAGCCCAGCAGCAAGTCCGTCAGCGATTGCAGCGTGTGCACCAGCACCGGATTGTGCGAAGCCTCGCAGATGGCCAGGTGAAAGGCATGGTCCAGATGCGCGTGCGTCGCCGTGTCGGTGGCCGTGCCCTGCGCCGCCACCATTTCGTCATAACGGCGGCGGATCATGATGAAATCCGCCTCGGTGCCACGTATGGCCGCCAGCCGGGCAGACTCGGCTTCCAGCAGCGAACGCACTTCCAGCAGGTCGTAGAGCGTGCGCGGCTGCGAATTGAACAGGTGCATCAGCGGACCGGCATCCACCTTGGATATGTGCGCCACATACGAACCCTTGCCTTGCGCGGTGTGGATGATCTCGCGCGCGCGCAAGAGCTTGAGCCCTTCGCGTAGGGCCGTGCGCGACACGCCCAGCTTCTCGGTCAGACGCCGTTCGGAAGGCAGCGCCTGGCCGGCCTTCAGCACGCCGTCCAGGATCAGGCGTTCGATCCGTTCGGCGACCTCGTCCGCCACCTGGCGAGGCTTTTCTTCAGTTTCCGCGTACATGCACTCTCCGCACCAGTGGTATGACCAAGTGCATCCCCGATCGGACCTCTTGCATAACACCCCCGTAAGTAGCTGATATAAAACCATAAAAATTACGGCTTTGCCCATACGGCAGTGCACAAACTGGTATGACCAGTGGGTTTTGATATGGACATTGCGGCAGGCGCGAACGATGATGTCGAGACCAGATACGCCCGGCGCGCGGCGTCGGCCAGTCCCTTACCGCTAGAGAACCGCATGACTCAACGCATCCAGCATCACGGCCTGCAAGTGGCGGCCAATCTCAATCAATTCATCGAACAGGAAGCCCTGCCCGGCACCGGCCTGGATGCCGAAGGCTTCTGGCAAGGCTTCGCGGCCCTGGTGGACGACCTGGCTCCGAAGAACCGCGCGTTGCTGGCCGAACGCGACCGCCTGCAGGCCGAGCTCGACGCATGGCACCGCGCCCACCCCGGCCCCATCGCCGATCCGGCCGCCTACCGCAAATTCCTGGAAGGCATCGGCTACCTGCTGCCGCAGCCGGCCAGTGTGCGCGCCACCACCGACAACGTCGACACCGAGATTTCGCAGCAGGCCGGCCCGCAGCTGGTCGTGCCCATGTCCAACTCGCGCTACGCGCTGAACGCCGCCAACGCGCGCTGGGGCAGCCTGTACGACGCGCTCTACGGCACCGACGCCATCCCCGCCACGCCCGGCGACACGGGCCGCGGCTACAACCCGGAACGCGGCGCCGCCGTCATCGCCCGCGCCCGCGCCTTCCTGGACACCGCCGCCCCGCTGGCCCAGGGCTCGCATGCCGACGCCCGCGGCTACACCGTGGAAAGCGGTCAACTGCGCGTGGCGCTGGCCAACGGCTCGACCGGCCTGAAGAATCCCGCGCAATTGGCCGGCTACCAGGGCGAGGCCTCCGCGCCTACGGCCATCCTGCTCAAGAACAACGGCCTGCACTTCGAAATCCAGATCGACCGCAGCCACAGCATCGGCGCCACCGACGCCGCAGGCGTCAAGGACGTGCTGGTGGAAGCCGCGCTCACCACCATCATGGACTGCGAGGATTCCGTCGCCGCCGTGGATGCCGAGGACAAGGTCCATATCTACCGCAACTGGCTCGGCCTGATGAAGGGCGACCTGACCGAAGAGGTCACCAAGGGCGGCAAGACCTTCACCCGCAAGCTCAACGCCGACCGCGACTACACGCGTCCCGACGGTTCGCCGCTGACCCTGCATGGCCGTTCGCTCATGTTCGTGCGCAACGTCGGCCACCTGATGACCAACCCGGCCATCCTGGACCGCGAGGGCCGCGAAATCCCCGAAGGCATCCTGGACGCCGTGGTCACCAGCCTGGCCGCGCTGCAGGACCGCAAGCACAAGCTGAATTCGCGCACCGGTTCCGTCTACATCGTGAAGCCGAAGATGCACGGCCCCGTCGAAGCCGCCTTCGCCAGCGAACTGTTCGACCGCGTCGAAGACCTGCTCAAGCTGCCGCGCAACACCCTGAAAATGGGCATCATGGACGAAGAGCGCCGCACCAGCATTAACCTCAAGGCGTGCATCGAGGCCGCCGCCGCGCGCGTGGCCTTCATCAACACCGGCTTCCTGGACCGCACCGGCGACGAAATGCACTCCAGCATGGAAGCCGGCCCGATGCTGCGCAAGGGCGACATGAAGTCCACCGCCTGGATCACCGCCTACGAGCGCAACAACGTGCTGGTCGGCCTGGATGCCGGCCTGCGCGGCCGCGCCCAGATCGGCAAGGGCATGTGGGCCATGCCGGACCTGATGGCCGCCATGCTGGAACAGAAGATCGCCCATCCCAAGGCCGGCGCCAACACCGCCTGGGTGCCTTCGCCCACCGCAGCCACGCTGCACGCGTTGCACTACCACCAGATCGACGTGCAGGCGGTGCAGCAGGAGCTGGAACGTACCAAGCTCGACAGCGTGCGCGATGACCTGCTGGGCGGCCTGCTGACGGTGCCGGTCGGCGATCCGTCCAAGTGGTCCGCGCAGGACATCCAGCAGGAGCTCGACAACAACGTGCAGGGCATCCTGGGCTACGTGGTGCGCTGGATCGACCAGGGCGTGGGCTGCTCCAAGGTGCCGGACATCCACAACGTCGGCCTGATGGAAGACCGCGCCACGCTGCGCATCTCCAGCCAGCACATCGCCAACTGGCTGCGCCACGGCGTGACCAACCGCGAGCAGGTCATGGAAACCTTCAAGCGCATGGCCAAGGTGGTCGACGGCCAAAACGCGGGCGATACGCTCTACCGCCCGATGGCCGGCAACTTCGACACCTCGCTGGCATTCAAGGCTGCCTGCGCGCTGGTGTTCGAAGGCCTGACCCAGCCCAACGGCTACACCGAGCCGCTGCTGCACAAGTACCGCCTGGAGTTCAAGGCCAACCAGGCCTGATCCCGGCGCGCTTTTGCCGCAACAAGACCGGACAGCCTGGCTGTCCGGTTTTTTTCGGGGCGCGACCCTGAAAAAATCCAGGTCAATTTCGCACGGTCGTGCTAAATTTGCCGCATGACTGCCAAAACCGAGAAAAGCGAGCTGACCTTCGCGGCCATTGTGGACGCGGCCCTGGACATGGCCGCGGCGCAAGGCATGGAGAGCCTGTCGCTCGGCCAGGTGGCCAAGCGCCTGGGCATCAGCAAGAGCGGCGTGTTCTCGCGCGTGGGCTCGCTGGAAGCCCTGCAGCAGGCGGTGCTGGACGAATACGACCGGCGCTTCCTTGAAGCCGTGTTCACCCCGGCCCTGGCCCATCCCCGCGGCCTGCCCCGGCTCAACGCCCTGGTCTCGCTCTGGATCGAGCGCGCCAGCAATGTCGAAACGTTGACGGGCTGCATCTACGTGGCCGGCGCCTTCGAATACGACGACGTGGAATCCCCGCTGCGCTCGGTGCTGGAGGGCAATCTACGGCGCTGGCGCAGCGCCATGCTGCGCACGGTCAACCAGGCTCTCGAAGCCGGCCACGTCAGGCCGGACACGGATCCCGAGCAGCTCGTATTCGAGGTCTACAGCCTGATGATCGGGCTGATGCACGATGCCCGCTTCCTGCGGGATCCCAAGGCTCCCCAGCGCGTGCGGGCGGCCTATGAACGATTGATTTCCACCTACCGCAGTTTCAAGTACCTCGAGTAGCCGTATTTCCAGCGCCGGCCCGTGCCGGCAATTCTTTACTTTAATTTCGCACGGTCGTGCGAAATTTTCCAGGAGCCTGACATGTGGATCGTTATCGCAGTGATCGCCGTTTCAGCCGGGGGCAGCGTCTGGCTGCAGTGGCGCGAGCTGCTCAAGCAGTTACCAGACCGCGCCGAGCATCTGGTACTTTTCTAGAAAGACATGGCCATCCCGTTCTATATTTCGAGTTCGCCTGTCCCGAACGTCGTCATGCCGCGCTCCAATCATCTACTGATCATCGATCCGCAGAATGACTTCTGCGACCTGCCCGAGTCGTACCTGCCCACGGATCCCGTGACGGGCGCCGCGCACGCGCCCGCCCTGCCTGTGGCCGGCGCCCACGCCGACATGCAGCGGCTCGCGCACTTCATCGACACGACCGCGCCCGCGCTTACCTCGATCACGGTGACGCTGGATTCGCACCATCGCCTGGACATCGCCCATCCGACCTTCTGGTCCACCGGCGACGGCCAGCCCGTGGCGCCGTACACGCAGATCACGGCGGCGCAGCTGCGCGCGGGCGATTTCCGGCCGCGCCACGACGACGACCTGCCGCGTACCCTGTCGTACCTGGACGAACTCGAAGCGCGCGGCCGCTACACGCTGATGGTGTGGCCGCTGCATTGCGAAATCGGCACCTGGGGCCACAACGTGCATGCGGACGTGCGCGCCGCCTACAGCCGCTGGGAAGACGAGCGCCAGTTCATCGTGCGCAAGGTGCCCAAGGGTATGAACCCCTGGACCGAACACTACAGCGCGCTGATGGCCGAAGTCCCTGATGCCGACGATCCGCGCAGCCAGCTCAACCGCAGCCTGCTCGATTCGCTGGACCGCGCCGAACTCATCCTGATCGCCGGCCAGGCCGGCAGCCATTGCGTCAAGGCCACTGTCGAACACCTGGCCGAGCACCTGCCCGGCCGCGACCTGTCGCGCCTGGTGTTGCTGACGGACTGCATGAGCCCCGTCGCGGGCTTCGAAGACGCACAGGCAACCTTCCAGCAACGCATGCGCGACCTGGGTATCCAGGCGCGCACCAGCGTCGACATGGCGCGGGCGCTGCTCGCGGCCTGATCCCGCCGCGCAAAACACAACGGCCGCCTGCTTGCGCATGGCGGCCGTGGTTGATGGGCTGCGTGGAGCGGGAACGCTCAGACGGCGCTGCCGTGCTTGCCGTCGCACTCCACGTACAGCGCGCCGATGGCCTCGCACAATGCCGCGGGCTGTTGGAACAGGCGCGCCACCAATATGCAACCTTGCACCGTGGCGAACACCGCGCGGCCAGCCGCCTCCGGCGTGCCAGAGAACTTCATCGTGCCCTGCGCCGCGCCTTCGGCCAGCACGCGTGCCAACCAGGCTTCGTGCGCGCGGAAGAATCCTTGCAATGCGCCACGCACGCGTTCGGGCAGCGAATTGACCTCGGCCGCCAGCATGCCGGCCAGACAGAGCTCGCCCGACCCGCAGGCGCGCGATTCCATCATCGACAGATATTGGTCGAGCTGCGCTTGCGCCGGCAGCGACGTGTCGATCCCGCGCATGGCTGCCAGCGCGCGTGCGCTGTAGGCTTCGACGGCCTCGTAGAGCAAGTCGTCCTTGCCCGGAAAGTAATAGTGGATGCTGGACGTCTTTACGCCCACATGCTCAGCCAGGTCGCGGTAGCTGAAGCCGTTGCATCCGCGCGTGCGGATCAGCTTCTCGGCATGGGCCAGAAGCTGTTCGCGAGTGGTGTTGGAAGTAGGAGTGTCCATGGCTGAATATTACCTACTAATAGGTTGATTCGTCATCGGTTCCGGCAGCGTTGCCACTGCTCCAAAACCCTTGCGGACCCCGGCCGGGAATCATCCCGCCCCCCGGGATCCGCATGTACCGGCATGAAGCTCAGCCTTGCACGGGCGGGTAGTCCAGCTCACCGCTGTCGGTCAGGCCATGCGCGCGGGCGGCGGCCAATTCCTGCTGCACTTGCTTGCGGCTCTTGTCGCCGGCCGAGGCAAACATCGTGGCGGCGTAGCCTTCTTCGCCCGACACCAGCTCGCCATTGGCGCGCGCTTCGGCCAGTTCCTGCTGCACCTGGGCGCGGGTCACCGTGCTTTCGGTGTTCAGGGGAGGCGGATAGTCCAGTTCGCCGGCTTGGGCGGCGCCGATGAAGGAAGCGGACAGGATCAGGGCGGATACGAGGGTCTTCATGGTTGATCTCCAGTAAGGATCAGGTGCTGCATCAGGGTTTCGATGGAGCTATCTACTTATAGATAGATATCGAGGGAAAAAAACTCAGCCTTGCACGGGCGGGTAAGCCAGTTCGGCGCTGTCGGTCAGGCCTTGGGCGCGGGCGGCGGCCAGTTCCTTCTGGACCTGGGCGCGGCTCTTGTCGCCAGAGGCGGCAAAGATCGTGGCGGCGTAGCCTTCTTCGCCAGACACCAGTTCGCCATTGGCGCGGGCCTGGGCCAGCTCTTGCTGCACTTGGGCGCGGGTCACCGTGCTTTCGGTGTTCAGGGCAGGCGGATAGTCCAGCTCGCCGGCTTGGGCGGCGCCAATGAAGGAAGCGGACAGGATCAGGGCAGATACGAGGGTCTTCATGGTTGATCTCCAGATAACGATTGCGTAGCGGTTCAAAAAAACTATCTACTTATAGGTAGACAAGAAGGGAAATAAAAAAGCGGTCCTACTGTATTTCTGGTTTCGACGTCGGCGGGTGTTTGGTTTGCTGCGTCGATGGATGAATCTTATCTACTACTAGGTAGATAGCGCAAGGGGGTTTTGTGAAACAAAATAATTCCAGCAACACCAGGACTTCGCCTCACCTATGCCGGAATGGCGCCCCATCCGCGAGTCGGCCTCTCGAACGCGTCGGCCCACACTACCGCCAGGGGCAACAAAAAACCCGGTAAATCAGGAATTTACCGGGTTCTTGTTGAAGTCTGATGCCGCGCTGTGGCTTAGAACGGAATATCGTCGTCCATATCCGCCAGATTGGCGCCGCTGCTGGCCGGAGCCGCCGCGGGAGCCGGACGCTGCTGCGGCGCCGGGCGTTGGGCCGGGGCGCGCTGCTGCTGCGGGCGCGAAGGCGCGTCGTCGTAGCCGCCACCGCCGCCGAAGCTTGCGCCACCGCCGCCGCCGTCTTCGCGGCCGCCCAGCATCTGCATCTGGTCGGCGACGATTTCGGTGCTGTAGCGGTCAGCGCCGGTGTCCTTGTCTTGCCACTTGCGCGTCTTCAGGCGGCCTTCGATGTAGACCGAGCGGCCCTTCTTCAGGTACTCGCCGGCGATTTCAGCCAGGCGGTTGTACATGACTACGCGGTGCCATTCCGTTTCTTCGCGGCGTTCGCCCGAAGCCTTGTCTTTCCAGGTGGAGGTGGTGGCAATGGACATATTGCAGATTGCCGCCCCTTCGGGGCTGTAGCGGACTTCCGGGTCGCGTCCCAGATTGCCCACGAGTATGACTTTGTTAACCGATGCCATGCCGTTGTCCCTCTGTTGTTGACAGCCTGCGTGTGCGTTGCCGCGGACGCGCCGGCAACAACATAAAAGCGATGATGTTGAAGACCGGCTTCATGAAACACGCCGGTCACCGCAACGATGACCGGCGACGCCGGGTTGAACCCTGAGTGAAGCCCTGATTTGATGCGTATTATCGACGAAAAGCGCCCGCCGCGCCAAACCAGGATGTGACAAAGCCGTCCACCCCAGCCATGGAGTTTTCGCGTCTGTTGGGCGCTTTTCGGGGTGGGATCCCGACTTTTCAGCCGGCCCGCGCCGATGCCTGGCGGTCCGGTTCGGGCAACGGCCGCAGGGCCCAGGTCACCGCCAGCCAGATCGCCGACAGGGCGGCGGCGGCGATGAAAACGGCGCTGGAACCGGAATGCGAGGCCAGCCAGCCGCCCAGCGCGCCACCCGCGAACAGGCCGGCGGCCTGGGCGGTGTTGTAGAAGCCCAGCGCCAGGCCCTTGTAGGCCTGCGGCGCGACCCGCGACACCAGCGACGGCTGCAGGGCTTCCAGCACATTGAAGGCCACGAAGAAGCCCGTCAGGGCGGCTGCCAGGGTGTAGAAGCCATGGCTGGCCGCGGGCAGCAAGGCGCACACCAGCGCCAGCCCGGCCACGGCGGCGCGCAGGGCGCCGCGATGGGCGCGGCGCTTTTCGGCGACGAACACCACCGGCACCATCAGCACGAAGGAAACCAGGATGACCGGCAGATAGACCTTCCAGAGCTCGCGCGCGTCCAGGCCGCCCACCTTCGCCAGCAGGGCGGGCACCACGACAAACAGCGCCACCTGGATCAGGTGCAGGACAAAAACGCCGAAATTCAGGCGCAGCAGGTCGCTGTGGGTCAGGACTTCGCGCGGCCGGGCCGCCTGCATGGTGCGGGCCTGGGTCAGCGGCACCACGGGCACCACCCAGCCGGCCACGGCCAGGCAGATCACGCCCAGACAGGCGATGGTCCAGAACAGGCCGGACAGGCCCCACCAGCCCACCAGCACGGGCGACAGGACCAGCGACACGGCGAAGGACAGGCCGATCGACCCGCCCACCATGGCCATGGCCCGGGTGCGGACCTCGTCGCGGGTGGAATCCGCCAGCCAGGCGGTGACGGCCGCGGAAATCGCCCCGGCGCCCTGAATGGCGCGGCCGATGGTGATCCAGTACACGTCGGACGCCTGTGCACAGACGATGCTGCCCGCCACGAACAGCAGCAGGCCGAACAGCACCACGGGACGCCGGCCCCAGCGGTCGGACGCCAGGCCGAAGGGAATCTGCATGAAGGCCTGGGTCAGGCCGTACATGCCCAGCGCCAGGCCGACGCGGGCCGGATCGTCCCCGCCCGGCATGCCGGCGGCGGCCACGGCGAAGACGGGCAGCAACAGGAACAGCCCCAGCATCCGCGCGGCGAACAGTCCGGCCAGCGCCACGCTGGCGCGGCGTTCGGACGGGGTCAATTTCAGTTTTTTATCTGCCTGCATGCGAAAAATTCAACGATGACTAGGACTCGCCCGCGCGCGTGGATGTCACACGCCCACGGTCTGATCTGGCGGTGCGGCGCCGCCCCCCGGGTCTATCCAGGCTGGAGTACTGCCCCGAACGCAGGGGGATTCGGCGCGCTATAGTACCAAGTTGGCCTTTGAAACCGCTTAAAAGAGCCCGATGGACGTGACAATACGCATTCGGGGTGCGCGCACCCACAATCTCAAGAACGTCTCGCTCGACCTGCCACGCCACAAGCTGGTGGTCGTCACCGGCTTGTCCGGCTCGGGCAAATCGTCGCTGGCCTTCGACACGCTGTACGCGGAAGGCCAACGCCGCTACGTGGAAAGCCTGTCCGCCTACGCCCGCCAGTTCCTGCAGCTGATGGACAAGCCGGACGTGGACCTGATCGAGGGCCTGTCCCCGGCCATCTCCATCGAACAGAAGGCCGCGGGCCACAACCCCCGCTCCACCGTCGGCACCATCACCGAGATCCACGACTACCTGCGCCTCCTGTACGCGCGGGTCGGTACGCCCTATTGCCCCGACCACGGCCTGCCATTACAGGCGCAAAGCGTCAGCCAGATGGTGGACGCGGTGCTGTCCTGGACGCCCGAAACCCGGCTGGCGGTACTGGCGCCCATAGCCCGCGGCAAGAAAGGCAGTTTCGAGGACGAATGCGCCAGCCTGCAAGCGCAGGGCTACGTGCGTCTGCGCGTGGACGGCCAGTTGACCGAAATCGACGGCATGGCGCCGCTGAAGAAGACCGAGAAGCACGACATCGACGTCGTCATCGACCGGCTGCGCATCAAGCCTGAAAGCAAGCAGCGCCTGGCGGAAAGCTTCGAGACCGCGTTGCAGCTGGCCGAGGGCCGCGCCCTGGCGCTGGACATGGACAGCGGCCGCGAACAGGTCTTCTCCAGCCGCTACGCCTGCCCGGTGTGCAGCCACAGCCTGCCCGAGCTGGAGCCGCGCCTGTTCAGCTTCAACAATCCCATGGGCGCCTGCCCCAGTTGCGATGGCATCGGCCAGGTCGGCTTCTTCGACCCCAAGCGCGTGGTCGCCTTCCCGGAGCTGAGCCTGGCGGCCGGCGCCATCCGCGGCTGGGACCGCCGCAACGCCTTCACGCATTCGCTCTTGACCAGCCTGGCGGCGCACTATGAATTCGACATCGAAGCGCCCTTCGAGGAACTGCCCGAGGCGTTGCGCGACAAGGTGCTGTACGGCTCCGGCGACGAAGAGATCTCGTTCCTCTACCTGAACGAAAAAGGCCGCAGCACGGTCAAGCGCCATACATTCGAAGGCGTGATCCCGAACCTGGAGCGCCGCTGGCGCGAAACCGATTCGGCCACCGTGCGCGAAGAGCTCGGCAAGTACCGCAACATCAAGACCTGCCCGGATTGCGGCGGCTCGCGCCTGCGGCCCGAGGCCCGCAACGTGCTGATCGGCCAGGATCCGCGCGGCGGCGAACGCCACGGTCAGGCCATCTACGAGGTCGAGGCCATGCCGCTGTCGACCTGCCTTACCTGGTTCCGCGACCTGAGCCTGACGGGCGCCAAGCAGGAGATCGCGCAACGCATCGTGCGCGAGATCGAGGCGCGCCTGAGCTTCCTGAACAACGTCGGCCTGAACTATCTGTCGCTGGACCGCAGCGCCGATACCATCTCGGGCGGCGAGGCGCAGCGCATCCGCCTGGCCAGCCAGATCGGATCGGGCCTGACCGGCGTGATGTACGTGCTGGACGAGCCCTCCATCGGCCTGCACCAGCGCGACAACGACCGCCTCATCGGCACCCTGCAGCACCTGCGCGACCTAGGCAATAGCGTCATCGTCGTGGAGCACGACGAAGACATGATCCGCATGGCCGACTGGGTCGTGGACATGGGACCGGGCGCGGGCGAGCACGGCGGCCAGGTGGTGGCGCAGGGCGACCCGGAAACCGTGCAGCGCGACCCCCAGTCGCTGACCGGCCAGTACCTGAGCGGCGCGCGCGCCATCGCCATCCCGAAGCGACGCCCCGTCAACGACGAACTGTCCTGGCTGACCCTGACGGGCGCCAGCGGCAACAACCTGAAGAACGTGGACCTGCGCATCCCCGCGGGCCGGCTGGTGTGCGTGACCGGCGTGTCCGGTTCGGGCAAGTCCACGCTGGTCAACGACACGCTGGCGGTCGCCGTGTCGCGCCAGCTGCATCATGCGCAGAGCGAACCCGCTCCTTACGTGTCGATGCAGGGGCTGGAGAACTTCGACAAGATCATCAGCGTGGACCAGAGCCCCATCGGCCGCACGCCGCGCAGCAACCCCGCGACCTACACGGGCCTGTTCACGCCCATCCGCGAACTCTTCGCGGGCGTGCCGGAAGCGCGCACCCGCGGCTACGACCCGGGGCGCTTCAGCTTCAACGTCAAGGGCGGGCGCTGCGAGGCCTGCCAGGGCGACGGCGTGGTCAAGGTCGAAATGCATTTCCTGCCCGACATGTACGTGCCTTGCGACGTCTGCCACGGCAAGCGCTACAACCGCGAAACGCTCGAAATCCGCTATCGCGGCCGCAACATCAGCGAAGTGCTGGACCTGACGGTCGAGCAGGCGCTGGAATACTTCGAGTCCGTGCCGGCCATCGCCCGCAAGCTGCACACGCTGATCGACGTGGGCCTGTCGTATATCCGGCTGGGCCAGAGCGCGACCACCCTGTCGGGCGGTGAAGCGCAGCGCGTGAAGCTGTCGCAGGAACTGTCGCGGCGCAGCACCGGCCGCACGCTCTACATCCTGGACGAGCCCACCACGGGCCTGCATTTCCGCGACATCGAGCTGCTGCTGCAGGTGCTGAACCAGCTGGTCGACAGCGGCAACACGGTGCTGATCATCGAGCACAACCTGGACGTCATCAAGACCGCGGACTGGGTGGTCGACATGGGTCCCGAAGGCGGCGACGGCGGCGGGCGCGTGGTGGCGCAGGGCACGCCCGAAGACGTGGCCGGCACGTCCGCCAGCCACACCGGACAATACCTGGGCAAGCTGCTGCGCCGCTGAACCGGCGCCTGAATCATCACATCAACGGCTAGGAAGGATCGCGGCATGTACACCTTGATCATCGGCAACAAGAACTACTCGTCCTGGTCCCTGCGGCCGTGGATCGCCTTGCGCGCCGCAGGCATACCCTTTACCGAGCAGAAGCTCGGCTTCTTCACCGAGGAATTCTCGCGCCGCGTGGGCGCGGTGTCGCCCGCGGGGCTGGTTCCGGTGCTGCTGGATGGCGAGTTCGCGATCTGGGACACGCTGGCGATCTGCGAGTACCTGGCCGAACGCCATCCCGAAGCCCGCCTGTGGCCCCAGGACGCGCGCGCCCGGGCCCGCGCGCGGTCGCTCACCGCGCAGATGCACAGCGGCTTTGGCGCGATGCGCCAGGCGCTGCCCATGAACGTCGAAGCGCACCTGCCCGGCATCGACTTTCCTGCGGCCGCGCAACAGGACATCGAGCGCCTGCAAGCGATCTGGCGCGACACGCGCGCGGCATTCGGCCAGGGCGGGCCGTTCCTGTTCGGCGAGTTCTCGATCGCCGACGCCTTCTTCGCGCCGGTGGTCTCGCGCTTCACGACCTATGGCATCGCGGCATCCGGCCCGGTGCGCGACTACATGGACGCCGTGCTGGCGCTGCCCGCCATGCAGGAATGGACCCGCGACGCGCTCGCGGAAGCCACCTTCGTGCCCGAGGACGAGCCCTACCGCAAGCAGCGCTGAAGCACGTCAATCGGCGCGTTCAATCGCGCAGGCGCTGGGCCACGAATTCACGCACCAGCGCCATCGCCGGCGCCTCGGTGCGGCCCGTCAGCGTCACCATTGCAAACAGCGCGTGGCTGCGCAGCGGCGGGTCGGTAGGCAGTTCCGTCAGTTCGCCCGCGGCGATGCCGACCCGCGCCGCGCCCACGATGCCCAGGAATACCGCGTCCGACACGCGCACCGCTTCCAGCACACTGCCGATTTCATCGCAGCGCAGGCGCATCGCGGTCTGCGGATCCGCCTCGACGCCGAAATGGTCGACCACGATGCGCACGGTATCCGCTGCGAGAAACGTGGACGCCAGCGGATAGGCCGCAACCTCCGCGAAGCGCGCCGGCCGCCCGGCCTGGGCCAGCGGATGGCCGCGGCGGCAGATGAATCCGGCGCGCATTTCCGAGATGGGTTCGATGCGCAGGTCGGCCGCCGGCACGATGCCGCGCGTATCGACCACCAGCGCATCCAGGCGCCGCTGGCGCAACAGCGCCAGATGGGCCTCGGGCGAGCCGCGCATCACGTCCAGCCGCAACTGCGGATAGTGCTGCGCCACGTGCGCCAGCAGCGGCGTCATGAGCATGACGCCCGGCCCTGAACCCAATCCGATGCTGATGCTGCCCCGGTCGCCCTGGGTCAGCAGTTCCGCGCTGCGGCGCAGCTCGCCCGATTCGAACAGGATGCGCCGCGCGCGGCCGGCGACGGTCAGGCCCAGCGGGGTCAGCTCCGTGCGCTTGCCCATGCGGTCCAGCAGGCGCGCGCCCAGGTCTTCTTCCAGCAGGCGGATGCTGCGGCTGAGCGCCGACTGGGTCAGGTACAGGCGTTCGGCCGCACGGCTGAAGGAACCCGCCTCGGCCACGGCCAGCAGATGTTCGAGCTGCTTGAGATTCATGCCCGGGTCCCGATTAAGTATGAGTTTTTTTTCTAGCTTCCAGAATAACAATTCGTTAGACAACTAGCGAGGCCTGTCCCTAGCATGCGGATCACGACTAGATCATTCCAAGGGGAATTTCGTGAGCATGATTTCCAATGGCCTGCGCCTGGCCGGCTGTGCGCTGGCGCTGGGCGCGGCGCTGCTGGCCCAGGGCGCCCGGGCCGCAGACTATCCCGACCGGCCCGTCATGATGATGGTGCCCTACCCGGCCGGCGGCGCGTCCGATTCCATCGCCCGCGTGGTGGCCCCGCCCGTCTCCAAGCAGCTGGGCCAGCCCGTGCTGGTGGAGAACCTGGGCGGCGTGAGCGGCGCGCTGGGCGCGCAGAAGGTGCTGGGCGCCAAGGCTGACGGCTATTACCTGTTCCAGGGCTCGCCCAACGAGCTGATCCTGTCCCCCATTGCCAATCCCGCGGTCAAGCTCAAGAGCGAGGATTTCCGCCTGGTGCAGATGATCGGCATGGCCCCATTGGTGATCGTGGCGCGCGCCGACCTGCCCGCCAACAATGCCGACGAGCTGGTCACGCTGGCGCGCTCGCGCTCGGCCACCCAGCCGCTGACGTTCGGCAGCGTGGGGGTGGGTTCGCTGTACCACGTGCTGGGCGAACACATGGCGCGCACCATCGGCGCCAACATGATGCATGTGCCCTACAAGGGCGGCGCGCCGTTGATGCAGGACATCGGCGGCGGCCAGGTGGACCTGGCCATCCTGCCGCTGTCGCAGCAGCAGGTGGCGCTGGCCGAGCAGGGCCGCATCAAGCTGCTGGCCAGCCTGGACCCGCAGCGCAGCCAGTTGCCCGCGCTCAAGACCGTGCCGTCGGTCAACGAAGGCCAACTGCTCAAGGGCTTCAACTTCACCACCTGGACTGGCTACTTCGTCAAGCGCGACACGCCGCAAGACGTGGTGGCGCGCCTGAACGCAGCGCTCAACGCCGCCATGCAGGATGCGGCGGTGAAGGACAGCCTGGCGCACCAGAACATCGAAGTCTCCGCCCCCATGAGCGCGGAACAGGCCGACGCCATGTACCGCGCCGAGACCGAGCGCTTCCGCGAAATCTCCAGCAACGTGAAACTGGCAGGCAACCAGTGACCCGATTCCAGGACCTCTCCGACATGCATCCCATCCTGCAGGCGATGACCTCCCAGGCCGACGAATTCGTCTCGATCCGCCGCGACATCCACCGCCACCCCGAACTCGGCTTCCAGGAATTCCGCACCAGCGACCTGGTGGCGCAGTGCCTGACGCAATGGGGCTATGAAGTGGAACGCGGGCTGGGCGGCACCGGCGTGGTGGGGCAGTTGCGCCGCGGCAGCGGCGGCAAGCGCCTGGGCCTGCGCGCCGACATGGACGCCCTGCCCATCCAGGAAGCGACGGGCCTGGAACACGCCAGCTGCAACGAAGGCGTCATGCACGCCTGCGGCCACGACGGCCACACCGCCATGCTGCTGGCGGCCGCGCACCACCTGGCCAGGCATGGCGACTTCGACGGCACGCTCAACCTGATCTTCCAGCCCGCCGAGGAAGGCCTGGGCGGCGCCAAGCGCATGATGGAAGACGGACTGTTCAGCAAGTATCCCTGCGACGCCATCTTCGCCATGCACAACATGCCGGGCCATCCGCAAGGCCGCCTGCTGCTGCGCGACGGCGCCGCGATGGCTTCGTCCGACAACGTCACCATCGTGCTGGAAGGCGTGGGCGGGCACGGCGCGATGCCGCATTGCGCCGCCGATCCGGTGGTGGCTGGCGCGGCCATCGTGCTGGGCCTGCAAAGCATCGTCGCCCGCAATATCGATCCCCTACACATGGCGGTGATCACGGTCGGCGCATTCAACGCAGGCAAAGCCAACAACGTCATCCCCCAGACCGCCACGCTGAAACTCAGCGTGCGCGCGCTGGACCGCGGCGTGCGCGACACGCTGCAAGCCCGCATCACGGAACTGGTCCACAGCCAGGCGGCCAGCTATCAGGTGCGCGCCACCATCGACTACGGCCGCGGTTATCCCGTGCTGGTCAACACCCGCGAAGAAACCGATTTCGCGCGCCAGGTGGCGGTGGAACTGGTAGGCGCCGACCAGGTGGAACTCCAGACCCGCGCGCTGACCGGCAGCGAGGACTTCGCCTTCATGCTGGAGGAAGTGCCAGGGTCCTACCTGCTGGTGGGCAATGGCGATGGCTCGGCGGAAGGCTTCAACAGCGGGCATGGGGCCTGCATGGTGCACAACCCGGGCTATGACTTCAACGACCACAGCCTGCCCGTGGGCGCGGCCTACTGGGTGCTGCTGACGCAGCGCTATCTGGCGGGCTGAGGCCGCGGCGCAAGCCTGAGGCCCGCGGGCCTCAGGCCATCTCGAACAGGCGCTTGTGCTCGCGGATGGCGTAGCGGTCCGTCATGCCCGCGATGTAGTCGGCGATGGCGCGGGCCTGCTCGTTGAAAGCCGGCCGGCGATAGTCGGGCGGCAACAGCCGCGGATCGTCCAGGAAAGCCGCGAACAGCTCGCGCACGATGCGCCGCGCCTTGGTCGTCATGCGCAACACGCGGTAGTGGCGGTACAGGTTGTCGAACAGGAATTTCTTCAGCGCGTCGGCCTCGCTCCGGATCTCGGGCGAAAAGGTCGCCAGCGGCGGCGCGCGGCGCACGTCGTCGGCAGTGGCGGGCGCGAACTCGCGGATGCGCGCCAACGAGGTCCGCGTCAGG
This sequence comes from Achromobacter sp. ACM03, assembly GCF_014851665.1. Lineage (NCBI taxonomy): Bacteria > Pseudomonadati > Pseudomonadota > Betaproteobacteria > Burkholderiales > Alcaligenaceae > Achromobacter > Achromobacter sp. ACM03. The sequence continues at coordinate 79,533 of NZ_JACVAD010000004.1, read as the reverse complement.
TCGACGATCAGCGTATTGATCATGCGGCGTATGGTCTCGGCCACCGCGCGACGCGCAGCCAGCCCCGGATAGCTTTCCAGCACGTGGGCGTGGTGGCGCTCGAAGATCGACACTTCCTTCAGCTGTTCCAGCGTGATCAGGCCCGAGCGCAGGCCGTCGTCGATGTCGTGGTTGTTGTAGGCGACCTCGTCCGCCAGGTTGGCCAACTGCGCCTCCAGCGAGGGTTGGGTGCGGTCCAGGAAGCGCTGGCCCACGTCGCCCAGCTGCCGCGCATGCGCGGCCGAACAATGCTTGAGGATGCCTTCGCGCGTTTCGAAGCACAGGTTCAGGCCGTTGAAGTCCGCGTAGCGTTCTTCCAGTTCGTCCACCACCCGCAGGCTTTGCAGATTGTGCTCGAAGCCGCCCGCCTCCGGCGCCAATTCGCGCATGCAGGCGTTGAGTTCGTCCTGGCCCGCATGACCGAACGGCGTGTGGCCCAGGTCGTGCGCCAGCGAGATGGCTTCGGTCAGGTCTTCGGACAGGCCCAGGCTGCGCGCCAGCGTGCGCGCAATCTGGGCCACTTCCAGGCTGTGGGTCAGGCGGGTGCGGAACAGGTCGCCCTCGTGGTTCACGAAGACCTGGGTCTTGTACTCCAGGCGCCGGAAGGCGCTGGAATGGACGATGCGATCGCGGTCGCGCTGGAACTCCGTCCGGTTTTCCGGCGGCGGCTCGGCATAGGTCCGCCCGCGCGATTGAGACGGGTGGGATGCATAGGAAGCCAGTTCTTTCATCTGCAACACCGTCTCCATCACGGCTATTGGGTGGTGCGGGCCAGCACGGCGCGCACGGCGTCGTCGGGGGCCGCGCGCATCATGGCCTCGCCGATGCGGGTCATGAGCACATAGCGGATCGAGCCGCCTTCGGTCTTCTTGTCCACCTGCATCAGGTCCAGCCAGCGGTCGGCGCCCAGGTCGGGGGCCACGACGGGACAGCCGATGGCGACCACCAGCGCGCGCACGCGCTCCACGTCGGCACGGTCAAAGCCGGCGACGTCGGCCGACAGCTCGGCAGCCTGCACCATGCCGCAACCGACGGCTTCGCCATGCAGCCAGGCGCCGTAGCCCAGGCCGGATTCGATAGCGTGGCCGAAGGTGTGGCCCAGGTTGAGGATGGCGCGCAGGCCCGACTCGCGCTCGTCCTTGCCCACCACTTGCGCCTTGAGTTCGCAGGAGCGGCGGATGGCGTAGGCGACCGCCTCAGGGTCCAGTTCGCGCAGCTTCTGCGCATTGTCCTCGCACCAGGACCAGAATTCCGGGTCCAGGATCAGGCCGTACTTGATCACTTCCGCCAGGCCCGCGGACACCTCGCGCGCCGGCAGCGTGTTCAGCACGTCGGTGTCTATTTCGACTGCGACCGGCTGGTAGAACGCGCCGATCATGTTCTTGCCCAGCGGATGGTTGACGGCGGTCTTGCCGCCCACCGACGAATCGACCTGCGACAGCAGGGTCGTGGGCACCTGCAGGAAGCGCACGCCGCGCATGTAGACCGCGGCCGCGAAACCGGTCATGTCGCCGATGACGCCGCCGCCCAGCGCCACCAGCACGCAGCGGCGGTCCAGGCGGTTGCCCAGCAGCGCGTCGAAGATCAGGTTCAGCGACTGCCAGTCCTTATAGGCCTCGCCGTCGGGCAATTCGATGCGCAGCACCCGCTTGCCGGTCCGGGCCAGCGCGGCTTCGGCGCGCTCGCCGTACAGGGCGGCGACGGTCGGGTTGGTCACCACGGCGATCGCGGTGGCGTCGGCGGGGATGCACTGGTCCAGGGCGTCCAGGCGGCCGGGGCCGATGTGGATCGGGTAGGCTCCGCCCGGGGTGTCCACGTGTACTACGTTCATATGCGCTTCTCGAAGGCTTGCAGTTGCGGCAGCAGCGCCTTGACCAGGGTGTGTATGGGCATGGCGCCCGTCTCCACCACCAGGTCGGCTACTTCCTTATAGAGGGGTTCCCGCAGGGTCATGAGGTCGCGCAGCGTGCCGCGCGGGTCGGCCGTGGCCAACAGGGGACGGTTGCGGTCGCGGCAGGTGCGGCGGAACAGTTCGTCCACGCTGGCGCGCAGGTAGACCACGATGCCGCGCTCGCGCAGGCGCTGACGGTTTTCCGGCGCCAGGATCGCGCCGCCGCCGGTGGCAAGAATTATGTTGCGCCGTTGGGTACACTCTTCCAAGGCGGCAGATTCCCGGCGACGAAAACCGGCTTCGCCCTCGATTTCGAAGATTACCGGCACCCGCACGCCGCAACGCGCCTCGAGCTCATGATCCAAGTCCATAAACTCGCGCCCCAGGGCACGCGCCAGGCCACGCCCTATGGTGGTCTTGCCCGCGCCCATCATCCCGACCAGGAAAACCGGCAGGTCATGCGGCAGCGTGGCGGCCTTGCCTGTGCACTCGATCGCGCAAGGCTGGTTTTCGGGCGTCTCGCAGGAGGACGCCGGGTCCGGGTCAGCCTCCGGACATGAGTTAGCGGAAAAGTTCATGACGGCATTATCACATCAGCCGCCAGTTGCCCGCCTACCACACTGAACGATTTTGTTACAGAAACCGGTACCCCGTGCCAAGACGGACCCGGAGATACCCGTAAAATCGCCGCGATGAGCAAGCCCCAGAATTCCTCCAAGAAAGACAAGCCCGCCAAGAGCGGTTCCCCGATACTGCGATTCTTCGTAAAAACCGGCATTTTCTTTGCCGGCCTGTTCCTGTGCGGCGTGCTGCTGGCTGGGATGGCGTTGGCGCTGGCCTGGCCCAACCTGCCCGACCTGAACGCCATGACGGACTACCGCCCCCGGGTGCCGCTGCGCGTCTTTACGGCGGACCGCGTCCTGATCGGCGAATTCGGCGAAGAGCGCCGCAACGTGCTGCGCTTCAACGAAATCCCGGACGTCATGAAGTCCGCGGTGCTGGCGGCCGAGGACGACCGCTTCTACCAGCACGGCGGGATCGACTGGATGGGCGTGGCGCGCGCCGGCCTGACCAACCTGGTCAGCATGTCGAAGTCGCAGGGCGCCAGCACCATCACGATGCAGGTGGCGCGCAACTTCTACCTGTCGTCGGAAAAGACCTATTCGCGCAAGTTCTATGAACTGCTGCTGACCTTCAAGATCGAGTCGGAGCTCACCAAGGACCAGATCCTCGAGCTCTACATGAACCAGATCTACCTGGGCCACCGCGCCTATGGTTTCGCGGCCGCCTCGCGCACCTACTTCGGCAAGCCCCTGTCCGAAGTCACGCCTGCGGAAGCCGCCATGCTGGCCGGCATCCCCAAGGCGCCCTCGCGTTTCAACCCTATCGCCAACCGCCCGCGCGCCGAGCTGCGCCAGCGCTACGTGCTGGGCCGCATGCACTCGCTGGGCTACCTGACCGAACCGGAATACCAGCAGGCGCTGGCCCAGCCCATCGTCATGAAGTCCGCGGAAGGCACGCCGGCCGGCGGCTATTCCATCCATGGCGAGTACGTGGCGGAACTGGCACGCCAGCTGTTGTTCAACGTGTACCAGGACAACGTCTATTCGCGCGGCATCAATATCTACACCACCGTGCAGTCCAAGGACCAGGAAGCGGCCTACCGCGCCGTGCGCGAAGGCGTGCTGGAATACACGCGCCGCGCGCCCTACCCCGGCCCCGAGGAACAGCTCGACCTGCCGCCGGGCACCGAGAATAACCCGCAGGCGCTGGACGAATTCCTGGACGGCGTGTTCGACAAGTTCAGCGACAGCGGTGACCTGCTGACGGCGCTGGTGCTGTCGGCCAGCCCCACCGAAGTGAAGCTGGCGCGCAGCTCGCGCGAGATCATCACCGTCACCGACAAGAAGGTGCTGGGCGTCGTGGCGCGCGCGCTGAACGACAAGGCCAAGCCCGAGCAGCGCATCAAGCGCGGCTCCGTGGTCTACATCCGCAAGTTCGGCGACAACTGGGAAATCATCAACCTGCCTTCGGTGCAGGCGGCCTTCGTGGCGCTGTCGCCGCAAGATGGCGCCATCCGCGCCATGGTCGGCGGCTTTGACTTCTACCGCGGCAACTTCAACCGGGTGACGCAAGCCTGGCGCCAGCCGGGTTCGAACATCAAGCCCTTCATCTACGCCGCTTCGCTGGAACGCGGCCTGACCCCGGGCACGCAGATCTCGGACCAGCCCTTCGAACTGACGGCCGCGCAGACCGGCTCCAAGGCCTGGAACCCGAAGAACTACGGCAACCAGTACGAACCCATGCTGACCCTGCGCCAGGGCCTGTACAAGTCCAAGAACATGGTGTCGATCCGTATCCTGCAGGCCATCGGCCCGCAGTACGCGCAGGACTACCTGACCCGCTTCGGCTTCGACAAGGCCCGCCAGCCCGCCGTGTTGCCGCTGGCGCTGGGCGCGGGCTCGGTCACGCCCCTGCAGCTGGCCGGCGCCTTCTCGGTGTTCGCCAATGGCGGCTACCGCGTCACGCCCTACCTGATCGACCGCGTCACCGACAGCAGCGGCAAGGTCATCATGCAGTCCAAGCCGGTCGTGGCCGGCGACGCCGCGGCCCGCGCCATCGATCCGCGCACGGCCTGGGTCATGGACGACATCCTGCGCGGCGTGGCCACCTACGGCACCGCAGCGCGCGCCCGCGTCCTGCTCAAGCGCAACGACATCGCAGGCAAGACCGGCACCACCAACGAATCGGTGGACGCCTGGTTCTCCGGCTACACCCCGTCGCTGGTCGCCACCGCGTGGCTGGGCTTTGACCAGCCCAAGTCCCTGGGTTCGCGCGAAACCGGCGGCGGCGTCGCCATGCCGATCTGGGTCGATTACATGCAGACGGTCCTCAAGGGCGTGCCCGAAGAGAAGCCGCGTCCCCGCCCCGATGGCCTGCTGGTCGAAAACGGCGAGTTCTACTTCTCCGAATTCCCGCCCGGACAAGCGGTGGCGCGCCTGGGCTTGCCCGAGGCCGACACGCTGGGTGAGTTCCTCAACGGCCTGAACGGCAGCACCAGCGAGGAAACCCGGATCAAGGTGGCGCCGGGCGTAGGCACGCAAGGCAACACGCCCTGGTCCCAGAAGATTCCGTTCTGACGCGCAAATGACAAGGCCGGCCCCATGGGGCCGGCCTTTTTTTCGCCTGAAGCTGACGTTTTACAGGCGTATCGTCACGGGTACGCCGGCTGCCGCGGAACAGATCTGCGACAGGGCATCCGGCAACTGCGGGCCGCCTCGGGTATCGTTCCAGTGCTGGCCATCGTAGCGGTAGTGAAAGCCGCCGCTGCGCGCCGCGACCCACAGCTCCTGCATGGCAGCCTGGCTGTTCACCACCACATGGGTGTTGTCCTCGAAAACCATCGTCAGCACATTGCCGCTGCGGCTGGTTTCGACGTCGACATCGAGCGAAGCCGCCCAGTCATCGGCCTGGCTTTCGATGCTGTTCAGCACCTGGTCGATCAACGCAAGAAATTCGGTTTCGGTCATAATCGAGCCTGCAAGATTTAGGAGTTCCCAGTGTTCCACTTGGCATTTCGCCGCATGGTCCTTCGCATTGTAGCCACGCTGCTGGCGACCGGCATGGTTGCCGCCTGCGGGTATAAGGGCCCCTTGTACATGCCGACGCCGGACGGCAAGCCGCCCTCGCGCACGCAGCCGCAGCCGCAACCGACGGCCATCCCGCCGGTGCAGTCCATTCCATGACACCCCGATTCCCCGCGCAGCCTGAACTGGCCGGTCATCCGTACTTCCAGTTCCGCAACAATGTCCTGTACGCCGAGGACGTGCCGCTGGATCACCTGGCCGAAAAGCTGGGCACGCCGCTGTACGTTTACTCGCGCGCCGCGCTCAAGGCTGCCTGGGAATCCTACCGCAATGCCGTCGGCCAGCATCCGGTGCTGGTCTGCTACGGCATGAAGGCCAATTCCAACCTGGCCGTCCTGAAGGAATTCGCGCGCCTGGGCGCGGGCTTCGACATCGTTTCCGGCGGCGAGCTCAAGCGCGCCCTGGCGGCCGGTGCGGACCCGTCCAGGATCGTGTTTTCCGGTGTGGGCAAGCAGGCCTGGGAAATGCGCGCCGCGCTGGCCGCCAAGGTCAAGTGCTTCAACGTCGAGTCCGAAGCCGAACTGCGCCGGCTGTCGGAAATCGCGCATGACATGGGTCTGCGCGCGCCCGTTTCGCTGCGGGTGAATCCGGACGTGGATGCGCAGACGCATCCATACATCTCCACCGGCCTGAAGGAAAACAAGTTCGGCATCGCCATCGAATCGGCGCTGGACGTCTACCGCCTGGCCCAGTCGCTGCCGGCCCTGGAAATCGTGGGCGTGGACTGCCACATCGGTTCGCAGCTCACCGACATCAGTCCCTATTTCGACGCGCTGGAAAAGCTGCTGGACCTGATCGAAAAGCTGGATCAGGCCGGCATCCGGATCGTCCATCTGGACCTGGGCGGCGGCCTGGGCATCCGCTATACGGATGAGATCCCGCCCTCGCCCCAGGCCTTGCTGGACCGTGTCTTCGAACGCCTGAACGCGCGCGGCTTCGGCCATCTGCACCTGGTGCTGGAGCCCGGCCGCTCGCTGGTGGGCAACGCCGGCGTGCTGCTCACGCGGGTCCAGTACCTGAAGCACTCGGAAGCGCGCAACTTCGCCATCGTCGACGCCGCCATGAACGACCTGCTGCGTCCCGCGCTATACGAAGCCTTCCACGGCGTGCGCCCCGTGCATCCGCGCGCGGGCGACGAAACCCTATACGACATCGTCGGCCCGGTCTGCGAAAGCGCCGACTGGCTGGCCCGGCAGCGCAAGCTTGCTCTCCAACAGGGCGACCTGCTGGCGGTGGAGTCCGCGGGCGCCTACAGCATGGCCATGGCCAGCAATTACAACGCCCGCCCCCGCGCGGCCGAAGCCATGGTCGACGGTGACAAGTACTACGTCGTGCGCCAGCGCGAAACGCTGGACGACCTGCTCAAGGGCGAATCCACGCTGCCCTGAGGGGCTGCCGCCATCCGCGGCGCGGACCGCGCGCCGCATAGGGGCGCGATGCCGCTCATTTCACTCGAACTCATGCGTGATGGAAGCCGGCCGGCCCGGCGCTACTGTCAGGGTCATGCGGTAATCGCCCGCTGATGCGTTGCGCACCGTCACCTGGTAACGGCCTGGCGGCAGGGACAGTTCGCGCAGCGGCGGGCTGACGCCGCGCGAGCGGCCATTGACCACCACCTCTCCCCATGGACGCACGGCCACGCGCACCGTGACAGGCGCCGCCTGAGGCGGCGGCGTCGCGGGCGCGGCGGGCTCTGACGCGGCGGGGGCTGCCGCGGCTTCAGGCTCAGGGGCGCTATCTGGCTTCGGGCTGGCGGACGGCATGGTGGAGCCAGTGGCTGCGGCCTGCGGCGGCGAGGCTGGTAGGGTCGCGGCGGGGGAGTCCGGCGAGGTCGGTGGAGTCGGCGCGGGCGCGGGTTGCGGCTGTGGTTCCGACGGCGGCAGGGGTTGCGGCGGCGGTTGGGACGGTGGCTCCGATTGGGGCTGGGGTTGCGGCTGAGCTTGAGGCGGCGCCACGCCAGCAAGCTCCACTGGCGGCTGTGCCGGCCGCAGCCATGCATATCCCCCCGCCGCAAGCAGCAAAAGGCCCGCCACGGCCAGCGGCAGCATGCGCCGCGCGCGCGTCGGGTGTTCCGGCCGCATCGCGGTCAGGCGAGCGGCGGCCGGCGGCGGATCGGCAAAGTCGCCGGCGGGCGTCTCCATCATCAATGAAGGCGCGGTCATGTCCGGCTCCGGATCCTCCACAGGAGCGGCCACAGAAACCGCCGCAGGAGCCGGCACCGCCGGCGGGATCACGCCCATCGCCGCAGCAAGCGCCGCGGCTGTCCGCGGTCTCGCCTGCGCCTCCATCGCCAGGCCCTCGTCCACGGCGGCGCAGAAGGCCGCGCGATAGGCGCCCGGATGCCACTCATCCAGAGGCGGGCAATCGTCGCGTACACGGCGCGCCAGCGCGCCTGGAGGGGCCGCGCCCGTCGCCAGGAAGTACGCCAGCGCCGCCAGCCCGTACACGTCCGTCCAGGGGCCGCAAGAATGCCCCGGATCGTCCGTGTACTGTTCGAACGCGGCGTAACCGGCATGCCGCGCTGCGTCTTCGTCATCGGGCGCCGCATCGAAAGGCGGCGCCAGGACGGCAAAACCCTGCCCGTCGCGGACCACGGCATCTGGGCAAATGCCGCCATGCGCCCGGCCGCCTTGGTGCATGGCGGCCAGGGACGCGGACAGGCCGGCGACCACTCGCAGGATCTCCTGTTCACGCTGCCGCCCGGGCGGCAGGCGCAGGATATCGTCCAGGCGCTCCACATCTGGCGCGGCCGGGAAGCCCCCCGCGCCCGGTCCAGGCGGCACAGCTGAAGTTCGTAGCATGCGCGGTCCTCCGGCAGATTCAGGGATGCCAGGTCGGCAGGGATGAGAACAGCCTGGCGAACAGCGTCGCGTTCAGCGCGCCGCCATGGATGTAGGTCTGCAAGGCCGCGCCGTCCGCCTGGTTGGTCCACCAATAGCTGGTGTGGGAACTGGGGTTGAAGCAGAACGGCAGGTCGGGCCAGGCGCCCAGCGCGCGGCGCGCCAGCGGCGCGGAATCCTGCTCGCGGCCGGCGCTCAGGATGTCCATGATGTCGCTGCCGCCGCGCGGCGCGGCGGCGCCCGGCGCTGCGGCAGGCGTACGCACCTGCTGCAGGCTGCGGTCGAACTGCTCCGCCGGGCAGCCATGGCGCACCGCCGCCAGCATGCTGGCGCCGATCTGCCGGTAGTAGTCGCTGGCGCCATCCAGGATGCTGCTGTGGTACTGCGCGGGCGGTACGGCCATGACCACGCACAGCGGGTAGCCCCGGCCCACCCGGTCGCGGCTGGGCGTGATGCAGCCCAGCTGTGCGACACCCGCGCCCGGCCCGGCGGGAATCGCGAAATTCCAGATGGGCGCCGACGCGAAGCCGCGCGCGGCATTGACGTCCGGCGCCTGCTTCAGCGCCGCCAGCCCGAACTGCAGCCAGCGGTCCCACCAGGTGATCAGCTCGCGCGGCAGGCGCCGGTGCACGAAGTCGCCCGCCGCCGGAATCTTGCCGTACCAGCCCACACGCCCACGCTCCACTGCTAGCTCCATGTCCATGTCCTGTTCACGACGCGCCCGGGCAGGCGAACGCCTGCATCTCGGCCAGATGGAAAGGGCTCTTGACGCTGCTGGCGGTGATCTCCAGCACCACCTTGCGCCCGCCCAGATCGAATGTGGCCAGCGTGACCTCCGGCGTGGCCCCCCGTCGCAGCTGGGCGCGGTCCAGCATGCGGTTCAGCGCCCAGGGGCCCGACGTGGTCATGCCAGCCGCGCCGACCTGCGGCGTGAGCTCGATGCGCACCTGGTTGCTGCCGCGCGGACCGGGCCACTGCACCGTGGTCGCCACCTGCGGACCATGCGCGTAGCGCACCGCCTGGCCATCCACGTCCATCACGAACTGGGTAATGCCCGCGTCCATTTCCACGGGCCTGATGGCCACCCGATACGAGGGCATGGGATTGCCCGCCATGAAATACACGTCGCGGATCACGCCCGCGCGCTGGAACGCGTCCAGCGTGGTGGAGTTCTCCCCCGACTTGCCGTCGATGCCGGGCTTGAAGCGCCAGCGCTGTCCGGAAACGTCGATCTGGTTCGCCAGGTTCTTCTGGAAGAAGTCGTCCATCAGGCCATTGGGCCCGAACAGCCGCGCCATATCGTTGGGCGCCACGTCGCGCGCCGAACGGCTCGAAAACGGATAGCGTCCGGCCACGGACTGGCCGCAGAACATGCCGATGGTGGCGGACACGGTCTCGCCCATGCGCGCGCGGGCCACGTCGGACACCTCGCCGGACGCGTTCACCGACAGCGAGTTGAGCACGTCGCGCAGCGGCCCTGGCAAGCGGCCCGCCTCGGCCCTCAGCTTGGTCACGGAATCCGAGCTGGGTGCGGGGCTGCCGCTGCGCAAGGCCGCATCCGCCGCCGTCAGATAGGTATAGAGCTCGTTGATGAGGCCGGTGGTGGCTGCGATAGGCGAGGTGGCGCCGGCCGCCGCGCCCTCGCCTTCGGCCAGCCGACGGTACGGCTCGAAATGCTGGTCCACGATGCGCTCCAGCTTCTCGTCGGTGGCGTCGGCCCGCATGGCCGCGCCGGGCCCGGTTGGCCCGAACATCTGCTCCAGCGCCTCGCGCGTGCTGCTGACGCGGTCGCGCGCCTGGTCCACCAGCGAGCGGTCATCCTTGCCGGTATCGCGCAGCAAGGAGGTCTCGCGCGCAACGCCGCGCACCAGCTGCACCAGCGGAGACTCCGGCGCGGACAAGGTGCGCGCCATCTGGATGTTCTGCAGCAGCGACTTGCTGGGCGCCAGCTGCATATCGTTCAGATAGCCGTCCCACTGCGCCACGTAGTCGTTCATGTACAAGCGCTTGATGTCGACCACCAGCTGGCGTTGCGCCGTCTGGTCCAGCTGGCTGCGCAACGGGATGTTCAGGATCCACGCATCATCCGAACGCAGCACCTCGGCCACGCCGGTCACGCGCTTGTTGAACACGTCCCAATAGCCGCGATAGCTGTAGAGCGCGGGAATGCCCTGGCTCAACGGCTTGCCGCTCTTGCGCACGAAGACGGCGCTGGCCTGCGCGCCGCCCAGCGTCACCACCGTGATCTCGGGCGCCGCGTCGGCGTTGGCCAGGGTGCGGCGCAGCCGGCTGTAGGCGCGTTGCGCCAGCGTGTAGCGCGCCAGCTTCTCGCGCGCCTGGGCCACCAGCGCGTCGTCCTTGGGAAACGGCGACGCCAGCACGTGGCTCTGCGTCAGGTTGCGCAGGTGCAGCGACAGCTGCTCATACTGGCGCCGCGTGTAGCCTTCAGGCAGGGTGGCCTGCATGTCCGAGAGCAGCCACGCATGCATGAACTCCGCGTCGTAGCGTTCGGCCTCGTACAGCATCAGATAGGCCCGCAGCGCCTCGTAGGAATACTCCAGGTCGCTGGCCGAGGCGTCGCGCAGGGCGGTCTCGACGCGCCGCGCCACCTGCGGCAGCAGCACCTGGTCCAGCGTGTTGCCGTACACGCCCTGCGCCGCCGCCCGCAGCTTCTGGCCCTGGTAGAGGCCATAGCGATAGCTCAGGGGCGGATTGTCGATCTCGAAGCCCTCGTGCTGGGGCAGGTACCAGAGGCTGTCCAGGAAGGGCATCAGCCCCAGCAGGTCGCCGGTGCGCGTGATCTTGATGTCGCGGCTCAGCTTCTCCACCGCCGGCACCCGCCGCGCCACCTCTTCCACGTAATCGGCGTTGTTGCGATAGCTCATCGTCCAACCCGCGACCAAGGCCAGGAAGGCCGCTGTCACCAGGCCGTACCCCGCCCAGTGCAACTGCCGATAGCGGCGTTCCCAACGCAGGTTGCGGCTGGCCAGGCCGGCCTCGCGGAAGATGACGTCCTGCAGCAGGTTCTTCAGGAAGTAGCTGCGTCCTTCCGCCTCGCCCGGCACGCTGGCCGCGGGCGCGGCGCCGCCGTCGATGCGCAGGTAGCGCTTCAGATGGCCAGTCACCTGGTCGAAGGTCTCTCCGCCCTGCGTGCCGCTGGTGAAGTAGACGCCTCGCGGAATGACCCGCGCCTCGAACTTCGAAGTCGCGAACACATCGCTCAGGAAATGGCCCAGGATGGCCTGCAGGCCCGCAAACTGCTGCGGCAACATGTAGGCAAGCGCGCGCCGCGCAGGATCGCTCTCGGCCGCCACCACTTCAGGCAAGGCGTCATCCAACCGGCGCTGCAACAGCGCATACTCTTCGTGAAAGGCTTCATACAGGTCGAAACCCGGCTCCTGCGCGCGCGCATACGGCAAGGTAAAGCCCCAGATCTGCGCCAGCTCCTCTCGGGTAAAAGAAGCGAAGTACTCTTCGAAACCGGACAGCAGATCCGTCTTGGTCACCAGCACATACACCGGGAATGCGATGCCCAGCTGCTCGCGCAATTCCTGCAGGCGGCGTCGCAGCACAGCCGCATGCTGCGCCCGTTCCGCATCCGAGGCCGACAGCAGGTCTTCGACGCTGACAGTGAGCATGGCGCCGTTGATGGGCTGGCGGCCGCGGTACTTGGACAGCAGGCCGAGAAAGCCGCGCCACTCTTCTTCGTCGCCGGTCGGATCGCTTTCGTGCGTGGTGTAGCGCCCCGCCGTGTCCAGCAACACGGCATCGTCAGTGAACCACCAGTCGCAATTGCGCGTGCCGCCCACGCCGCGCAAGGCCACCTTGCCGTAGCGTTCGGCCAGAGGAAAGTTCAAGCCTGAATTCACCAGCGCGGTGGTCTTGCCCGCGCCCGGCGCGCCGATGATCACGTACCAGGGCAGCTGATACAGGTACTGCTTGGAGAACCGGTCCAGCGCGCCGCGCCTGCCGCGGCTCTCGAAGCGGGTCTTGCGCAGCAGTTCCACGGCCTCGTGAAAGCGCGCCTCCAGCTGGCGTATCTCGTCGTTGCCGGCGGCTTCCTCCAGCGGCTTTTCCGCCTTGGGCCAGGGCCGCCGCAACTGGCTCAGCAGCTGCGCGTTCAAGCGCCCTTCGCGCCATTTGCGCCACAACAGCCGCAGCAGCCAGATCGCGAACATCGCCACGATGACGGCGATGCGCACCGTTTCGCTTTCCAGCGGGCGCACCGTGCCGATGGCGATGAGCGGCCCCGCGATCCAGATCAGCACCGCCAGGGCCACCAGCCCCAGGAAGTTCCACACGCGGCGGCTGAAGAACCATCCGAACAGCCTGTAGATCATTCCTGTCCTCCCTGCTCGTGCGCCACCGGCGGCACCAGCACCGTGATCTCCACCCGCCGGTTCAGCGCGCGGCCCGCGGCCGTGTCATTGGGCGCCACCGGATCAGCGTCGCCGCGCCCTTCCGCGCGCACGCGGGCCGTCTGGCCCAGGCGTTGCTCCAGCATGTCCTTGACCGCATCCGCGCGCGCCTGCGACAAATGCCAGTTGGACGGAAAGCGTGCGCTGCGCATCGGCGTGTTGTCGGAGTAGCCGCGCACCAGGATGCTGCCCTGCGTCTCGCGCAAGGCATCGGCCACGCGCGACAGCACCGGCAGGTACTGGTCGCGCACGGAACTGGCGCCAGATTCGAATACGCCGTCGCCCCGCAGCACCACCACGCTGCGGTCCACCTCATCGCGCACGGTGACCAACTGGTCGCGGATCTCGGGCGCCAGGAACACCGCCAGCCGCGGCGCGGGCGCGGGCCGCTTCACGGCGGTCGGGGCGATCTGCACCGTGGGCGGACGCAGCTTGGCGATGGACGCGAACACGCCGTCGGACTCGCTGCCCAGACGCCAGCCCAGGCCCCAGTACAGGGCCAGCGCCAGGACGGCTGCCAACGCGCCGAACACCCACAGCGGCACGGGCAGGCGGCGCAATGGCGTCTGCGCCGGCTCGTCGCGCCAATGCGGAGACAGCGCCAGCGGATAATCGCCGCGCGCGCCGCGCAGGATGCGCAAGAGGCGCTGGCGCAGCGTTTCCAGCTGCGAGCGGCCGTTGTCGATCACGCGGTAGCGCCCTTCGAAGCCCAGCAGCAGGCAGTAATACAGCAACTCCAGCAGATCCAGGTGCTGCCCGGGGTTCTGCGACAGCTTGGCCAGCAGTTGGAAGAACTTTTCTCCGCCCCAGGTCTCGTTGTGGAACGTGACCAGCAGGCTGTGCGCGGACCACACGCCGCCCCCGCCCCATGGCGTGAGCGCCGCGGCCTCGTCCAGCGCCGTGCACAGGCAGTAGCGCGCGCCCAGTATGGTTTCGTTGGGGATGCCCGCCTGCTGCGCGCGCAGCTCGAACTGCCGCACTTCGTCCAGCAGGTGCTCGCGCAGCATCGCAGGCGAGGGATGCGTCGCCGTGGCGCGGATCTGCGGGATCAGGTCCAGCAGCGGGTTGGCCGCCGCCACCAGCGGATTGGCGCCGCTGATGACGTAATCGTGGGGACGCAGCCTGCCCGCCGTATTGGCAGCGCCTTCGCCGATGCCGCCCGGAGGGCCGGCCAGCGTGTGATCCGAAGCATGCATAGTTGTCTCCGCCTGGTTTGGCCGCGCTCAGTCGCGCAGCGCCCAGAACTCCATCGTCAGCCCGGGAAAATCGCCCGCCAGATGCAACGCCAGCGCGCCGGTGCGCTCCAGCTGCTTCCAGAATTCGCCGCTCTTATCCAGTTCGAAATAGACATGTCCGGCGCTGTACGGAATCTGTCGCGGCGCCACGGGCAGCGCGCGCACGGCGACGCCCGGCAATTGCAGGTGCACCAGGTCGCGGATGCGTTCCACCGGACCGATCTTGACCTGCGCCGGAAAGCGCGCCCGCACGGTCTCCACGCCCAGGTCCGCATGCACCGCCAGCACGAAGCCGGCCGACTGCAACAGTTCCGCGTCCTGGATCTGCGCCACGCGCACGCCCTGGCCGCGGTCCTGCAGCGGTATCTGCAAGGCGCGCTGCTCCAGCACGGCCGACAGGGAGCGGCGCAGCTCGTTCATCAAAGGCGTGAAGCTGCCCTGCAGATCATCGTGCACGTAGTCCGGCAGCACACCGGGCCGGCGCGTGGCGGACGTGAAGGTGGCCAAGTCGCAGGCCAGCATCAGCCAGTCGTGGAACAGGCGTTCGGGATGCTGCGCCGGAAGCTGCCGCGCATGCCAGATCGAACCTATATAGCGGTTGACGGTTTCCAGCAGCATGAAGTCCGACACCTCGGAAACGCCGCCGCGGCCGGGCTGCGACAGGCGCGAGGCCAGCGCCTCGCTGCGCGCGTCGAGCAGCCCCTGCAGTTCATCGACGAAGCCCCGCAGAACCGGATGCTCGCCCGCCGCCAGCCACGGCGCCACATAGCCTTCGTCCAGCACCACCCGGTTGTCCGAACGCCGCTCCAGCACGCGCGCCACGCCCAGGCCCAGCCAGTCGTCGGTAAGTTCGTCCTCCAGCATCAATCGCAGCCGCAAGCGTCCGAGCTGCATCAGGACGGGTTCCAGCGCCACGGAGCCGCTGTCTTCCACTTCGGCTTCGTGCACCAGATAACGCGCCAGCGTGTCTTCCTCGCCTTCGTAGATGACGTCGCTGACGCCGGCGCGCACGCGCGGCAGGGCCAGCACGATGCGCGCGCCGCGCGTCTGCGCCGGTACTTCGAACGCCGCGGGCGCCGCGTCCGGATGCGAGAAATCGAAAGGCGTGCCGTCGGGCATGACGCCTTGCGCCCGGGTCAGCGCCACCTTGCCGATCGCCAGCGCGTCGCGGTCCAGCGACAGCTGGCCAAAGCCCCAGAAGCATCCCTGGAGCGTGGCTGCGCGCTGCTGCGCGGTATGCAGCATATGGCGTTCAAACTGCTGGAAATGCTGCGGCCGCAGGAACATGCCCTCCGACCAGATCACTTTGTCTCTACTCACCATGTGCGGTTCTCTTCGCTTCTAAAAGGGCCACCACGAACGGCTGCGATCCACTTCTTCCAGCCCGTCGCGCTTGACCGCGACCTTCACCGTCTCCTCGTTCGGCGAAAACTGCCAGACCTTGTAGATGTTGGTGTTCTGCGCCTCGGGCAACGACACCAGCAGCCGCCACTTGCTTTGCTCCAGTTCGCGATAGGCCGCCACCACGCCCACCACGCGCGCCTCGGCGTTGCCTGGGTACTGCACCACCTTGGTTTCACCCGGTTTCAGGATGACCTGGTCGACATTGAGCAGCTCCGCGCCCAGCGCCGCATGCGCATCGCCCTGCAAGGTGAAGAAGTCGCGCGATTCGAAGATGCTGGCCGATTTCAGTTCATAGATCGTCACCTGCACCGGCGAGGGCCTGCCGCTGGCGTTCTGGTTCACTTTCGGATCCGCGCGCAGTTCGATCGCGTACGGCACGGGCACTCGCTTGGCCGTCGACGAGCATGCCGCGAGCATCGCCGCCGTCAACGCAGCCGCGAGAATCGCCGCGGTGCGCCGCCGTCCCGTCGGAATCACTCGTAGGCATGGACCGTTCATAAGACCTCGGAAATAAAAGTACACACGTCTGTTACGCCGCGACGCATACCTTGCACGGCGGGCCGCTATCATCGGCGGAATGACCAGGCCTACACACTCCGAACGACACGCCCGCGCCATGAAACAGTCCGCACGCATTTGCTTGATATCCACGCTCGCGCTGCTTGCAGCCTGTGCTTCCACCCCATCGCCGCAAGCCGTGGAAGCGCTGCAGCAGGTGCGCGACGAATATGCCGCCAGCCGCTTCGGAGCCGTCGTGCGCACGGTGGCGACTTCCGACGCGCTTGCCACCGCGCCCACGCCCATGCGGGTCGAAGCGCTCAAGCTGCAGGCCTTCAGCTACTGCGTGACCAACTATCGCCAACTGTGCGAGGACAGCTTCGCGCGCATCCTGCAGCTGCAGCCCTCGTTCCAGCTCGCGCCGAATGAGGCCGGACACCCCCAGTGGGGACCGGCATTCCAGGCGGCGCAAGCGTCCCAGATCCGTTAACGCGCCGACGGCGCCCAGGAGACAGGCGTGAAACTCACCGTGTTCCAGCGTGCCGGCGATCCGGCCTTCGAACCCATCCACGCCGTGTTCACGGCGCCCGGCGGCACGGTAGGCCGCAGTCTCGACAACCAATTGGCCCTGCCCGATCCGACGCGCGGCATCTGCCGCGTGCAGGCGGCGATCCGCGTCAACGACGATGACGCCGGCTTTCTGCTCAACCTGAGCGACATGAGCACGGTCAGCGTCAATGGCCAGGCGCTCGCGCGCGACCAGGAAGTGCCGCTGCATCCAGGCGACGAGCTGCAGATCGGCGACTACCGGCTGCGCGCCGCAGCGGCCGCGCCCGAGGCTCCGGCGGCCAGCGCGGCCGCCGTGGTCGACGACGACATCTTCAGCGACCTGATCGGCCCCGGCACCCTGCCCGTGGGCAGCGCGCCGGACGTCTCCACACACCCCTTCGATCTGGACTCCGCGCAGGCGCGCAACCCGGAAGATCCCCTGCGCCACCTGCCGCCCGGCGACGGCGCGGTGTCGCGCCCGCCCACCGATCCCCTGGCGCTGTTCGATGCGCCGGGCGACGACACGCCCAGCATCTTCTCGGACGGCACCCCGTCCGCCCTGCCCGCGCACGACGCATTGGCCGAGCACCGGGCCCATCCCGTCGACGACGCGCTGGGCCGCCCGCGCGACGCGGCAGACGGCCGCAGCGCGTCCGATCATCTGCGCGAGATCGGCGGCTACCTGCGGCCCGCGCCCGTCAAGCCAGGACCCGGCGACAAGAACCGCTGAGGCCTCAGGCGTAGTCATAGCGGAACTCCCCGTCGGCGACCGACAGGCTTACTTTGCTCAGCCTGCGGTCCTGCATGGAAGCGCCCAGCAGCTCCCGGCTGATCCGGGGCAGCACGGTGTTGGTCAGGACGGCATCCACCATGCGCGCCCCCGACTCCACCTCCGCGCAGCGCGCCACCACCAGCGCAGTGGCCTCGGGCGTCACCTCCAGCACGATGCCGTGCTGCTCGAGCAGGCGGCGGCCCACGCGCTCGAACTGCAGGTCCACGATGCGCGCCAGCATGGCGTCCGGCAGCGGCAGGTAGGGCACCGCCACCAGCCGCCCCAACAGCGCGGCTGGAAAGGCTTGCAGCAGCGGCTCGCGCAATGCCGCGGCCAACGCGGCGGCGTCGGGCAGCAGCTCGGGATCGCGGCATAGCGTCGCGATCCGTTCCGCGCCCACGTTGGAGGTCAGGATGATCACCGCATTGCGGAAATCGATATAGCGCCCCTCGCCGTCCTCCATCCAGCCTTTGTCAAAGACCTGGAAGAAGATCTCGTGCACATCGGCATGCGCTTTCTCCACCTCGTCCAGCAACACCACGCTGTAGGGCCGCCGGCGCACGGCCTCGGTCAGCACGCCGCCCTCGCCATACCCCACATACCCCGGCGGCGCACCCTTGAGCGTGGACACCGTGTGCGACTCCTGGAACTCGCTCATGTTGATGGTGATCAGGTTCTGCTCGCCGCCGTAAAGCGCCTCGGCCAGCGCCAGCGCGGTCTCCGTCTTGCCGACGCCGCTGGGGCCGCAGAGCAGGAACACGCCTACCGGCTTGTCCGGGTCGGTCAGGCCGGCCCGCGAAGTCTGGACGCGGCGCGCCACCGCTTCCAGGGCATCTCGCTGGCCGATCACACGCGCCGAAAGCGTGTCCGCCAGGTCCAGCACCGCGCGCGCCTCGTCCCGCAGCATGCGGCCCACGGGAATGCCGGTCCAGTCGGCCACCACTGCGGCCACGGCGGCGGCATCGACCGCGCAATGCACCATCGCGGATTCATCCTGACTGGCCGCCAGCGCTATGCGCGCCTGCGCCAGTGCGCGGCGCTGGTCTTCCTGCGCATCGGAGGAGGCGAGCTCCAGCGTCTGGCGCAAATTCAGCACCTCTCCGGCCAGCGCGCGTTCCGACTCCCAGCGCTCCGCCAGCGCCTGCTCCTCTTTCGCGGCGACGGCCTGCTCGGCCGCCAGGCGTCCGACCCGCTGCGCATCGCCCTCGCCCAGACGCAGCTCGCGTTCGGCGATGCGTTGAGCCAGCTCCAGCGCCTGTACCCGCCTGCGCGCATCCTCCAGGCTGGGCGGCGCCGCATGCTGGCTGACGGCGACGCGCGCGCAGGCCGTGTCCAGTAACGCAACGGCCTTGTCGGGCAGCTGGCGCGCTGGAATGTAGCGGTGCGACAGTGTCACCGCCGCTTCGATCGCCTCGTCCAGCAGCAGCACGCCATGATGCGCCTGCAGCGTTTCAGCCAGTCCGCGCAACATGCCGAATGCGCGCGCCTCGTCGGGCTCGTGCACCTGTATGACCTGAAAGCGGCGGCTCAATGCGGGGTCTTTCTCGATGTACTTCTTGTATTCCGACCAGGTGGTGGCGCCGATGGTGCGCAGCTCGCCGCGCGCCAGCGCCGGCTTCAACAGATTGGCCGCGTCTCCGGTCCCTGCCGCGCCGCCCGCGCCCACCAGCGTGTGGATCTCGTCGATGAACAGCACCACCGGCTTCTCGCTGGCCTGCACCTCGTCGATGACACCGCGCAGCCGCTGCTCGAATTCGCCCTTCACGCCCGCGCCCGCCTGCAGCAGGCCAATATCCAGCAGGTACAGCGCCACATCGCGCAGCTGCGGCGGCACCTCGCCTGCGGCCAGGCGCAGCGCCAGCCCTTCCACCACGGCCGTCTTGCCGACGCCGGCCTCGCCGGCCAGCAGCGGATTGTTCTGCCGCCTCCGCATCAACACGTCGATGAGCTGGCGGATTTCCTCATCGCGTCCCGAAACCGGGTCGATCTCGCCCGCGCGCGCGCGCGCCGTCAGGTCGACGGCGAACCGCGCCAGCGCGGAACCGCCCGCGTCCGGCGCCCCGGCAGCGGCAACGGGCGCTGTCTCGGCCGCGTCTTCCGGCGAGCCCTGCACGATCTCCTGCAGCTGTTCCAACAGCGTGTCCGGCGCGATGCGCGAGAACTGGGCCGACATGCCCAGCAGCACGTGACGCAGCGCATAGGTCCGCGCCAGTCCCGCCAGCAGATGGCCGCTGCGGATGCGCGCCGCGCCATAGCGCAGCGAGCCCAGCACCCAGGCCCTTTCGACCGCATGGTCGATGTGTTCGGACAGGTCGGAGACCGAGCCCGCGCCAGACGGCAGGCGGTCCAGCTCCGCCGTCAGGTCGGCCTGCAAGGCGGCCAGGTCCAGCTCGAAGCGGCGCGCGATGCGATGCAGGTCGCTGTCTTGCGCGTGCAGGATCTGGTGCACCCAATGCACCAGCTCCACATAGGGGTTGCCTCGCAGCTTGCAGAACGCGGTGGCGCCCTCCAGCGTCTGGTAGAGCAGTGGATTGAGCTTGCCGAAGAGGTCGATGCGGCCGATATCGGACATGGCAGGGTGGCGCGTCACGCGCGCGTCGTCGTTGAGGTTGAGGCCGGCGCACGGCCACGTGGCGGCCTGGCGCCGCGGCTTTCGTAGTCCAGCAGAAGATCGCCCGCCTCGCCTTGCTCGGGCCGGCGCTTGCCCAGCCATGAGGACAGGCCCAGCGGACGCGCGGCGCCCAGGTTCACGCCACGCGCGTCCTCCGCGCGCAGCACCGGTCTCAGGTCCCAGGCCAGCTCCATGCCGATGTAATGCCTGACCCAATGCGTCAGCTGGCGGGCGCGTATGCCTCCCGGCAGAAAGCTCTGGTAGTCCTCCAGCGCCAGCGGGCCGATCTCGATGCGGAATTTGTGCTGGGCATCGCGCACCGCCACGCCCAGCACCGTGTCGCGCCCCAGCCCCGCAAAGCCGCCCAGGCCCAGCCGCTGGTCTGGTTCCAGGCGGATCCATTGCGGCACGAACTCGCGGATGCGCACGGGCAGGCCGAAGAACGATTGCAAGATATGCTTGAGCCCTTCCGGGTTGCGGGTCTGTCGCGTCAGATGGCCCGCCATGTGGTACTTGGCGTGGTCCAGCACCGCGTCGCGGCGGCGCATCGACGGCTCGCCCATATGCAGCAGGCTGGCTACGTAGCGAGTGAAGCGCTCATCCTTGCGGTCCAGGCTGACCGTGCTCTGCGCGTCCGCCCAGGCGCGGTAGAACAGCAGGATGAGCCGGTGATGGAACACGTCGGCAAATGCGGACAGCGTGCGGTCCCCGTGATGCGCCAGACGCTCGCGGGCATGCTCTGTCAGATGCAGGGGCAAGGGTCCATTGGGGCCGAACAGGCCGAAGCTGTAAATCGACAGTTCCGCGGGCCGCCCGCCCGTGGCGGCGCGCGCGGCGGCCACGGTGGACGGCGCGAACGCCATCGACGGCTCCTGCCGCAGCCGCACGGGTTCGTGGCGCGCGACCGTGTCGCGTCCCAAGGGCTTGCGCGCGCCCGAAAGCGCATCGATCCAGCGCAAGGCATGGAACAGGTCATGGGCGTACGGTTCGCGTTCGACCGCGCGCCACCATTGCGCCAGCGCGTCATCAGGCGCGGCGGACGGATGGACGGGATCGGCAACGGGCTGGGCGATATCCACCGTCCTACCCCATGTGTATCTGCTTGGCGTCCACCTTCACCAGGTCGCCGCCCGTCACCACCGTGTAGGCCGCGTGCAGCCGCGCGCTCTGCTCGGCCTGGAAATCGATGGCGCCGGCGCGCACCTGGTCCATCTCGCTGACGCTGCGCTGCGACAGCCGCGCCATCAGCGTCATGCGGTCCATCACCGCCTCGTAGCTGCGGCCCACCAGACGGACTTCGCCCACCGTGGCATGCAGCTGCCTGGCCACCATGCGGATGCTGCCCGAGCGCAGCAGCAATTCGCCCTCCGCCTGCAGCGTGGTGCGTGCGGGATCGGCCTGCACGGTGACGGCGATCAGGTAGATGCGGGCGGGGTCCGGCCCGCTGATCAGCACTTCGTCGCCCGGCTGCGGCTCCAGCAGGCAGCTGGCGGCGCGCTGCACGGTCCAGACGCGGCCATCGCAGGCCACGGCATAGCTGCCGTCGTCTTCGCGGCGCAGCAGCTCGCCCAGCAGATGGACGGGGTCGTAAGCCATGCGGTTCAGATGTGCGGCGGACTTCATCACGCGCTCCTTTTAATGTGCACAGCCCCTAGACCACGGGCCGGCGTCCCATGCGGGGCTTGTAGCGGGCGACCTCGCCGCGCTGCAGGGTCGAGAGGACCAGCTCCGACATCAGGTTGATCGATACGTGGCGGGCGAAGAACTGCTCCAGCACGGCGCCAAACAGATAAGGGCTGATGCCCGAAAACGCGGTCTCGTCCACCTGCAGCGCGATGCGCACGCCGCGCCCGTGGACGATGGGGCCGGGCACGGGCAGACGGTGATGCACAGGCCTGGCGCTGACGTGCCGCAGGCCCGCGATGTGCCTGCGCACGCCCGGCTCGGCCAGGTTGCCGTACACGTGCAGCATTTCGCGCAAGGTCTGCGCGCCCTGCTCGGCGTCCAGGTCGGTCAGGCTGAGGTAGTTCAGGCCCAGGTGGCTGATCAGGTGCCAGGTGGCCGCGTTCTCGGCCAGCGCCGCGCGGGGCCGCGTGGGTCCGTGCAGCACCTTGACCGCGCGCACCGGCGCCGACACACGCAAGGTCATGTCGGTATCGCCGCCCAGCGGCAACAGCAGCGCCAGATCGCGGTTCGTGCACAGGGTTTCCAGGGTCAGGTGGCGCAGGTCGCCCGAGAACGGCGCCTCGCGCCGGTCCACCAGCGACAGGAACACTTCGCTGCCGATGTAGCCGCTACGGGTGCCGTTGCGTTGCGCGCTATCGGACACCAGCCGCGGCTCGCGGCGCATGGAAAAGTACGCGCCGTGCTCTTCGGGATCGCTGCCCAGCGAACCGTAGAACGGCCGGAATTCCTGCTCCTGCCGCTGCGCGGCGGCATGGCCCGCGACGCGCGTCACCCCGTAGACCTCGTAGTCCAGCGGGCGGCTGCGGTCGATGACGACGTGGTACTCGGAAGTCCTGGGCGTAACCGCCACGCGGTCCGCCCGCTTGGCGAACAGGTTGATCACCGGCACGCAATGCAGCGCCAGGTTGGCGGCCGATATCGCGCCTTCCAGCTCCGGCGCCGCCATCGAGAACAGCAGAGTCAGATCGAATGCGCGGGTTTCGCGCTGCGCGCCCTGGGGCATCGCGGGCGTGCGCAGCCCCCGCTTCAATCCGTTGATGCTGAAGAACAGATAGCGCTGCGCGAATGCGAAATACTCTTGCAGAAGGCGATAGCCCTGGAACACGCGGGCGTCGCCCGGCAGCAACGCCTGTTCGTCGGCAAAACCTTCGTGGCGTACCGCGTCCGGCGGCAGTCTGTTGATCCATGCCACCGGTCTCGCGGTGTCATGGCCCAGCACCGCCACGGTATGCCCCATCACGACTTCAAGCAAACGCTGCATTTGCAGGTCCTGGCCGTTCAGGTGGAACACCAGCTGATCGAGATCCAGGTCCTCCAGACGCTGCCCGCCGCAAACCTCTATCCGGATGCGCAGCGCGCTCAGCACGCGAGCGGCGCGCCCGGCCAGGCCCAGCCGCGCCAGCGGCAGATCCTGCGGCGCGGCGGTGAATTCCGCCTGCGTGACCTGCAAGGGCCACAGGCGCAGGGCGTGGCCGGTGGTGAAGTCGCAAGGCGTCTGCTCGCCGCGCGCCACGCGGCCGCGCAGCAGCGTGCCGCGCGGCAATTCAAAGCCGCCCGCCAAGGTGCCTTCGTTCATGCTGGGCGCGAACTGCACGATGGCCATCGCCGGCGTGGGCGCCAGGTAGTTGGGATAGACCACCTCCAGCAGCCGCTGCGAGAAGCGCGGAAACTCGGCATCCATCTTCATATGGATGCGGGCGGTCAGAAAGCTGAAGCCCTCCAGCAGACGCTCGACGTAAGGATCGGCGACCTCCGTGGCATTCATGCCCAGCCGCGCCGCCACCTTGGGATGGGCCTGCGCAAACTCCGCGCCCAGCTCCCGCAGATAGACCAGTTCCCGGTTGTAGTAATCCAGCAGGCGATCGTCCATCAGGCACCGCCCAGATCGCGCAGATCCATGTGGCCGCTTTCCAGGTCGATGTCCGTGCGGAACAGGAACTCGAGCGGCTGCGGCACGCACCACAGCATGCCGCGTATCTCCAGGCTCAGCACATTGTGGTGTTCCAGCGTGCCGGCATCGGACACGCAGCGCACTTCCACCGACGAGTCCAGGATGCGCGGCTCGAACGCGGAGATCGCTGCGCGGATCGACTCTTCGACGTCGATCCAGTCGATCTCCGACATGCGCTTTCCCGCCATGGCGCGCACGCCAAAGTTCAGCGCCGAGGCCGCTACCGGCCGGTGCGCCGACAGGTCCTGGGACGCCTGCAGGTTGACGGTATTGAGCAGCCAGCGCAGGTCCCGCAGCACCGCCGCGCGCAGCGCCTCATGCGTCAACATGGCGTTTTCGCGCGGTTCTTCGCGCTTGGCGGGCTCGTTGTCCATCAGGCGATCCAGCAGCGACGGCTGCAACCGGTCGCGCGCCGCGCGCTGGCCGCGCGACAACGGCTCCCAATCGCGCGGACGATCGGCGTGGCCCATCACGCCAGCTCCAGGCTGCGTACCTCGAGCAGCGCGACTTCCGCGGCATCCGTCAGCCACATCTTCTGCCCCACGCCTGCGTAGGTATCGCCATGCAAGGCGCGCCAATCGGTCGTCCTGCCCAGCTTGGCCGAGTCGGACAGTTCGACCATGCGCGCGCCGGGCGCTGCCGGATAGCGCGCCGGCACCAGGCCCTGCCGCACCCGGCCGTCTTCCAGTTCGATCTCGGCCTGCGCCCAGACCAGGTCGCACAGGCCTTCCGGCGCAAGCAGACGCACGCGCTTGAGCCCGGCGAAGGGCAGCCACACGTAGCGCCCGCCCGCCAGGAACTCGAACACCGGACCAAGGCGGCTGTCGCCATCGCAGATCCATTGGAACGGCTGCGCCGTCTCTTGCGCCGCCAGTTCCAACAGGCCGGCACGCGCGCTCGCATCCTCGAAAGCCTTGCCACGCAGCTCGGCCGCCTGGCCTGGCGCAGTGCCGTCCAGACGCAGCGCCGATATCATGGCCCGCAACCAATCAGCGGGCTCGTCCAGCAGCGCGGGTTCGCCTTGCCCGGCAAGCACGGCCTCGCGCTCGCGTTCCGCCGCGATGGCGCTGGCGTAAAGCACCTGCGTCGGCCGCGCCTGCGCGTTCAGATGGCCGCAGACGTTGAGCTGCTCGGCCGCGCGCGCCCAATCCCCCTGCACCGCCAGCAGCTGGAACAGCTGGGCGCGCAGGTCCGCGTCGGCGGGCTGCCGGCGCACCTGCGCCTGCAGCTCGTCCAATTGGCCAGCCAGGCTGAGCGCGCCGAAGGGAACCGCAGCGATGGACATGGGTGTCTCCGCCCTAGCCCACTTCCTTGTTCTGCTTGATGTCCCAAGCCACCAGGCTTTCCGCGCCCTTGCCGCCCTTGTCGGTCTGCTCCCAGTACTGCTGCTTGACCTTGGCCGCCTGGAACGCGAAGTTCACCACCACGCCTTCGGCACTGCGGTCCCCGGATATCTGCACCGACGACACCAGCACGTCCTCCAGCGTGATCTTGGAGTACTCGATCTGCTCGCCGCCCGCCTTGCACATGGACAGCTCGATCTTGCTGAG
Source organism: Achromobacter sp. ACM03 (assembly GCF_014851665.1). Taxonomy (NCBI): domain Bacteria; kingdom Pseudomonadati; phylum Pseudomonadota; class Betaproteobacteria; order Burkholderiales; family Alcaligenaceae; genus Achromobacter; species Achromobacter sp. ACM03. The sequence goes on along the minus strand of NZ_JACVAD010000004.1, from coordinate 54,442 downwards.
GTGCTTGCCGCTGGCGCAGTGCTTCATCACGGCTGGCGCGGCCTTGTCGATGCGTGCCACTACGTGCAGATCGTTGAAGCTGGCCTTGCCCGCGCCCAGGCCGCCGCCGCTGGCCAGGTTGCCTGGCTGGGTTGCGCCCCATGAAAAGGACACGATATCGGTCCAGTCCTTGTGGTTGGCGTCCTTGGATTCACCGTTGGCGCCATCGATCTTCATGAACATATCCACTGCCACATCTGTCTCCTGGAGTTATGGGGCACGGTTGCGCCCCGACTTGTCAGCGCCACTCAGCCTTCGTTCTGTTTGAGCGAAGGCAGCTTGGAAACCAGCCGCAGCGACACCGTCAGCCCTTCCAGCTGATAGTGCGGCCGCAGGAAAAACTTGGCGGAGTAATAGCCCGGGTTGTCCTCGATCTCCTGCACCTGCACCTCGGCCGCGGCCAGCGGCTTGCGCGCCTTGGTCTCCTGCGAGGAGTTCACCGGATCGCCATCCACGTAGTTCATGATCCAGTCGTTCAGCCAGCGCTCCATGTCGTCGCGTTCGCGGAACGAGCCGATCTTGTCGCGCACGATGCACTTCAGGTAATGCGCGAAGCGGCAGCATGCGAAGAGATACGGCAGGCGCGCGGCCAGCTTGGCATTGGCCGAGGCGTCGGCCTCGTAGTAGTCGTGCGGCTTTTGCAGCGACTGCGCGCCGATGAAGGCGGCGAAGTCGGAGTTCTTCCGATGCACCAGCGGCATGAAGCCGTTCTTGGCCAGTTCGGCCTCCCGCCTGTCGCTGATGGCGATCTCGGTCGGGCACTTCAGATCCACGCCGCCGTCATCGGTGGGAAAGCTGTGGCACGGCAGGTTCTCCACCGCGCCGCCGGACTCCACGCCGCGGATGGACGTGCACCAGCCGTACAGCTTGAACGAGCGGTTCACGTTGGCCGCCATGGCATAGGCGGAATTGGTCCAGGTGTAGCGGTCGTGGTTCGCGCCGTCTGTGTCTTCCTCGAAGTCGAATTCGTCGACGGGATTGGTGCGCGCGCCGTAGGGCAGCCGCGCCAGGAAGCGCGGCATCGCCAGCCCGATGTAGCGCGAGTCCTCGGATTCGCGCAGGCTGCGCCATGCGGCGTATTCCGTGTTGGTGAAGATCTTGGTCAGGTCACGCGGGTTGGCCAGTTCCTGCCACGAATCCATCTGCATCACGTTGGGCGAAGCCCCCGCAATGAAGGGGCAGTGCGCGGCGGATGAGATCTTGGCGATCTCGCCCAGCAGTTCCACGTCGGGCGGACTGTGGTCAAAGTAGTAGTCGCCGACCAGGCAGCCGATGGGCTCCCCGCCGAACTGGCCGTACTCTTCCTCGTACACGCGCTTGAAGATCGGGCTCTGGTCCCAGCCCACGCCCTTGTGCCGCTTGAGCGTGCGGCCCAGTTCCGACTTGGACAGGCACATCACGCGGATCTTCAGAAGTTCGTCGGTCTCGGTGTTGGTGACCAGGTAATGCAGGCCGCGCCACGCGCCCTCCAGCTGCTGGAAGTCGGGGTGATGCATCACGCGGTTGATCTGCTCCGACATCTTGCGGTCGATCTCGGCGATGATGGCCTGGATGGTGCGGTAGGCGTCCGACGACAGGCCTACGCCGCTGTTCTCAAGCGCCTGATGCGCCAGCGTGCGAACGGCGTGTTCCACCGCCTCCTGCGCCTGCTCGGTCTTGGGCTTGAATTCCTTCTTCAGCAGGGCGGAAAGATCGTCCGCCTGCAGGGTCTCGACAGCACGCGCGTCGGCGCGTTTGGCCACTGCGGTCATGGCATTCTCCGAAAAGCGATTCAAGCGGAAATCAGGCGGCCGGGTCCGGCGCGGGGGCATCGGATGCGCGCGGCTCCTCTTGCGGCTTCGGCGCGGCCGCCAGCGCGTTCATCAGCGCTGGATTCTTGAGCACGCTGCCGATCAGTTCCTCGGCGCCGGTCTTGCCGTCCATGTAGGTCAACAGGTTCGCCAGCTGGGTGCGCGCGCTCAGCAATTCGTTCAGCGCGCCAACCTTGCGAGCGACGGTGGCCGGCGAAAAATCGTCGATGCTCTCGAATGTGACGTCCACATTCAGGTTGCCTTCGCCCGTCAGCGTGTTGGGCACCTGGAACGCCACGCGCGGCTGGATGGAACGCATGCGTTCATCGAAGTTGTCGATGTCGATGTCGAGGAACTTGCGCTCGCCCACTTCCGGCTGCGGCGTTTCGGACTTGCCGGCCAGGTCCGCCAGCACGCCCATCACGAACGGCAACTGGATCTTGCGTTCAGCGCCGTAGATCTCCACGTCGTATTCGATCTGCACCCGCGGCGCGCGGTTTCTTGCAATGAACTTCTGGCCGCTTCCCTTCAGGCTGGTCGCCATGATGTCGTCTCCTCTTGTTGGTGCGGCGGCTGGCCCGCCTTACGGTTCCTGCCGGTTCGCCTCGGACCGCGGCAGCCATGCCTCGAACTGCTCCAGCCCCTGGGGCGCCAGATTCCTGATGATGTCGTGAAAACTCATTGGGATGAGCTGCTGCGCCCTGCGGATGAGGTAAGGCGCGGGATGGCCGGGCTCGTTGGCCTCGAAGTACGCACAGACCTTGGACAGCATCGCCACGGCCTCGTCGCGCGACTGGATCGTCGCGTCCTGCCAGCGTGCGGCGTGATCCGCCGCGCTCGCGACCGGCTGCGTGGCTGGCGCCTCTGCCGCGGTCCGCGCCTCGTCGGTCGGCGCCGCGGTCGGCCTCGCGGATTGCGGATCGCGCGCCGCGTCCAGCACCAGGTCCAGCGTGCGCAGGATGGCCGCATAGTCGGGCGCCCACGCGGCGCCCAATTTGTCCGTCACGAGTTTCTGAATGCGCCGCAACGCATCGGCGGCTGAGGCCAGCGCCTGCACGTCGGCATCGCCTTGCGTCCATGCCTGGCGCAAGCGCTCGACCAGGCGCGGACGCCCGCCTGGATAGCCGTCCGCATCCTGGCGGCTGCCGTCCAGCAGCGCTTCGGTATCGCGCACGGTGAGTTGTCCATGCACGCCGCTGATCAGGCTGGCCGAACGCAGGCTGCGCGCACAGCCCTGCATGTCGCCAAAGGCCGCCAATGCGTTCATGCGCGGCATGGGATCGTCTTCCCCCACGCTGTCCAGGCGTGGATGCACCGGCTCCCAATAGCGTTCCAGGGTATCGACGGCCAGCGCCAGGCCATCGCCATAGCCGGGCAGGCCGCGGATTTCGGTCCAGGCGGAGGTCAACAGGCCAATGATGCGCAGGTCGCGGGTGCGTTCCAGCAGCGCGCGCGCCAGGCGTTCGACTTCGCGCCAGTCAGGCGGCTGCGCGGCAATGATGGTCGACCCGAACTGCTGTTCGTCGCGCCCCGCCGCGGCTTGCTGCAGTTGCAGGAAGTCGGCGTCGTATTCGAGGTCTTCCCCGCAGGGCAGACGTGAATCGAGTGTATTGAGGATGTCGGCGAATTCCATAGTCATCAGTTAAATGCCTGCTGGGATGCTGCCTGGATACAACCACTACGCTCCGCGCTGCTTCACGGAAGGGTGAATTCTAGGCATCTCTTTCCGCATGCAACGGCAACCTAACAACTACAGATTTTTCTTACAGATAGCTAACACCCGAGTAAACAATTGAACACTTGTCTCCCTGCTGCATTGATTTTTGGACACAGACCTTACGGAATCGGGCGCATCACGGAAGGACTGTTACCGAAGCGTAAAAAACACAAAAGCATGTGAGAGCGCTTCTCCGGCGCTTTCGCCCCTGCCTACAATCGGCGCTCACGCTGGCGGCAAGACCGGCGCGCATCAGATCCAGAGACAGATTTCCCCGGCGCAGACCCGTTCGTGACGAGCCCCTGCCCGCCTATGCAAGCGGCCCCATCGCGTGGCCGGACATCCCATTGCAGTCATCGTGACGCGCCTGACGCGCGCCCGCGAAGAAATCGAAAGCAGCAAACGCAGCAACAGGCGAAGCATTCTCATAAGGAGACGGTGAGATGGACCGCAACGTGCCCAGCGAACGTGTCGTCAAGGCGCATACGCCCCTGCCGCCGGAGCAACTGAAGTTCCGCGCCATGCATGGCGCCGAGAGCCTTTCGCAGCTGTACGAACTGGAGGTCGAGCTGGTCTCGGAATCCTATTCGCTGGATATGAAGTCGCTGCTGGGCAAGCCGCTGACGCTGGAGATCGAAACCGGGTCCGCCGCACCGCGCTATCTCAGCGGACACATCACGCGTTGCGCGCTGGTGGGCCGCGAGAACAACACCTCGCGCTACACCATCTACCGCGCCACGGTGCGGCCGTGGCTCTGGTACCTGACCCAGACCTCGGACAACAAGATATTCCAGAACAAGAGCGTGCCCGACGTCATCCGGGAAGTGCTGAAGGACTACGACTATCCCATCGAGTTCAAGCTGGTGGACAGCTACCGCAATTGGGAATACTGCGTCCAGTACCAGGAAACCGACTACGCCTTCATCAGCCGCCTGATGGAGCACGAGGGCATCTACTTCTGGTTCAAGCACGACAAGGGCAAGCACACCCTGGTCCTCACCGACGACATCACGCAGCACGAGCCCGTCTCGGGCTACGAGCAGATTCCCTATTACGGGCCGGACCGCATCACCATCCCGCGCGAAGACCACGTCTACAAATGGGAAGTGGCCGAACAGATCACGCCCGGCGCCTTTGCCACCACGGACTACCATCCGCTCACGCCCGCCGCCAGCCTGGAAGCGCGCCGCAACAACCCCGGCGCGCACGACCATGGCGACCTGGAGATGTACGAATGGCAAGGGGGCTACACCAATCCTGACGACGCGGAGCACTACACCCGCGTGCGGCTCGAAGACCTGCAATGCAGAAAGGAGCAAAGCGCCGGCGGCTCCAACGCCCGCGGGCTGGCCACGGGCCATCTCTTCACGCTGCGCAATCATCCGCGCCAGGCCGAGAACCGCGAGTACCTCGTCGTCAGCACCTACTACCGGATCCGTGAAACAGGCTATGCCAGCGGCCAGCCCGATCCCGGCGACTTCGACCTGGAGTTCGTCGTGCTGCCGTCCAGCACACAATTCCGCGCGCCGCGCGTGACTCCCGTTCCGCGCACCCATGGCCCACAGACCGCCACGGTAGTGGGCAAGGAAGGAGAGGAAATCTGGACGGACAAGATGGGCCGCATCAAGGTGCAGTTCCATTGGGACCGCTATGGCAAGAAGGACGAGAACAGCTCGTGCTGGGTGCGCGTGTCCAGCCCTTGGGCCGGCGGCGGCTTTGGCGGCATCCAGCTGCCGCGCGTGCGCGATGAAGTGATCGTCGACTTCATCGGCGGCCAGCCCGACCGCCCCATCGTGATCGGCCGCGTCTTCAACGCCAACAACCTGCCGCCCTGGGACCTGCCGGACAACGCCACGCAAAGCGGCTTCCTGAGCCGCTCCAAGAGCGGCACGCCCGCGACGGCGAACGCTCTCATGTTCGAGGACAAGAGCGGCAGCGAACGCATCTGGCTGCATGCGGAACGCGAACTCTGCACCGAGGTGGAAGCCAACGAATTCCATTCGACCGACGAGAACCGCAGCACCACCATCGGCGACAACGACACCACCAGGATCGGCGGCAACCGCGACATCAAGGTCACCGGCACCGACAAGCTGCATGTCGACAAGACGCGCGACGTTTTCGTGAAGGGGCACGAGGAATACACCGTCAAGGCATCGCGCACGGTCAACGTGAAAGACGGCCTGATGGACGAGAAGTTCGACAACGGCCTGAAGACGACGGTCGCAGCCAAGGGCGAGGAACGCGAGATCACGGGTCTCTTCAAAGAAACCTTGAAGAACGGCGAGCAGGTCTACGTGAACGAAGGCGACTCGCTGCATCACGTCAAGACCGGCATGCTCACCGAGAAGGCCAAGGGCAAGGTCGAAGTGCTTTCCACCGACGCGAACATGGACGTCAAGGCCAAGACCGCGATGCACGTGGAGTCCGAAACGTCCACCATGGATCTCAAGGCCAAGGGCAAGATAGACATGGAGTCGACGGGATCCACCGTATTGGTCAAGGCCGACGGCAACATCACGCTGAAAACCCCTGCCGATGTCGTGATGGACGCTGCCAACGTCAAGGATCTTTCCAAGGAAAGCTGGCTTCAGGCCACGCCATTCTCCATCGGCCTGGCAGTGGCCAAGGCGGAATTCGGCATGCATCGCCTGGCGCTGTTCCGCACCACGGTCATGCTGAACCTCTCGTTCACCAACTACGCCATGGTCAGCAGCATCGGACAGATGGTCTCGTACCGCACCACCGGCGCCAGCTACCAGTTCGACGCGGTCACTGCGGAAAAGGTGGGCCTGGGCGCGTCGATGGTCGGTCTCTGGAGCATCATCTAAGGCCGCCATGTCCGACTTCATCGATGCATGGCCCAGCTGGGCCAAGTGGGTATGGCTGGGCCTGTTGCTGTCCCTGGCGCAGGCGGCGTACATGTTGTGGCGCGAGCGCCAGCGTCGCGCGGCGGGACGCAAGGAAGTGCAGCGGCAGGACGGTTTGCGCGTCAGCGGACTGCCCGGCACCGCGCGGGTGACGGCGGCACGCGACACGCGCCGCCGCATCGGCGATACCTTGTACTTCGTCATCGAGCTGGACCTGGACGTGGCCGCCACCAGCGCCACGCCCGCGCTGTCGCGCACGCTCAGCGTGCCCCTGTCGCCCTTGCACCTGGCCGATTTCGGCGTCGGCAAGACCATACAGGTGCGCGTCGATCCCGCGACCCGGGAGGTCGTCGTGGACCAGGCCACCGGATAGCCATGAAGACCATCAAGCCGTTCCGCCTGGGCCTGCTTACCCGCCCCTACCGCTGGCAACGCCGCGACGTGCTGGGCGTGGCGGTGTTCGCGCTGGTCGATATCGCGCACGCGCCCACGCTGCTCATGGACCAGGAACTTTGGAAGCTGGCAGGCGCCGAAGCTGGCGGCCTGCTGGACCTGGCCACGCCCAAGCTGTGTCCGGAAGTGCTGGTCGCCGGCCACGCCTATCCGCATGATCCCAAGAGTCCCGGCGCCTGCGCCGTGCGCCTGAAGGTGGGCGCGATCGACAAATCATTGCTGGTCTTCGGCGACCGCTACTGGCTCGATGGCAAGGCCACCGCCCCCCAGCCCTTCGAGCGCATGCGTCTGGACTGGAGCCGCGCCTACGGCGGCCCCGGCTGCGCAGAAAACCCGCAGGGCTTAGGCGCGCAGGAAGAGGACGTCAACGGCGTGCGCGTGCGCCGGCTGCCCAACATCGAACACCCGCAGGAACGCGTCGCATCGCCCTCCCAGCGCGTCGCGCCCGCCGGTTTCACCGCCATGCCCATGGACTGGCCGCAGCGGGCCGCGCTGCTGGGCCGCCAGTATGGCCAGCAGTGGCTGGAACATGACTTCCCGGGCTTCGCGTCCGACATGGACTGGCGCTTCTTCAATGCCGCCCCGCCCGACCAATGGGGGCCCGCCAATTCGGCGCTTGCCGGCGGCGCCGACTATGAACTGTGGAACATGCACCCTGAACGCGAGGTGCTGCGCGGCCGCCTGCCCGACTGGCGCGCCCGCTGTTTCTTCAGCCGCCAGGCCGATGGCAGCGCGCTCGAGGAAGTCGCGTTGCGCCTGACCACGGCCTGGTTCTTCCCCGACCGCACGCAGCTGGCGCTGATCTGGCATGGCGCGCTGCCGGTACGCGAAGACGATGCGGCAGATATCCTGCACATCATGCCCGCGCTGGAACACGCCGGCCAGGAGCGCGACGTGGCGCATTACCAGACTGTGGTGGGACAGCGCCTCGATACCGAGCTCGGCGCGGTCCATGCCCTGCTGGATGCCCAGCTCGTACCGGAAGACATCTGCGGCGAGCTGCCGCAGGCGGCCATGGAAGCCACGGCCCAGCGTCCGTCGAACCGCAACCTGCATGCCGGCGCCGCACGGCGGCATGCCCGCGAGCGCGAATCGCTGCTCGCCCAGGGCCTGGATCCCGATCTGTACATGGTTCCCCTGCAGCCGCCGCCAAAGGCGCCTAACCTGGCCGATCTGCCGCAGACCATCCTGCGCATGCAGCGGGAGCTGGAAGAGGCCAAACGCCTGTCGGGCGGTCCCGGCGCGCGCGCGCTGGCCGATCCCAACCTGCCCTCCATGGCCGCGGTCTCGGGGGTCGACATGGACGCACTGCGCAAGCTGGAGGATGACGGCAAGCTTCCCGCCGGCTTCGACCCACGCAAGGTGAAGCGGCACATCGCCGACTTCGATGCCAACCCGCACACGCAGGCCGAGCGCGGCGCGCCGGATGCACCAGGCGTGCCGCCCCCGCTCAGCCAGACCCTGGGTCCGCAGGTGCATCAGGCCTATCAGCAATCGGCGCATCAGTTCGCGCCGCCCCCGCCCATGCCGCCGTTGCGCGCACGGCGCACGCGTTCGAAGCTGGAAGCGCGTCTGAAAGGCAATCGCGATTGCCGCGACATGAATCTGACTGGCGCGGACCTGAGCGGCATGAATCTTTCCGGCGTCGACTTCCAGCGCACCATCCTGGCCGGCGCCAATCTCGCCGACGCGCGGCTGGACGGCTGCAACCTCACCGACGCCGTGCTGGCAGGCGCCGACCTGGCGCGCACCAGTATGCGCGGCGCCGATATGTCGCGCGCGAACCTGGGCCGCACGCAGTGCGTGCAGACGGACTTCACCGAAAGCCGCATCAAGGAAACCCTCTGGGACCATGCCAACTGCGAAGATTGCAGCTTTGCCGGCAGCGTCTGGTTGCTGGGACGCCTGCATCAGGCGCGCTTGCGCGGCTGCGACCTGAGCGGCGCGTCTTTCGAGCAATGGGCCGCGATGATGGCCGCCTTCGAGGATTGCCGCTTTCACCAAGCGCGCTTGAATCAATGCGTGTTCATGCAGGGCACGATGGCGAACGCCGACTTCTCCGGCGCGGACTTGCTGCGCGTCAGCTTCATGGACGTGGAGTTCTCGGGCCGCCATAGCATGGAGAACGCCACGCTCGATGGCTGCGCCTACGCGGGACGCGTAGCGCTTGCCGGCGCCTGCCTGCGCGGCATGCGGTTCAAGGTGGGCAGCATGCGTGGCGCGATGCTCGATCGCGCCGACTTGCGTGGCGCGCAAGTCGCCGCCAGTGACTTTTCGAACTGCAGCCTGCGGGAGGCAGACCTCAGCGGCATGGCCGCCCCCGACACCCACTTCGTGCGCGCCGATTTCACCGGCGCGCGCCTGCGCAACGCCAACCTGATCAACAGCCTGCTCGGCAAGGCCATCCTGCTGCGCGCCGACCTGACCGGCGCCAACCTCTTTCGCGCGGATGTCGCGCAGGCGCAGATGGACGGCAGCACCGGGCTGGACGACGCCCATACCCAGGGCGCCAAGCTCTGGCCGGCCCGGCAGCCGGAGAACGCCGCATGAACCTGGATCAGTTGCTGGACCAGGTGCGCCACGGCGAGCCGATAGCGCACCGCAGCCTGGCGGGCCGGGACCTGCGCGGCCTGGACCTGGCGGGCGCGTTCTTCGACCAGGTGGATTTGAGCGGCGCCAGGATGAGCGGTTGCCAGTTGCAGGACAGCCAATTCCTCAACTGCGTGCTGACTGGCGTGGTCGCCGCGGACGCCAATCTGGATATGGCCCGGCTGTTCCGTTGTCAGGCCCGCGGGGCGGTGCTGGACCGCAGCCATGCCCATGGCGTCAGCTTCACCGAATGCGATCTGGGTCAGGCCAGCCTGGAAGGGGCCGAGCTGAAGGAAGCGGCGTTCAACTCCACCTCGCTCGAAGGCGCCTCCTTGCGATCCGCCCGCGTGGAACGCTCGGTGTTCTCGCGCGGCGTGCTGACGCGCGCCGACCTGTCGCAGGCCCGGATGAGCTACACCCTGTTCCACCAGCTGGACCTGCGCAGCATCGTGCTGGCGGGCGCCGGCGCGGAAAGCACCATGTTCATCGAATGCGATCTGACGGCGCAGGACTTCTCCTCGCAAGCCTACCCGCTCTGCCATTTCACCGACAGCCAGCTGGACGGCGCGGACTTCCGCAATGCCGACCTGCACCAGGCCGGCTTCAAGGGCGCGTCGCTGCGCGGCGCGCGCTTCGCTGGCGCGTCGGCCCCGCAATGCTTGTTCCCTCAGGCCGACCTGAGCGGCGCCGACCTGCAGGGCGGCCGTTTCGACGGCGCCATCTGGGCCGAGACAACGCTGGACGGCGCCTCCTTGCGCGGCGCCAGCCTGTCGCTGTGCATCTTCCAGCGCGCGCGTTGCGCCGACACCGATTTCCGCGGCGCCAACCTGACCGACGCCGACTTCTCGCTGGCCGACCTGGGCGGGGCCGACCTGCGCGACGCCACCTTCCTGCGCACGCGCATGCATCGCGCGTTGACCCAGGGCACGCGTTGGACGCAACGCCGCGGCATCATCGAAAACGACGCGCCCCTGCTTGAAGCCGAACTCTGGTCGGCCGGACGCGCCTCCCTTTGACCCCACGCGGCATCGCCGCCCCCTCGCCGCCTAAGGAGATCAACATGCTCGCAGTCTGCCAATTGCCCAGCCTGGCCGTGGGCGTTCCCGACGTCTGCAAGACCCCGGTGCCGCCGGTGCCGCACATCGACACGGCGACCTCGTCCATGGGTATCCCCGTGGTCTGGAATGTATGGTTGATGGCAGCGCCGGTGCACAACATGGCGACGGTGATACCGGTCACGCTGGGCGATACCGCCGGCGTGGGTGGCGGCCTGATCTCGCAGACCTTCATGGGCCAGTCGCGCTACATGACGGGCGCGTTCACCATGCTGGTGCGCGGCGCGCCCATCGTCCGCATGACGAGCCTGACCCTGCAGAACACCATCAATGCGCCTGGCGTCAAGGTGTACTCGCCCCAGCCGGTGATGGTCGTGCTGACGGCCTGAACAGGCCGTCAGCGCCTACAGTTCGCCGTAGGAGTGCAGGCCCGACAGGAACATGTTCACGCCCAGGAAGGCGAAGCCGGTGATCAGCAGGCCCATCAGCGCCCAGTAGGCCGCCATGGTCCCGCGCAGGCCCTTGATCAGGCGCATGTGCAGCCAGGCCGCGTAGTTGAGCCAGACGATCAGCGCCCAGGTTTCCTTGGGGTCCCATTGCCAATACGCGCCCCAGGCGTCGGCCGCCCACAGCGCGCCCAGGATGGTGGCGACGGTGAAGAACGCGAAGCCGATCGCGATGGCGCGATACATGATGTCGTCCAGCACTTCCAGCGAGGGCAGCGCCGCGGCGATGCGGCGGCGTCCCAGCAGGATGGCGCCCACGATCACCGCGCCCACGCCGAAGTACAGCATCCAGGTGGCCGACAGGCCATCGGTACGGAACACCATGGGCTCGGCGCACAGCAGCACGCCCAGCACGAACAGCGGCGCCAGCTTGGCCCAGGACGTGGTCTGGCCATGTTGTTTCACCAGGTAGGCAAAGCCCACCATGGCGGCCAGCGAGAAGGTGCCGTAGCCAATGAAATTGGCCGGAACGTGCAGCTTCATCCACCAGCTCTTGAGCGCCGGCACCAGCGGCTGGATCTGCCCGGCGTCGCGCGTGAAGGAGTACCACAGCAGGAACACCACGGCCGACGTCACCACCAGCATCACGAAGCCGCCCAGCGCGCGCGTGGCGTACTTGCGTTCGTAGTAGAGGTAGAACAGCGCCGTGATCAGCGCAAACAGCACGAACACTTCATACAGGTTGCTGACCGGGATGTGGCCCAGGTCCGGGCCCATCAAGTGTCCTTCGCGCCAGCGCACCAGTAGGCCCGTGACGCCGGCGAACACCGCGCCCCAGCTCAGCGCCGTGCCCAGCCAGGCGGCGGTAGGGCTGAAGAAGCCGATCCAGTAGCAGACCATGGCCAGCGCGAACAGCGCGCACATCCACAGGATGGCCGACTGCGACGAGAACAGGTACTTCAGGAAGAACACCTGCTCGGCCCGGGCCAGGTCATTGCCGTACAGCATCAGCGCCAACCCCGCCGCAATGGCACAGGCGACCATCAGGTGGCGCAGCGGGCGCCACAGCCAGCCCATCCAGGCCAACACCGGCACAGTGCCGCACAGGATGATCTTCTCGTAATAGTCCATCGCGTTGCTGTAGCGGGTCAGCGCGAATCCCGCACCCACCGCCAGCAACAAGAAGAAGACGACGTCGGTCCAATCGGGCCTGCCGCGCTGCGCGCGGCCGTCGCCGGTTTCGGACAGGGCGTCCTGCCAAAGTTGATCAGGCGAGGCAGCCAACGTTTGCGCCGGCGCGGGATGCGTAGTGGTCGTAGTGGACATAGGAAACCTTAAGACCTCTTCTGGCGCAGCAGCGCCTGCTTGAAGCGTTCAAACTCCTGGTTGAAGTCGAGTGTACGCTTCTGGGACGTCATGGCCGCCAGGACGCTGCTGCCGCCGCCTTGCGGCTTGATCCAGATCCAGATGCGGCGGTCTCGAATATAGAACATCGAGAACACGCCCAGGACCAGCAGCAGGCTGCCCAGGTAGACAGTGTTCTTGCCGGGCGTGCGGCTGACCTGGAACACGCTGGCCTGCACGTGCTTGAAGTCCGCGAGCGACAGGAACACCGGCGCCGGATAGACGGTCAGGTCCGACAGCGCGGCCACGGACAGGCGCGACCAGACGGCGGCGCGTTCGGCCTCCGGGCCTTCGGTGGCCACGGGGGGCAGGCCGGCGCGCTCGCGCTCGATGGCGCGCAACTCGTTCATGCTGGCGCCGATCAGGCGGATCACCACGTCGGCTGCCCGCTCCAGGTCCTGCGGCGGCGTGTTGGCCTGCAGGAACGCCGCCACGGCTTGCAAGCCGCCGGAGGCGAAGGTTTCCAGGGCGCGCTCGGCGGCCGTCTGCAGGGGCTGGCGATCCGTCCCCGCCGGGCTGTTGCGTTCCGCGAAGCGGCGCGCGGCCTCCTGGCGCGCTGCGGGGTCGGCCAGAGTCGCGCGCAGGCGCATGAATTCGGCGATCGAGCTGTCGTCGTCCGCCGGAATGCGCAGGTAGCGGAACGGCTCGGAGGCGTTGTTGCGCACTCCGGCCAGGAACACGGCGGCGCCGTCCAGCTCGACGGGCAGCATGTAATTCTGGAATTCGTGGGCCTGGCCCGCATCGTCGATCAGCTTGTATTCGACGCTGGGACCGACGTTGCGCAGGTTTTCGTTCTTTTTGCCTGCGGCGCTGCCGGACACCGACGCGACATGGTCGGCAAAGCTCTGGTTGCCGCCCTTGGGCACGCCGCCGGTCAGATCCTCGACGTTGATGGGCCGCAGGGCCGTGATCTCGATCCCCATGCTGCGCGCGCCGCGGGCAGTGTGAGCGGTTACTTCGCTGGTCTTGCCCACCGTACCGTCAACCGCGAAGGTAGCGGCGTCAGATCCTACTAGCGGATAGCCTTTCAGCGTCACCGCGCTGCCGCCGTCGTCGAAGCTGGATTGGTAGACCGTCATGCCCTTGAAGCGCAGCGGCTCGTTGACCTCGATGGTGGAATCGAAACTCTTGCCGGTGTCCGGGTCGGTGACCTCGACCTCGCTGGCGAAGCGGCTGGGCATGCCGGTGGAGTAATAGTCGACCACGAACTTCTTGAGCTTCAGCGTGAAGGGCATGGGCTGCACCAGGGCGCCGTCGCCCACCATCACGACCGCCGTGCTGGCCTGGCCGCCCTCGGGCACCAGGACGCTGGCGCGGAAGCTCGGGTTGTCGACCGACAAGCGGCCGCTTTCCGGCACTTCCGAGATCAGCATGTTTTCGACGATGGGTTTCTTACCACCGAACATGACCTGCAGGCGCACCGGCAACTCGCTGTCCAGCAGGCCGCCGATGCAGATGATGACCATGGCGGCGTGGGCGAACACATAGCCCAGGCGGTTGGCGCTGCCCTTCTTGGCCGCCAGCAGCACGCCATCCGCATCCTGGCGTTCGCGCACCGCATAACCCAGCCGGCCCAACAGGGATTTGAGGCCCGCAGCCGTCTGCGGCACGTCGGTGGGCTCTTCGGTTTCCACCCGATGCGGGAAGGCGCGCAAGCTGCTGGCGCGCACATGTTCGCGGAACGAGCGCGCATCGCGCAGCATCTTGGGCGCGTTGCGGATCAGGCAGACCGAGGTCGACACGACCAGGAACCCCATGATCAGCAGGAACCACCAGCTGTTGTAGACGTGCCAGATGGAGAACTTGTCGAACACTTCGAACCAGAACGGCCCGAACTGATCGATGTAGTTGTTGGACGAGCGGTTCTGCTGCAGGACGGTCCCGACCAGGCTCGCCACGCAGATGAACATCAGCAGGCTGACGGCGAAACGCATCGAACCCAGCAATTCGAAGAAATCGCCGGGCAGGCTGCGCAGGGAAGGACGGGAGTGTGTACGGGTCGAATTCATGAAAAAAGGGGGGCCGCGCTATCGGCTACCCCCCTCATAGACAGCGCGCGGCGGAAGCAGGTTCCGCTGCGCTGAGTTTGCAGAACGCGGACCAGCCGCGCGCGTGGCGGGCTGGCGCCTACCGCAGACCGGCGGCGTAGTCCGACACGGCCTTGATGTCGGCGTCCGACATGCGGTCCGCGATGGCGAACATGACGTCGTTCTTGCGGTCGCCGCTGCGGAACAGCTTCAGCTGCTCTTCAATGTACATGGGGAACTGGCCCGATAGCCGGGGGTACTGGCTGGGAATGCCCGCGCCATTGGCAGAATGGCACGAGGCGCAAGCCGGAACCTTGCGATCAGGCAAACCGCCGCGCCAGATCTTTTGACCCAGATCAACCAGCTTCTCCTGGCCGGCCGTGGCGGGCTCCTTGAGCGGCTGCTGCGCCAGGTACAGCGCGATGTTCTGCATGTCGGCGGGCGTCAGGTTCTGCGCCATGGCCGTCATCGGGGTGGGATTGCCGCCCGCGCCATTGCGCACCGGCAGCTTGGCGCCGGGCTTGACCTGGAAGTCGGCCAATTGCTTGGCCAGGTACTCGTGGGACTGCGCGGCCAGGTTGGGGTTCACCGGGATGGTGCTATTGCCCGCCGCGCCATGACAGGACGCACAGGCGATGATGCCCCTGGCCGCATCGCCCTGGTCAAACAGCTGTCCGCCCTTGGCGGCATCTGGTTTTACCGGGCCCGCGGCGCCTTCGGCGGCGAAACTCGTAGTAGATAAGGCGGAGGCGCCGAGCAACAGCCCGCTCGCAACCAACATCCGGGACAGCACACGCTTCATGAAGACCTCGACGATCGCATCGATCAAGGCGCAAAAAGGCGCCCACGCCTGCCCGCACACCCTGGAATACCGTATCGAACCTGTTTTGCCTTCCTGCCTGCGATGTTGCTGCGAACTTGCCGGATAAAGCGTTCAGCAAGCGAAACAGTAAGCAAAAAAGACGGCTCCGCGCACGGGGACCACTGTTGCAAACGCCGGATTATACAATAGGGCTCGAAACCAACCGTATCCAAAGCCACCCGTGTCCCTCCTACATCGCGCCTCTTTCCTCACGTCCGCGGCTCGCCTCGACCAGTTGCCGGCCGCCGGCGCTCCCGAGGTCTGCTTTGTCGGCCGCTCCAACGCCGGCAAATCCACGGCCATCAACGTGCTGTGCAACCAGCGCCGCCTTGCCTTCTCCAGCAAGACGCCGGGCCGCACGCGCCTGATCAATATGTTCAGCCTGCCCGACCCGCTGGATCCGGAAGGCCACATCGGCTATCTCGTCGACCTGCCCGGCTACGGCTACGCCTCCGTGGCCCGCGACGAAAAAGAAAAATGGGCCGACATCCTGGGCGGCTATCTGCGCGACCGCGAATCGCTGGCCGGCATCGTGCTGCTCATCGACATCCGCCGCGGCGTCACCGAACTGGACCGCCGCCTCGCCAACTTCATCGCCCCCACCGGCCGCCCGGTGCTGGCGCTGCTGACCAAGGCCGACAAGCTGCCCTACGGCCAGCGCGTGCGCACCGTGTTCTCCGTGCGCAAGGACCTGGCCGATATCGGCGCCCTGCACACCATCCCCTTCTCGGCGCCTGAACGCATCGGCCTGGAAGAGGCCGGCGCGCACATAGAAAACTGGATTTCACCCAAGGTCGTACCATGAACCCGCAGATCATCTCCCCTGAATTCCCGGTATCCCGCCCGCGCCGCCTGCGCCGCGACGACTTCACCCGCCGCCTGGTGCGCGAAAACGCCCTGACGGTCAACGATCTGATCTATCCCGTGTTCGTGGCCGAAGGCACTGGCCTGCAGCAAGCCGTGCCGTCGCTGCCGGGCGTGGTCCGCTATTCGCTGGACACGCTGCTGCCGGTGGCCCGCGAATGCGTGGACCTCGGCATTCCCGTGCTGGCGCTGTTCCCCGCCATCGACCCCTCGCTCAAGACGCCCGACGGCATCGAAGCCACCAACCCCAATGGCCTGATCCCGCGCGTGGTGCGTGAACTGAAGAAGCACGTCCCCGAACTCGGCATTCTGTGCGACGTGGCGCTGGACCCCTACACCAGCCACGGCCAGGACGGCGTCATCGACGAGAACGGCTACGTCATCAACGAAGCCACCGTCGAAATCCTGGTCAAGCAGGCGCTCACGCAAGCCGAGGCCGGCGTCGACATGGTCGCGCCCAGCGACATGATGGACGGCCGCATCGGCGCCGTGCGCCGCGCGCTGGAAGCCAACGGCCACATCCACACGCAGATCATGGCCTACTCCGCCAAGTACGCCAGCGCCTTCTACGGCCCGTTCCGCGACGCCGTGGGCTCGGCCACCAACCTGGGCAAGTCCAACAAGATGGCTTACCAGATGGATCCGGGCAACCTCGACGAAGCCCTGCGCGAAGTCGCCGCCGACCTGCAGGAAGGCGCCGACATGGTCATGGTCAAGCCCGGCATGCCCTACTTGGACGTGCTGCGCCGGGTCAAGGACACGTTCCGCGTGCCCACCTTCGCCTACCAGGTCAGCGGCGAGTACGCCATGATCAAGGCCGCCGCCGCCAACGGCTGGCTGGACCACGACAAGGTCATGATGGAAGCGCTCCTGGCGTTCAAGCGCGCCGGCGCCGACGGCATCCTGACGTACTTCGCGATCGAAGCCGCGAAGCTGCTGAAGAGCCAGCGTTAAGCGCTTGCGGCATCGCGGGCCAGGCCACCATGGGCCGCCCGCGACGCCTGCCGCAAATCAAGTCTTGGCGGCCGCATTGCGGCCCGCTGCCGGCGCCCCGCGCCGCAATCCCAGCCAGGTTCCCGCCAGCACGCAGGCCAGTCCCGCGACGTGCGTGGGCGTGACGTGCTCGTCCAGGAACAGGGCCGCGAACAGCAGGCCGAAGATCGGCAGCCAGTTCACGAACAAGGCCGCGCGGCTGATGCCCAGCCGCGCGATGCCGGCATTCCAGACGATGTTGCTGACGCCCGAGGCGATCACCGCGGAAAACAGCAGCACCAGCCACGGCCACCACGTCATCTGCCAGGTATCGCCCTGGTAGGACGCGGGCGTCAGCGCCGCGTGCACCACCAGCATCAGGCCGCCGGCCAGGTACATGTACCAGAGCATGCCCAGCGGATCCATGCTGCGCGACATGCGCTGGATCACCAGCCCGCCGCAGACGAACACCAGCACCGCCACGAACACGATCGCATCGCCCCAACCCGTCAGGCCGATCCGCGCGCCGCTGCCGACCACCACCATGCCCACGCCCAAGAGCCCCAACAAGGCGCCGGAAATGCGCACCAGCGTCAGTTTCTCGCGATAGAAGATGGCCGCCAGCAACGCCGACAGCAAGGGGCTGGTCGCCATGATGAGCGTGCCGTTCGCGGCTGACGACACCCGCAGTCCTGTCACCAGTGCAATCTGGTGCGCATACACGACCAGGAAGCCCGCCAGCGCAACCCAGCCCAGCTCCGCGCGACCGAGCCGGGGGATGCGGCCGCGGCGGGCCTTGATGATGAGGGTGACGGTGATGAACGCAATGACGATGCGCACGGCCGCCAGGGCCTGCACATCCATGTGCAGCGTCAGGTACTTGACCGAGACGATGTTCAGGCCCCATGTGGCCATGACGAACATCAATTGAAGATAGATAAGACCTGTGCGGTCCTGGCTTGCATCAACTGTCGGGGACGTCACGGGCGCCGGCCTGGAAGGGGAATGGGACGCGCCGCCCACGCGGCGCCGCGGACATGGTATCGCGCCTGGGGCCTGGACTCAATGCGCGCCGAGGTATGCGGCCCGCACGTTGGGATCGCGCAGCAGTTCCGCGCCCGAGCCGCTCAGGGTGATGCGGCCGGTCTCCAGCACATAGGCCCGGTCCGCCACGCCCAACGCCTGGTTGGCCATCTGCTCCACCAGCACGATGGTCAGCCCGTCGTCGCGCAGCTTGCAGATCGCCGCGAAGATGTCCTGCACGATCAAAGGCGCCAGCCCCAGCGAGGGTTCGTCCAGGCACAGCAGGCGCGGTTCGCTCATCAGCGCGCGCGCCATCGCCAGCATCTGCTGCTCGCCGCCCGACAAGGTGCCGGCCAGCTGCTCGCGCCGTTCGCGCAGCCGCGGGAACAGCCGGTAGCCGCGCTCCACGCCTTCGGCCACTGCCGCGGGATCCCTGCGCCGGATGTAGGCGCCCAGCACCAGGTTGTCGTAGACGGTCTGGTCCGCGAACACGCCGCGCCCTTCCGGCGACAGCGCCAGGCCCAGGCCCACGCGCTGATGCGCCGCCACCTGCGTGATATCGCGCCCGTCGAAGGTCACGCGTCCGCCCTGCAAGGGCTCCAAGCCCGCCACGCCCTTCAAGAGCGTGCTCTTGCCCGCGCCGTTAGCGCCGATGATGGTCACGATCTCGCCCGCGCGGATCTCCAGCGACACATCGCGCACCGCCTGGATCGCGCCATACGAAATCTGCACGGATTCTAGTTTCAGCATCGTCTTACGGCCTGTTCCTACGCCTATGGCCTGGCCTCAGGCCATGCCGGTTCCCAGATACGCCTCGATCACGCGCTTGTCCGCCTGCACCTGGGCGGGCTTGCCCTCGGCGATCTTGATGCCGTAGTCCAGCACGATCACGTGATCGGAAATCGCCATCACCAGATCCATATGGTGCTCGACCATCAACAGCGTGATGCCGCAGGACTCGCCGATGCGCACCAGCAGCTCGCCCAGTTCCGCGGTCTCCTGCGGGTTCAACCCGGCCGCCGGCTCGTCCAGCAGCAGCAAGGTCGGTTCGGTGGCCAATGCGCGCGCCAGTTCCACCCTGCGCTGCAGGCCATACGGCAGGCTGCCCGCCGGCGTATCGGCCAGATGCTCCAGGCCCACCATGCGCACCAGGCGATAGGCGTGCTCGCGCGCGCGGCGCTCCTCGGCCCGCGCACGCGGCAGTCCCAGCAGCGAAGCCCAGAAGCCGTTCTTCATGCGGCTGTGGCGGCCCAGCAATACGTTATCCAGCACCGACAGCTCGCCGAACAGGCGCAGGTTCTGGAAGCTGCGGCCGATGCCCAGCTTGCAGATCACATGCGGCCGCTCGCCCGCGATATCCGTGCCCTGGAAACGGACCACGCCCGCATCCGGCAGCACCACGCCGCTGAGCATGTTGATGAGGGTGCTTTTGCCCGCGCCGTTCGGTCCGATCAGCGCATGCACGTGGCCGCGCCGCAGGCAGAAGGAAATGTCCTGCGCCGGCTTCACGCCGCCATAGGCCTTGGAGAGGCTCTCGACCACCAGCAGCAGGTCTTCTTGCGCCCCAACGGCCTGCTTGGCCGCGGGCGGGGCCGCCGCCTCGCCCGCGCCTTGCGGCCGCGCATCCGCGACCCGCCGCTCGCGGCGCGAGAACAGTCCCATCACCCCGCCTGGCATGAAGTACAGCGCGAACAGCAGCAATGCGCCGTAGAAGAAATGCTGCACCGAGGGCCAGCGCGCCAGCATCGCGTCGATGATGGTCAGCGCAATCGCGCCCACGGCCGGCCCCGCCTTCGAGCCTGCACCGCCGAACAGCACCAGCAGCAGGATGAAGATCGACAGGTTGAAGCCGATGAAGTCCGAGTTGATGTACTGGTTCTGCTGCGCCACCAGCGCGCCCGCAATGCCGCAGGTCACGGCCGCCACCACGAAGGCGATGACCTTGGCGCGATACACGCGCACCCCGACGGAAGACGAGGCGATCTCGTCGGCCTGCACCGACAGCAGCGCGCGCCCGAAGCGCCCGTCCAGCACGTTGCGCAGCAGGAGCTGCGTCGCCACGCACAGCACCAGCGCGAACCACACCCACTGCTGGTTGGTGAACGGGTTGCCGCCCCAGGTCAGCGGCATGATGCCGAACAGGCCCGAAGGGCCGCCAAACACGTCCACCCATTCGGTGACGATCTTCTCCATGACGATGCCGAAGGCCAGCGTCACCATGGCCAGGTAAGGCCCTTTCACGCGCAGCGACGGCAGGGCGATCAGCACGCCGAACACGCCGGCCACCACGGGCGCCGCGGCCAGGGCCAGCCATGGATCGACTTGCCAGCGCGAGGTCAGCAACGCCGCCGTGTAGGCGCCGGCTGCAAAGAGGCCCGCCTGCCCCAGCGACTTCTGTCCCGCATACCCCACCAGCACGTTCACGCCCGCCGCGCACAAGTAGTACACGCAAGCCATGAACACGATGCGCAGGTAGTAATCGTTGTCCACCAGGGCGGCGAACAAGGCTAGCGCCGCCGCGAGCGCCACGGTTATCAAGGTCTGGCCGTGCCGCTTCATACCTTCTCCGCCAGACGCTTGCCGAACAGGCCGGTGGGCTTGATCGCCAGCACCAGGATCACCAATCCGAAGATCGCCACTTCACGCCATTGCGACTGCCAGAGGTTCACGTAGGACTCCAGCAGCCCCAGCACAAAGCCGCCCAGCACGCAGCCGCGCGGATTCGACAGGCCGCCTATCATCGCGCCGGAAAAGCCCTTCAGGCCGATGGCCAGGCCCATGAATATCGAAGCCGACGTGATCGGCGCGACCAGAAAGCCCGCCAGCCCGGCCAACGCCGAACTGGCGAAGAAGGCGCCGGTCATCACCGCGTTCACATTGATGCCCATCAGGTTGGCGACCGCGGGATTGGCGGCCACGGCCCGCATCGCCTTGCCCAGCACCGTGCGGTTCATGATGCGGTCGAACAGCACCATCACCACCACCGCCACGGCGAGCAACAGCAGTTCCTGGCTGCGCACGCCCGCACCGAACACGCGGATCACGTCGTCGCCGAAGGGCGCCGGCACCGTGACGGGCGCCGGTCCCCAGACCGCGAACGCGGCGCTCTGCAGCAGGATGCCAAAGCCCAGCGTGCTCATGACCCATGCCATGCCCGGGCGCGAAGCGAACGGCCGCACGCCGAACACGTATAGCAGCACGCCCAGCATGCCCATCACCAGCACCGCCGCAAGCCCCGCCAGCAGATACTCCCAACCGCTCAATTCCAGCCCCGTGAAGGCCGCGGTGGTGACCGGCTTGCCGGCAAACAGGAACAAGGCGCCTACCCCGATGAACGCGCCCACGGACACGAATTCCCCATGCCCGAAGTTGAGCGTGCGCGTGGTCGTGAACGTGATGCTGAAGCCCAGCGCCACCAGCGCATAAGCGCCCCCCACTGCTAGCCCGCTGACGAGCGCCTGCAACAATGTCGCCAACATGATGGCCCCTTATGCCTGTCGCTGTCCTGCTGCTACTTGGCGACGGCGACGGTCACGTCGTCGGCGTAAGGCACCAGCTTGCCGTCCTGCCAGTGCGCCCACTTGTAATCGCTTACCAGCAGCGCATCGTGCACCGTGGCCGAGAATGGCTTGGTGTAGGTCTTCATCGCGCCTTCGTAGGTGCCATCCAGGTTCTCCAGCGCCAGGCGCACCTTCTCGCCATCGGTGGAGTTCGCCTGCTTGATCGCCATGCCCAGCAGGTTCATGCCGTCATAGGCATGCGCCAGGAAGCCGAACGCGGTGGGCGAGGTCATCTTGGCCGACACGCGGTCATACAGCTTTTGCTGCGCGGCCGTGCGGTTGTCGGTGATGGTGCGCAGGAAGAAGGGCTTCTCCGACAGCGTCTTGCCCGCCGTATCGTAGAAGGCGATATTGTCCGCCGCCCACGAGGTCAGCGTCAGCGGGAACCAGTTGATCTTCTCCATGCTGCGGAACACGTGCGCGATCGGCGTGCTCTGCGCCCAGATCACCACCGTATCCACCCCCGCCGCCTTCAGCTTGTTCAGCTGCGACGTCATATCGGTATCGGCCACACCGAACTTCTCGACCGCCACGGCCTTGACGCCTTGCGCCGCGCCAACTTCCTCCAGGTCCTTGAGCGCGCTCTGGCCATAGCCGGTGGTCTCGATCATGAAGCCTACATTCTTGACCTTGGGATTCTTCTTCAGGTAGCCGATCACGCCGTCCACCTGTTCGCGGTCCACCATGCCGACGCGGAACATGTAGTTGTCCGCGCCCGCGCGCATGGGCTTGGTGATGTCGGTGCCGGAACCGATGGCGCCCATGACGGGGATCTTCTTCTGGTTCGGGATGTGCTTCCAGGCCAGTGCGTTGCCGGAATTGGTGGGACCAACGATGGCCACGACCTTCTCGTTATCGATCAGGTCCGCCATGTTCTGGATGGACTTCGGCGGCTGCGACAGGTCATCGCGCACCACCAGCACCAGCTTGCGGCCGAGCAGGCCGCCATTGGCATTGATGTCGTCAATGGCCGTGCGCAAACCCAGCACCGCGGCCTGCCCGCTTTGCGCGGACGGCGAAGCCGACAGGTCGCCGTTAAAGCCGATCTTGATGTCCTGGGCGTAGGCCTGCGCGCCCACCGCCAGCGCGCACAAGACGGCCGCCTTGGACAAGGTGGAAAAAATCCCCGTTGCTTTCATCGTTGTCTCCTGTGTTTTTCAGATGTGCTGCACGTCAATGATTCTTTTTTCTGCCTCTCGCCCGTGGAGCCTGGCGCTATACCGCGAGATAGCCGCCGTCCACCGGCAGGGACACGCCTGTCACGTACTGCGCCATCGGCGAAGCCAGGAACACGGCGGGTCCCACCAGGTCTTCGGGCTGTCCCACCCGTCCCAGCGGAATGCGCTGCATGAAGTTCGCCAGCCGGGCGGGATCGTCCCGCGTGTACTGCGTCATCGGCGTTTCAATGACGCCCGGCGCAATGGCGTTGACCCGTATGCCGTCGGGCGCGAGGTCGCGCGCCATGGCCTGCGTCATCATCTTCACGCCGCCCTTGGACGGCGAATAGCCCAGGGTGGCGCCTACCCCGGCGAACGACGCGATGGAGCCGACGTTGATGATGACGCCGCGCGTGGCGCGCAACGCCCCCAGGAAGGCGTGGATCATGTTGAAGCTGCCGTTCAGGTTCACGTCCAGCACGCGACGCCAGTTCTCGGCGGCGCGCGGGCTGTCTATGCCTTCGCGGATCAGGATGCCGGCGTTGTTGACCAGCACGTCAATCGGCCCCACTTCCAATTGCACCTGCGCCGCGACCGCCGCGCATGCCTCGGAGTCCGTCACGTCGAGCGCGTGGCTCCAGGCCTCGCCGCCGGTGGCGATGATGGCCCCTGCCGTCTGCGCGGCGTTGTCGGCCTGCACGTCGGTCGCCACCACGCGCGCGCCCGCGGCCGCCAGGCCCAGCGCCAATGCCCGTCCGTTACCCTGCCCCGCTCCCGTCACCAGGACCAGCTTGCCCTGCAGCAGTCCCGCCGGCGCGGCACTCATGCGGCCGCCTGCGCGGAAGCGTCCGCCTGCACGCGCGCTGCGGCCTTGCCGGCGGCGGCAATGCTCTGGCCCGCGATATAGCCGAAGGTCAGCGCCGGACCCAAGGTGATGCCCGCGCCCGGATAGTTGCCGCCCATGATGCTGCAGGCGTCGTTGCCCACGGCGTACAGGCCGGGTATGACCGCCCCCAGTTCGTTCAGTGCGCGGCCCTGGCCATCGACCTTCAGGCCGGCGAAAGTGCCGATGTCGCCGATCATGACCTTGATCGCGTAGTACGGCCCTTTCACGATGGGCGCCACGCAGGGATTCGGGCCATGCAGCGCATCGCCCTGATAGCGGTTGTAGGCCTTGCTGCCCTTGCCGAATTGCGGATCGCGGCCCAGCGCCGCCTCCCGGTTGTATGCTTCGACCGTCTGACGCAGGCTGCCGGCATCGATGCCGGTCTTCTGCGCCAGTTCCGCCACCGACGCGCCGCGAGTCAGATAGCCCGTGTCCAGATAGCGCTTGATGGGCAATGGGAACGGCGCCACGCTGCCCAGACCATACTTGCGCAGGGTCTTGTGGTCGCAGATCAGCCAGGCGCAGGTCTCGCCCTGCCCCTCGCATGCGCGCACCATCTCCTGCACGAAGTCGTGGTACGAACTGCCTTCGTTGGTGAAGCGACGGCCATTGCGCGTGACGGCGATGACGCCCGGCTTGGCGCGGTCGATGAAGTGCGGCATGTAGCCCGGGCTGCCGTCCTTGCGCGTCACCACGGACACCGGCACCCATGCCGCGGCATTGGGCAAGGCGGTGTTGACCTGCCCGCCCGCGCTCTCGGCCAGGCGCAGCCCGTCGCCGCTATTGCCCGTGGGCGACGGAGAGTAGTGTTCCGTGCCGTTGGGTGCGTGTGCATACAGCTGCTTGCGGCGTTCGATGTCGTACGGAAAGCCGCCGGAAGCCAGCACCACGGCGCGCGCGGCGCGCACGCGCACGGCCGCGCCATCGCGCTGCACGACCGCGCCGCGCACGGCGCCGTCTTCGATGATGAGGGACTTGGCCGGCGCGTTCAGCCACAGGGGCACGCCCAGCTTGAACGCGGAGGCCGCCAGCCGGCCCGCCAGCGCATTGCCGTTGGTCAGCGTCATGCCGCGGCCATGCCTGGCCACGTCCAGGAAATGCCGGGTCAGGCGCTTGGCCACGTACCAGGCCGAGGCCAGCGAGCGCGTGACCCGCATGAAGTGCACGATCTCCTTGCCCGAGCCCAGCATCATGCCGAACACAGTCAGCTCGGGCAGCGCGGGCGCCAGGTCCCTGACGTGGGCGCCGAGCTTGCGGCCGTCGTAGGGCCGCGCCACCATCGAGCGTCCGCCCTGCTTTCCGCCGGGCGCTTCCGCGTGATAGTCGGGGAACACCAGCGGCATGTCGAACTGCACTTCGGTGTTCGACGTGAAGAAGTCCACCGCGCGCGGCCCCTGCTCCAGAAAGGCATCCACACGTTCAGCGTTGTAGCTGTCGCCGGCTTCGTGGCGCAGATAGGCGCGGCCTTCGTCCGGCGTTTCATGGATGCCCTGCACCTTGGCCAGCGAGGTGCCCGGTATCCACAGCCAACCGCCGGAACGCGCGGTGGAGCCGCCGAAGCGCGGCTCTTTTTCAACGATAAGGACCTTCAGGCCTGACGTTGCCGCGGTGATTGCGGCAGCCATGCCCGACGCGCCCGACCCGACCACCAACACGTCGCAGTCGTATTGACGAGAATCTTCCACGTTGTCTCCATACCCTTGGGGCGGCTTGCTCCCGATCGCAAAACCGGGGCAGCCTTCTTATTCTTTCGACTGTAGAGAACGCGTTTGATAATGTCAATATGGTTCACGATTAGCGAAAGTACTAACATAGGCAATCTCATTCGATAAAAGAAAATGGCCACCAGACCCAGCTCCGGCAAGCGCAATGCCGATCACGCTCCTGCCTCGCCGCCGCGCAGGCGCGGCATCCAGTCCATCGAAGTCGGCGGCAAGATTCTGCTGGCGCTGCTGGAACACTCGTCTTCGTTGCCGCTGGGCGCGCTGGCCAAGGCCGCCGGCATGTCGGGCGCCAACGCCCACGCCTATCTCGTCAGTTACGGCAATCTGGGCCTGGTCAGGCAAGACCCGAACACCGGCGAATACGAGTTGGGGCCGCTCGCGCTGCAGCTGGGGCTGGCGGCGCTGCACCGGCTCGATCCCATCAAGATCGCCATCCCCATGACGCGCGAGTTCGCCGAAAGAACCGGACAGACCATCGCCATCGCGGTGCTGGGCAACCTGGGGCCAGTCATCGTTCACCTGCACGAATCCAACTACCCCATCCACGTCAACATGCGCACCGGCACGGTCATGTCGCTGACCAACACGGCGACGGGCAAGGTGTTCGCAGCGCTGCTGCCGCCCAAAAAAATAGAAAGCCTGCTGCATGAAGACCATCTGCGCCTGGGCGCCGTGCCTTCTTTGGGCAAGACAGAAAAGTTCGAACGGACCCTGCGCGAAGTCCGCCAGCGCGGCGTCGCGCGCGCCATGGGCGACCCCATTCCCGGCATCAACGGCCTGAGCGCCCCCGTGTTCGACTCCAACGGCAACGTGGTGCTGGTGATCACAGCCATCGGCGCAGCCGGCGTGTTCGACGTGCGCTGGACCAGTCCGTTGATCGATGACATCAAGCGCTGCGCCGACGCCATCTCAGCTGAACTGGGCTGGCAGAACCACGACGTGCGCGCGACGCGCCAGGGCTAGCGTCCGCAGAACAGAAAGGCCACGCGGCAAAAAAAGGCCGCTGCACGGTCGGTTCCATGCAGCGGCCTTTTGTATGGCGGATCACGCTTGCGGCAAAGCCGCGCGCGTTCAGCGCAGCAGGACCTTGTCCAGCGATTCAGTAAAGCGCTTGGCGTCCTGGAAGCCCACCACGCGCGCCTCGGGCAGCTCCTTGCCACCCGGTTCGAAGAACATGATGCCCGGCGGGCCGAACAGGCGGAAGCGCTTGAGCAGCGCGCGGTCATCGGCGTTGTTCGCGGTCACGTCGGCCTGCACCAGCAGCATGCCCGACATGCGCTGCGCAACGCCCGGATCGGTAAAGGTGAAGCGCTCCATCTCGCGGCACGACACGCACCAATCGGCGTAGAAATCCAGCATCACCGGCTGACGGCTTTGCGCCAGCAAGGCGTCCAGTTCCGCGTTGTTGCGCACGCGGGTGAAGTGCACCTCGCCGCTGCTGGCCGCCGCGCCCACGGGCGCATCGCCGCGCGCCGCCAGGTGCGACAACGGCTGCAGCACGTCGCGTCCGCCACTGGCTGCGCCGATCAGCCAGGCCGCGGCCGCCAGCGCCAGCAACAGGCCCACACCCTTGCCGAACATGCGCGCAGCGCCCGCGCCATCGGGCAAGGCATCGAACGCCCGCAGCATCACGGCGGCAACCACGGCCAGGAAAGCCCAGCCCGTCATCTGCACCCAGGTCGGCACTACCGGGATCAGCATCCACCAGGCGGTCGCCAGCAAGAGCATGCCGAACAAGCGCTTCACGCCGTCCATCCAGGGACCGGCCTTGGGCAGCAAGGCGCCCGAGGACGCCCCCACGATCAAGAGCGGCACGCCCATGCCCCAGGCCATTGCGAAGAGCGCCGATCCGCCCAGCACCACGTCCCCGGTCTGCGAGATATACAACAGCGCGCCCGCCAACGGCGCGGCCACGCAGGGGCCGACGATCAGCGCCGACAAGGCGCCCATCACCAAGGCGCCGGTGTAGCGCCCGCCCGGAATGCGCGCCGAGCGCTGCGACAGCCAGCCCTGGATGCCGGCAGGCATCTGGAACGTGAAGGCATCGAACATGGCCAGCGCCAACACAGCCAGCAGGATGGCGAACAGGGTCAGGATCCAAGGCGTCTGCAGCCAGGCGGCGAGTCCGGCCCCGCTCAATCCGGCCGCCACGCCCAGCGCGGTGTAGACGACGGACATGCCCAGCACATAGGTCGCGGCCAGAGCCAGGCCGCGGCCGCGCGACGGCTTGGCCTGCGCGGCCCCGCCGAGCACGATGGAGGACAGGATGGGAATCATGGGCAACACGCAGGGCGTGAATGCCAGCAACAGGCCCAGCACCAGGAACACGCCGGCGGTCTTTACCCAGCCCAGGCCGCCCAGGGCGTCGGCCAGGCCGGTGTCGCCCGCGTTGACCAGCGCGCCGAGCCCGCTGGATGCGCCAGACGCGGCGGCCGGGATTCCTCCCGGTCCAGCCAGTGCATAGCCACCTGCCACCGGCGTGAGTTTCACGCTGCTGTCCATGGGCGGGTAGCACAGCCCCGCATCGGCGCAGCCTTGCGCGGTCAGGGTCAGGGTGAAGGGCTGTCCGCCCGCAGCCACCGGCACGCGGATCACCACGTCCTGGTGGAAGACCTCCATGTCCTTCTCGAAGGTCGGGTCGTACTTGACCTCGCCCTTGGGATAGACGGCTTCGCCCAGCTTGGCGGCGCCGATGGGACTGATGGTGATGCCGAAGCGCTCGCGGTACATGTAGTAGCCGGGCGCGACGCGGTAGCGCAGTTCCAGCGTTTCAGGCGCCACCATCTCGGCGCTGAACACGAAGGCCTTCTCGGGCTCCAGGAACTCGGCCTCGGCGCGCGCGGCAGCCTGCCAGCCCAGCAACAGCAGCATCATGGCCAACAAGGCCAGCCACTGCCTGAAGAAGGCGCGCGGCGCGCGGGACTCGCGCCGGAGCGCGCCGATACCGACTAGTTGCAACATCAGTCTCTCTTGTTCTGCGTGACGGCCGTCTGTTCACGCACCCAATCCAGATAGGGCGCCGCGCCGCCAATGACAGGCAGCACGATGATCTCGGGCACATCGTAGGGATGCATCTGCGCCAGGGCCTGCACTACGGCCTGGTGGCGCGCGTATGTGGTCTTGATGTGGATGGGGATTTCTTCCGCCCCTTCGACCTCTCCTTTCCACATGTAGATGGACAGGCCCGGCGCGCCAAGGTTCACGCAGGCGGCCAATCCGTCTTCGACCAGGACATGCGCAATCCGCTTGGCCAGCAGCAGGTCGGGCGCATTGCTGATGACCAGCACAACGTCGTCATCTCGCAACATGGAGGCTCCTCGGGATACCCGTATGGGACGTAACTCGGGGTATTTTATCGGTATTGCGGCCATCGTCCGGATCCGCCGGGCCTGAACGCGCCGCCATGCCACCCGCACCCACCGAGGCACGCATGTCCGATAACTGCCTGTTCTGCCGCATCGCCCGTCACGAAATCCCCGCGCACGTGGTCCACGAGGATGAACGCCTGCTGGCCTTTCTCGATATCCACCCGGTGCGCCCCGGGCATGTGCTCATCATCCCCAAGCAGCACTATCCCTATTACGAGGATATGCCGGCCGACCTGGCAGGCAGCATCCTCAACCTGGGCCAGAAGCTCGGACGCCACATGAAGCGCCTGTATGACGTGGAACGCGTGGGCTTCGCCTTCACCGGCATCCACGTGGCGCATGCGCACGCCCACGTCATCCCCATGCATCACCCGCAGGACGTCACGTCCACCCAATACATCGAGCAGCAGGACCTGACCTTCAAGATGCCGCCGCAGCCCGCGACCGAGGCGCTGGCCGCAACGGCGGCGCAACTGCGTAGCGAGCTGCACGCCTCGTAGCGCGCGGCGGCCGCACAAAAAAAAACAAGGGCGGGTCCGAAGACCCGCCCTTGTCGCTTATCGAGCTACCGAAATTATTCGGCGCTGTCCTCAGCGGCTTCATCGACTTCCGGACGGTCAACCAGTTCCATGAAAGCCATGGGAGCGTTGTCGCCTTGACGGAAGCCCATCTTCAGCACGCGGGTGTAGCCGCCGTTACGGGCCGCGTAGCGCGGGCCGATTTCGGCGAACAGCTTCACCACCGCATCGCGATCGCGCAGACGGGCAAAAGCCAGACGCTTGTTCGCGAGCGTGGGCTCCTTGCCCAGCGTGATCAGGGGTTCGATGACGCGGCGCAATTCTTTCGCCTTCGGCAGCGTGGTCTTGATGGCTTCGTGGGTGATCAACGAAACGGCCATGTTGCGGAACATGGCAAGACGGTGACTGCTGGTGCGGTTGAGCTTACGCAAGCCATTACCGTGACGCATGATAAGTTTCCTTTGAATCTAAAGATGGCGTCAGCCATCGGGTTGCCGGCTCTTCTATCAACCTGCAATCAGGCCGCGGTCCGGTAGAAAACGGTGCATTTTACGACGGTTTCGCAAACTGGCTGGCGCGAGGCCGGCTGCCTGCGGGAACCGCCCCTTTCCAGAGGCGGCACCCTTTCAAGACTTAGGGACGCTCCAGGCCCAGGGGGGGCCAGTTTTCGAGCTTCATGCCCAGCGTCAGGCCGCGTGCGGCCAGGACTTCCTTGATCTCGTTGAGCGACTTGCGACCCAGGTTCGGGGTCTTGAGCAGCTCGTTTTCGGTACGCTGGATCAGGTCGCCGATGTAGTAGATGTTTTCGGCCTTCAGGCAGTTGGCCGAACGCACGGTCAGTTCCAGGTCGTCGACCGGGCGCAGCAGCACCGGATCGATCTGCGGCGTGCCGCGGACCGGGGCTTCGTACGAATCGCCAGCGCCTTCCAGGGCAGCGAAGACCGAGATCTGGTCCATCAGGATGCGAGCCGACTGGCGCACCGCTTCCTCGGGCGAGATAACGCCGTTGGTTTCGATGTCCAGGACCAGCTTGTCCAGGTCGGTACGCTGTTCCACACGGGCGCTTTCAACCGCGTAGCTCACGCGGCGGACCGGGCTGAACGAAGCGTCCAGAACGATGCGGCCGATGGTGTGGGTGCGGTCTTCCGACAGCGCGCGCACGTTGCCCGGCACGTAGCCGCGGCCCTTTTCAACCTTGATCTGCATTTCCAGCTTGCCTGCATCCGTCAGGTTGCAGATGGCATGGCCGGGGTTGATGATCTCGACGTCGTGCGGCAGCTCGATGTCGCTGGCCAGCACGGTGCCCGCGCCGGTCTTGCGCAGAACCAGGGTCACTTCGTCGCGATTGTGCAGCTTGAAGACCACGCCCTTCAGGTTCAGCAGGATGTCGACGACATCTTCGCGAACGCCCGGGATGGTCGAGTATTCGTGCACCACGCCCGTCATCTGGACTTCGGTGGGCGCGTAGCCGGTCATCGAAGACAGCAGGATGCGGCGCAGGGCGTTGCCCAGCGTGTGACCGTAGCCACGCTCGAACGGCTCCATCACGATCTTGGCATGGTGCGTGCCGACCGGTTCGACTTCAATGGAGCGCGGCTTCAGGAAACCTTGAGTGGACATTTACTGTGTTCCTTTTCAATACCCTCGGCTCGTTACACCGATAAGGCTGATGGACAGGGTGAAACTTGAAATGCGGACGGCGCGAAAAACACCGGCCAATACTTACCGCAAAGCCCGCTCCGCCTGAAGGCGGAAAGCGGGCTGCTGCGGGACGTGCAAACGGGTCGCGAGACCAGCTCGCCGGCGCATTGCGAAGGTAGCGCCGGCAGGCCTGATTAACGCGAGTACAGTTCGACGACCATCGATTCGTTGATGTCGCGAGCGACGTCAGCGCGATCGGGGGCCGACTTGAACGTACCGGTCAACTTGGTCGTATCGACTTCCACCCACTGGGGGATGCCGATGCTGGTGGCCAGGTCGAGCGATTCCTTAATGCGGCCTTGCTTCTTGGCCTTTTCGCGGACCGACACGACGTCGCCAGCCTTGACCAGCATCGAAGCGATGTCAGCCGTGTGGCCGTTCAGTTCGATGGCGCGGTGGCTCACCAGCTGGCGAGCTTCGGCGCGGGTCGAGCCGAAGCCCATGCGGTAGACGACGTTGTCCAGGCGCGATTCCAGCAGCTGGATCAGCGTTTCGCCGGTGTTGCCACGGCGACGCTCGGCTTCAGCGAAGTACTTGCGGAATTGCTTTTCCAGCACGCCGTACATGCGCTTGAGCTTTTGCTTTTCGCGCAGCTGCAGACCGTAGTCGGAAGTGCGGGCACCCGAAGTGCGGCCGTGTTGGCCAGGCTTGGAATCCAGCTTGCACTTGGAATCCAGCGAGCGGCGGGCGCTCTTCAGGAACAGATCAGTACCCTCGCGACGCGAGAGCTTGCATTTGGGTCCAGTATAACGAGCCATGTGGATTCCCTTTAGATACGACGACGCTTCGGCGGACGGCAGCCGTTGTGCGGAACGGGCGTGATGTCGGCGATGGACGAAATCTTGATGCCCAGCGCGTTCAGAGCGCGGACCGACGATTCGCGGCCAGGGCCGGGGCCCTTGATGCGCACTTCCAGCGTCTTGATGCCGTACTCCAGCGCAACGCGGCCAGCCGTTTCAGCAGCGACCTGCGCGGCGAACGGGGTCGACTTGCGCGAACCCTTGAAGCCAGCACCGCCCGACGTGGCCCACGACAGCGCGTTGCCCTGACGATCGGTGATGGTGATGATGGTGTTGTTGAACGACGCGTGAACGTGCGCGATGCCGTCCGAGACGTTCTTCTTGACCTTTTTGCGCACGCGCGAAGCGCCGCTGGTGGAAGCTTTCGCCATAATCCAGTTCCTCGATTATTTCTTCAGGGACGCAGCAGCACGACGCGGGCCCTTACGGGTGCGGGCGTTGGTGCGAGTGCGCTGGCCGCGCACGGGCAAACCGCGCTTGTGACGCATGCCGCGGTAGGTTCCCAGGTCGATCAAACGCTTGATCGAGAGCTGTACTTCACGACGCAGGTCGCCTTCAACCGTGAACAAACCAACATGTTCGCGGACGCGTTCCAATTCAGCGTCGCTCAGATCCTTGACCTTTTTGTCAAAGGGTACGTTTGCCGCTTCGCAAATCTTGCGAGCGCGCGTACGACCGATGCCAAAAATGGCGGTCAGGCCGATCTCGGCGTGCTGTTGCGGCGGAATGTTAATGCCAGCAATACGGGCCATGACTGTTCCTTGAATAAATCCGTTGCGTAGTCGCTAACCCGAGTTAGCCTTGACGCTGCTTGTGACGCGGGTCGGTGCAGATAACGCGCACCACGCCGTGACGTTTGATAACTTTGCAGTTGCGGCAGATCCGCTTAACCGATGCCATTACTTTCATGGTTGACTCCTAATTTTCCGTAATCCGGTTCCGCTCATTTGGAGCGGAAAACTATCCTGGCTCGCGTCAGGTCATAGGGCGTGAGCTCCACTGTGACCTTGTCACCCGGCAGGATCCGGATGTAATGCATACGCATCTTGCCGGAAATATGGCCCAACACCACGTGGCCGTTTTCGAGCTTGACGCGAAATGTCGCGTTCGGGAGGTTCTCAAGAACCTCACCTTGCATCTGAATGACGTCGTCCTTGGACATTCTTTTGCTTACCGCATCGGCAAACCCGCGCCCTTGAAGTTAGCCTTCTTGAGCAACGAGTCGTACTGGTGAGACATCATGTAGGCCTGAACCTGCGCCATGAAATCCATCGTCACCACCACAATAATCAACAGGGACGTACCACCGAAGTAGAAAGGAACGTTCCAGCGCATCACCAAGAATTCCGGCAACAGGCACACCAACGTGATGTAGATGGCACCTGCGAGCGTCAGACGCATCAGGATCTTGTCGATGTAGCGCGCTGTTTGTTCGCCCGGACGGATGCCCGGAACAAACGCACCACTCTTCTTCAGGTTGTCCGCCGTTTCGCGGCTGTTGAACACCAGAGCCGTGTAGAAAAAGCAGAAGAAAATAATCGCGACCGAGTACAGCGTGATGTAGAGCGGTTGACGAGGCGACAGGGCCGCAGCCAGGTCGCTAAGCCAGCGCATGTTCTCACTGCTGGAGAACCAGCTCGTGATCGTGGCCGGGAACAGAATGATCGACGATGCGAAGATCGGCGGAATCACCCCTGCCATGTTCAGCTTCAGCGGCAAATGCGAGCTTTGACCACCGTAGACCTTGTTGCCGACCTGACGCTTGGCGTAGTTCACCGTGATCTTGCGCTGTCCGCGTTCCACGAACACCACAAAAGCGGTAACCAGCACCACCAGAGCCACGATGAACAGTGCCGAAAGCACGGACATCGAGTTGGTGCGGACCAGGTCCAACAGTGCAGCCAGCGCCGCGGGCAGACCCGCAACGATACCTGCGAAGATCAGGATGGAAATCCCGTTGCCCAGACCACGTTCCGTGATTTGCTCACCCAGCCACATGACGAACATGGTGCCGGTGACCAAGGTCACGACGGTCGTAAAGCGGAACAGCATGCCCGGATCGATCACCAGTCCCTGCTGGGACTCCAACGCTACCGAAATGCCCACAGCCTGCACCAGCGCCAGCACGACCGTGCCGTAGCGGGTGTATTGGGTGATCTTCCGACGGCCGGCTTCGCCCTCTTTCTTGAGCGATTCCAGCGACGGCACCACCACAGACATAAGCTGCATGATGATGGATGCCGAAATGTACGGCATGATCCCCAGGGCAAAAATCGAGAAGCGCGAGAGCGCCCCGCCCGAGAACATGTTGAACAGGCCCAGGATCCCGCCCTGGTTCTGACGGAACAAGTCCGCCAGCGCATCCGGGTTGATGCCCGGCACGGGGATGTGTGTACCCAAACGGTAAACCACCAGGGCGAGCACCAGGAACACGAGGCGGCGCTTCAGATCGCCGTACCGTGCTCCGGTTTTGCCCAATGCCTGCGCGTTAGCCACTCGTCACCTCGTGATCAAGCAAGCGAGCCGCCCGCGGCTTCGATGGCGGCGCGAGCGCCGGCCGTCGCGGTAATGCCCTTGAGCACGACCTTGCGCGAGAGTTCACCCGACTTGATGACCTTGGCGAAACGAACCGCCTGGCCAATCACGCCAGCGGCCTTCAGCACTTGCACGTCGACTTCGTCGATGGGCAGGGCTTGCAGGTCCGACAGACGGACTTCGGCGTACAGGTGCTGACCGAGCGGGGTGAAACCACGCTTGGGCAGGCGACGCTGCAGCGGCATTTGACCGCCTTCGAAGCCAACCTTATGGAAACCGCCCGAACGCGACTTCTGACCCTTGTGACCACGGCCGGCGGTCTTACCCAGACCCGAACCGATGCCACGGCCGACGCGGCGCTTGGCGTGCTTGCTGCCCTCAGCGGGCTTCAGCGAATTAAGTTGCATATCCGACATGGTGATTCCTTAGGCTTCCGAGACGGAAACGAGATAATCCACCTTACGGATCATCCCACGCACCTCGGGCGTATCGACCAGCACGCGGCTGCTGTTGATACGGCCCAAGCCCAAACCGCGAACCGTGTCACGGTGCGATTGCTTGGTACCGATCACCGAGCGCACGAGGGTCACTTTGATCTGCTTCTGAGCCATGATTTACCCCAGGATTTCTTCGACCGACTTGCCGCGCTTGGCAGCAACATCAGCCGGGGTCATGGAGGCGCGCAGGCCGTTCAACGTGGCGCGAACCATGTTGTAGGGGTTGCTCGAGCCCAGGCTCTTGGCAACCACGTTACGCACACCCATCACATCAAAAATAGCGCGCATCGGGCCGCCGGCGATAACGCCGGTACCTTCAGCAGCGGGCGAGATCAGCACGGTAGCGGCGCCATGCTTGCCAACCACGGTGTGGTGCAGCGTGCCGTTCTTCAGAGCGACCTTGAACATGCCGCGACGGGCCTGTTCCATAGCCTTCTGAACGGACACCGGCACTTCACGCGCCTTGCCCTTACCCATGCCGATGCGGCCATCGCCATCGCCAACCACGGTCAGCGCGGCAAAGCTCATGGTGCGACCACCCTTGACCACTTTGCTCACGCGGTTGACCGCGATCATCTTTTCGCGGAGGCCGTCATCGTTCTCTTTTTCCGCGGCGTTCTTGCCTTGTACTTTAGCCATTTGACAGATCCTCGCTTAGAACTTCAGGCCGGCTTCACGCGCGGCATCGGCCAGCGCTTTCACGCGGCCATGGTAACGAAAGCCCGAGCGATCGAAAGCGACCAGTTCAATACCGGCAGCCTTGGCCTTTTCGGCCACGCGCTTGCCGACCAGCGACGCAGCGGCTTTGTTGCCGCCCTGACCGGACTGGCCGGACAGTTGCGCGCGCACTTCGGCTTCGACCGTCGAGGCGCTGACCAAAACGCGATCGCCTTCCGGCGAAATGATGTTGGCGTAGATGTGCTGGTTCGAGCGGAAAATCGAGAGGCGATGAACGCGCAGCTCGTTGATCTTCCGGCGGGTCGGAACCGCACGACGCAAACGGGAAACTTTTTTGTCCATGATTCGTCCTTGCGTGCGCCGTTATTTCTTCTTGGTTTCTTTGATGACGACGCGTTCGTCCGAGTAACGCACGCCCTTGCCCTTGTAGGGTTCGGGTTCGCGGTACGCGCGGATTTCAGCGGCCATCTGACCGACGACTTGCTTGTTGGCGCCCTTGATGACGATTTCCGTCTGGGTCGGGCACTCGGCCTTGATGCCGGCCGGCAACTGGTGCAAAACGTCGTGCGAGAAACCGAGCTGCAGCTTAACGGCGTCGCCTTGGATCGATGCGCGGTAACCCACGCCGACCAGGGTCAGCTTGCGCTCGAAGCCCTTGCTCACGCCCGTGACCATGTTGGCCACCAGAGCGCGCACGGTACCCGACATGGCGTTGGCGTGACGGCTGTCGTTGGCGGCGGCAAACGTGAGCTTGCCGTTGTCCAACGCAATCGTGACGTCGCCGGTCAGGGCTTGGGTCAGGGAGCCCAGCGGGCCCTTGACGGTGATCTGATCCTGCTGGATGTTGGCTTCAACACCCTTGGGCAGTTCGACCGGATACTTAGCGATACGTGACATTCGAATTTCTCCTTAGGCCACGTAGCACAGCACTTCGCCGCCGACGCCGTTGGCGCGAGCCTTACGGTCGGTCATGACGCCGCGCGAGGTCGAAACGATAGCCACGCCCAGGCCGTTCATGACCTGAGGAATGCTGGTACGGCCCTTGTAGATACGCAGACCGGGGCGCGAAACGCGTTCGATGCGCTCGATGACCGGACGGCCAGCGTAGTACTTCAGGGTGATCTCGAGCTCAGGCTTGGCCTGGGTGCCCTTGATTTCAAAGCTGTCGATGTAGCCTTCGTCCTTCAGCACAGCGGCAATGGCCGCCTTCAGCTTCGAGGAGGGCATGCTCACCGTAACTTTGTCCACTTGCTGCGCATTGCGAATGCGGGTCAGCATATCGGCGATGGGATCGCTCATGCTCATATTGTTTCTCCTACCAGCTGGCCTTGGTGATGCCGGGGATTTCACCCTTCATCGCCATTTCACGCAGTTTGTGGCGCGTCAGGCCGAACTTGCGGAACACGCCGCGCGGACGACCGGTGACCACGCAACGGTTACGTTGACGCGTCGGGTTGGCATTGCGCGGCAGCTGTTGCAGCTTGAGCCGAGCTTGGTAACGTTCTTCGTCGGTCTTCGACTGGTCGTCGATGATCGCCTTCAACTCAGCGCGCTTGGCGGCGAACTTGTCAGCCAGCTTGGCGCGCTTGATGTCGCGATTGATGAGGGAAAGTTTAGCCACGTCATCAGCCCCTTAGTTACGGAACGGGAAGCTGAAGGCCGTCAACAGCGCCTTGGCTTCTTCGTCGGTCTTCGCGGTGGTGGTGATGCTGATGTTCAGCCCACGCAGCGCGTCGATCTTGTCGTACTCGATTTCGGGGAAAATGATCTGCTCTTTCACCCCGATGTTGTAGTTGCCACGGCCGTCGAACGCACGACCCGAGATGCCGCGGAAGTCGCGCACGCGAGGCAGCGCAACCGCCACCAGGCGATCCAGGAATTCGTACATGCGTTGACCGCGCAGCGTGACCATGCAACCGATCGGGTAGTTTTCGCGGATCTTGAACCCGGCGATAGCCTTCTTGGTCTTCGTCACGACGGGCTTCTGGCCGGCGATCTTGGTCAGGTCGCCAACAGCGTGCTCGATGACTTTCTTGTCCGACACCGCTTCCGACACACCCATGTTCAGGGTGATCTTGGTGATGCGCGGCACTTCCATCGTGCTCTTGTAGCCAAACTTGGCTTGCAGGTCGGCAGCGACCTTGCTCTTGTAGAGATCTTGCAAACGAGACATGTCTATCGCCCCTTACGCCTTGGCGCCGACAACGGCACCATTGGAACGGAACACGCGAACCTTGCGGCCTTCGACTTCTTGCACGCCGACGCGATCGCCACGGCCGGTGGCCGGGTTGAACAGCGCGACGTTCGAGATGTGAATCGGCATGGTCTTTTCGACAATCCCGCCCGGGTTGTTAGCCATCGGGTTGGCTTTCACGTGCTTCTTGACGACGTTGACGCCTTCGACCAGAACGTGGTCGGCATCGACGCGCGCCAGCACGGTACCGCGACGCTTCTTGTCGCGGCCGGTCAGGACGATGACTTCGTCGCCTTTACGAATGTTGTTCATCGTAGGGCTCCTTACAGCACTTCCGGGGCCAACGACACGATCTTCATGAACTTCTCGGTACGCAGTTCACGCGTAACGGGTCCGAAGATGCGGGTGCCGATGGGCTCCAGCTTGGCGTTGAGCAACACGGCGGCATTGCCACCGAAACGAATCAGCGAACCGTCTTTACGGCGCACGCCCTTGGCGGTACGAACCACCACGGCATTGTAAATTTCGCCTTTCTTGACGCGTCCGCGCGGAGCCGCATCTTTGACGCTCACCTTGATGATGTCGCCGATACCGGCATAACGGCGCTTGGAGCCACCGAGCACCTTAATGCACATGACATGACGCGCACCAGTGTTATCGGCCACATCCAGCGTGGTCTGCATTTGGATCATGATTTTTCCTGTTCCAACTTAACTGGAAATACGGTTTTCCCAACAAGGGAACACTGCAATTCCTGCCAGTTTTGGTCCCGTCAGGTCTGCCGCCCTGCTTTTGTGTTGGCATGTCTGGAGCTTTCGCCCTACTCACGCAACTGGTTGGCAACGCAACGACCCTGGGTTGAAATCCTGCGGGTATTCCCCCAACACGTCGGGCTAACCTGCATAGGCGCGGGCCAACTCGATCGACAATCTGGGAAAGCTGATAATTCTAACGTGGTTAATTTTTGAGCGCAAGCACTTTGTGTGGATAACCCACAAAAGCCACGCTTTCCCCTTGACCGGGGTGAACCGAGGCTATCCGCCCCCTATTTCTGGCGGTAGTAGCCCTTCTCCCAGGCATCGTGGTTGGCCTTGCCGCGACGGATTTCGTCCGTGAAGGGGGCAGCCATGAGCACCAGGCGGTTGAGCCATTTTACCGGAGCGCGGCAGGGACGCTCGAAGTCCACGAAGAGCACGGCGCGCAGTCCGGCGGTGTCGTTATGGACCTGGTGCGGGTACAGGTCGTCGAACACCACCGCCTGCCCTTCGCGCCAACTGTAACGCTCGCCCCCGACCTCGATCCAGCATTGCTCGGCCGGTTCCGGTACCACCAGTCCCAGGTGCAGGCGCAGGACGCCGTTGTACGGGCCCGTGTGCAGCGGGATGCGCTTGCCGGCCTCCAGGATGGAGAAGAACGCCGTGCGGATGCCCGGAATTCCCTGCAGCGCCCGGGCGGTCGCCGGACAGCGCGCCAGATTGCGCTCGGAGCGCAGGCCGTAGCCCATGAAGACGAAAGTCTTCCATTGGTCGTCCGAGGTGATCTGGCCCACGTCCGGAGAGATTTCATGGAAGGCGGGCAGGTGCTGGCGTTCGGAGAGCAGGCCGGCCAACTCGGCGCGGATGGCGGGCGCCTGGGCCTCGAGCGCGGCGACCCAGGGAAACTGGCCATTGTCGAAAATGGGACGGTCGCCGACCAGCGAGGCCTGGGCGATCCGGTTGCGCAACCAGTCTATGAAACGGAAAAAGGTGCGCGAGTAGAAACTGGGCTTGCTGGGCGGACGCGCATCGAGGGGTTGCACAATAGGTAGCCGGATAGACAGCCAAAGATGCACCATTTTGTCCATGCCGGCGCGGGCACGCAAGACTTGCGCCAGCAGATTGGCTCCAAGGCGCCGCCGGGCATTGGCCCTCCCCGCCGCGGACAAGCTGGTTTAGACTGGCGTGGGCGACAGTGATCGCTATCCACTCCTATTTCGCAAGGGAAGACAGGCATGTATGAACAGTTGGCGCTGTATATCGACGGCGAATTCGTCGCCGGAGAGGGCAGGCGCACCCAGGACGTCATCAACCCGGCCACGCTGGAAGTTCTCGGCCAGCTGCCCCACGCCACCGAAGCGGATCTGGATCGCGCGCTAGCCGCCGCCCAGCGCGCGTTCGAGTCGTGGAAGAAATCCTCTCCCATGGACCGCTCGGCCATCCTGCGCAAGGTTGCGACGCTGTCGCGCGAACGCGCCCAGGAAATCGGCCGCAACATGACGCTGGACCAGGGCAAGCCGCTGGCCGAAGCCGTGGGCGAAGTCACCTCCTGCGCCGAACACGCCGACTGGCACGCCGAGGAATGCCGCCGCATCTACGGCCGCGTTGTCCCGCCGCGCAATCCTGACGTGCGCCAGATCGTGGTGCGCGAACCCATCGGCGTCTGCGCCGCGTTCACGCCCTGGAACTTCCCGTACAACCAGGCCATCCGCAAGATCGCCGCCGCCATCGGCGCCGGCTGCACGGTAGTGCTGAAGGGTCCCGAGGACTCGCCCAGCGCCGTCATGGCCATTGCGCGCATGTTCCACGACGCCGGCCTGCCCAAGGGCTGCCTGAACATCGTCTGGGGCGAACCCGCCAAGATCTCCGACTACCTGATCCGCTCGCCCATCGTGCGCAAGGTGTCGTTCACCGGCTCCGTGCCGGTGGGCAAGCAGCTGGCCGCGCTGGCCGGCGCCCACATGAAGCGCGTCACCATGGAACTGGGCGG
Organism: Achromobacter sp. ACM03; assembly: GCF_014851665.1. Taxonomy (NCBI): domain Bacteria; kingdom Pseudomonadati; phylum Pseudomonadota; class Betaproteobacteria; order Burkholderiales; family Alcaligenaceae; genus Achromobacter; species Achromobacter sp. ACM03. The sequence goes on along the minus strand of NZ_JACVAD010000004.1, from coordinate 13,968 downwards.
CCACTCGCCCGTGCTGGTGTTCGACGACGCCGACATCGACCGCGCCGCCACCATGCTGGCCAAGTTCAAGGTCCGCAACGCCGGCCAGGTGTGCGTGTCGCCGACCCGCTTCTATGTCCAGAACGGCGCCTACGAGCAGTTCCTCGCGCGCTTCTCCGAAGTGCTGAAGAACATCAAGGTCGGCGACGGCCTGGAAGCCGGCACCGACATGGGCCCGCTGGCGCACGAGCGCCGCGTCCCCGCCATGAGCGCCTTCATCGACGACGCCAAGAAGCACGGCGGCAAGGTGGTGGTCGGCGGCGGCCCGCTGGACCGCAAGGGCTTCTTCTTCGCCCCCACGGTCGTGACCGAAGTGCCCGACAACTCCATGCTGATGACCGAGGAGCCCTTCGGCCCGGTCGCGCCGGTGGTCCGTTTCACGGATACCGATGAAGTGCTGCGCCGCGCGAACAGCCTGCCCTTCGGCCTGTCGTCCTACGTGTTCACGAACTCGCTGCAGACGGCCACCAAGGTCTCCAACGGCCTTGAAGCCGGCATGGTCAACATCAACCACTTCGGCAGCGCCCTGGCCGAGACGCCCTTCGGCGGCATCAAGGACAGCGGCATCGGCAGCGAAGGCGGTCTGGAAACGTTCGACGGCTACCTGGTCACGAAGTTCATCACGCACATCTGACCTGGCAGTGACAACAAAGCCCCGCAGGATTTCTGCGGGGCTTTTTTTTGCCTCATGCCTGGAGAACCGGGCCGGGATGTCCGCGGCAGAAGGCCGCTCAGGAACTTGCCCGCAAATCGCGCGGCGTCATGCCAAAGCGGCGCTTGAACAGTCGGCTGAAATGCGAGGGATGCGAGAAGCCCACTTGATAGGCCAGTTCGGCAATGCTGCGGTGGCTGTGCTGCGGACTCAACAAAAGCTCGCGGCACTTGTCGAGCCGCTGGTCGAAGATGAAGGATTCCACCGACAGGCCGCCCGCGCGCAGGATGCGATGCAGATAGGCCACCGACAAGCCGCAGCCCTGAGCCACCTGCTGCGGCGACAACGCGGGATCCGCCAGATGCTGGCGGATGTAGGCCAGCACGCGCTGCCGATGCGCCAGCGTGACGCTGCTGTCCGACTCCGATGCATGCCCCTGCCCTGATTGCACCAGAAACAGCACGATCAGGTCGATCAGGCGCTCGCCCAGTTCCGCCGCCTCGACATCCGACCAGCCGTCCACGCCTTTGAACAAGTGGTCCATGTAGCTGGCCAGCAAAGCGCCGCGCGGCGAACCGTCGTCGACGCGCAGCTTGTAGAAGGCGCCGACGCGGGAATCGCGCTGCAATAGCGCGCTGCGCGGAAAAGACACGCTCAGGCTGCGGTACCCCGCAGCGCCCTGTGCCGTGGCCTGGTAGGGCAGGCTCTGGTTCATCAGATAGACGCAGCCGGGTTCGACCTGGAACTCCCGCCCCTGCTGCTGCACAACCAGAGGTCCCGCCAGCGGCAGGCCGAAGGTATAGAACTCCTGATCCAGGCGCGACACGTTGCCGGCGGTGCGCTCCAGCTTCTGTCCCTGGTAATGGAGGTCGTTGAACTGCAGGCTGCCCCGCCGCGCGTAGCGCACATGTCCGGCGAAATTGTCGGGCCGGCCGCCATGCACCTCGAAGGGACCGAACGCGTGCGACAACGCCGCGCGCCATTCGTCGCGCCGGTCAGCGCCAGCGCTGGCCGAAATGGCGAATTCCGTATCGGACATGGTTCGGTCTCCTTGGACGCCTGCGCCGCGGCCGGGCGCTCGTGATCCTGCGTCTACATATTCTTGACTCACCCTGCTGCGGGGTGTCCGGCGCCTTGAAGGCGCGCTTGGCGCAAGTCTATATTCAGCCCGATAAGCACACAACCTGGACAACCCGGGAGGAGACTCATGGCACCAGCGCCCGCACCAGCCGGCCGCCACGCGCCGGCTTCGCGCTATCTGCGCTGCGCAGGCCGCGAGCTGCATTACACCGAATGGGGCGCCGCGGACGCGCCCCCCGTCATCATGTGGCATGGCCTGGCCCGCACTGGCCGCGACTTCGACGACCTGGCGCAGGCGCTGGCGGACGACTACCGCATCATCTGCCCGGACGCGATCGGCCGCGGCCTGTCGCAATGGAGCCCCGACCCGGTCGCCGAATACCAGCTCGACTTCTATGCAACGCTGGCCCGCGCCCTGGCGGACGGGCTGTCGCTGGATCGCGTGCGCTGGGTGGGAACGTCCATGGGCGGCGCCACCGGCATGCACGCTGCCGCCACGACCCTGCGCGACCGGATCTCGCACCTGGTCGTCAATGACATCGGGCCCGAACTGCCGCAGGCCGCCATCGACCGCATCGTGGCCTATGTCGGCGCGCCGCCGGCCTTCGATACGGTCACCGAACTCGAAGCCTGGCTGCGCGTCGCCTATAAGCCCTACGGCTGGCAGAGCGACGAGCAATGGCGCCGTATGGCAGAAACATCCGTGCGCCGGCTGCCGGACGGCCGGATCACCCTGCACTACGATCCGGCCATCGTCGGCCAGTTCAGCAACCACCCGCGGGACTACGACCGCTGGAATGGTTACGACTCGCTGCGCATGCCGCTGCTGTTGCTGCGCGGCGCCGATTCGGACCTGCTGCTGCCCGAAGTCGCCGACGCCATGACCCGCCGCGGGCCGCGCGCGCAGCGCATCGACTTCCCCGATTGCGGCCACGCCCCTGCTCTCAATGTCGCTGCGCAGATCGACGCCATCCGCCAGTTCCTTGCCACGCCGGACCACACGGCGGCTGACCGCCCCCAATAACAGGAGATACCCATGAAACGCGTCCTGCTCGCCGCGCTCGCCGGCCTCTGCATGAATTCCGCCATCGCGGCGAAAGACTTCGTCGTCGCCCACGTCTACGACAAGACCGGCCCCCTGGAGGCCTACGCCAAGCAAACCCAGAACGGCCTGATGCTGGGGCTGGAATATGCGACGCAAGGCACCATGACGGTCGCCGGGCGCAAGATCCGTGTGATCGAAAAGGACAACCAGGGCAAGCCCGACGTGGCGCGCGCGCAGTTGGCCTCGGCCTACGCGGACGACAACGCCGACATCGCCGTCGGCCCCACCTCTTCCGGCGTCGCGCTGGCGATGCTGCCCATCGCCGAGGAGTACGAAAAGATCCTGCTGGTCGAACCCGCGGTGGCGGATTCGATCACGGGCGACAAGTGGAACAAGTACATCTTCCGCACCGGCCGCAATTCGTCGCAGGACGCTATCGCCAACGCGGTCGCCTTCGACCAGGCCGGCACGTCGATCGCCATGCTGGCGCAGGACTACGCCTTCGGCCGCGACGGCGTGAAGGCGTTCAAGGGCGCCTTGAAGAACGCCAAGATCGTGCACGAGGAATACCTGCCCGCCAACGCCACCGACTTCACCGCCGGCGCGCAGCGCCTGTTCGATGCGTTGAAGGACAAGCCGGGCCGCAAGATCATCTTCATCCTGTGGGCGGGCGCGGGCAACCCGTTCAAGATCGCCGACCTGGACCCCAAGCGCTTCGGCATCGAGATCGCCACGGGCGGCAACACGCTGGCCGCGATGACGCCGCTGAAGTCGCTGGCGGGCATGGAAGGCGCCACCTATTACTACTACGGCATCCCCAAGAATCCGATCAACGACTGGCTGGTGGCGGAACACCAGAAGCGCTACGGCCAGCCGCCGGACTTCTTCACCGCAGGCGGCATGGCCTCGGGCATCGCCATCGCCACCGCGCTGGCCAAGACCAAGGGCGACTCCGATACCGACACGCTGATCAAGGCCATGGAAGGCATGAGCTTCGAGACGCCCAAGGGCAAGATGACCTTCCGCCCCGAGGACCACCAGGCCATGCAGTCCATGTACCACTTCCGCATCAAGAACGATCCGTCGGTGCCGTGGGCCGTGCAGGATCTGGTCAAGGAAATCACGCCGGACCAGATGTCGGTGCCAATCCAGAACAAACGCTGAGCGCGTAGCCCATCCATGCTGGAAACCCAATCGCTCACGATCCGTTTCGGCGGACACGTGGCGGTCAATGAAGTCAGCTGCAGCTTTGCGCCTGGCACCCTGACCGCCATAGTCGGCCCAAACGGCGCGGGCAAGACCACCTACTTCAACCTTATTTCCGGGCAGCTGCGCGCCAGCGCCGGGACGGTGCGCCTGAACAGGCGCGACCTGACCCCGCTGGCCGCCCCCGCGCGCATGCATGCGGGACTGGGGCGTGCCTTTCAGCTGACCCAGCTGTTCCCGCGCCTGAGCGTGCATGAGAACGTGCGCCTGGCCCTGCAATCGCGCCAGCAAGGCATGAGCTGGCGCCAGATCCGGTTCTGGCGCACCTGGAGCGACGACCGGGGCCTGATCGAACGCGCCGACGCGCTGCTGGAACGCACCCGCCTGTCCGCGCGCCGTGACCAGCCTGCCGCCGACTTGCCGCACGGCGACCAGCGCAAGCTGGAGATCGCCATGCTGATCGCGCTGGAGCCGCAGGTTTTCATGTTCGACGAACCGACGGCAGGCATGAGCGTGGACGACGTGCCCGTCGTGCTGGACCTGATCCGCGAACTCAAGAACGATCCGACGAAAACGATTCTGCTCGTGGAGCACAAGATGGACGTGGTGCGCGAACTGGCGGACCGCATCGTGGTGCTGCACAACGGCCAGCTGATGGCCGACGGCGACCCGGCGGCGGTGATCGCCTCGCCCATCGTGCAGCAGGCCTATCTGGGCGTGAGCCCGGCGGAGAAGGCGGCATGACGCAGGCGTTGCTGGAATTGAAGAACGTGCACACCCACATCGGCGCGTACCACATCCTGCACGGCGTGGACCTGACGGTCGCGCCGGCGGCCGTGACCATGCTGCTGGGCCGCAACGGCGCCGGCAAGACCACCACGCTGCGCACCATCATGGGATTGTGGCGCGCATCGCAAGGCCAGGTGAGCTTTGACGGCACGCCCGTCGGCGGCCCGGGCACGCGCACCTCGCCGCCCGACATGGCACGCATGGGCATGGCTTACGTGCCCGAAAGCATGGGCATCTTCGCCGACCTGTCCGTGAAGGAGAACATCCTGCTCGCGGCGCGCCAGGCCAGGAACGCCAGCCAGCTGGATACGGCGCGGCTGGAATGGATTTTCGGGTTCTTTCCGGCATTGAAGAAGTTCTGGCTACATCCCGCCGGCAAGCTGTCGGGCGGTCAAAAGCAGATGCTGGCCGTGGCGCGCGCCATCATCGAGCCGCGCCGGCTGCTGCTGGTGGATGAGCCCAGCAAAGGCCTGGCGCCCGCCATCATCCAGAACATGATCGACGCCTTCATTGAACTGAAGCAGGCGTCCACCACCATCCTGCTGGTCGAGCAGAACTTCAACTTCGCGCGCCTGGTCGGCGACCACGTCGCCGTGATGGACAACGGCCGCGTCGTCCATGCAGGCGGCATGGCCGAACTGGCCGCGGACGATGAACTACAGACGCGCCTCTTGGGCCTGTCGCTGGGAAGCCATCAATGAGCACGCTCGAACTCGATACCCCGCTGCCGCGCGTGCGCGCGGACCTGCGCCCCGTGCTGCTGGTGGTCGCGCTGGCCGCACTTGCCCTGCCCCTGGTGGGTTCCTTCTCCACCTGGGTCACCCTGACCCTGGCGGGGCTGGCCATGGGCATGATCATCTTCATCGTGGCCTCGGGCATGACGCTGGTCTTCGGCCTGATGGACGTGTTGAACTTCGGCCACGGCCTGTTCATCGCAATCGGCGCGTACATGGCCGCAACCGTGCTGGGCTCCATGGCCGACTGGACCCAGTCGGGCAGCTTGTGGATCAACCTGGGCGCGGTGCTGCCCGCCATGATCGTCGGCATGCTGGTCGCGGGCGCAGTGGGCCTGGCGTTCGAACGCGTCATCGTGCGGCCTGTCTACGGCCAGCATCTGAAGCAGATCCTCATCACCATGGGCGGCATGATCATCGGCGAGGAGATCATCAAGATGCTGTGGGGTCCGCAGACGATTTCCCTACCGCTGCCCGAGGCGCTGCGCGGCGCATTCCTGCTGGGCGATGCCGCCATCGAGAAGTTCCGCATTGTCGCCCTGCTGACGGGGCTGCTGGTGCTGGCCGGCATGCTGTGGCTGCTCAACCGAACCAAGCTGGGCCTTCTGATCCGCGCTGGCGTCGAGGACCGCGAGATGGTGGAAAGCCTGGGCTACCGCATCCGTCATCTGTTCGTCGGCGTGTTCGTGGCCGGCTCGATGCTGGCGGGACTGGGCGGCGTGCTATGGGGCATGTACCAGCAATCGGTCGTGCCGCAGCTGGGCGCGCAGGTCAACGTGCTGATCTTCATCGTCATCATGATCGGCGGCCTGGGTTCCACTGTGGGCTGCCTGATCGGCGCGCTGCTGGTGGGGCTGATGGCCAACTACACCGGCTTCCTGCTGCCCAAGGCCGCCCTGTTCTCGAACATCGCGCTGATGGTCGCCATCTTGCTGTGGCGTCCCCAAGGCGTGTACCCGGTCACGAATCGCTAGGAACCGCCGACATGTCCGTACGCCTGCTTTCCGGCGATCCTCCGCGCAGCACGCTGCTGGCCCTGGCGCTTATCGCCATCGTGGCCCTGCTTGCCGCCGCACCCTTCCTCTTTCCCGGTCCCAAGTCGCTGGCGGTGGCCGCGAAGATCCTGGTGTTCGTGATCCTGGTCGCGAGCTATGACTTGCTGCTGGGCTACACCGGCATCGTCAGCTTTGCGCACACCATGTTCTTCGGCATCGGCGCGTATGGCGTGGCGATCGCCAGCATCCGCATGGAACCGGGCTGGACCGCGGTGTTCGCAGGCCTGGGCGGCGGCCTGGTGGTATCACTTGCGTTCGCCTTGCTGATCGGCCTGGCCAGCCTGCGCGTGCGCGCGATCTTCTACGCCATGATCACCCTGGCCGTCGCCGCGGCGTTCCAGACGCTGGTGTCGCAATTGTCCGATCTGACGGGCGGCGAGGATGGGCTGAACTTCAAGGTGCCGCAGATGCTGCGGCCGGCCTTCCGGCCTTTCTCGGAGCAGATCTTCGGCGTGACGGTGGACGGCCGCGTCATCACCTACTACCTGATCGCAGCGGTCTGCGTGGTGCTGTTCCTGCTGTTGCTGCGCATCGTGAATTCGCCCTTCGGCCGGGTGTTGCAAGCCATACGCGAGAACCCGTTCCGCGCCGAAGCCATCGGCTACCGCACGGTGCTTTACCGCAGCCTGTCCAATCTGCTGGCGGCCGCCTTCGCCACGCTTGCGGGCGCCATGTACGCGCTCTGGCTGCGCTACAACGGCCCGGATACCTCGCTGTCGTTCGAGATCATGCTCAACATTCTGCTGATGCTGGTGATCGGCGGGATGGGCACCATGTACGGCGCCGTGGTGGGCGCAAGCCTGTTCGTGTTCGCGCAGAGCTATCTGCAAGATGGGCTCCACGTGATCCACGACGCGGTGTCGGGCGTGGCGCCGTTGGCGCTGCTGTTCGAGCCAGACCGGTGGCTGTTGTGGCTGGGAATCCTGTTCGTGGTGTCGGTCTATTACTTCCCGACGGGAATCGCGGGGCGGTTGCGGGAACTGGCGCGGCGCCCTTGACGGGGCCGGCCCTCAGCGGCCACGCTGCCCCAACGCATCGGCCTCGCGCCGCAATCCGTCGACGCGCCGCTGCATGTCATCCAGGCTGCGGCGCGTGTCCTGGGCGCCGCGGTCCAGCTGCGAACCGGACGGGGTCGGCGTCAGAGCCGGCATGGTCATGTCGCCGCCCGGCTTCAATGGAATCATCGTCGGTGGATGCGATCCGGCCGCAGGCTTCTCGCTGAAGAGCTTCTCCAGCATCCGCATCTGTTCCCTGCGTTCCCCGATGGCCCGATCCTGGTCCATCAAGGCCTGCTCATTCGCGTCTTCAGTGCCGAAGATCGCCGCGTGATCGCGCGACAGGCCGTCCATGCGTACCCTGGCATCGGGACCGGCGTCGAGCAAGGCGCGGCCCAGGGCTGCAGGATCCTGCGCCGGCGATGGCTGCTGTCCCGACGGCGCGGCAGTCTGAGCGGCGGCCGGCAGCGCCGCCATCCATGCGCAAGCCATCAACAAGCCAAACCGCGCCGCATTCATGAAACCGCGCATGATGTCCTGATTCCTGAGTTCGAAGCAAAAGGTCCGGGCGAAAAAAAACGGCAAGGGTTTGATCCCTTGCCGTCTTATATCAGAACGGCGCGCCGTTCCGATGTACTGCTTTACTTAGATGATACGTGCGGCTTCAACCAGACGCACCACGCGCCACGACTTCGAGCGCGAGATGGGACGGCCTTCAGCGATTTCAACCGTATCGCCTTCGTTGTACTGGTTCGATTCATCGTGCGCCTTGTACTTCGCGGAACGCATGATGATCTTGCCGAAGATGGGGTGCTTGACGCGGCGCTCAACGAGCACGACGACAGTCTTGTCCATCTTGTTGCTGACGACCTTGCCAACCAGCGTGCGCTGGCGCTTGGCCACTTGGGTGTTTTGAGTTTCGCTCATCTTTATTTCCCTGCCTTCTCGGTCAGCAAGGTACGAACGCGCGCGATGTCGCGACGCACGTTGCGCAGCTGGCTGGTGTTGGCCAGTTGCTGCGTGGCCTTCTGCATGCGCAGACCGAATTGTGCCTTCAGCAGGCTTTCGAGCTCTTTGCCGAGCTCGGCGGCATCTTTCGAACGGAGTTCGCTAGCTTTCATGTTAGTACTCCTTAAGCACCGATATGACGCGCGACGAACGTGGTCGAAATCGGCAGCTTGGCAGCGGCCAGGCGGAAAGCTTCACGCGCGAGCTCTTCGCTAACCCCTTCCATTTCGTAGAGCACCTTGCCGGGCTGAATTTCAGCAACCCAGTACTCCGGGTTGCCCTTACCGTTACCCATACGGACTTCGGCAGGCTTCTGCGAGATGGGCTTATCCGGGAAAATGCGAATCCAGATACGGCCGCCACGCTTGATGTGACGATTGATGGCACGACGAGCAGCTTCGATCTGGCGAGCGGTCAGACGGCCACGGCCGGTGGCCTTCAGACCGAATTCGCCGAACGACACGTGGGTACCACGGGTCGCCAGACCGGTGTTGCGGCCCTTCTGCTCTTTGCGATACTTTCTGCGAGAGGGTTGCAGCATGGTTATTCTCCTTCAGGCGCCGGAGCAGCGTCCGCCTTGCGGGGACCACCACGACCACGACCACCCGGACGACCGGTGCGAGCACCGTCCGGACGATCACCACGCGGAGCGCGGCGCGGACGACGTTCTTCTTCGCGCGGGGCAGCGGTTTCCGGCGGCAATTCGCCGTTGGCCAGCATGTCGCCCTTGTAGACCCAGACCTTGATGCCGATCACGCCATAGGTCGTGTGGGCTTCGGAGGTGCCGTAGTCGATGTTGGCCTTCAGGGTGTGCAGCGGCACACGGCCTTCGCGATACCACTCGGTGCGAGCAATTTCGATACCGTTCAGACGGCCCGAGCTCATGATCTTGATGCCTTGGGCACCCAGACGCATGGCGTTCTGCATCGCGCGCTTCATGGCGCGACGGAACATGATGCGCTTCTCGAGCTGTTGCGAGATCGAGTCGGCGATCAGTTGAGCATCGGTTTCCGGCTTGCGGATTTCTTCGATGTTGACGTGCACAGGCACGCCCATCAGACGCTGCAGATCAGCCTTCAGGCTTTCGATGTCTTCGCCGCGCTTGCCGATCACCACGCCCGGACGAGCCGAGTAGACGGTGATGCGGGCATTCTTGGCAGGACGCTCGATGATCACGCGACCGACGGAGGCGCTCTTGAGCTTCTTCTTCAGGTACTCGCGAACGCGAATGTCTTCGGCCAGCATCGAGCCGAAGGCCTTGTCGTCGGCGAACCAACGCGAGGACCAATTACGGGTGACCGCGAGACGGAACCCAGTGGGGTGAATTTTCTGACCCATCGTGACTCCTTAAGCTCCGACCTTGACCGTGATGTGGCAGGTCTGCTTCTCGATACGGTTGCCGCGGCCCTTGGCGCGAGCGGAGAAGCGCTTCATCGACTGAGCCTTGTCCACGAAGATCGTGGTGACTTTCAGTTCGTCGATGTCGGCGCCGTCATTGTGCTCGGCGTTGGCGATGGCGGATTCGACAGCCTTCTTCAGGATGGCGGCCGCCTTCTTCGGCGAGAAGGTGAGGATGTTCAGCGCTTGCGAGACGGACTTGCCGCGGATCAGGTCCGCAACCAGTCGGGTCTTTTGAGCGGAGATGTGAACCCCACGGATAATGGCAGTAGTTTCCATCGCTTACCTCTTCGCCTTCTTGTCCGCGGCGTGACCCTTGAACGTACGGGTCAGCGCGAACTCGCCCAGCTTGTGACCGACCATGTTCTCGTTGATGTAAACGGGAACGTGCTGCTTGCCGTTGTGCACAGCGATCGTCAGACCGATGAACTCGGGCAGGATCGTGGAGCGACGCGACCAGGTCTTGATCGGCTTCTTGTCTTTGCCCGCGACGGCCGTGTCCACCTTTTTGATCAGGTGAGCATCGACAAACGGGCCTTTCTTGATCGAACGTGACATAGTGTTCGCCTCTTACTTGCGCTTGCGCCGTTGGACGATCATATTGTTCGTCCGCTTGTTGCGACGGGTCTTGTAACCCTTCGCCGGAGTGCCCCACGGGCTGACCGGTTCGCGTGCTTCGCCGGTACGGCCTTCGCCGCCACCGTGCGGGTGATCCACCGGGTTCATGGCAACGCCACGAACCGTCGGGCGGACACCGCGCCAACGCATTGCACCGGCCTTGCCGATTTGGCGCAGGCTGTGTTCTTCGTTACCGACTTCACCGATGGTGGCGCGGCATTCGATGTGCACACGGCGGACTTCACCCGAGCGCAGACGCACTTGAGCGTAGATGCCTTCGCGAGCCAGCAGGACGGCGGAAGCGCCGGCCGAACGGACCATCTGGGCACCCTTGCCAGGCAGCATTTCGACGCAGTGAATCGTCGTACCCACCGGGATGTTGCGGATCGGCAGCGTGTTGCCAGCGCGGATCGGGGCTTCGACGCCCGACAGCAGCGTGGCGCCAACTTCCAGACCGCGCGGAGCGATGATGTAGCGACGTTCGCCGTCGGCGTAGCACAGCAGAGCGATGTGCGCCGTACGGTTGGGGTCATATTCCAGACGCTCGACCTTTGCCGGGATGCCATCCTTGTCGCGACGGAAGTCGACGACGCGGTAGTGCTGCTTGTGGCCACCGCCACGATGACGGATCGTGATGTGACCGTTGTTGTTACGGCCAGAACCACGGGTCTTCTTTTCCAGCAGCGGCGCGTAGGGCTCACCCTTGTGCAGGTTCGGGCTGACAACCTTCACCATGCCACGGCGGCCAGCCGAAGTCGGCTTAACTTTTACGAGGGCCATTTACTTCACCTCCGCAAAGTCGATTTCCTGGCCGTCCTTGAGCGACACGTAAGCCTTGCGCTCATTGCGACGACGGCCAACGAATCGGCCAAAGCGCTTGACTTTGCCCTTACGGTTGAGGACCTGCACGGACTCGACCTGCACCTTGAAGAGCAGTTCGACGGCAGCCTTGATTTCCGGCTTGGTAGCGTCAGCCACGACACGGAAAGCGACTTGCTGATTCTTCTCGGCAACGAAGGTGGCCTTTTCGGTCACGATCGGGGCCAGAATGACTTGCATCAAGCGTTCAGCGTTCATCCCAGCATCTCCTCGAGTTGAGCGATGGCCGGCTTGGTGATCAGCACTTTCTTGTAGTGGACCAGCGACAACGGATCGGCATAACGGGGCTCGACAACAGCAACGTGCGGCAGGTTGCGGGTGGCGAGGTAAACATTTTCATCAACGCTGTCGGTGATGATCAGGACCGAGTCCAGGCCCAGGCTCTTCAGCTTGGCAGCTGCGTCCTTGGTCTTGGGCGATGCCAGATCAAACGATTCGACGACGGCGATGCGGTCTTCGCGAGCGAGCTGCGACAGGATCGAACGGATCCCGGCGCGGTACATCTTCTTGTTGACCTTCTGGCTGAAGTTCTCTTCGGGCGAGTTCGGGAAAATCCGACCACCGCCACGCCACAGCGGCGACGAAGTCATACCGGCGCGAGCGCGGCCGGTACCCTTCTGGCGCCAGGGCTTCTTGGTCGAGTGCTTGACTTCAGTGCGATCCTTCTGAGCGCGGTTACCCGAACGGGCGTTGGCTTGGAAAGCCACCACGATCTGATGAATCAGCGCTTCGTTGAAGTCACGGCCGAAGATGGTGTCCGGTGCGCTGAACGTAGCAGCGGCCTGACCTTGGTCGTTCAGGAGCTTGAGATCCATTTACTTACGCTCCCTTCTTGGCCGGGGCCTTGATGGCCGGGCGCACGACGATGTCGGCGCCAGCGTGGCCGGGGACAGCGCCCTTGACCAGCAGCAGGCCGCGCTCAACGTCAACGCGAACGACGTCGAGGTTTTGAACGGTGCGGGTGACATCACCCAGGTGACCGGCCATGCGCTTACCCGGGAAAATACGGCCCGGATCTTGAGCTTGACCAATCGAGCCCGGGACGCGGTGCGAACGGGAGTTACCGTGCGACGCGCGCTGCGAACCGAAGTTGTGACGCTTGATGGTACCGGCGAAGCCTTTACCAATGGTGGTGCCCGTGACGTCGACCTGTTGGCCGGCTTCGAACACCGATTCCACGGCGATCACGGAACCGGCCGCAAATTCAGCGGCGCGAGCGGGATCAAGGCGGAATTCTTTGAGGATGCTACCGGCTTCAGCGCCGGCTTTGGCGTAGTGGCCCGTTTGCGGCTGAGCCACACGCGAGGCACGACGAGTGCCATAAGCCACTTGGATCGCGGCGTAGCCGTCGGTTTCCAGCGACTTAACTTGGGTCACGCGGTTGTTCGACACGTCCAGCACGGTCACCGGGATGGATTCACCTTCCTCGGTAAAAATGCGGGTCATGCCGACCTTGCGACCCACCAGCCCCAGCCGGTGAGCGGCGGGCGTGGGTGTCGAATTCGACATCGTTTTCTCCATTCCCGACTGCGATTGGTCGGGGCTAATCAGGCAAAAGGTAACGGCCTTTGCCCTACGACTATGTTCAACCTGGTACGAATTCCGGCGGGGGCCGCCTTTCTTTTTCCCATAGTTGCTCTTGCCACAAAATGGCAAGCTTCGCATATTAGCACGTTTTTTCCAGTGGACACAAGCACTTAGCGCGCTTCGGCGCCACTGCAAAGGGCAAATTCACCACAGCCAGCATAAGCAGACCGCCTTGGCGGCGTTGGCTGGGGCTGAATCCGGTAGTGAGCGCCTGCTAACAAAATCCGGAAGGAAACGTTTGGGCGCCCTGCCCGCCCGGAACCGGGCGTCGCGCTCAGCGGTTCCAAAACAAAATGGCCGCACTCCCGAGGGATGCGGCCATTTTTATTTCGTGCCTGCCGGCGAAGGTAGCAGGCACGAAGCGCTTTATTATTGCAGCGCGATTTCGACGTCGACGCCGGCCGGCAGGTCCAGACGCATCAGAGCGTCAACGGTCTTGTCGGTGGGATCAACGATGTCCATCAGGCGCTGGTGCGTACGGATTTCGAACTGGTCGCGCGACGTCTTGTTGACGTGCGGCGAGCGCAGGACGTCGTAGCGACGGATACGCGTGGGCAGCGGCACCGGACCGCGGACAACTGCGCCGGTACGCTTGGCGGTATCGACGATTTCAGCGGCCGATTGATCGATCAGCTTGTAATCGAAGGCTTTCAAGCGGATACGGATCTTTTGGTTTTTCATGGCGTTTCCTAAAGAACGAGAGGCGAAGGCGACGAGGCCGCCCTCGCTGGTTGTGTGCTGCTTAAGTGATCCGAATTACTTCAGGATCTTGGCGACGACGCCGGCGCCGACGGTACGACCGCCTTCACGGATGGCGAAACGCAGGCCTTCTTCCATGGCGATGGGGGCCAGCAGCTTGACCGTCATGGCCACGTTGTCGCCC